>JABCZH010000001.1 GCA_013289795.1 Acidobacteriota bacterium
TGGACAACACCTTGGTGATGGCCGCCGTCAACGTGGTCTTGCCATGGTCAATGTGACCAATCGTCCCGACGTTGCAGTGCGGCTTATTTCGCTCAAATTTTTCTTTCGCCATGTTCGCTTTTAGCTCCTAGCTTTTAGCTGCTAGCTCAAACCCTTGTCATTCCGAACCGCGTCAGCGGTGAGGAATCTGCTTTGCTTCAGTAATACCGAAACAGCTTCTGAAACTTGGTCCGCAGCGTCGCGTCCACTTCTTCCACCTGCGACAAATAAAACTCGCGCATCTGCGCCTGGTCCGAAACCGGAAGCGCGTCGTACAACTGCCGCGCCGCAATGCCTTTCTCCTCGGCTACCTGTTCCAGGATGCGTTTCGTCAGCACCGAATCCCAGTCCCGCACCCGCACGCTTTCGCGATTCACTCGCGCAAGAAACTTCTCGACCCGGTCAGGACTGAAGGCATGACTCACCGCGCTCTTCAGTTCCTCGTATTCCTTTTCCTTTTCAACCTTGATCGTCGCCTGCTCAAAGCCCATCAGGCCAGCCTCGATATCTGGAGCGGGAGACGGGAATCGAACCCGCGACCAACAGCTTGGAAGGCTGTGACTCTACCACTGAGTTACTCCCGCCCTTCCCACTCCCAAATCCTGGAGCCGATGATCAGGATTGAACTGATGACCTCTCCCTTACCAAGGGAGTGCTCTACCAACTGAGCTACATCGGCAAATTCTGTCGCACTACCCTTTACGAGCTCCCGCTTCGCTCACACCAGCTAACCGATTCAATGTCGGCTCATTGCTCGAAGTCATTACCCTTGCCGTGCACCAAGTCCTTGCGACGCACCCATGTCTTCACTGCGAACATCACCAAGATCGCCAGTGTTGCCAGCCGAATCCGTGGGTCGCTGATGGTCATCCAGGCCAAGACTCCCAAAGCCACGAATGCCGCCAGTCCTGCGTATAAGCGATTCACATCATTCCTGGTGCACAGGGAAGGATTCGAACCTTCGTACCTCGCTAGGAGGGACAGATTTACAGTCTGTTGGCTTTAACCACTCACCCACCTGTGCAGAAAAATCAACTCGGTAGCCAAGTGCGATCCCACCGTCGATCCACGTCTGCGCGGAAGACAATACTGCGGCGAATAAACAAGAATAGAAAACCAGGTGCGAACAAGACTTCTGTCCGCACGCACACACACTTGGAAATGCTTCCTTATGGAGTGCTGTTGGGAAACCTGTACGCCGCGCCGCGCAAAACGCCTGCCTTCCGCAAAACCGATCCTGGAGCTGGCGAAGGGATTTGAACCCCTGACCCTCTGATTACAAATCAGATGCTCTACCAGCTGAGCTACGCCAGCAGTCAGGGACACACACCCTCGTCGGGCATATTGATCCCCTTGATCCCTTCCGCTTGTCCGGGACAACTGTAAAAGTTATCACAACGGCAATTTACGTGCAAGGAGGCGGTTTCGCTTTCTCCCGGAATCACAGACTGGCCCACCTGTTTGGTGCCATTTTGGGTGCTATGATGACCTTCTCCGGCGGGCTTGCGTGCAATTCCCGTAAGCGGTGTCTTCGCCGCCCGCCATTCTGACATGCGAATTCGACGCAGCCTTCCCATCCTCTTAGCGGTTGCCCTGGTAGCTGCGGCCGTGGCACTGATGGTTGTGCTCCGCAAGCATGCCCCTCCCGAGCCGGCCCGTCTTCTTCCTGCCGGCGACGGATTTGCCTTCATCAATCTGCAATGGATGCGGCGGGCCGATATCACTGGTGAACTGCCGCCAGTGCCACACGCTCCAGATTACGAACGGTTCATCAACGCCACCGGCTTTCAGTTCGAACGCGATTTGGATGAAGCCGCCATCGCGGTTCACTATCCTGAATCGATCGCCACTGCCGTCCCCGGTCAACCCAACGAGGCCCGTTTCTCCGAAGTGTTCGTGGGCAAGATACAGGGAGAGCGCTTCCGCGAATACCTCAGCAATCTGTCGCGTTCGGTCGAGACCTACCGCGCCATTGAAATTTACACCATCCCCGTCGAAGATCGCACCGTACGGGTCGCGATCCTGGGTGTGGATACAGTCGCCGCGTCCAACCACCCCGATCCCGGCGTGATCCACGGCATTGTTGACCGCTCGCGCAAACTGGCATCTCCCTTCGGCGGTCCTGCGCTTTTGCGGCAATACTACCCGCAGGTTCCATTCGGCAGCCTTGCGTGGACCATCTTCAGGATTCAACCTAGTACCGATCGTGCGGCTTCAATTCCAACCAATCTGTCTTTTCTTTTTGCCCAGCCGGCGGTCGTGGTCGCTTCGGTCCGCTATATTCGCGCCCTGCACCTGCGCGCGGTTGCTTTCACCGGAAGTAACGAAGAAGCCCAGCATCTGACCGAACAATTGAGCACGTTTCTCAACCTGTTTCAAGCCATGGATCACGCCACTGCACCCTCCGCGACCGATGCCGACGTCAAAGCTATCTTCGATAGCTTACAAGTCGAGCAGCAAAAGGACCGTGCCCTGCTGACCGCCAGCGTGCCCGTGGGCTTCATCCGCAATGCCCTGGCCGAGGCCCCAACCGTACTGCAGCCGCCCGCTTCGCCTCCGCCGCCTCCCGCTCGGAAGCCTAAACAAAAAGCCCGACCATGAACCAGCCTGTTTGAAAAAGGGCCGAGTCACCCTCGCGCGATGCGACTTTTCTGCGTGGCCAACGTCGAATCAATAAAGGGACACAACCCGTTATTCGCTCTCGTTGCGCCTCCGGAAAGGTAGAATAACTCTAAATGGCAACTCTTCCGCTTCCTATTGCCGCGTTTGTGGCAGGCTTGATCTCGTTTCTCTCGCCCTGCGTCCTGCCCCTGGTGCCGGGGTATGTGTCTCTTATTTCCGGTGCAGGGGTCGAGGAGATCAAGGCGCAAGAGTCGCGGCTGTTCCGCAAGATGATGTTGAACTCCGTCAGCTTCATCCTAGGATTCAGCGTCGTGTTCATTACCCTCGGCGCCATCTCCACCGAGGTCGGGCAGTTGCTCGCCCGCTACAAATCCAGTCTGGCTCAAGTCGCAGGCGTCGTTATTATCCTGTTCGGCTTGCACTTGACGGGGATCTTTCGCATCAACGCTCTCTACGCCGACAAGCGCTTGCACAACGTAAAAGGCGGAAGCACTCCCGGCGGAGCGTTCTTGATCGGTTTCGCCTTCGCCTTCGGCTGGACGCCCTGTGTGGGGCCGATTCTGGCCGTGATCCTGGGGTTTGCCGCTGCCCAGGATTCCGTGACCAAGGGAATCGTCCTTCTGTCCATTTATTCCCTGGGACTGGCGGTGCCGTTCCTTTTGACCTCATTTGCAATCGAGCGTTTCCTGAAGTTCTACGGCCGATTTAAGACGTTCATGCATGGCCTCGAAGTGTTCAGCGGCGCTTTGCTAATCGCATTGGGTGTGCTTCTGGTTCTCGGACGCTTCACCATCATTTCGAATTATCTTTCTTTCTTGAATCGTTTTGCCCTGTAGTTGGGAGTAGACCCGTGAAACGTGATCCGGTTGTCATTATCGTGGTGGCCATGGTGGTTTCTCTGATGCTGGTGTTCGGGTTCAACATGACCCGTAAGACCAGGAACAATTCCGTTCCCGGCCCCCAAACCAAAGGCGACACAGCTCCCGATTTCACACTGCAATCGCTCGAGGGCAAGAGCACCCGACTGTCCGATTTTCGCGGCCAAGCCGTGTTGCTCAACTTCTGGGCCACTTGGTGCGCCCCCTGCAAGATCGAGATGCCCTGGTTCGTCGAACTACAAAAACAGTACGGACCTCAGGGCCTGCAAATTGTCGGTGTAGCCATGGACGATGCCAGCACCAAGGACATAGCCGACTTCGCCAAGGAGATGGGCGTGAATTACCCAGTCTTGCTGGGGAAGGAATCTGTCGGCGATGCCTACGGCGGAGTGCAGTTCTTGCCCGAGAACTTCTATATCGATCGCAATGGCAAGTTGACCGCGAGAGCGTTCGGCCTTAAGAGCCGCAGTGAGATTGAGGACGACATCAGGGCCATCATTGCCTCGAAGGTAACGCCGAAATAGACATACAAAATTGGGAGGAACCCGACCGCATGCTGAGCACGCTCATCAAGACGATTCTAGGCATCAGTCTCCTCTCGGTTCTCTTGCCGGCTCAGGAACCTCCCGGCAAGAAGATCCCATCCGTTACCCTGTCGCCCCCGCCCTTGGCCTCCGTCACGCGCGGCAAACCGAACACCGTGGAACTGCAATTCCATGTGTCCTCCGGGTTTCACGTTAATTCCAACAAGCCCAGCGCGGAGTACCTGATTCCCACCGTGCTGAAACTCGACGCGCCCACCGATATCGTGCTGGGCCGCATCACTTATCCTGAGGGCGAGCAGATGAGCTTTGCCTTCGCTCCCGACGAAAAGCTCAGCGTATACAGTGGAGAGTTTGATCTCGCTGTGATGGTCAGGCCGTTGGCCAGTGTGCTACCCGGCAACTATGAGTTCCACGGACAACTGAAATACCAGGCTTGCGACAACGCCGCTTGCTACCCGCCCAAACAGCTTCCCGTTCGTTTCGTGGTGAAGGTGGTGAAGGCGCCGCCTGCGCCTAAGAAAAACCCCGCGCAGAGCCCCCACATCCACAACTGAGGGAACTATGAGGACGCTTCTGTTCGCGGCACTTGCGTGCGCAGCCTGTTGGGCGCAGGTGTCCGCCCCGCCTCTGATCATCGAAAACGTGACAGTGATCGACGCCACCGGCGCGCCTCCTCAACCCCATCGCACCGTGATCGTTCAGGACGGGCACATCAAAGGGATATACAAAACGAAACGCGTTCCCAAAGGCGCGCTTCACGTCAATGGCGCGGGCAAGTTTCTTATCCCTGGGCTTTGGGATATGCACGTCCACACTGTGTTCGGAGACTGGTTCCCTCACGGCAGGGAGATTGCCCTCCCGCTCTTCATTGCCAATGGCGTGACCGGTGTGCGTGATATGGGAGGGGAACTGGATGTGCTCCAACAATGGCGCAGGGAAATTGCCGCTGGCACGTTGCTCGGCCCGCGCATGGTCATTGCCGGCCCCATGCTCGATGGTCCCACGCCGCGGTTTCCCAGCTCAATCGCCATCACAACTCCCGAGGACGGCCTCCGTGCGGTTGACGATCTCAAGCGTCACGGCGTGGATTTCATCAAACTGCAATCACTGATTCCCCGCGATGCCGTCTTCGCCATCGCTGACGAAGCTAACAAGCAACGCATCCCCTTTGTCGGTCATGTGCCCGACGCGGTCCGCGCCTCCGAAGCTTCCAATGCCGGCCAGAAGAGCTTCGAACACCTGATCGGGATCTTTGAAGGTAGCTCGCCACTCGAAGATGAATTCCTCAAGGGGCCGAAGACGGAAACCAAGTTCCTCGCGACTTTCGACCCAGCCCGTGCGTCGAAACTGTTTGCGCTGCTGGCGAAGAACCGCACCTGGCAGTGCCCCACGCTAGTCTGGGAACGCGGCGGCAATTTGATCGATCAAACCGACTTCACGCACGATTCCAGCGCCAAGTACGTCCCCGCATTTTGGAAGGATGTCACTTGGAAGCGCTTCACTGACGAAATCAAACAAGGATTCAGCACCGACGACTTGGCCACCCGCCAGCGCTTTGTGGCCAAAGAACTGGAAGTAGTGAAGGCGATGCACGACGCCGGAATTCCATTTCTTGCCGGAACTGATACCGCTCCCGGAGTCTACATCTTTCCCGGCTTCAGCCTGCACGAAGAATTGCAACGTTTCGTGGCTGCCGGCTTCACGCCGATGGAAGCGTTGCAAACGGCTACGCTCAATCCGGTTACATTTCTTGGAATCGCCGACCGTCTCGGCACCGTTGAAAAAGGTAAGATCGCCGACCTCGTGCTGCTCGACGCCGATCCCCTCATAGACATCCGCGATACTCAAAGGATTTTCGCCGTGATCGTCAACGGCCGCTACCTCTCCCGCGCTGATCTCGACAGACTGCTTGCGGGAGTAGAAACCGCCGCCAAGGGGAAGTGACTCTCGCGTCCACAAAAATGCCTGCGTCCCGGTTTCGGAACGCAGGCAGAAGAACTTGGCGATATCAGGAGCTACTGTCCCAATACTGCGTAGCCTGGCAGAAGACCGTCGCTCGCTCCCCAAACTCCGCTCTTCGAGTTATATGAGGCGAAAGGATAGGAACGCATGTCGGTGCTGTTGAACGCCCAGGCATCGAATGTGTTTACGGTAGTACTAGAGGTACTCACCACCACCCAATACTGCGTGCCCCCGGTGAGCGGTATTCCGCTGCCGCCATGTGCAACCACTAGCGTGCAGCACGAACCATAATTTGACAGATTCGTCGCATTCAGGGTAGCCAGTGCCGGCCCTGGCAGGCCACTAGCGTCTGAGTTCAGGCTGAGAGTCACTCCGTTGGTTCCGTTACCTCCGTAGCCGACGGATACTTCGATCTTCTTGGCCGTGATGTTGGCGCTGGGAGTGAAAGGTATCGCGATCCAGAAAGCTTCGCCCAGAAACGATTGCGGGCCAGAGATGGTGTATCCATAGCAGCAGAAGAACACGCCGTTCGGGTACCTGCTCAGATTGCCCGCGATGGTGGTAAGGCCGGCAGGTTCGACAAAGGGTGTGGTGTGGGATGGGCCCTGCGTGGCAATGCTCAGCCGCCCATCTTGGCTTGTAACAATTCCATGGTGGCCAGCCGCAGCCAAAGCGACAATGCCAGCCAGCGTCAGTACAGACAAAACCAGCACGATGCGAACAACGGGTTTCCTCATTTTCTTCTCTCCGTGTTTCGGTTCGTAAGTTTCGCCTCCGCCCAGCTGAAAATCCGTCAGGGGAACAACCCTCCGCCAGAGATCCGGTCAAGCGGGTTGGACGAGATGGGCGCGATTCTAACTCAGTTCCGGCGTCTGTCAAGCACAATCGCCGCCCAAATCCGGCTTTGGACGGGCTTTTTGCCGGGGAGGCACCCCCGATGATACCTACCGGAATGAGGGCTGACGACTGACGATCTGGCCGCCAAAAGCTCGTGTCTCTTGGCGATTACTTTCCTTTTTTCTCAATCTTTGCCCATGTATCCTTCAGCGCCACGGTCCGATTGAACACCACTTTGCCGGCGGGCGAGTCGCGATCCGCACAAAAATATCCCAGGCGTTCGAACTGGTAACGGCTGCCGGCCGTAGCCACGGCCAGCGAAGGCTCGACCTTGCACTCCGAAAGCACTTCCAGGGAGAGCGGGTTCAAGTTCGCGGTAAAGTCCTCGCCCTCGGAAGTCCGATTCGGATCTTCACAGGCAAAAAGATTCTCGTACAACCGCACCTCGGCATCCACCGCGTGTGCCGCCGACACCCAATGAATCGTCGCTTTCACCTTACGTCCATCCGGAGGAGAATTACCACCTCGGGTCGCCGGATCGTACGTGCAATGCACCTCGACCACTTCGTCATTGTCGTTTTTTACCAAGCTCGTACACGTGACGAAGTAGCCGTAGCGCAACCGCACTTCCCGCCCCGGCGACAGTCTGAAATACTGCTTGGGCGGATCCTCCCGGAAATCATCCTGCTCGATGTAGATCACTCGTGAGAATGGCACCTTGCGCGTGCCCGCGTCGGCATCTTCAGGGTTATTGACCGCGTCCATCTCTTCGACTTGGTTCTCCGGATAGTTGTCAATCACCACCTTCAGCGGCCGCAAAACCGCCATCACCCGCGGGGCCCGCTTGTTCAGGTCTTCTCGCACGAAATGTTCGAGCATCGCCAGCTCAATCGAGCCATTGGTCTTTGACACCCCGATCGCCCCGCAAAAGTTACGGATCGCTTCCGGCGTATAGCCGCGCCGGCGAATGCCACTGATGGTCGGCATCCGGGGATCGTCCCAGCCGCTCACCCGTTTTTCCTGCACCAGTTGCAGTAGCTTGCGCTTGCTGAGCAGCGTATAGGTAAGGTTAAGCCGGTCGAATTCGATCTGCTGCGAAGGAAATATCCCCAGCTGCTGAATGAACCAGTTGTAGAGCGGCCGGTGGTCTTCAAACTCCAGAGTGCACATCGAGTGCGTCACTCGCTCCAGCGAATCCGATTGCCCATGCGCGTAGTCGTACATCGGGTAAATGCACCAATTCTTTCCCGTGCGATGATGCTCCGTGTGCAGAACCCGGTACATCACCGGATCGCGCAGGTTTAAATTCGGCGAAGCCATGTCGATCTTGGCTCGCAGGGTTCGCGACCCATCAGGAAATTCGCCCGCCCGCATGCGCTCAAACAGGTTCAGGTTCTCTTCCACAGGACGGTTGCGGAACGGACTGTCTTTACCCGGCTCGGTCAGCGTACCGCGATATTTACGGATTTCATCGGCAGACAGGTCGTCCACATACGCTTTACCCGCCTTAATGAGCTGCACCGCCCAGGCATACAGCTGCTCAAAATAGTCCGACGCATAGAAGAGACCATCCCAATGGAAGCCGAGCCACATCACATCTTCCATAATCGAATCGACGTACTCCGTTTCTTCCTTGGACGGGTTAGTATCGTCGAAGCGCAGGTTGGTGTGCCCGCCAAATTCGTCGGCCAGGCCGAAATCCAAGCAAATCGCCTTTGCATGGCCAATGTGCAGGTAGCCGTTCGGCTCGGGAGGAAAGCGGGTCTGCACCCGGCCTTGAAATTTGTTGGTCTTCAGATCATCCAGAATGATGTCGCGTACGAAGTTCGAAGGACGAGACTCGGGCTCCTCGGGCACACCGGCATCCGCGTGGGTCGAAGTGTTAGAGGGATTCATGCTTGGTTTTCATTCTATAACCACTTCCGAAAGGTGTGTCATCTCACCATCCACCGGGTTCCTCTGCGCACTCCGCGGATGTTCTCTGCGGCTCTGCGATTTAAGGTTTTGCGTTTCCGACATCCGCTTTGACCTCACCCACCCCTCAGCATAGAATTCGCTTGCAATCGCTCAGTCCACCGGAGGTTCAATGACCAGGCCCGACTTTCTGTGCTTTGCAGTCGCGGGAATGCTCCTCTGCTCCAGTTGTAACAAACCCGAGGATTTCCAGAAAGGCCTGCAAGAGAAGTTGATCAACGCCAAGTCAGGTGATGTCATCGATCTGCCCGAAGGCAAATTTCATCTCGACCGCACGCTTTCACTTGCTGCCAACGGTGTCACGATTCGCGGCAAGGGTATGGACAAAACCATTCTCGCCTTCGCTGGACAGAAAACTGGCGCCCAAGGCGTGCTCATCAAAGCGAATGATTTCATCATCGAAGACATCGGCATTGAAGACACCGCCGGCGATGCACTCACCATCCAGGACGGTTCCAACATCACCGTGCGCCGCGTGCGCACCGAGTGGACCCGCGGCCCCAAATCAGCTAACGGCCCTTACGGCATTTATCCCGTCAGCTGCAAGAACCTGCTGGTCGAGGATTCCGTCGCCCGCGGCGCTGCCGATGCCGGTATCTACGTCGGACAATCCGAAAATGTCATACTCCGCCGCAACCGTGTCGAGAACAACGTCGACGGCTTCGAGATCGAAAACACCGAGAACGTGGACGCCTACGAAAACGTTGCCACTCACAACACCGGCGGCATGGGAGTTTTCAATCTCCCCAATCTTCCCCGTCAGGGCGGACGCCACGTGCGCGTCTACAACAACCAGCTCGTCGACAACAACACTCCCAACTTTGCTCCCAAGAGCCTTGGGCCGATCTATTACTTGCCGACTGGCACCGGCATGTACATCATGGCTATCCGCGATGTTGAAGTGTCCAACAACAAGATTCAGAACAACAACACCGTCAACATCTACATCATCAACTACCACACCGGGGTGGATGAAGAATCGCTACGCGACACCGCCGCCTCCCCGATCACCCAGCAGGTTTTCGCGCCCGACGACAAGCGCTACGATCCCTTCGTCCGCGACGTTTATCTCCATGACAATGACATCTCAGGTGGGGGCCAGTCGCCGGACAACCGCGTCGATGGGGTAAAGATGCTAGCCGCCGCTCTCGGCGGCAAGCTGCCCGACATTCTTTACGACGGAGTCGTCGACCCTGCCTGGGGTAAAAAGCCGAATTCGGGCCAGGTTTGCCTGTCTCAGAATGGTGCTGCAAGTTTCTTGAATTTCGACGCGGGCGGTGGTATGAAGCATCCGGTTCACGACCTCAAGCGCTACGCGTGCACGCTGCCGGGGTTGACCGCGGTCACCATTCCAGAGGCCCCGGTCGGAGGCAAGTAATGCGCCGCTGTTGGATGCGAAGTCTCTGCATCCTCGTTTTTCTCGTGTGCACTCTTTCAAGCTGCGGGCATTTGCTGGATCACAGTGTGCAGGCACACATTGAAAAACCATTTCCTAAGAAGCTTTCCGAGTGGGCATTGTTCAGGGTACGGGCCGGAGCTCTTACTCCCAACAAGGGCGTCGTTCCTTACGACCTGAACACGCCGCTGTTCTCCGACTACGCGAGCAAATACCGTTTCGTCTGGATGCCAGATGGCACCGCTGCTCAATACCGTGAGGACGGGCCTTTGGAGTTTCCGGTGGGAACCGTGCTCGCCAAGACATTCGCTTTCCCGGTGGACGGTTCCAACACCGAAAGGTTGATCGAAACCCGTCTGCTGGTGCATGCGACCTCTGGCTGGACTCCGCTCCTCTATATCTGGGATGACAAGCAGCGCGACGCCGCTCTACAACTCGTACCGGACCCGGTGCCCATGAAGTGGACCGATGCCTCAGGCCGCCGTCACGAATTCAACTACGTGATTCCCAACGTGAACGAGTGTCATGAGTGCCATGACAATCAAAAGGTGTTTCTTCCCATCGGCCCCAAAGCGCGCAATCTGAACAAAGAGTATAAGTACGCCGAAGGAAGCGACAATCAGCTCGCCCACTGGGCCCGCATTGGATATCTCCAGGGCCCGCCTGCGGTCGAAGCGCGCCCAAGAGCGGCCAAGTGGGACGATCCCAGCACCGGCTCACTCTCCGACCGCGCTGCCGCATACCTCGACAACAACTGTGCCCACTGCCACCAGCCCGGCGGGCAAGCCGGCTACACCGGAGTCGATTTCCGCATCACCCAAACCGAAATCGCACGCCAAGGATTGTGCAAGCCGCCGAACTCCGCCGGCGAGGTCGGCTCTCTCCGCTACGACTTGGTCCCTGGCCGCCCCGATGAATCGATTTTGATTTACCGCCTGGAATCAACCGCCCCGAAGACTTCCATGCCGGCATTGAGCCGCGACGTCGTCCACGTAGAAGGCGTGGCGCTGCTGCGGCAATGGATTTCTTCGCTGCCCGGTGGATGTGGGAGTGGACGGAACTGAGTCCGCCGACTTACCCGCCCATCGTCAACACCACCCGGAATCTCGCCTTTCCGCTGATCATCTGTTCGTAACCTTCGGCGACCTTTTCCAACGGGTAGCGCTCGATCATGGGACGCACTCCGCTCAGCGCGCTGAACAGCAACGTCTCCTCCGAATCTTTCGCGGTTCCCGACGGCCAGCCCTGAATCCCTCGGCGAGCCATGATGAGCTGCAACGGAGTGATGTTCAGTGGCTCCATGGTTGCACCCACCACCAGCAGCTTGCCACCCGGCGCAAGTCCGTCCACCAACGCTGACATGGATTTCGAATCAGGAGCGGTGGCCAGTATCACGCGGGCGCCTCCCAGTTTTTGCAGCGCAGCCGCTGGCTCTACGGCGCCGCTGTTAATATACTCATGCGCACCAAGTTTCCTGGCCAGCGCGTCCTTATCGCCACCGCGTCCGACGGCCACAGTGCGGAAGCCCATCTGCCGCGCGTACTGAATTCCCAGATGTCCCAAGCCTCCAATGCCCTGCACGGCTACCAAGTCTCCGGCCCGCGCGCCTGCGTTGCGCATCGCGTTGAACACAGTAATCCCGGCGCACATCAGTGGAGCAGCATGGTCCGCGGGCAATTCGTCAGGCATCGCAGCCACAGCTTCGGCAGGCACCACGATGTATTCGGCGTATCCGCCATCGAAATGGATGGCCGTAATCCTCTCAACTTTGCAGAGGACGAAATCGCCACGCCGGCAAGGGTCGCACACAAAGCAATGACCGCCATGCCAGCCCACTCCCACGCGCTGGCCCGGCTTCCACTGCGTAACGTCGGAGCCGACCGCGTCAATCCGCCCAGCGATCTCATGACCGGGCACACGCGGATACTGCAAACCCGGCCACAGCCCATCCTTGACCAGCACGTCGCTATGGCAGATGCCACACGCTTCCACTTTGATACGAACTTGCGCCCACCCCGGCTCAGGAATGGGGCGCTCTACGATCTCGAAATTACCTCCCGGCTTGCTAACCTGCACCGCCTTCATTTTCGACATGATTCCTTCCTCCGTAGAGAGACCGAGAGTTGTGAAGCAGACCTTCGCGTCCGCAGCAAAAGTGGCTGGAAACACTGCTATAGATGGCTGAGCCACAAGCGGGGATGCAGAAAACGGCAGCAGCGAGAAATCGGACGCGACGAGCAGCACACAAAAGCAACAGCCTATTGGATCTTCGCAATCGCTTGCTCGACTCTCGCCAGCGTCGTCTCCTTCCCCAACACTTCCAGCGTCTCAAACAGTGGCGGGGCATTCTTGCGGCCGCAGACTGCGACCCGAATCGGTTGGAACATCTGGCCGGCTTTGACCGCGAGCTCCTGCGCAGCGGGACGGAGAGCGGCGTCCAAAAGATCGTGTTTGAACTCGGTCTTCTCCAGTACCTCGCGGGCGCGCTGCAAGACCTTCTTCGCCATAGCCAGGTCTCCCTTTTGTGGGATGAGTTCAGCCGGGTCATACGGCGCCAGATGATCCACGAAGAAGAAATCGGCAACCACCAGCACGTCGCGCAGCAGCTTGATGCGCTCACGGATGAGCGGCGTAACCCTCAGCATCTTGCCCGGATCAACGCTAAACCCGGCCTGGCAAGCGATGGGCAGCAGCCGCGCACTCAGGTCTTCGACGGTCGACGCCCGGATGTGCTCGGCGTTCAGCCATACCGCCTTGGCATCGAAGGGATCTTCCTGAGTGAAATTGACCACCGCGTTCGCCCGATTAATGCCTTCGAGCGAGAACGCCTGAGTCAACTCCGGCACACTCATTTGCTCGCGGTCATTCTTCGGGGACCAGCCCAGTAAGCACAAAAAGTTGACAAACGCTTCGGACAAAAACCCCGCGTCGCGATACGTTGTTACGCTAACCACCGGCCCGTGGCGCCGCTTGGAAAGCTTCGTCCCATCCGGCGCGACCAACAATGGCAGATGGGCAAATTGCGGCGGTTTCACACCCACCGCTTCGAAGATCAATACATGCTTGAAAGTATTGGTCAGGTGATCCTGGCCGCGAATGATGTGGCTGATGCGCAGGTCGGCGTCGTCTGCGCACGATGCCAGATGATAAGTTGGCATTCCGTCGCTGCGCAGCAGGGCAAAGTCCTCAATGTCGGCCGCCGACTTTGCCTGCTCGCCATAAACCGCATCGTTGAAACAAACCGGCTGTCCGGCTTCGCGAGGCACTCGAAAGCGCAGAGCAAATGTTTCTCCGGCCGCTGCCCTGCGATCGCTCTCCCCGCGAGAAAGCTCTCGCATTCCCAGGTTAAACAGCCACGCAGCCTGCGTGCCTGACCGGTCAGCTTCCCCCGCATGTGCCGGAGTAAAGTCACGGTACGCCAGGCCTTTTTCGAAAATCGCCAAGGCAATCTTGCGATGCAATTCCAACCGTTCCGATTGCTTGTATTCCTCGTCCCAACTCAGACCCAGCCATTTCAGGCCTTCGAAAATAGAACTTACCGAAGCTTCCGTATTGCGCTCCACGTCGGTGTCGTCGAGCCGCAGGATCATGGTACCGCCATTGTGGCGAGCATAAAGCCAGTTGAAGATGAACGTGCGGGCGCTGCCGACGTGCAAAAAGCCCGTCGGCGAGGGGGCAAAACGCACACGAGGGCCGCTCCCCGAGACTGCCAGATGCAAAGGATGGCTCATACAAAGGTGGTCACTTGCGATGTTACGGGCCAGCGAAAAGCACCGTCAAGCTGCTCAATCCTTGGTAACCGGCGATCGGTTACTGCGGAGGAACCAACTGGTTCTTCAGGATCATCCAAAACTGTTGTGTTGTGCGGGATCGTATGAAAACATAGCACTCACAGATTCGAGCCTGGTGGCTGCGGGAAAAAAGAATCGTAGATTTCCGTCTATTATGAACAGTTTTGCCCTCAGTATGGTAATCGTGCCCGGGGTCGTCGCCCTGTTGTTGGTGCTGCTCTTCACCTATCTCTACGAGCAGAGTCGGCAACAATACTTCCGCGCATGGCAACTCGCCTGGGCGTTCTACACCCTGCACTATGGCCTCGACGCCTGGGAGGCCCTCAATCATCCTGCGGCGCCGGTTTCATTTCTCGGGTCCCTCCTTCTGGTGGCCATGGCGATCTGCATCTACGTCTCTACCCGGCTAATGCGCGAAAAGTACCGCCTGCGCTGGGATGACATCGCTCTTGCCCTGGCCGGGATCGGCCTCGCCTGGTGGACTCTGTGGACGCAGATGGTTGGCGGCGCCTTTCAGCCAGCCATCTCCTCAACTCCACATTTGCCTCTGAACGTGGGCATCGGCGTGGTGCTCCTCTACTGCTCCGCCTATTTCTACCGTCACGCTCATCGCAAGAATTCCCTGGCCTTCACCCTGCTGGCCGTGTCGTTGGCTTTGTGGGCTGTGCTGCTGGTCTTCGGCGAGGTGCATGACCCGTTTGTCGTCATCTTCGGAAGCGCGGGCCATTTTCTCGGGCCCATTCCGCAGATGCTGCTCGGCATCGCCATGGTAATGGTGCTCTTTGAGAACGAGCGCAACGCCGTCCAGGAAAACGCGCTCGCCTTCTCCACCCTCGGGGTTGATCCCACACGGCTTCTCTCCGCCGAAGACCTGGTTCCGAGCTTGCAGAGCATTTTGGACCGCTTGGTGGCGCCGCTGCCCACCGCGCGGGCAATGATCTACGTTTCCGAGCGCTGGCGCGCCATTCTCCCTTCTGTGCAGCGCGGCTTTTCGCCCGAACTCGTGAACAACATGAAGAGGACGGGCGCCGGCGAATACATTGCCGAGCTGGCCTACCGGCGTGGTGGATTCGTCACCTTTCGCAACGTCTCGGAAATGTCGGAGCCGCTTCCCGCCTTCCCGGGCGCCAAGTTTGAGCAGTTCCGCGAGGTCATGAAGCAGGAGAATGTCCGCAACTTCACTGCCGTCAGCCTGCAGACTCGCGAGCACAATTTCGGCGTCATCTTCTTTCCGGATGCAGCGCGCCACATGTTCGGGTCCTCCAACTTGCGCCTGCTGATCGGTCTGGCTCTGCAGATCGGACTGACCCTGGAAAACTACGTGATCATGCACGACGCCCAGCGTCGTACCAAGGAATACGAACTCCTCACTCAGATCGGTCAGGCCATCAGCTCCCGGCTCGACCAGGATGAAATCCTGCGGACCGTCCACAAGGAACTGGGCCAGATATTCGATACCGGGAACTTCTACGTCGCGTTCGAGGAAGGGGATGAGATTCGCTTCGAGTTCGACGTGGAAGCCGGCCAGATCATGGCCAAGCGCTCTCGCCGTATCGACAACGGGTTGACCGAGTACATTCTGCGCACTGGGCAGCCCTTGCTGATTCGCTCCGATCTGGAGAAAACCCGCGAACGCCTGGGGGTTACCTACATCCCCCCGCGTCCGGCGAAATGTTTCTGTGGCGCTCCCATTCTGCTCGGAGGAAAACCCGCCGGGGTCATGGCCGCCATGAACATGGACCGCGAACACGTTTTCGAGCAACGCGATCTGGAAGTGATGCAGACCGCCGCCGGCCAGGTCTCGGTCGCGGTCGAGAACGCCCGCTTGTTTGCCGAAGAGCAGCGGCGCTCGCGCCAGTTGGCGTTTCTCAACAGCATTTCGAAGACTGCCATCTCCAGCGGAGACTCCGAGCAAATGCTGTTGGAGATCGTCGGACACCTGCAGAAAAACTTCCGCTTCGATCACATCGGCATCGGAATCTTCGACTACATCCGCAAGGATATTGAGATCAAGGCCGAGGCCGGCATCACCGCCAAGGCCCTGGGCAAACGCATTCCGCTCGGCGTGGGCATTCTGGGACGTGTCGCCCGCACTGGCGAGAGCGCATTGGTGCAGACCACCGGTGAAGAAAACCTGCACGGCGTGCTCTCCGATTCGCGCTCTGTGCTGTGTATCCCCATCGCCTATGGCGAAACCTTGCTGGGCATACTGAACATTGAGAGCCACGAGGAAGATGCATTTTCACCCGATGACGTCTTGATCATGAACACGCTGGCCGACTTGCTGGCCACGGCGCTGCATAATTCCTTCGTGTTCCAGAAGCTGCAGCAACAATCGATTACGGACGGACTCACGGGCATCAAGACCCGGCGCTTCTTCTGGGAAGCTCTTACCTCGGAGTGGAAACGGGCATCACGCTCTGGCCGTCCGTTCTCGGTGGTACTGATCGATCTGGACAAGTTCAAAGAGGTGAATGACAGTCTGGGTCACTTGGAAGGCGATTTGGTCCTGGCTCGCGTCGGCCGCTTGCTCGAGCAAAAGTGCCGCCAGTCGAACGTGGTCGCCCGCTACGGAGGCGACGAATTTGTGATCCTCATGCCTGAAACCGGCATGGATCAGTCCCACAGCCTGGCCGAACGACTGCGGCAGTGGCTCTCGTCCGACCCCATGCTGCAGGAGCATCACATCACCGGCAGTTTTGGCGTGGCCAGTTTTCCCGTGCACGGCCTGTCCGTCGAGGACATCATTCGCGTCGCCGATTCCGGAATGTACGTTTCCAAGCACCACGGCGGGGACCGCGTTTCCATCTCTGATGAATTCGCCTCCGATGAGATCGGAGCGCTGCAACGGCAACAGATTTCCGCTTTCATTGAAGGCTTTTTGCAGCGGGAGCACAACGGCCCCGAGCATCTGGACGAGCTGCTCACCACCCTGAAAAAACTGTGCATCCGGGAAGATGGTGAGCAGGATTTCAATACCCAAGTATTGCGCGAAGCCATTGAGGCCCTGGCTCGTGCCGCGGAATTGCGGGAATTGAACGGCACTGGCCATGGTGAACTGGTGTCGCGCTACGCCCAACTGATCGCCCGCGCCCTGGGTCTCTCGCCCGAGGACCAGGATGACCTGGTTTACGCAGCCCGCATACATGACGTGGGAAAGATCTTCGTTCCCAACCGCATTCTCAACAAATCCGGCCCGTTGACCGAAGAAGAGTTTTACATGGTGAAATTGCACGCGCACATCGGGGCTGAGATTGTGGCCACCATCCCCGGAAGCGAGTCGCTGCGAGACGCCATCGAGCATCACCATGAGGCTTTCGATGGAAGTGGCTACCCCGATGGACTCCGCGGCGAACAGATCCCTCTTTGGGGTCGTATCCTCGCCATCGCTGACGCCTACGTCAACATGACCACCGAGCGTTCCTTCGCTGGGGCCAAGAGCAGCGAACAAGCTCTAGCCGAGATGGAAGAACTGAGCGGTATCCGCTACGACGGGATGCTGGTGCGCCTCCTCTTCCACGAATTGAAAAGCGAGCGCACTCACCCCAGCCTGGGAGACTAACCCTACTTCGCACGCGTCTGGTCGAGAAACTCCCGCAACCGCGCGTATCCGCTTCGGCTCACCGGCAGCTGCGTTCCGTTGCTCAGCACCACCATGTGATTATCTTTGCTGTAGGGTTCGACCTTGGTCACTTTCTCCAGATTCACAATGTACGAGCGATGAATACGCAAAAAGCGCGAGGGATCGAGCATGCCCTCCAGGCTCGAGATCGTCTGTTGCTTGAGGTGCTTCTTCCCTTCACTGGCTAGGGCAACGTAATCGTCTTGCGCTTCGGCGTAGTCCAATTTGGCGACCGGGATAATAAAGACTCGGCTGCCGTCCCTGACCACAATGCGCTCCAGGGGTTGCGAGGGCGGCCGGGCGCTGGATGAAAGTTCCGTCGGAGCCGGCAGCTTCCCGCCCAGCCGCTGGCGGGCGCGGTGCAGAGCCGTCTCGAAACGCTCAGCACTGAATGGTTTCAGCAGATAGTCAACGGCGTGGATGTCGAACGCACGAATGGCGTATTCATCATAGGCAGTCACAAAAACCACCGCCCGGTCGGTGCCAATCAATTCCAATACTTCGAAACCATCCAGCTTGGGCATCTGGATGTCGAGAAAAACCAGGTCCGGTTTCAGCTCGGTCACGGCTTTCACTGCCTCGAAGCCATTGGCGCACTCCGCCGCAATCTCAATCTCCTGATGGCCGGAAAGGAATTCGCGCAGCATTTGCCGCGCCAGCTCTTCGTCATCCACGATTACTGCCCGGATTTTCTTGTCCATCGCTCCCCTCATGCCAAGGCTCCGTTTGATTGCGCCGGCAGGCGCAGGCTTACCCGAAAACGATTGCCCTCGGTGCCCACTGAGACGCTCGCGTCATGTCCATAGCGGGTATCCAGACGTTGCCGTATGTTGTCCAGTCCCAGACCGGTTTTCAAAGGCGCAGGAGATTCAGGATCGAAGCTGTTCTCGACCAGAATGGTGACTACATTAGCCTTCTCCAGCGCGCTGAGCCGGATGACCCCGCCTTCCGGCAGATTTGCGATTCCGTGCCGGATCGCGTTTTCCACCAGCGGTTGCAGCAGTAAGGGAGGAATCAGCACTGCCATCGTTTTCTTCTCCACGTCCTCTTCCATGTGGAGACGGGCGCCAAACCGTACTTTCTCAATGGCCAGATAGCCCCTCACCAAGGCCAGTTCCTCTTCCAGTGTGATCGTTTCTTTCCCGCCCAGCCTCAATGTGGTGCGGAGAAAATCCGCCAGCAGAATGCACATTTCGCGAGCCTTGCCGGCGTCGGAACTGGTGAGTGCGCTGACCGAATGCAGGCAGTTGAACAGGAAATGCGGATTCACCTGCGCCCGCAGCGCCTTCAATTCGGCATCCCGCGCCAGAACCCGGGCCTGAAGAGCGCGCGCCTGTGCTTCCCGCGAAGCTTGTTCGGCCAGCAGCACGTAATGGAATGTCACCGAAAGCACATACAGCAGGATTCCCGTCACCCACAACAGGGGAATGAATCTTTCCAGCCGCTGTTCGAGTCCGGCGAAGCTTGGCCAGCGCATAAAGCCGATGGCCAACTCCTGGATCATGTGCACCCATAGCGTGCTGAGCAGGACCGCCGCAGTCAGATGCGTCAGCAGCAGTTTGACGAACCCGGATTTTTCCAACGGAGTGGCCCGGCACGGATACCACGCGGCCAGACAGACAAACGCGTAGGCCAGACACGGTCCCACGATAAGCGCCGTTGCTTCGCCCCATTTCAGCCCGGCCGGTCCGGTCAGTAAGAACACCAGGATTCCGGCCAGCGGAATCCAGGCCAGCAAGTACAAACCCAATTGTCGAGGCCGGGTGAGGAGTGGATGCATAATGCAGTCTCAGTTCCTGACTTCGATGCCGCCCATGATGGCGACGCCTTTTACGACCAGCGTCTTCGTGGGCTGAACGCCCTCTCGAGCCTTGAGGCTGTGTCCGCCCATAAAGGCGGTGACTCGCATGGAAACCGCCCAGGTCTCGGGAACTCGAATGACACCGCCACCCATCAATGCGTTTACTGTGATGACTGCCTCGCTGCCTTCGATCTCCGCATCCCGCAGATCCACGTCGAACCCGCCCATGAAAGCGACCAGATCCCCGCCGCGGAAGTTCTTGGCGCGGATGCGGTATTCGCCGCCACCCAGCACCGCAAACACATTGAGGTGCGGCGACAGAATGCCGCTGCTTTCCGTCGGCGACCCGTGGTAAGCGCGCAAAAGCAAAATCACGCCCGCTGCAATCACGAACACCGGCCAGGTGCGATCGAGACTCAGGTGCAAGCGGCCTAAGTGTTCGAGTTCGAAGGCTACGCCAGCCCCCAACAGCAGGCCACCCCACAGACGACCCGACTTGTCGTGCGACTGGAAAATCTTGAGGAGCCCCGCGACGGTAAAAATCAACGCCCAGAAGTCGAAGCTGATAATGTTCATCTGGTCGAGCAGCAGCAGCACTCCCACGACGATGAGAGCGCTGCCGTTCAGGACCGCGGGGTTGATGCACTTCTGGTTCTCACTCATGATCGTCCTTCTTTCGGCCGCCGGTTGGTGGGCGGCGCAGATTCTGCCGTCGTTCGCTCCTGGTCTGCGAACAGAAGGCCTACTGCCAGGACCACCGCGAGCACAGGCGCCGCATGCAGAGTCGCCTGCCAGGAAAGCATTCCGCTCCGCACAAGGGAGCCAAGTTTATCAAACATGAACAGCGTACCTGCCACTGCCATGGCGGCGGCAACGATTGCTGATTCCCAACGCTCGGGTTGATTTTGCTTTGCCATTTGCCGTCTCCTTCCCCGTTTCCTTCTGACCTGACGCAAGCCTAGCCGTGCCCGCCGCCTGCGTCTCGCCCTTTTCGGCGAATAGCCGCCCCCTACCGGCGATTGGCGATGGCTCCTCTGTGAAACTGTGTGTCCTCTGTGGTTCAGTTCTTTGCCATTCCCGAGGCAGTCCCGAACGCAAGCCGCTTGCAACTCGCCCCTGGAAACGACACACTGTCCTTCATGCCCATTTCGCTCTCACTCGACAACCAAGTCGCCCTCATCACCGGCGGCTCGCGTGGTATCGGCGCAGCCACAGTCCGCATGTTCGTCGCGGCCGGTGCGAAAGTAATGTTCAGTTTTCAGAGGGCCCACGAGCCCGCCCAGCAATTGGTCGAAGCACTCGACAAAACGAAGTGCGCCGCCCTCGCAGCCGACCTTTCCCAGCCCGAGAATGCCGCCAAGCTGGTTGCTGCGACCATAGAAACCTACGGCCGTCTCGACATTCTGGTCGCCAATCACGGAATTTGGGAATCCGCCGACGTTCCCATCGACCAGATGTCCGACGACCAATGGCGCCGCACGCTGACCATCAATCTGGAGAGTGTTTTCGCCCTGATCAAGCATTCGGTGGCGCAAATGAAAAAGCAGCGAAAATCCGGACACATCGTGCTGGTGAGTTCCACTGCCGGGCAGCGCGGCGAAGCTTTCCACTGCGACTACGCCGCCAGCAAAGGTGCTCTGATCAGCATGGTGAAAGGGCTCTCCACCGAGCTGGCGCGAGACGGAATCTACGTGAATTGCGTGGCGCCAGGCTGGGTCGAAACCGACATGTCCGTTCCCGCCCTCAGCGATCCCCAGACTCGTCCGAAGATCTTTGCCACCATTCCGATTGGCCGAGTGGCCAAGCCCGAGGAAATTGCCGCACCCATTCTGTTTCTGTGTACGCCACACGCCGGCTTCATCACTGGTGAGATTTTCAACGTCAACGGCGGGGCCGTGCTGGTGGGATAACGATACGTCGAGGCAGCTACAATGGGTTCTCAGGCGTCTTACCTAGAAGAATGAAGCTCTTGCTTTCCATCCTGTTTTTCGCCGCAGTGGGGACCGCGCAGACCAATCCCCCGGCTGCCCCAGCCATCCCCATCGACCAGCAAAATGCCGCCAAAGCTCGCACCTTGCTCGACCAAACCATTGAGGCACTCGGTGGCAACGCTTATCTAAATATTGAAGACATGACCCAGGATGGGCGTTCCTACAGCTTTCATCATGGCGAGCCCAGCGGCGCCGGTGGTCTGTTCTGGCGCTTTTATCGGTTTCCTGACAAGGAGCGCATTGAACTCACCAAGAAGCGCGACGTTGCGTACGTCTATCGCGGAGACGAAGGGTTCGAAATTACCTACAAAGGCGTTCGTTCGGACGAGCCCAAGGCCGTGGCCGATTTCGTGCGGCGCCGCAAATATTCTCTGGACTGGGTGCTCCGCAAATGGCTTCATGAACCCGGCATCGCACTGTTCTACGACGGCGCCAGTGTCGCCGCCGAGAAAGACACGCAGCAGGTTACGCTCGTGAACACTCACAACGAGTCCGTCACTCTCTACCTCGATACCACCAGTCACCTTCCGGTGAAGAAGACCTTTTCCTGGCGCGATCCCACCGACAAAGAACGCAACCTGGAAGGAGAGGTTTACGACAACTACAAGCCCGTCGAAGGCGTAATGACTCCCTTCAGCGTCACTCGTTTCTACAACGGCGACATGGCCAGCCAGCGCTTCCTCAACTCCGTTCGTTACAACACCGGCTTGAATGATTCCCTGTTCAACGTCAGGGTGACCTACGATGCCAACCAGCCCGCCCCGAGGAAGTAACTGTCCACGAAATGTACGAACTCGGCAGGGACCCGGTGTTCTTGGCAGATCACGCGGCGAGTGTATAGTTCTTAGTGCTTTCGGGCCTTCTGTGTATTCGGGTTGCTTCATATGGCCACATCTTACGCTCGACGGTTCCGCACTTGGCTGCATCGACTAGCCAATAAATACAAATATCAAATATCCAACGAGCAACGCGCCTCCGATCCCACCGTAGAAAAGCACGAATCCAAGCCGATTATCAACGAACTTCATATTTCTGATTCCACGATAGATCGAATAAAGCGAAAGACCGGAGATGAGAGACGCCATGAGAATTTCAAGGATAGGCTTGATGCTCTGGCGGTTTTTGTACTCGCGCTCTATACGATATTTGCGGCCTGTCAGTGGATCGAACTCAACACTCAAAATATCAACCAATCGGCGGCGAATATGAATGCCGTTGTCAATGCGCAAAAGGCAGAAAGACTTTCGCGCGATACTTTGATAGCCGCTAATCGACCCTGGGTAGGTATCCGTGATCCCTTCAAAAAGATGCGGATTGAATTTGTTCCAAACAGGGTCAATCCAAATGCTAGCGATCCGATTTCCATTAACAGTGAAATTACTTATGTGTTGGAGAATGTCGGTAACGCTCCAGCGCGAAAAGTAAGAGGCGGCGTATTCGCATTCGCCTCCGAAACCACAACCGTTCCGAGAACATGGCAGGATATGACTTGTGCCGGGAGTGAGCAAGAATCGAAAAACCCACAAGCGTCGTCGTTTTTTATTCTCCCAAAGTCCACCGTCATAGAAACTTCCCCAAGCGAGGGAGGGATTCCCTCTATCGTGCACGAGGTGAAGTACACTTGGTTGATCGCCTGCATTGTCTATCAAGATACCGTTGGAGGGGGCCTGCATCATACC
Organism: Acidobacteriota bacterium; assembly: GCA_013289795.1. GTDB lineage: Bacteria > Acidobacteriota > Terriglobia > Terriglobales > Acidobacteriaceae > JABCZH01. The sequence goes on from JABCZH010000001.1 coordinate 23,138, forward strand.
AAGTTGCTCTATCGCTCGGTTCCAAATGGCAAACCGCCAGTCGTTGCAATGTCTGCCCCATATAAACTCACCTATATTCCCTTCGATCGGTTTGCGTTGTTTGATAGCGATGTTGACTAGAAGCCCTGTCACGGCAAGCAAAAGAACCTGCACAATAACTGGGGGGGCCTGCCCATAAACCCCTACTCACCTGACACTTCCGTGGCCCTTGTTGGGCAAAGCCACGAACTGTGGCTAATTTGCCACAGACAGCATTTCGTCCTCTCGCTGTAATCTATTCAAACCGCCACAGATAGCGAAGCCTGACTCTGAAACACGAGCAAACAATTCGTGCTGCCGTGGAGTGCGTCGGTGTGGGTTTACACAGCGGCGCCCCGGTTCAACTGCGCATACTTCCAGCCCCCGCCGGTGCCGGCATCGTGTTCCGCCGCACCGATCTGGATGGCTTTGAAGTCGAGGCCGTCGGCCGCAACGTCGCCCGCGTCAGCTATGCCACCAGCCTGATGAAGAAGGGCGTTTTGATCTCCACCACCGAGCATTTGCTCTCCGCCTTCATCGGCACTGGCATCGATAACGCCATCGTCGAGCTCGACAATCTGGAACTGCCCATTCTCGACGGCAGCGCCCGGCCGTTCGTGGAGCTGATCAAGAAAGCTGGCATTCGTACCCAACGCCGTCCCCGGACTCACCTGCGCATCCGTCGCGAGCTCGAATTGCGCGAGGGCAACAAATTCATCGCCGTCTACCCTTCCGATACCTATTCTGTCTCCTACACCATCAACTTCCCGCACCCGCTGATCGGCAAGGAAAGTTTCCGGGTTGATCTACAGGACGGCAACTACCTGCGCGAGATTGCGCCCGCCCGCACCTTCGGTTCGCGGGAAGATGAACAAGCCATGCGCGACATGGGCCTGATCCGCGGTGCTTCGCGCGACAACTGCATCGTTCTTACCCGCACCGGAATGGAGAATCCGCCGCTGCGCTTCGCCGATGAATTCGTCCGCCACAAAGTCCTCGACCTCATAGGCGATCTGGCGCTGCTGGGCAAGCAAATCTTGGGCAACGTGGTCGCCGACCGCGCCGGCCACGCCATGCATACCGCGCTGGTCTCGCGCCTTTTGCGCGATCGTTCTTTGTGGGAGGAAACCACTCTGGAAGAAGACGTCAGGCCAATCCCCGTACCCTTACGCGCCGCCAGCCAAACTGCCTGATGAGTCCTGGTCTTAGCAGAGCAGGAGAGGATCAATCCGCGGCTTGCGGAGTTCGATCGTTGGAATCCCACAAGGAAACTTGTTCGATCAACTTTTCCAACTCCGCCCGCGTCCGGGCCCGCAAGTCCGCAGCATAGTCTTTCGCTGAGCGCTGGCGTTCCTCGGTCAAGGGTGCAACCCGCACCGCCAATAGCGGCGCGTCTTCTTCCAACATGCGTAGCAAACGCTGGGTACGGTCGATTTTGCTATGAATGGAGAGCATAGAATAGCTTCCGTCGGCGGCCGCTCCACCACAAGTCTAAAACTCGATACCCAGGGCCAGAAGGGCTGAAACGACTCTTGCACAACACCGTCTATCTCTCACTAGGCTCGAACCTTGGCGATCGTGCCGCCAACCTGAATTCCGCCATCAAACGCCTTCGTACTCTCGGAGAAGTCCTTCAGGTTTCGGCCCTGTACGAAACCGAACCCGTCGAATTCACTGCTCAACCCTGGTTCTTGAATTGTGCAATCGACCTGCGTACCGAACAGACGCCGCAACAACTGATGTCGGCAATTCTGGAAATCGAACAGCAGATGGGAAGAACACGCATCCAGAAAAAGGGCCCGCGCAGCATCGACATTGACATTCTGCTGTTTGGGGATTCGACGGTCGAAACTGATGGCCTGACCATCCCTCACCCCGGATTGCAAGAACGACGCTTCGTACTCGAGCCGCTGGCGGAGATCGCCCCTGACGTGTGCCACCCGGCGTTGAAGCGCACGATTACCGAACTACGGGACGCTCTGCCGCCAGGGCAGGCGGTACGCAAGTTCGTTTGATGGATCTGCGTTCATCAGCGAAATCTGCGGCTAGAATCAGGGCACAATCAGCCGGCTGCCCGCCTCTTCCGGCGCGGCAATTGCCGGCTGCTCGGGAAACTGAGCCACGGTGAAATCCACGAACGCACGCGCTTTTGGCCTGCCGGAGGTCCGTGCATATCCCATGCGCAGCAGAAACACCAGGGCCTTCAGCACATCAGACTCCCGCAGCCGTGAGTACCCTAGATGCTTCTCCTCCGCCTCGCGATATTCCTTCAACATCTTTTGTATTTCTGCGGCAATGGCCTGCTGGCTCAGGCTGGTGGTCGGAGCCTCATAGTGCAATCCTGAATTCGCCAAAGTCTCGTGAGTCTTGGTAATCGCCCCGAGCGCGGCGATCATATCGGTATCATTGATCCCGCGATCCGCACGCGCACACTTGGCCAGCGCAAAGGTCAGCCCTACAATCAGATGTTCATGTTCGTAGAGAAACCGGTCGCCGATTTCGATCTGCGGGAACAGCGCTGCCTGGTCCAAATCCCGCAACTCGCGCGGCTTTTCGTGCTCTCGCGCCTGCTGCAGATAGACACAGTCGCTCGGGCAATCCAGCGTTCCCTCGCGCTGCTCACCGCAACATTGCGCGCAAATGCGGCCGTGCATCGCCGGGCAGAAGCGCTTCTCTTTGCGTTTTTCGCAGATGGCGCAACTCACAGATGTGGTCTCCGTGAGTCCATTATCCCACGCAGGGACGCCTTCCTCGGACTCGCCGACGAAGGTCATACCCCCACTGGAAACAGGGGTTTCCAAGTCCGAAAGGGCAAGAATAGCTGTTTTTGTGGGCTTTTGTGGTTCCTATTTGAAAATAACCGCATAAAATGCGGAGAAAACAGTGTTTTTCCACAGCAACGCTGATATAAGATCGCAGCTACCGCAGGAAAATCTATTCGTTGTACAGGAGGAAGCATGGCTTCAGGTATGACCAAGACTCAACTCGTCCGCCATTTGGCCGAGAAACTCGAGAGCAACAACAAGACCGCAGCGGCATTCATTGAGCACCTGGTTGACACGGCGGTAAAAGAGACCAAGAAGAACGGCGTGTTCGTCGTGCCCGGACTGGGCCGCCTGGTAAAGGCCCACCGCAAGGCCCGCATGGGACGCAATCCGCAGACCGGCGAACCGATTCAGATCAAGGCCAAGACCGTAGTGAAGTTCCGCGTGGCGAAGGCTACCAAAGACGCAATCGCCCCTTCACCCAAGAAGTAGTGCTCGGATTTTGTTTAGTGCAAAGGCCGGCCTCGAGCCGGCCTTTTGCTTTTGCAGCCGCAGATCTTCGCTGATGAACGCAGATCAACCCAATGAAAAAGAATTATGTGCGTTGATCCGCGTAGATCTGCGGCGGCATTTACTTCCCGTACTCGTTCTTCACCACCACGCCGCCTTTCATAACGAACTTCACCCGCTCAAGCGTAGTGACGTCTTGCAGCGGATCGCTGTCCACTGCCACAATGTCCGCCCACTTACCGGCTTCAAGCGCCCCAACCTTGCCAGACCAGCCCACCAGGTCCGCTGCGTTGACGGTTGCCGCCTGAATAGCCTGGAGTGGACTCAGCCCCACCTTCACCATCACTGCGAATTCATGCGCATTCATACCGTGAGGATAGACTCCCGCATCCGTTCCAAACGCCACCTTTACTCCGCCCGCGAATGCACGAGCAATGTTCTTGCGCGCAATCGGCAGGACTTCACGGGCTTTGCTTAGCATGTTGGCCGTCAGGTGCATGCGCTCGGCGTTGTCCACTACCCATTCGGCCACATAAAGGGTGGGCACCAGGTAGGTGCCGTTCTTCTTCATCTCGGCAATGCCGGCGTCGTCAATGTAAGACCCGTGTTCGACCGAATCCACGCCTGCCTCCGACGCCCACAGAATTCCCTGCGCGCCGTGTGCATGCGCCGCCACTCTTCGCCCCAAGCGGTGTGCATCGGCCACAATGGCCCTCATCTCTTCGAGCGTGTACTGCGAAGCCTGCGGATCGTCGCCTTGCGAGAGCACTCCACCAGTGGCGCACACCTTTATGAGATCTGCCCCATACTTAATGTTCTCGCGTACCTTGTGCTGCACAGCTGCGATGCCATCGGCCACGCCGTCCCCGGTAGCGTGATACTCGAACGGCAGCAGGTTGTTATCGCAGTGGCCGCCGGTGATGCTTAGCGCAGGACCACTCACCAGCATGCGCGGTCCCGGAATTTCGCCTGCATTGATGGCATCGCGCAGGGCCACGTCGCTGAAGCCATCGGCACCCACGTTCCGTATGGTAGTGAAGCCCGCCTCCAACGTGGCCCGGGCATTACGCGCACCAATCAGCGCATGCCGCGGCACCGAAACTGCCAATCCAGGGTAGCCATGATTCTCGGGACCTTCGTCGAGGTGGGTGTGCGCGTCAATTAGCCCCGGCAGCACGGTGGCCTGCGGAAGCTCGATGATCTGATCACCGGCGGCGGTCTTGACTTCGGCGATCGGCCCCACGCTGACAATCTTCCCACCCTCGATCACAATCGCCTGATTGACGAGCGTCTTCCCGCTTTTCGTGTCCAGCAAATGCCCAGCACGAACCACAACCCGCGGCGCGGACTGCTGTGCGAAAATCGTCGAACACAAAATGCACAGCCCTCCGATCAAAAACCATACATTGACGTACGCTCTCTTCATCATTTCTCCTTGGGGTTGTCTCCGCGTTCCCCAGCGCTCTTCTCAGCGCTCTCTGCGTTTCAGGATCTTAGCCGCCACCCATCCAGGCCCCACACTCTCCCCGCATCAGAAGCATAGAAGATCACAAACAGAAGCAGCATCGGCAGATGATCAAGTTCCGCCCCGAAGTAGCGCCACACCGGAACGTTGTGTCCAACCTCCCACCACGTTGCCAGTGTCATGCTCAACATGTGCAGCACGCCTAACACCGACGCCGCCCGCACCCAAATCCCGAGCAACAGCGACACGCCGATGAACATCTCCACAGCCCCAACCGTATACCCCAGCAAAACCGCATGAGGCAACACCACATGCGCCAGAATTGGCCGGTAGAAGCCGACTGCTGATCCTTCAATGTAACCGCGCAGATATTCCTGAAATCCGCCGTGGGAGAATCCTGGTCCGAAGAGTTTGTATTCGCCGAAGAGAATGAAGAAAACGGACGTCGCTATGCGCACTACCGAAATCGTCCTAGCTACAACTCGACCGTCAGGCATCAGGGGATGACTTTACCACCGCTCTTAAAGACCTTTCCGCTTTTCATCACGAACTGCACATTTTCGAGGATCTTGACGTCGCGCACCGGATCGCCATCGACAGCAACTATGTCGGCCAGCGCCCCCGCCGTGATCGCACCGATCTGCCCTTGCATCCCCAGCATCTCTGCCGGACGCGAGGTCGCGCTCTTGATGGCGTCCATCGGCGACATCCCAAGGCGAACCATTTGCGAGAATTCCTGCGCAATCGACTCGCTCCAGGGAATGCCTCCCATGTCGGTGCCGAAGACAATCTTCACTCCTGCATGCAGCGCTTTGGGAAACGACACTTCGTGCACCGCCGCACGCTTGCGGTCCCGCTGCCCCGCAGCCGTGTCGGCCGGACCCCAATCGGTGTAGTACACGCCGATGGTCGGGCAGTACCACGTGCCCTGCTTGAGCATTTGCGCGATGGCAGCATCATCCAGGTCAAGTCCGTGCTCAATCGAATCACAACCGCCGTCCAACGCGCGGTGCAGGCCGATTCCGCCATACGCATGGCACGCGACTTTCTTGCCCCAACCGTGGGTTTCATCCACGACAGCCTTCAGTTCCTCAACTGTCAGCGTGGGCTGTGAAACCAGTTCGCCGTCCTTTCCCAGCCACGACCGGTGCGTCATGTAGACTTTGATCCAGTCCGCTCCGTGATCCAGTTGCTCCCGCGCCGCTTTACGCGCCTCGACCGGCCCATCGACGATCTGCGCCCCTTTCGGCATCGTGAGTTCCGGCGCATAATCCTCCAGCATGTATCCACCCGTCGTCGAAATCGCACGCGTCGCCACAAACAGCCTCGGCCCCGGAGAGTAACCCTCCTCAATGGCCATTTTGATGCCGATGTCACCGTAGCCAGCACCCTCGGTCTCCACGTCACGCAAGGTCGTGAAGCCTTGTTCCAGCGCACGGCGCGCAACCACAGCCGCCCGGACCGCCCGATATGCCAGCGGGTATTTCAAGATGTTCGCGTCATATCCGCCCCGTGCCGGATCTTCTCCTTGCAGAAAAATGTGGGTATGCGAATCGATTAATCCGGGCAGTACTGTTGCATGAGAAAGGTCGATGACCTCGGCGTTGGCGGGAATCTTTGCCGTGGCGCTGTCCGAAATGCTCTCAATCCGGTCACCGCGAATCACAATTACCTGATCGCGACGAGGCGAGTCGGACTTTCCGTCAATCAGCACTCCTGCCCGGATCACCGTGAACGAATGCAACGCGGGCGCGCTACTGTTCTGTTGCGCCAGAAGTGGAATCACCAATGCGACCAAGAGGAACAATGTCCGTACGCAAGCTTTCATCTCGCCCTCCACGCCTCGAAAACCTCTCCTGCTAGCTTCCGATCACTGCGTCCGCCTCAATCTCTACCAGCATCTCTGGAGAAATCAACTTACTCACTTCCACCATCGAAGTCGCCGGCCGGATGTCACGAAAGAACTCCCCGTGCGCTTTGCCGATCTTCTCCCAATCCGCAATGTTGGTCACGAACATCCGGGTCCGCACCACATCTTTCATGGTGGCCCCGGCTTTCTGCAGGGCCGCTTCAATGTTCTTCAGAGTCTGGATCGCCTGGGCGTAGCTGTCGCCGACACCCACGATCTTGCCGTCAGCGCCGGTCGCTGTCGTCCCCGCCACGTAAACGTTGTTGTCAATCCTGACCGCGCGCGAGTATCCCACAACCGGCTCCCATGTCGTACCGCTCGATATGTTCTTCCGTTCCAAAATTCATGTCCCTCCGTGGCCGATATTGTACTGGACGGCCACGCCCGAAATTGGCAGCCGATCACACTGACTGCCAACAGAAAGTCGGTAAAACCTTTGCACATAGTCACACCTTCTAATCATGTAGCACGAACGTGGGGTGCCGAAACACAGAAGTCACTTGCGTTCGCGGTTAAGGTGAGTTATGTATCACTCAATGTTAGCGGCGTCTCCCTGCGCCGCCAGCGGGTTTTACGGAGGTGAGCCCCGCATGATTCCCGAATCGCATCCCTTGCAGAAGCTCTTCATTGAACTCGTCGGACGCCACTATGCCGAGGAAATCGGCATTCGCGATCCTCAAATCGTCAACTATGTCGCTCATTTACTGGCGGAGTTCTGTGAGGTCGAACAGCTACTCAAGATTCGCAGCGCCACGGCTGCGCGGCCGCTGACCGACGTTGGCGAGATGCTGCTCGAAGCCGATCCCGTATTCGGGCCAGCGCCTTCATTCGACCGCGAACGCCAGGTTCGCAAACACGTCGGCGACTACACGCTGTTCTTCACCGGCATGTTCCCGGAGAGCATTAACCAATTTCGCTTGCGCCGCAACCGTCTGGAGAATTTTGTGGATTGGATGAAAGCCGGCAAAGAGAGCTATTACATCGTCTCCAAGTTCGATTGCTTCGAATACACCAAGGTCGCGCCGCTCTTCGCCAGCCTCTCCAGCCATTTCGAGCAGTGTGTCTACGGGCTGAACCGGGTGAAGAACGATCTGCAGGAGATGCAGCACCCCATAGTGCGCCGGGTAAATGAAATCGTGATGTAGCCCCTCACCGCAGACTCGGCGAATATCCCTTGAACTCAAATTGCAGCAGCATCCCCGGCGAAAGCTCGACGATCTTTTCGATGTCAACGCTCACCAGCCGCCGTGCGCCACGGAACTCCGCGATCTGCGGGCCTTCCCAGATGATGCTCGCCGCCCCGGTAATCTGCAGCGTCGCTCCCGACCTGAAGTCCGGAAAAAGCAATCCCGCCCGCGGATAGGAAGTAATGTTGCCCAGCGAATTGAACATGTTGTTGCCGGCGTAGTCAGGAAACACGAAACGCTTCTCGTTCTCCACCCGCACAAACCCCGGCTTGCCTCCGCGATGGGACGCGTCCACTCCCGACTCTGGATGCGCGGTCGCTAGAAAGAACGTATCTGCATTCTCCAGCCATCGGCGCAACCTCTCGTCCAGAAGTTCTGTCTGGCAGGTCCGGCTGGATTCGGCCTCGCGCTCCCCATGCACCTCGCGCGCCTGGATGTACTGCGGACAGTTCCCATAAACCTGATTCAAACTCACTCGGATGCGCCCGTCGGTATCGATCTGACCTTCTCCGTTCAAACGCACACGATGCCGTAGCGCAAGATTGATGACCAGCACTCCAGCCGGCCCTGGCTTTGCCAAATTCGCGATCAAAGGATCGTCCTGATTTACGTATCCTCCAATCTCAAGCGTGTGCTCATCCAGAACCCGCAGAAACCCGGGCTGGCCGGAACGCAGCGAGGCCCACGGCCGCCCTTTCCCATCTAAGGTGGCAACCGCCGCAAGTTGCTGGGCAGCGAGAAAATGCTGTACCCCCGCAGCCATCGCCGGACGATACATCTCATGCGCACCCAAACCATCAGCACCCACTCCCACCCGCGTCTGAACCGCCAGTTCACCTTCGTGATATCTAAGATGGTCCATCATCATCCCCTGCGATAGAAACTCAAAGCCGCGTCTCCCTGCTTAAGCAGCCGGTATCGTTGTAAAGACGCAACCTGCTCGCCGGGATCGACTTTCTTTTGATGCTCGACCATCACAATAGTCTCGGGCAGCAGGAACGCCGAACTTGCAAGCGTGGTAAGAGCTTGCGCGTAAGCCGCTTCCATGACATACGGCGGATCCATGAATACAAAGTTGGTCTGTATCCCGCTCTTGCCCCACGCCTGTAACGCCCGGATGGCGTCTTGCCTAAGAACCTGGAATGCGCTTGTTATCCCGAGTGTCAGCAGATTCTTACGAATCAGCTCAGCGGCATCCGACGCCGCTTCCACGAAGTAAACCATTCCCGCGCCCCGGCTCAGCGCCTCGATCCCCACAGCGCCAGTCCCTGCGTAAAGATCGATCCAAACTGTTCCCTCCAGCGCCGCGGGATTGCCCGCGGTGAGGATATCGAAAAGCGTCTCCCGCAGCCGGTCACTGGTTGGACGCAACTCCATCCCAGGTAGTGACTGTAGCCTTCGGCTGCGATATTTCCCTGCGATCACTCTCATAGTTCTTGGCCAAACCAGCAGCCTTGTACTTCCGACTGGGCAAGCGGCATCCCGCGTCGCGCCCCGGTGTCTAAAACTATATAGAATGGAAGGGCAGGGGTTTGCGAATGAGAAATTGGTCCATTCCGGCGGGTCGGGTCTTCGGAGTCGAACTCCGCATCCATCTGACCTTTTTCTTTCTACTGCTGTTCGTGTGGCTGACTGAGTCGGCGTCGCATGGGCCCGCCAGCGCGGGCCGTGGCTTGGCGCTTGTGGGAATTGTCTTCGCCTCCGTCTTGCTGCACGAACTAGGACACGCCCTCGTAGCGACCCACGCCGGGGTTCCTGCCAAGGCCATCATCCTGCTTCCCATCGGCGGAATCACTCTCCTCGATGAAACTCAGCAACCGGTCGAGCCCGGTGTCCTGACCTGGAAGCGCGATGTTCGCATCGCCATTGCCGGCCCGGTAGTGAATCTCGCAATTGCTTTTGCCGCCGCCAGCATTCTGCTGGCTGTCGCCCCCGAGATCCACCTCTGGACGAAACCGTGGGACCTGCAATCCGGCAATCTGCCGCGGGCCCTCGTCTGGTCCAACCTGTGGCTGGGCCTGTTCAATCTGTTGCCCGCCTATCCTCTGGATGGCGGAAAGATTCTACGCGCGCTTTTCAGCCGCCGCATGGATTCCGTCCGCGCCACCCGCCGGGCCATCGCCATCGGCCAGGCCTTTGCCACCCTGTTCATGCTGACCGGCATGTTGTGGAACATCTGGCTGACCATGATCGGCTTCTTCCTGTTCATCGCAGCGCAACTGGAAGAGCGCTCCGCGGTATTTCAGTCGGTGCTCGAAACGGTGCGCCTGGAAGACATCATGTTGACCGATTTCGCCACCCTCTCGCCGGCCGACACTCTGGAAGACGCGCTCGATAAGGCTGTCCACTCCTTGCAGGATGATTTTCCCGTCATCCGCGGCAGTGACATGGTGGGGGTGATCTCCAAGCAGCGGATCCTCCAAGCCCTGCGCGCCGAAGGCAACGGCTACGTGCAGGCGGTCATGAACCGCCTGTTCGAAGTGGCCCAAAAGAACGAATCGCTGGCGTCGGCTTTCCGGAAACTCACCGCTCGCAATCTGAGCATCATTCCGGTAGTTGAAGATCAGCGGCTGGTGGGCATCGTGACCCTGCAAAACCTGATGCACTCCATGGCTTTGCTGGCCGAGAGCCGCAAACTCCGCAAAGCCGCACTGAACTCCTAGGTCTTGTTTTTCAGATCCGTGTTGATGTGCAAATCCGTGGCCCGGGTTTCCTCTGTGCGCTTCTGTGTCCCCTGTGGTTAAGTCCTTCCTGGCTCTACTAAAACCTGAACACAATCCCAACCGACGGCTCGGCCATGTGTTGTCTGCCACCGGTAAAGAAGCTCACCGTGCTACCGGAATTCGCATCGATTTTGAAGTCGGGCGCTTTGTAGAGAAAGCCGCGGTATTGCAGTCGCAGTGAAAGTCTTGAAAACTTCGGCAGCCGGTAATCCACTCCCAGCCCGTACAGAAACGCCAGCTCAGTTTGCTTGGCCGCTCCCAGGTTGACCTGCACCCGATCGGGCACATTGTCCGGCAGATTGGGGAAAAAGTCCCAGGTGCTGCTGGGACCAAAAATCAACACTCCACCGCCCGCCAGGATAAAAGGTTCAAACTTGCCGTTGGGGAACGGACTGAAGACATACGCCCCGCTGACCTCCGAGATCGAGTTCAGAACGTGGAAGTTGCCGCCAGCCAGGTAGGTCTGCGAATTTCTTGTCCGCCCGTAATTGAATATCAAAGAGTGCTTAGCTTTGAGGTTGTAGCGAAAAGTGCCAAAGATGACCGGGCCCGCCGTAGCGTTTTGCGTAACCGCGTTCCCGCTGGCCGTGTTGGTAAACACCTCGCCGCCGTTAATGCTGGCGTCGAACCGCCCATCTTGACCAAGGGCACTTGAAGTTAGAAAAAACATCACTGTCAACGCAATCCCTGCTCGCTTGAGCATCCGTTCTCCTCTTTTCATGTTTGATGCAGAATTGTGCCACACAACCCGCCACGTCGGGCTATGTCAACCGGATCGCCTTGGCCCGCGCGATTGCCGGCACCTTCCTGAGCGCAGCCAGAACTCGGTCAGGCACAGTCCCGTCCACGTGCACTACTGCAATCGCCTCGCGCTTCCCAGCCGGCCCGTTTCCCGTCCGCCGCCCCAGCGAGAAATCGGCAATATTGATCTTGTGGTCGCCAAGAATCGTGCCCACTTTGCCAATCACGCCGGGCACATCGCGGTTGCTGAGGAAAATCAAGTTCCGTTCCAGCGGCGCTTCTACCTCGATTCCATCCACATGCAGCAAGCGCGGCGTCTGGCCATGCAACACTGCGCCCTTGACCATGTGTTCCTCGGTCTGAGTCTTCATAACGATGGAAAGCACGCTGCCCGCGCCGCCAGTCGAGGTCTTGGCCTTGCGCGCCTCATGCACCCGCAGCCCGCGCGAAGCGGCGATGGCCGCTGCATTCACCAGGTTGGCTTTCTCTTCCAGCGCCTCGTTCAGAATGCCCTTGATCGCGGCGTTGCGGATCAAATCCGTTTTCCATTCCGCGATATGCCCGCTGTACCGCAACGAAATCTCTTCCAGCGCTCCCTCGCTGACTTGGGCAAGGAATGAGCCTAGCTTCTCCGCCAGCACGATGTAGGGCTGCAGTTCCACAAACTCGTCGTGCGACACTGAAGGAACATTCACCGCATTTTGGATCACGCCACTCTTCAGATACTCCTTCACTTGCAACGCAATCTGATAGCCCACCGCCTCCTGCGCCTCAAAAGTTGACCCGCCGATATGCGGTGTCAGAATCACGTTGTCCAACGAAGCCAGCGGCGAATTCTTCAACGGCTCTTCGGCAAAGACGTCCAATGCGGCTCCCGCGACCTGGCCCTGCTTCACTGCCTGGGCCAACGCTGCCTCGTCAATCAGTTCGCCGCGCGCGCAGTTCACCAGCCGCACACCCCGCCTCATCTTCCTTATCGTTTCTGCGTTGATCATCTCCGTGGTCTGGGGCGTGAGGCCAACGTGCAGAGTCACATAGTCCGCGGCGGCGTAGAGTTCTTCCAAACTCGCCATCCGGATCCCTTGCTCTTTTGCAACCACGACCGAGACGAAGGGATCATGGCCCACAATTTCCATCTCGAACGCCCGGGCGCGGCGTGCAACTTCCATCCCCACTCGCCCCAGACCGACGATGCCCAGTGTTTTGGCGCGCAGTTCCGTTCCTTGCAACGATTTCTTTTCCCATTTGCCGCAATGCATCAGGTCGTTGGCCCGGCACAAGTGACGCGCCATAACCAGCATCATGGCCAGTGTGTGTTCGGCCACGGCCACGGCGTTCGCGCCGGGCGTATTCATCACCGCGATACCCTGGCGAGTGGCGGGATCTAGGTCAATATTGTCCACGCCCACGCCGGCCCGGCCGATCACTCGCAGCTTGCGCGCCTTGGACAGCAACTCCGCATTCACTTGCACCGCCGAGCGCACGATCAGCGCATCCGCCGACTCGAGTTGCGCCCCGAGGCCACCCTCCATGTTGTCGGGCGTTATCACGACCCAGCGCGGCTCGCGCAGCAGGTCCACAGCAGAGGCGGAGATTTTTTCAGCTACGACAATCTTCATGATTTATCCGTGCCGATCCGTGAACATCCGTGGCTGGTCTTGGGGCTCACTTGCGTGCAACCATCGCAGTTTTCGCATAAACCTCCTGAGCCGCTCCCACCGCCGCACCATACTCGACCTTGCGTCGCGCCCCTGCCATCACATGCTCCAGCGCAGCCAGTATCCCGATCGTATCGAGATAGTCGTAATAGCCGAGGTGCGCGATGCGGAACAGTTTGCCCTTCATCTCCGCTTGCCCATTCGCGACCACCGCACCGAAGACCTCGCGGAACTGCTTGACCATCGCACTCGAGTCCACGCCATCGGGAGCTTGAATCGCAGTAAGCGCGGCCGCCGGACACGTCGGAGCAAACAGCTCAAGCCCCAGAGCCTTCGCCCCAGCCCGCGTCATCTCGGCTGCCAGCTCTGCGTTCTCGATCAACGCCACGCGGCCCGCGGCTACGTCTCCGTTTCCCATCTGCCGAATGAAGTCCAGCGCCGCGGCCAATGCGGCGAACAACGACGTCGCCGGCGTGAACGCAGACTCGCCCTTGGCTGCAGCTTTTCTCTCTTTGCGGAAATCGAAGTAGTAGCGCGGAGACTTAGCGGTCTCCATCCGTTTCCAAGCGCGCTCGCTGACGGCGCAATAAGCAAGTCCCGGCGGGATCATCAACGCCTTCTGCGAGCCTCCGATGATCACGTCAATCCCCCAGCCATCCACATCAAACCGCGTCGTGCCCAGGCCAGTTATGCCGTCCACCACCAGCAATGTGTCATCACCGCTCTTCCGCACCAGCCGGGCAATCGCCTCCACATCATGCCGCGCCCCCGTCGAACTCTCGGTCGCCTGCATGTAAATGGCGCGCATATCCGCAGTCAGCTTCCCGCGAATCGCGTCCAGCGAAAACGTCTCGCCATATGGTGCGCTGACCACCTCGACCACGCATCCGAAAGCCTGCGCCAGATCCCGCCAACGTTCGCCGAACTTGCCCGCACTGAGCACCAGAACTTTGTCGCCGGGGGAAGTCAGGTTCGAGACACAACCTTCCATCACGCCCGTCCCCGAAGACGCCAGCACCAGCACATCGTTCTTCGTGCCGATGAACTCCTTCATGTCGGACAACACGCGCGCATACAGCGCCCGAAAATCGGCTGTGCGATGGTGCATGGCAAACGATGCCATCGCGGTCTGGGCCGAAGGAAGAATAGGTGTCGGGCCGGGAGTAAAGAGACGATTCTTGCGCAGCATGAGGATGTGTCCTAGTTTACCCCACGAGCCACGCTGCAATGGCCGCCGTAGAGACGCAGCTTGCCGCGTCTGCTTCCCGCTATAATCCATCCATGAGCATGATCGAGCAGATTCAGAAGGACATCACTACGGCCATGAAGGCCCGCGAGGAGCACCGCCTCTCTACTCTGCGCATGGTGAAGACCGCCCTCAAGAACCGCGAGATCGAAAAAATGGCTCCGCTCGACGACAAGGAATCCCAGCAAGTGCTCAGCACGCTGATCAAACAGCGCAAAGAATCCGTCGAGCAGTTCCTAAAAGGCGGCCGCAAAGAAATGGCGGACAAAGAGGCCGCCGAAATTGTCCTGATCGAAGCCTACCTGCCTAAAGCCGCCACCGAAGAGCACATTGCAGCCGGAGTCAAAGCTGTAATCGCAGAAATGGGTTCGCCCACGATAAAGGAAATGGGCACCGTGATGAAGAATGTCATGGCCCGCTTCACCGCCGAAGGCATTCGGGTAGATGGAAAAGTGGTCAGCGATGCCGTCAAGCGTGAATTGACTCCAAAATAGCGAGGGAACCACATGTCTGAAGCGCGACCGCGCAAGGAACGGCGTCTCAGATTCCTTTTCTCTCTAATTGGCTGCGCATTGTTTTTCGCTGCCGCTCCTCGGTATGCTGCGGCCCAGTTCAAGACCTGGGTCATGGCCAAGCTCCCCGACACACCCGAGGGTCTCGGCGTCGATTCGCGCGGCAACCTCTACGCGACCCTGATGCATATTGGGGAAGTCGTCATGCTCAAGGATGACGGCAGCTACGATCACATCGCCTGGGTACCCTCGAAGGAAGAAAGCGGAATGGGAGATCTGATCGGACTCGACCTCGACCAGTCTGGCAACATCTACGTCGCATACACCGGCCACTCGAAACGCGACTTTAGGCAGGACTTGGGAAATCCGTTCCATCCCGCTTGCCGCGACGCCACGGTGACCAGCTCCGGCGTCTATAAGATCGAAGCCAAGACACGCCAAGTGACGCCGCTCGCGACCAAAGCGGAAGGCTGGCCATTCTGCTATCCCGACGATGTTGCCATCGATTCGAACGGCAACGTGTACATGACCGACCTCACCTACTCGGGAATTTGGAAAATTGCACCGGACGGCAAGAAGGTGGACCTATGGTCGGCACACTCTCTGCTCAATTGGTCCCCCAAGCCTTATTCGGGATTTCCCCTCGGCGTCAATGACCTCGTGCTCGATAAGCAACAGAAGAACATCTATGCAGTCACCGACGGCGATCCCCTGGTACTCAGGATTCCGATCAAGGACGACGGGACGGCCGGTGAACCCGTGGCCCTGCCGTACGGGTTTTCGGCATTCGACGGCATCGAACTCGACGCCAAAGGAAACATCTACGTATCTGAGCTTTTGCTAAACCAGATTTGGGTGCTTTCGCCCGACGGTTCCCAACGCATCCTGATAGCAACCAAGCAGAACGCGCCGCTCGACAACAATACCAGCCTGGTTATGAAAGGAGATGTCCTCTGCACAGCAAACCTCGGCTTCACCCACGCCACACCCGAGGAGGCTGACCGCACCGTGGTCTGCATGAAAGGCTTCCCAGTGCCGAAATAGTGGGTCAGAACACACGATACTTAGAAGAGCCTTCGGACCAACGCGATATCACTTGCTCCTCTGCAACTCCCGATACGCCTCGCTCTTCGACACGCCCATCTCCTTCGCAATCTTCTTGAGCGCAGCCTTTTCGTCCAGCTTTTCGTCGTTCATTAGTTGCTCAAGTCGTTGGCGCAGGCTCGCTCGCGACGGCACAGCTTTCTTCTCCGTCTCCTCTGCCTTACCAATAATCAGCGTGATCTCGCCCTTGACATCGCCCCGCGCCTTCAACGTCTCCAGCACATCCCTCGCATGCCCTCGCAAGAATTCCTCATGCAGCTTTGTGACTTCGCGCGCCACCACTACATGCCGCAACGCTCCCAGCACCTCGACAATGTCTTCCAGCGCTTCTTTCACCCGGTGGGGAGCTTCATAGAACACCTGCGTTCGCGGCGAGTCGCGCACGCTTTCCAGTAGCGCCCGTCGCTGACCCTGCTTCGCCGGGAGAAATCCGCTGAAGCGAAAGGCATCCGTCGGCAAGCCACTCGCCACCAGCGCCGCCAGAAAGGCTGATGCACCAGGAATTGGCACCACCGGCACGCGATGCCGAATCGCCAATCCAATCAGCCGAAACCCCGGATCCGATATTCCCGGCATGCCCGCGTCCGTCACCAGCGCGATGCGAGCCCCCTGCTCCAGATCAAGCACCAACTCCGGCGCTCGCGTCAGCTCGTTGTGTTCGTGGTAACTCGTGGTCCGCGTACCTATGCCGTAATGATTTAGCAGCTTCTGTGTTTGCCGGGTGTCTTCGCAGGCAATCACATCGGCTTCCTTCAACACTCGCACCGCCCGCAGCGTGATGTCTTCCAAGTTCCCAATCGGCGTCGCCACCAGATACAGTCCGGGCGCCAAGGGGTTGGTAGCTCCCGCCGGCGGCTTTTCACTCGTCATGGAGCCGAGTCTACCATCCGATTGCATAAGCACTTGAAGTCCTCTGTGCCCTCTGTGGTGAAGAATTAACGAATTGGTAGAAAATAGACGACATGACCACCATCATCCTTCTCACCATCTCCAACATCTTCATGACCTTCGCCTGGTACGGCCACCTGAAATACCGCCACGCGCCGCTGTTCAAGGTCATTCTGATTAGCTGGGTCATTGCCTTCGCGGAATATTGTTTCCAGGTCCCGGCCAACCGCATCGGTTCCTACGAGTTCACCGCCGCCCAGCTCAAGACCATTCAGGAAGTCATCACCCTGACGGTGTTCTCGGTCTTCTCCATCTTGTATCTCAAGGAACCGATGCGATGGAACTACGCGGTCGGTTTTGTCATGATGGTGGCTGCCGTCTTCGTGATCTTCAAGAAATGGTAAGCCCAGCCCGCAACCGCCCCGCAAAATTGACGGCAGAGAAGCGCACACCCTAGAATCAAAACAGAATCGAGAGGCAGAGTTAATCTAGGAGTCCATGCCACTTTACGAATACGAGTGTCAGAAGTGCCACCATCGCTTCGAGCGTATCCAAACGTTCGCGGCGCGTCATACGAAGAAATGTCCGGAATGCGGCGGTCCAATCAAGCAAATGATCTCCGCTCCCGCCGTGCAATTCAAAGGTTCAGGATGGTACGTGACCGACTACCCTAAGAAGTCGTCGGGCGAGTCAGCGTCCTCCTCCGAAACTAGGTCGAAGTCCGATTCGAAAAATGAATCCAGTTCGAAGTCCGAATCCAAAAAAGACGAAAAGCCGAAGTCGGAATCCTCAAGCAAGAAGACCGAAAAAAAGTGAGCGGATGCTCGACCTCCCGAGTCCTGTTCAATATCCGCAAGGAAACTCTCTGTTCGTCCGACCTCGCGAGCCTACTGCGGCGTCAACAGGAACGCATGGTTCTCCCCGTTGATGGTGCCGTAACCCGTAATCTGTCCAGAATTGTTAATCCAATTCGCCAGCACCAGTACCCACCCAGAGTTGGGAGGGATCAGGCTATTCAGGTCCTTCATGCCGCCCTTCTGGGTCCAGATCATGGCGTCGCTGGTACTCGTGACCGTGTTTGAAAATCCCACGATTTGGTTCGAGTCATTAATATCGTAGGCAGCGCTGCTCGTGCCACCAGGCAAGGTCCCGAGGTTGTGAATCTTCCCGCTCGGGTCCCACGCTACGGTCACGAAGTTCGACCCGCTGGTGGAACTGTTGGAATAACCGGCGATCACTCCCGACGCGTTAATCCCTTGCGCGTTACTAAGCGTGCCGCCGAGAAGTGCTCCCAGATCTTTGGCACCCTTGGTTGTAACCCGAAAACCATGGTATTCCCCAGAACTGAGCACGGCTAACCCAGCCCCTTCGTTGCTATTGTTGACGTAGCAACACAAAGTGACCACCGCCCCGGGAACAGTCGGTAATAGGAGGATCTTGTAAGTGTTCCCGCTCTTGATCCACGCAATGGGAACGATTACTGACGGGTTGGCGCCGGAGTTGGAGGAGCCGGTGATTATGCCCTTAGAAGTTATTCCACCCGCAAGACCGTAGGTTGCACCCGGCAGGGTGGGCAGGGCGGTCATGCCAGTACTCTTCGTCCAGATAAAAGGGGCACTATTGCCTGAACTGTTTACAGATATACCGGTGACTTGGTCGGAGTCACTGACGTACAAAGCCTCGCTGAAAACGTCACCGATGTTCAGTACGCCCAGGTCCTGCATGGTACCGTTGCTCCAGAAGAACGCATGGCCGGGGAAAGCCTCGGTACAGGGAAACCCGCTGATGTCGGAGGTGTCGGCACAGCCCACTACGTGGCCGGAAGAGTTAACTGCGATGCCCTCGCTCGCCGTGTCGCCAGACAACACGCCCAGGTCAGTCACAGAGTAGGTCTGCGCTGTGGCTATAGAAGACAACGTTGTTAACGCAATCACCAGAATGATTCCTACGCAACCATCGTTCTTTCGCATGGAAATTCTCCTCCAGTTCAGAGCTCAAGAAATTGTCTTAGGATTCGATCGGCCGACTGCTCTCGGCTCGACAGGCAACAGCGGGGGGAGCTGCCCACGGCCCGAGCGCAGGGGATTTTCCTCCGCCGTGAACGGGAAGTCAAGAGCGACTTTTCGTGGAACTCGCTTGCAGTCTGATCAGAATGAAAGCAGGCCGGTGGCAAAAAACAGGCTGGCAGTCGCCGAAGTCGTTCCTTCACAAATACTTGCCGACCGTCGGGGCCGAGCCCTCAGCCCCACCGGAACGCGGTTCACGGTTTCGATTTATCTGCGCTTTTCTGCGGAGTCAGCGGCTGGTATCAGAGGCTAGAACTTCATCCCGCCGATGTCTGTAAACTCCGCCTCCTGCCAGCGGTCTGAGGGAAAATACCAGTTACTGGCGCCAGCTTCATGACTGTTTCCGGGTCCGTACTCGACCGTCGGATTGCGCCAATAATCCATTCCCATTTGCAACAATGCGCCAGGAGAAATTTTGACTCGCGCCTTCACCGTGCAACCCTCCAAATGCCCGCTAGGCAAAGCCTGGCGGGGAGACAGCGGCCAGAAGTGCCAGACTTTGTCAGGACGCTGTCCCACGCGCAAAGTCACCGCATGATTTGCAAGATCGAGCGTCATCGGCAGGGGCTCATGATCGTTGATTCCAAACCATGGATTGCGCCGGTAGAGACCGCCGCGCAGGCCGCCGCGGTCGTCGTTGAGCACGACCTCGCGGCCATCCGCCAGGCAGGAAAGCTGGGTCCACCCGACTGCAACGGTCGCCGACGCATATCCCGAAACCCGCGTATCGGCAATCGCAATTCCCCACAGCAGGACGGACGAAAATCCCTCCGGAGCAGGCATCGAATTTACATACCCGGCCTTATAGCTCGCTTCATCCGGCACCCGCGGATCGCTCAGCACAACAAACGGAAACGGACTGGCCGCTCGCGCCTGCGGCGTGATAAGCGTAATAACCGACGTTGCCGTCCGATGCGGCACAATCGCTACTAACTCCTCGGACGACACGATCTTGAAATCAGCGTCGGTTGTGTGAAAGACCACTCGCTTCACTTCCTTCAGATTTCTGCCCGAGATCTCAACCCGCGTGCCTTCCGGCCCACCAGTTGGCGAGATTTGAATGATCTCAGGCGTCTCGCCGGATCCCGCAATACCGAATCCCGATACCAGCAAAAATGCGGCCAAGAAGACATGCTCTTTCATCACCCCACCTGCTCTTCTCCGCGTTCTCTGGGCGACGTTTCTCTGCGCCCTCTGCGATCAGCTTTTGGACTCTTCCCATTCATTATTCTCCCAATCCCACCCGCCGCCACCGTCGCCCGCACAAAATACCCGAACCAATTCCCAAAACAAGAATTCCTCACCCCCAGTTGCCACACTGCTCCGCGCCTCGTATATTGTTTCTTTCCGGAGGCCGCCATGAATCACACCGAATTCTTCCAGCAACTCGAGTCCCGCATCGCCAAGTACGATCTGCTTTGCCACCCTTTTTACCAAGCCTGGACCGCGGGCAAGCTCACCCGCGACGATCTGCGCGGGTACGCTCAGGACTACTACCACCACGTCGAAGCCTTCCCCACCTACCTCGCCGAGTTGGGCGTACGCCTGGACGAAGGTGAGCTCCGCCGCGCCGTTTTGGCCAACTTGGCCGATGAAAAGGGCGGTGAGGACCTTTTCGGCGAGCCCGCCCGCGCCCACTCCGAAATATGGCTGGACTTCGCCGAGGGCATGGGCTCAGGCCGTAACTTGCGCCGCCATTCCCCGCTGCCGGAAATCAGGCAGCTCACCACTTTCTTCCATCGTGTAGCCAGCGAAGGCACGCCGGAAGAGGCTCTCGCCGCCTTCTACGCCTACGAATCGCAAGTACCCCGCGTAGCCAAGGAGAAAGCCCGTGGCCTGCAACAGATGTACGGAGCCGATCAGCGTACTGCAGCCTATTTCACGCTGCACACCACCGCCGACGTGCAGCATTCGCAAGTCTGGCGCCAGCAATTGGCCAAGCAGCTAGAAGCGCGTCCGGAAAATGCCGAGAAGGCACTGAATGCCACCGAGAACGCCGCCAAGGCTCTATGGCAAGGGCTGGACGGAATCGAAGCCCGACGGGTGGCGAAGGCAGCCGCGTAGTCCAAGGAATAGCGTCGAGATGAGAGCCGGTGATTCTATGGAATCATTGGCTCTTTTCTTTCTAAGGAGCCCTGCAACATGCCCAAGCCTATCCCCATCGGCACTCGCAGCACAGCCGGAGAAACTGTAGCGTTCGAACACACGCTGGAGTCGCGGCACCCCAACCTGCCTCCGGTCTATTCCACTCCCGACATGATTCGCCTCATGGAGATCGCCGCCTTCCATGCCCTGCAACCGTATATGGAAGGCGACGAAATAACCGTGGGCACAGCCATCCACATCGAACACCGCGCCGCCAGCGGCATTGGAGCCAGAATTCGAGCCGAGGCCACGCTTGAATCCTTCGATGGCCGCTTCTACACCGTCAGCGTCGTCGCACGCGACGATGCTCAGGAGATCGGCCGCGGCACCGTCGGTCGCGCCGTCGTGAGCGTCGGCAAGTTCGTGGAAAAGATGAAGAGAAAGAAAGCCTGATAAAGAACGCGCGCCCTCGTCCGTCTTTGTCTGTTCCAATCACCGTCTCTTACAATCAACTCATGCCCGAACTCCTCCTACAGAAAGCCAACACTCTCCGCGCCCTGCATCACACCGGCAAAGCCCTGCTCCTCCCCAACGTCTGGGACGTAACCAGCGCCCGCATCATCGAAGAAGCCGGCTTTCCCGCCATCGCCACCACCAGCGCCGGCATCGCCTTCTCCCTCGGTTATCCTGATGGACAGAAGATCTCGCGCTCCGAGATGCTAACCCAGGTGGCTCGCATCGCCCGCGCCGTGAAGGTCCCGGTCACCGCCGACGCCGAAGCTGGTTACGGAGATTCTTCAGAAGACGCTGCCCAAACCGCCCGTGAGGTGATTGCCGCTGGTGCCGTCGGGATGAACTTCGAAGATGGCACCGACGATCCCCAGCGTCCCCTGATCGATCTGCCATTGCAGTTGGAGCGAATCCGTGCCATTCGTGAAGTCGCGGAGAAGTCCGGTGTCCCTCTCGTGCTCAATGCCCGAACCGACGTTTATCTGGCTGAGGTGGGACCGGCGGAAACACGCTACGAGCATGCTGTGCGGCGCCTGCAAGCCTATCGTGATGCCGGAGCCGACTGTGTTTTCGTTCCCGGAGTGCGTGACTCCGAAACCATCAGGCAACTCGTCAAAGACGCGCAATGTCCGGTAAACATCCTCGCTGGCCCGGGCTCGCTCTCGGTGAATGAGATGGAGAAAATGGGCGTGGCGCGTGTCAGCCTGGGCTCGGCTCCCATGCGGGCCACGCTTGGCCTGCTCCGCCGGATGCCGGACGAGTTGAAGAGTTCGGGCACTTACCGGGCTCTGGAGGGCGCACCCGCACACGGCGATGTGAACAAGATGCTGGCGAAGCAGGAATAGAGACCGGTAAGAGATGTACCATGTTTCGCGTGCAGCCCCTCGCCACCACCGTCCTCGCCTACAGCCGCAAGCACGCGCTGTTGAAGGCCGGAGACCGCGTGGGCGTGGCTGTCTCCGGTGGGGCTGATTCGGTTGCGCTGCTGCGCTTGTTGGTCGACCTGCGCCCTGAACTCGGTGTTGTTCTTTCCGTCGTCCACTTCAATCACCAGCTGCGCGGGGCCGCCTCCGACGCCGACGCCCAATTCGTCGCAGATCTTGCTCAGCACCATAAGTTGGTCCTGCTCTGTGAGAGCGGCGACACCGCTGCCTACGCTGCACAAGAGCGGTTGAGTATCGAGACCGCTGCCCGTGAACTGCGCTATCAATACTTCCGACGTTTGCTCGCCCAAGCTCTCTTGAACCGAATTGCCACCGCTCACACTCTCGACGACCAAGCCGAAACGGTTCTGCTCAAGATCACGCGCGGCGCCGGTAGCCGCGGGTTGGCGGGCATTTACCCCGAGCTGTCAATCCCAGATGCAAAGAATCGTGCAACCATCATCCGTCCGCTCTTGGCGTCCAAGCGGAAAGATCTGGAAGTTTACCTAAACAGCCTTGGCCAACCTTGGCGCGAAGATGCCAGCAACCGTGACCTGCGGCATGCCCGCAACCGGGTGCGGCATGGCATCCTTCCACGGCTGGAACGCTTTCTGAATCCAGCGGTCCGCGAGGCCATGGCTGAAACAGCCGAAATCGCTCGCGCCGAAGAAGACTATTGGCAACGCGAAGTCGCAGGACTGCTCCCGCAACTCTGGACCCAGCAATCCGCCACGCTGAAGTCAGAAGCTCTGAACACCCTGCCTCTTGCCCTGCAACGGCGCATTGTCAGAGCGGCCTGCGAATCCCTGGGCTTGCGCCTCGAGTTCCATCACGTGGAGGAAATCCTGGCCCTGGCTTCCTCTCCCACGGCCAAATCAACTGAGCTACCGGCGGGCTGGGTCGTGTCGCGCAAAGAGCACGCCCTGCGCCTGGAGCGTAAGCCCGCAGCCGCCGCTTCTGACTACGAGTATCCTTTGCCGGTCCCCGGCTCGACCGTGGTTCCAGAGATCAATTCGCGATTTGAAGCGGTCTTGGTTCCAAGAAGCCGTATCGAGGGATATAATCCCGATCATTTGCTGAACCGTGCTTTGTTGGGCAAGGAGTTGCAGGTACGGAATTGGCGTCCGGGAGATCGCTTTTGGCCGGCTCATACCAAAGCTCCCAAGAAGATCAAGGAACTCCTGCCAGGGGGAGAATTGAGTTCCGAACGCAGGCTGTGGCCGGTAGTCGTCAGTGAAAACGAGGTGGTCTGGGTCCGCGGTTTACCGACGCCGGCAAAGTTGCGACCGCGGGATGGAGATCAGGCAACGCTGATTCAAGAGGCGCCTCTGGAATAACCGCACCCTCCCGCCCCAAAATCTGAGAAGATGGTACGTCACCATGAATCCCGTTGCAAAAGCCGAGCAGCTTCGTACCGTGATCTCCGCCGAGCAGATTCAGAAGCGCGTACGTGAGATCGCGCGGCAAATCTCCGACGACTATCAGAGCAACACCATTCATGCTCTGGCACTCCTGGAGAATGGCTTCATGTTCATGGCTGACCTGGTGCGTGCCCTGGAGACCCCAGTCATCTGTCAATTCATAAAACCTCGCTATCGCAGAGAAAAAGAGGGCAGGCCGGAGGGCTTTCTCGAGATCTTTTTCAGCCACGATGCCGACATTCGTGACCAGCACATCTTGCTGGTGGAGGGCCTGATCCATTCCGGTGTCACAACGGAATTCCTGATGAGCGATCTACGCAGTCGTGGCGCGGCTTCGGTAAAGGTGGCCACTTTGCTCGACCGCCAATCCGCCCGGCGCGTCCAGTTGCAGCCAGATTATTTCGGGTTCTTGGTGGACGAGGCGTTCCTGGTCGGTTATGGCCTGGGCTCTGCCGGCCAGACCCACCGCAACCTGGCTTATCTGGGCTCTGCAACCTAAGGTATCTGCGTGACTTAAGTCACGGCGAGAACGCTCTCCTTTTTTCGCCAATACGCGGTAAAATACGACAGGTGTCGGAATTTCGCTAATCGAAATGCGCCGACGGGCATCTAAGACTACAGTGCAGAAGCTGTGGTTCGCTTTGGAATGACACGTTTCTTCCCGAGGAGTTGTTAGGTGAACTCGACAGTCAAGACGGTGGTTTTCTGGTTGGTGATCGTGGTTTCGGCATTCCTGCTATGGACGGTTGTCAAGCAGGGCAGTTCCGGCCAAAAAGACAAAGAAGTCAACTTCTCGCAGTTCATGCTGGATGTTGACCAGGGCAGCGTCAACGACGTCACCATCATCGGGATGGAGGTCCGGGGCAAACTCCGGAATGACGGTTCGCTATTCCACACCACTGTACCCGCAAACTACCCCGACATGATCAAGACGCTTCGCGACAAGGGCGTCACCATCACCATCAAAGACATCAGCAACGGAAGCTGGCCCAGTTGGCTGCTCAACCTCGCCCCGCTGGTCCTGCTCGCAGCCCTTTGGTTCTTCATGATTCGCCAGATGCAAACTGGTGGAAATAAAGCACTTTCGTTTGGCAAGAGCCGTGCGCGCCTGCTCTCCATGCAGCAGAAGAAAGTCACATTCAAAGACGTTGCCGGCGTCGAGGAAGCCAAAGAAGAACTGAAAGAAATTATCGAGTTCCTGCGCGAAGCGCAGAAGTTCCAAAAGCTGGGCGGACGAATTCCCAAGGGCGTGCTCCTGGTCGGCCCTCCCGGAACCGGCAAGACATTGCTGGCTCGAGCGGTTGCCGGCGAAGCCAACGTTCCCTTCTTCTCAATCTCTGGCTCCGATTTTGTCGAGATGTTCGTAGGCGTCGGCGCAAGCCGGGTGCGCGATCTTTTCGAGCAAGGCAAGAAGAATGCTCCCTGCATCATCTTCATTGACGAAATCGATGCTGTGGGACGTCATCGCGGCGCTGGCCTCGGCGGCGGTCACGACGAGCGCGAACAGACTCTGAACCAGTTGCTGGTCGAAATGGACGGCTTCGAATCCAACGAAGGCGTCATTCTCATGGCCGCCACCAACCGGCCCGACGTGCTCGACCCCGCCCTCCTGCGCCCCGGACGCTTTGATCGCCGCGTAGTAGTGAGCCGCCCCGACGTGCGTGGGCGTGAAGAGATTCTGCGTGTCCACACCCGCAAGATTCCTCTCGCCGACGACGTCGATCTCTCTGTCCTCGCCCGCGGCACACCCGGTTTTTCAGGCGCCGACCTGGCCAACATGGTCAACGAAGCCGCTCTGGCCGCAGCCCGCCAGAACCGCAAAGCCGTGCTTATGTACGACTTTGAGCTGGCCAAGGACAAAGTCCTGATGGGCGTGGAACGCAAGTCGCTCCTGCTTTCAGAGGACGAAAAGAAAGTCACCGCCTATCACGAGGCCGGACATGCTTTGGTCGCCGCCAAGCTGCCCAACTCTGATCCTCTGCACAAGGTCACCATCATTCCCCGTGGTATGGCTTTGGGCGTAACCATGCAGTTGCCGATCGACGACAAGCACAACTACACCAAGGAATATCTAGAGACCGAAATCGCCATCATGATGGGCGGCCGGATCGCTGAAGAAATGTTCCTCAATCAAATGAGCACCGGCGCCGGTAACGACATTGAGCGAGCCACCGAAATGGCCCGCAAGATGGTTTGTGAGTTCGGCATGAGCGATCTGGGCCCACTCACCTTTGGCAAGAAAGAAGAGCAGATCTTCCTCGGCCGCGAGATTGCCCAGCACCGCGACTACAGTGAAGCCACTGCTGTCAAGATTGACGAAGAAGTGCGGCGCATGATCGGTAAGGGCTACGACACGGCCAAGAGCATTCTGGGCGGAAATCACGATACCCTGATTCGGATCGCACTGGCATTGCTGGACCGCGAAGTGCTCGATGCCAACGAAATCAAACTGATTATCGATGGAAAAGAACTGCCGAAGCTCACCCCACCGCCCCGCCAGGACGACGGTGTGCAGCAGGTTCTCAAGCCCGAGCCCGGGCGCCCGGGAATCGCCAAGGGCGGCGAAAGCCCGGCGCGAGCATAGTTTCTGGTTTCGTTTCTCGCTTGGGCGGCCTTTTCAGGCCGCCCTGTTTCTTGTAGGCACGGGCGTCCTCCGTGCGAAGTTGCCAGGATCGTGCTCTACCCTTGAACCTGCTCCGCTGCCGTCAGTCCGCGATAGATAGCAAAGAGCGCGTACGCATGGAATCCCATTCCCAGGTAGTCTTTCGCTCCAAATAGCAGCAGGCCATCCAGAGCGTAAAGCCCCATCCCCACCATGAATGCCCACTTCTGCGTCTTCACCGCGAAGTATCCGAACAGCGCGAATGCCCCGGACACGAAACCGTTGATCACGATGTCCAGCACGCTGCCCATGCTGCCAGCTTGCCGTGCCATCGCGTCCACCACAGAAGTAACGCCGAGTCCGACGACAAAATGAAAGTTGCTGCCGGAAATGACCGCCAACGAATTCACCATCGACAGCCCGGCGATCCAGTAAAACCACTTGGCACCTGCCCGAGCCCGGGTCGCAGTCACCATTTTTGTAACTGCCGCCCGCTGGTCAACCTGCTGGGCGCGTTCATTGGCCTGTACCGGGGCCATCCCTGTGCTTGCCATAGTTCCTCCTTAAGGTTTCGGAAATTCCAAGCGAGGGAGGGCCGTCCGGCTGGCGACGGAGAGAGTTGGAATTTTGAGAAGGGTACGGCCCTGGGCGCCAGCGCACCAGATATCTGCCGGACATGGCCCCCTGCACGCCCCTATGCAGCTGTTCTTAAGGCGGTTACCCGGTTATGCTCGCCGTCATCTGCTCCGGTTGGCGCTGCCCTGACGCCATCGCTAAGGGAAAAACAGCGACGGGGCAGGAAGCAAGAATCACAGAGTCATCTTGATATCATCCCACATCATAAGAGCATTCGGTGCACCCATGACCAGCGTCCCAGTGTGGTTCGAGCGCAAATTCGAATTTACCTTCCCGGTGGAGCAGTATCCCAACCTGTGCGTACGCTTGCGAGGAACTCCCGCACGCCTGGAAGAGATGTTGCGCGCCAGCTCCCATGACCGCCTGATCAAGAAACCAGGAGACAAGTGGTCGGCGCAGGAGCACGCTGGACACCTGCTCGATCTCGAACCCTTATGGACAGCTCGCGTGGAGGACTTCCTGGCAGGCGGCGATACGCTGACGGCCGCCGATCTCGGCAATCGCAAAACTCACGACGCCAATCACAATGCTCGCTCCCTGGTCGATATTCTGGACGAGTTTCGTCAGGCCCGCCTGCGCTTGGTGGATCGCGTCGGAGAATTCGAGCCGGAGTTGTTCTCCCGCTCCATGTTGCATCCGCGCCTGAAACAACCTATGCGCCTGGTGGACCATCTCTACTTCGTCGCCGAACACGATGATCACCACCTGGCCAAGATCTGGGGGTTGATCGAGATGTAGGCGCGGGCGTGCTCGCCCGTGCACTTCGCTTCAGGCTGAAACGGTGATCAACGGCCTACCCTCAGGCAGCACTTCCCCGATTTCTACCGCTGGAACTCCCGCCCCGTTCAGCGCTCGCGTCAGTTCCGCACTATCTTTGGCAGCCACTGACATCAGCAACCCTCCCGCAGTCTGCGGATCGAAGAGCATCGTCTTGACCTCCTCGCTGATTTCATTCTCGTAGCCGACCACGCACTCGGCAAACTCCCGATTGGCCTTCAGCCCCCCCGGAATATGTCCGGCGCGAACGCAATCCAACGCACCCTCGATCACGGGAATCCGTCCCGCGTACAACCGCAGGGAGGCCTTCGAAGCCAAAGCCATCTCCCGCGCATGGCCGATCAGCCCGAAGCCGGTGACGTCGGTCAGCCCATGTACAGGAACTTTTGTGATCACTTCAGCCGCCGCCTTGTTCAGCGTCGTCATCGACGCGACCGCCGCATCAATCCAGCTCTGCTTCGCGACGCCTTTCTTGATCGCCGTCGAAATCACTCCCGTCCCCAGCGACTTGGTAAACAACAACCGATCGCCCACTTGCGCACCACCGTTGGTCAAAACTTTCGCAGGATCAACGACACCCGTAACCGCGTACCCAAACTTGGTTTCGTCGTCGCGGATGCTATGCCCGCCGATCACCGTGCAGCCCGCTTCCATCATCTTGGAAAGCCCGCCCGCCAGAATGCGCTCCAGGATTTCCAGGTCACCCTTCTCCGGGAAACACACCATCGCCAGGGAAGTAAGCGGCTTTCCACCCATGGCATACACGTCACTCAACGCGTTGGTCGCCGCAATCTGGCCGAACGTGTAAGGATCGTCCACGATCGGCGTGAAGAAATCGACCGTCTGAACCAGCGCGGTGCCGGGCCCGAGTCGATACACTCCGGCGTCGTCGGCGTGGTCAAAGCCGACCAGTACATTCGGGTCATGTTGCCGGGCTAATTTCCCAAGCACCGTGTCCAGCGCCGCCGGACTCAGCTTGGAAGCTCAACCCGCGGCTTTCACCGACTCCGTCAACCGAAACGGCTTTGCATCAGGCATGAGCCATTCTAACCACAAACACACGGCCACGGATTTGCACGGATTTTCACGGATCAAGAAACAGAAAAGGAAAAGATTTATCCGTGAGAATCCGTGTAAATCCGTGGCGTTGTTCTGCGTTGATCTGGGAAATCTGCGGCTATTATTTTAGACTGACATCTGTGACTTGCAGCTCAGGGTACGCGTGGTTCCAGTCCGCGCTCACGTGCTCAAAGATCAGGCGAAACGGCTTGCTCTGGTGAGGCGGCAAGGGCGACGCACTGAGATCGACCGCGTCGGGATACGGCCCACTGGTCTGCAAGACACGCAGGGAAACGTCTTCGGCCTGCGCGATCTGGTCCATGGAGTTCTTGAAATTCACGTGCACCACGGCGTGGATCACAGTCTTGTCACCATCGTTGGCTACCGTGCCGTCGATGTAGGTGACCGTCGCACCCACGAAATTCACCGCCGCGCTCATTTTCAAGTCGGATAACTTCAGGCTGGAAACATAAGGGTTGCGCGCAACAGGAGGTTTTGGACTTGTACGGGACAATAAGGCGATGATGCCAACTGCACAGAGCACCGCGACAATTCCGATGACAATGGCTCGAACATTGGAGTCAGGTTGCGCTTCTTCCACCAACGGAGATGGCTCGGTCAGCCCGCCCATGAGGCGATTGTAGATGGTTGGAATTTGATTGTCGATTTATAGCGCCAGCGTTACGTTTCTGTTAACCTTTTGCCCGTCATGCCTAACACCACGCCTATAAGGATGTCGATCATAGCGTTCATTTTGGCGGCTGGCCTCGCCACTGCACAGGATACGACCTGCACCGCGCTGCGAACGATGTTGACGGTTCCAGGCAAAGAGATGCAATCGTTTGCTCCCCGTCTTACTTCTGGGGATCTTCACATTAAACTGGGCAAAGAAGAAATAAAGAACGCATCTATCGTTCCACGCTCCACTCCACTCAACATCGCAATTGTGGGGGATGTAGGGGCGAGTCACAACAAGACGACCTGGACGGTTACACAGGAGGCCCTCCGCAGGCTCATTTCTTTATTCCCCGCGGATACGAGAGTCTCATTGGTGACGTTCGACGACAGGGTCAATCAACAATTAGCGCTCACACCCAATCGAGAATCTATTAATGGGGCCCTGATGGCGATTGCGCAGTCCAAGGGCAAAGAGAGCGAAGAAACAATTGGTCAGGCCATAACTGCCGGAGTGTCTTCACTAGGAACGGCAAACCTGGGAGACGTGGAGGTCTTAGTGACTGCACGGGACCGCGGAGAGCCTGACAAATACAGGGCAGCGCTACAAGCTTTGGCAGCGGCCGGAGTGCGTCTTTTCGTGATTTCCTTCGATCGTTCGGGACTGCCTGGCACGCCTCCTGGCCCCATGTCGATTAGCATAAACAGGCCAACGCCGTTGGGCGCTATCGCACGGTTCTCGGGAGGTGTAGGCATTGTGGCAGCCAACGGCGTTGAAGCAGAAGGCCTTGCCAAGGGGACAGTGGGCACAATCGGGGATGTTTACGGTCTAACCGCGCAACTTGGTCGAGCCATCGCCAAGCCTGAGTCTTTGAAGATTGACGTCAAGGGTCGCGTCATGGTTTTTTACCCGGCATTCTCCCCCCCATGCCGTTAGGCTTTTACTCGCCCCCGACCGTCAACCCCTCAATCCTGATCGTCGGACACGCCATCGCCCCGCGAAACTCCAGATCGTTCCCAATCTCCGAGATGTTGAAGAACATCTCTTTCAAATTGCCCGCCACCGTAATCTCTTCCACCGGGTAAGCCAATTCTCCGCCCACAATCCACATTCCCGAGGCACCGCGGGAGTAGTCGCCCGTCACCAGATTCGCGCCATGTCCGAGGAACTCGGTTAGATACAACCCGTCCTTTATCTCGGAAATGATCTGCTGTGGCGTCTTCGTTCCTGGCTGCAGAAAATAATTGCCCGGCCCAATCCCTGGCGTTCCCGCCAGCCCACGCGACGCATTGCCGGTAGTTTGCAAACCTAGTTTCTTGGCGGTATAGGTATTCAGCAGGTAAGACTTCAACACTCCATTTTCGATGACGACGGTTCTTCGCGTGGGAATCCCCTCCCCATCAAACGGGCTCGTCCCGAAACCGCCGACCATGGTTCCATCGTCAATCACCGTCACACTCTCACCCGCGATCTTCTCGCCCAGCTTGCCAGCCAGAAACGAGGCCCCGCGATACACCGAGTCTCCATTCACGCCTTCGAAAATATGGTCAAGCATCGAAGCCGCCACCAGCGGATCAAGCACCACCGGCACATGCGCCGTCTTGCCCTTGCGTGCTCCCAACCGCCGCAAGGTGCGCTGGGCGGCCACCGTTCCCACATGCTCAGGCGATTCCAGCCGACCCAGGTTCCGCGCTACCGAAAACCAATAGTCGCGCTGCATGGTGCCGTTTTCATTCCGCGCGATCGGCACCGCCGCCACCGAACAATACGACCGCCGGTATTCACCGACGAATCCATGCGAATTGGCCAACACTTTGTGGCCGGTGGCCGCGTCGAACGATCCGCCTTCAGAATTCTTGATCCGCGGATCGTAATCGAGCGCCGCTTTCTCTGCCCGCCGCGCGTAGCTGATGCGCTCTTCCGCCGGCAGCGAGTAAACATCGGCCGAGTAAAGATCGAGGTCCCCAGACAAAGATCCCAGTTGCGACGCCTCGGGAATTCCGCCAAATGGATCTTCAGAAGTGATCTTCGCAAGCTCAAGCGCCGACTTCACCATGCGGTCGAGCCCCTCGCGGGAGAAATCGCTCGAATAGGTGCTGGCCGCACGCTTGCCATTAAACACCCGCACGCCAATGGCCCTCGAACCTGCTTCCTTAAGTGTCTCCACCTGCCCCAATCGAACCAAAGTGGAGAATTCATCACCTTCGCGAACCACACACTCCGCCGCCGTCGCCCCGCCAGCCATAGCCCCGCGGACGATGTCCTGGGCAAGCTCCCGAAGATCAGTTTCCAGTTTCTGGTTTCCAGTTTCCAGTTGAGTAGAAGACATGAATTGTTTTGAATTATCCGTGTTGATCCGTGCAAATCCGTGGCGTTGTTGACCTACTGCATGAAGCCGCCAATTTCTTTCTTCGCCGTTCCACCAACCGTCAGCCGGTCAATCTTTATAGTCGGGATGCCCACGCCCACCGGCACCGCCTGACCATCTTTACCGCAGGTCCCAACGCCTTCGTCCAGTCTTAGATCGTTGCCCACCATGGACACCCGCGTCAGCACATCCGGCCCATTTCCAATTAACGTCGCTCCCTTGATAGGCGCCGTGATCTGCCCGTCTTCGATCAAATAAGCCTCCGACGCCGAGAACACGAACTTGCCGTTGGTGATATCCACCTGCCCGCCGCCAAAATTAACCGCATAAACGCCACGCTTCACCGAACGCACAATGTCCTGCGGATCATCCTGCCCCGCCAGCATGTATGTGTTGGTCATCCGCGGCATGGGAATATGCTCGTAACTCTCGCGCCGGCCGTTGCCGGTGTTGGCCATTCCCATCAGCTTCGCCGACAGCTTATCGCTCAAATAACCCTTCAAAATTCCTTTTTCGATCAGCACCGTGTCCTGCGTGGCGTTGCCTTCGTCATCCACATTCAGCGATCCGCGCCGCCACGGCATTGTGCCATTGTCTACCACCGTGCACTTTTCGCTGGCCACGCGCTTGCCGATCAATCCCGCAAACGCCGAAGTCTGTTTGCGATTGAAGTCTGCCTCCAGCCCATGCCCGACCGCCTCGTGTAACAGCACGCCCGGCCAGCCGGGGCCAAGCACAACTTCCATCTCGCCCGCCGGAGCTTCGCGTGCGTCGAGTTGCAAGACCGCCTGCCGCGACGCTTCCTTGGCAAAATATTCCGGTGTTTTCTCTCCGAAAAAGAAATCCAGCGCCACCCGCCCGCCGCCGCCCGCGCTACCCCGCGCCGAGTTGCCCTCAGTCTTGGCGATGCAGGCCACGTTCAATCGCGCCAACGGCTGCGAGTCTTCGGCAAAGGTTCCGTCCGACCCCACCACCAGAATGTTGCGTAGCTCATCGGCATAGCTGGCGCGCACTTCCTTGATCCGCGGATCGTACGCCCGCGCCGCCTGATCTGCGCGCATCACCAGTTCAACCTTGGCAGTGATCTCCGCATCAACCGACGGCAACGTGACCGGATACAAACAGCGCGCAGCTTTTTCCTGGAAACCAACGCTGGGGGTCTTGGCTGGCCCGCTGGCAATCAAGGCTGCAGTGCGTGCAGCGTGCAGAATTCGTTCGGCGGAAAGATCGTCGGTGTAGGCGTATCCAGTACGTTCGCCAGAAATCACTCGCACTCCGCATCCGGCGGAGATTCCCTGCGAAGCCGACTTCACCATCGACTCATCCACCATCAGCGAAGTCGAGGAAAGATACTCAAAATACAGGTCCGCGTAGTCGCCGCCAGCCGAGAACGCCGCCGCCAAATAGCGCTCCAGATCGTGCTCCGTTAGCCCGTAGTGATCGAAAAAGAACCGGTTCTTGTTCATATTGATTTACGTATTAGATGCCCCAGAGCGAGGAACGCTCCATCGCGGGATACTTTCAATTATCCCACAGCCCAGCGCTTTTCTCTGTGATCCTCTGTGCCCTCTGTGGTTAAGGTTTTTCCAATAACCTCAATCGATGGTCACTCATCACAGACGCCCACTCATTCCCCTGAAACAATCTTCCCATGACTCCGGAACAGCTCACCCGAACCCTCGAAGACTTTCTCGCCAGCGCCCACAACGCCGTCATCCTCGAAGATGGCGCCGTGCTGTTCGACCTCGCCCAGTCGAAGTATTCCATCTCCGGAGAACGCAACAAGTGCCTGCTGCACGTCTGGTCGCCGGAACGCAATGTGGTTCGGCGCGTCATCGAGGCCGAAATCAGGAACGAGACTCTCCGCCTGGCCGTGCAGCGCCTCGGCCAATCCCGGCCCAGCAAGCTCGAAATCTTCCGCGAACAGGATCGCCGCACGCCCACCGTGAAACGCCTGGCTCGTCTCGCTTATCAACGTATCTTGCAGCGAGTCCTGCAACGCTGGTTCCCCTCATCTCACACAGCTCCGCTGCGCACTTCGATGGATCTCGAGCGCTCCTTCGGGCCGATCTACTCCCGCGGACTGCTGCACCAAGGGCAGTCGGCATTCGCCGTCCTGGGTGTGAACGGACAGGAAACCCAGTCATCCATCGACGCCGCCCTGACCTTCGCGATCTTGTGGCTCGACGTCTGCCGCCAAAGCCAGGAGGGAAAGTTCGTCGTCGAAGGACTCAAACTGTTCTTGCCCGTCGGCAGCGGGGCCTTGACCCGCGAGCGTATGGCCCACCTGAATTCTCAAGCCGCCAAATGGCATCTGTACGAACTCGAAGAACGCGATGACAGCCTGAAAGAGTTGGACGCTTCGGACTGCGGCAACGTCGCCACTCGCCTGGTGCACTGCATCGAAGAATCCAGCACCCGCAGCCGGTTTGCCGTGCCCATCGCGCAGATTCAGGCCCTGATCCCCGAGGCCGAAATCGCCGTTTTGTCACCCGCTGAAATTGCCTTTCGCTGCCATGGCCTGGAGTTTGCCCGCGCCCGGCTCGCCCACGAACCCGAGTCCTTCCGCAGCACCACCGAAATCGTATTCGGAACCGGCCCCCAGGAAACTGTCCTTTGCGAGGCCAATCTTGACCGCTTCACGCAAATGGTGCACAGCATTGGCGAGGTCCGGCATCCCGAGGGCCCGCGCGATCACCCGCTCTGGCGGCTGCATCCCGAGCGCTGGCTGGAATCCCTGGTCGTTCAAAATGTCGCTGCCGTGGATGAAATCCTCGACCCGGCATGCTTCTATTCCCAGGTGCCAGCTTTTTCTGCCGCTGACCGGGCCATGATTGATGTACTGGCAGTCACCCGGGCAGGGCGGCTCACCGTCGTCGAACTAAAAGCCGATGAAGACATTCACCTGCCTTTGCAGGGTCTGGATTACTGGTCGCGCGTCGCCTGGCATCACGCCCGTGGCGAGTTCCAGCGCTTCGGATATTTTCCGCTCCGCGAACTTAGTCCGGCTGAGCCTTTGCTGTTTCTGGTCGCCCCAGCTCTGCACGTCCATCCCACCGCCGACACGTTGTTGCACTATTTTTCGCCACAGATTCAGTGGGAGCTGTTGGGGATTGACGAACGTTGGCGCCAGGGCGTCAAAATCGTGTTCCGGAAAAGGCCACTCAGGAATCCGGTTCACCAGCACGCCGCCTGACGGAGATTCTGATCGCCAACTCGCACGGCCCTTCCCGTCGAGTTGCTGGTGCCCAGTCCACAGTCCTGCGCGCGAACCACGAAAGGCAGGAATCACGAGACTAACTAGTGGGACATTGATCACGTCAGCCGTTCGCAGGAGGCTTTTCGAGCACGAATGAGAGGGTTGAAGTGGGAGTGCGGATTTTCCCAGCCTTGGGCCGCGCTCCCAGCATCACGAAAGCCAAGAATCGGAACCGTTAATATGTGGAGTGGCGAGCCGTCCTCCACCAAGATTCCCGCCCTTCAAGTGGGACGACGGCGCCTCTCCTGGTGCTAAGAAAGATGGCTACCGACGGTATCCCCAACCCTCGCTCTTGACACCACGCCGGTTTGCTATATAGTTCCTGCGCTTGACTTTCTCAACGCCTGCGAACCCGCTATAGAAGCCAGGTTTGGCCTGGGTGGGGTGGGGAAGGATCCCTTTGATGGAGAGCAACGAATGAAAAACTGGAGCTCAGGTATTGGTCGGTTGTTTCTGTTGGTCGGGTTGCTATCGGTGGCGACCGCCGCCGTCGGACCGGCGTTAACCTTCAAGTTCCGCACCGAAAGTATTCCGGGAGCAACCGAGACGGATGTTTTTGGAGTGAACAATTCCGAGGTAGGGGTCGGCTCCTACCTGGACAGCAGTGGCGTCCGCCATGGTTTCATGGCCAGCAGAGGAACAGTCACCACGCTTGACGATCCGAATGGCTCCAACACCTACTGCTTCGGAATCAACAATCTGGGTGCCATCGTCGGCTATTACACAACTTCGAGTTTCAGCGCTCAGGCGTTCTTGTATCAGAACGGAACCTTCACCGACATTGGACCCGCGGGTGGTGTGGGATCACAAGCAATTGGGATCAACGACAACGGAGATGTCAACGGCAACTACAGCGACTCGAGCGGCGGCGGGCACGGATTTCTGCTGAAGGGTGGCACCTACACCAAGATCGATGTGCCGGGAGCGCTGTTTACCCTGGGTGGCGGGATCAACAACGCGGACATCATGACTGAAGTGTGGATTGATTCGGCGGGAAACGCCGAGTCGTCGGTTTATAACGGCACGAAGTTCACGACCATCAACGTTCCTGGGGCGCAGAGTTCGTCGGCGGGCGCGATCACCAACGGCAACGACATTGTCTTTTCCTGGGAGGATTCGAGCGAGGAATATTATGGTGCGTTGCTGCACGCGGGGAAGTTTACCAACTTCCAAGAGCCCAAGGGTGATAGAACGTGGGGCTACGGGATCAATGATCATCATGTGATCGTAGGATCGTATCGGCCGACCGGCAACCAGACCAACACAGGGTTCGCGGCGACCTACTGAAGGGACGGGGGCTCAGCGATCAGTGAAGCGCACGATCAGGCCTTTGGGCCCGACGGCTAAGATTTCTCCGGAGGGACTGATGCTGACGGCGTTGAGGTTGAGGTCCCAGATCTTCTGCCACTTCGTTGCTGTGATCTCGGCCAGGGCGGCATGAGCAGTGCCAAGAGCGAAGAGGGCGTGAGCCGGGCGGTTTGTGGAGAACGCGACCGCGGAGAAATACCACTGTGGTGAAATAGCCGCGAGGCTCCAGGTGCGGCCGCCGTCGTCGGTGAATGCGAGGTTGGGTCCGTCTTTTTCGGGCTGCTGGTAGTCGCCGCCAGCGATGACGCCATGCGTCGAGTCACGGAAGACGATAGAGAAGATGCCAGCGGAATCGGCTCCGTGAACGATGGAAGTGTCGGCCACCGTCCAGCTCTTGCCCGCATCGGTGGAACGAAATACGCGTGCCGCTTTTCCTCCTGTAGCAAACCACACATTTTTCTTTCCCTGAACAGCAATGCAGCTTCCACTGGCGGCAAAGGCACCTTCGCCGGCGACGGCGGGCGGGAGTTTGCTGGACGGAATCGGCTTCCAGGTCTTGCCACCGTCTTCGGTTGTGATCAGCTCAAACTTTCCCTGCCCATCCTTGTCAAAGACCGGATCCCCTACAGCGATACCGTGATCGGGATTCCAGAAGGCCATGCAATCGAAAAAACCCTTGGGGTCTTTATTGGTGAATTGCAGGGACCAGGTTTTGCCACCGTCGGTGGTCTTGTAGATGCGCGATTGATCTCCGGGGCCGGCTGCGAGCAGATAGGTTAGATCTGCGCTCAAGGCTTCAACGTCGCGGAAGTCGAGAGATTCGGCGCCGGGGACTTGCGCTGTTTGCCAAGTGGCGCCACCGTCGGTGGTGCGGAGATAGATCCCGTGAGTGCCGCTCGCCCAAGCGACGTTAGCAGCGGGCGTACTGACACCGCGAAGGTTCTCCGCGGTGTTGGACTTCAGGATGGTCGAAGTTTGCGCGAAAAGGGACGTGGCAAGAAAGATGAAGGTGCACAAGCGCATAGCGGTTGCCCAACATGATAGCGTGTTGCGTGGCAAAGGTGATTTCGATGGCTAACATTCTCCTGGAGATTTGCTGCGGATCAATAGATGACGCGATCCAGGCCGAAAAAGGTGGCGCCGACCGGGTGGAGTTGTGCTCGGCGCTGTTTCTGGGCGGGCTGACGCCGTCGATTGGCACCATCCAAGAAGCGAAACGCAGGTTGAAGATTCCGGTGATGGTCATGGTCCGTCCAAGAGGCGGCGGATTCTGCTACACCGAAGCCGAAATGGCCACCATGGAGCGCGACGTGGAAGCCGCCATCGACAGCGGCGCCGATGGGATCGTTTTCGGAATCTTGCAGGCTGATGGCAAGATTGACGAGAAACGAACCAAGCGAATGCGCCGGCTGATTGGCAAGCGGCAGGCTGTCGTTCACCGCGCATTCGACGTCACTCCAGATCCATTCAAAGCGCTGGAACAGTTAGTGGACCTTGGCATCACACGGATTCTGACCAGCGGCCAAAGAGACTCGGTCCAAGAGGGAGCGGATCTGATAGCTGAACTGATCGAGCGCGCAGGCAAAAGGATCGAGATACTGCCCGGAGGCGGGATTCGACCGTTCAATGTGCGCGAGGTAGTAGATAAGACTGGTTGCCGTCAGGTCCATCTGACCGCATGGAGCACGGTGCAGGATTCGTCGACGCACGCCCGTCCGGAGGTAACGTTTGGAGGGGCGCTGCATCCGCCGGAAGATCTGTATGAAATGACGGATGCGAAGTTGGTGCGAGAGATTGCGACGAAACTACGCGGCTGAGGCGCGGGGCTTGCTTAACTCGGCCAGTCGCCGAGCAGACGGCGGAGGTCAATCATCTGGCCTAGATGATGGGAGTTGTGGTCGGCCACCAATAGGGCCTCACGCATCACAGTCTGGCCCTCCCCCCAGGGGATGCGCGCGAAGAGATCGGCCTTGGGATTCTTCACCAGCTTCTGAAAAGCCTTGAGGTCAGCACGGAATTTCCTGATGCTGCCATTCCACGCTACCGGAGTGGGCGGTGCTGCCGTCTTGGGCCAATAACCTTCCGGCCACTTCGGTGAGATGTGCTTTGGGTCACGGCTGAACTCGAGGATATCCGACTGCGCAATGCGCATGTGCTCGAGCAGCATCCATAACGAATGCGGCAAACCCTTCTGTTTCTTGCCGCGAATTGTCGCCGGCACATTGGCGATGACGGCCTCGAAGGTGGCGTGCGCGCTTCCACCTTCAAGAAGCTCGCTGAGATGTTGGCGGAGGGATTTGTCGTGGTCGGTCATGGCGTGGTGTTTGAATTCTAGCTCGACTGGGCCTCAATCGGTGTCAAGCTCTCCCCCGAAACTGGATGATCCTCCGGCGATCGCGTTTTGATGGTCTGCCAGCGGGTAACTCTTCAAACTGCTTCATTGCTCTACGCTCCGCCGCCACCTTGAGGCGCAACTCCTTGCTTTCCTCCGTCTCGCGGTAAAGCGTTTGCGCCACCGAAGCCGGACCGCGCACCTCGCCGAGAAGCAGCACTTCCACCTGAAAGTCTCCCCCGCCGTTGGTGACTCGCAACATGTCTCCGATCCGGACGTCGCGAGCAGGCTTGGCGGGCTGGCCGTTGGATTGAATTCTGCCAAGTTCACAAGCTTTTGCCGCCAATGACCGCGTCTTGAAGAATCTCGCGGCCCACAGCCACTTGTCCATGCGCACCGAGGTCATACTCTATTTTCTCCGGGGTGGACCGTCGTGGGCGGTATCGGCTCGTTTTCCGGTCTCTCGCCGCGATAGACGCGGGCAATGCCGCGCACGATACGGCGAAAGGGCAGCACCCCTTTTTCATCCGCGAAGAAGATTTCGCCAACCCGATGGCTGCGATAGTACCAACGCTTCAGCAGGGCGAGATGTTCCATGGTTTCGAGAGCATTCTTCGGGTCGGCGGGTGGCGATGCGTTTAGTGTTTCCTGCACCCGCGATTCGATCGACTGCGACTTGGTATGTTCGGCAGATTGGATGGGGAAAACCAGCGGACCATCAATGCTGGCGGCATGGATGTGAAAGAAGTTGACGCACGTCGGACTGGCGCTGGGTTGCACCATCAAGGCGGAGAGCCGATCGATGCGGCGGACGATGTCCGGGAGCTGGCTGAGCGTGGGCTGGAGTTTCTCCAGACGAGCATGAATGGCAGCGGCGGCTTCGAAATCCAGATTGGTTGAGGCAGCATCGCGCTGGGTGGAAATTTCGTGCAACAGAGACGTGCCGCCGGAGTCGAAATAGGACTGCACGCGGGAAACCTCGGTGCGGTATTCCTCGTCGGTACAGCCTCTGAAGCAGGGCGCGAGGCACATTTTCATTTCGGAGTAGATGCAGCCGGGGAACTGGGGGTCGGGATTCAGGTCTTCGACGCAGCGGCGCATCTTAAAGAAGTCCAGCGAATCGTTGGCGTACTTCTCGGCGGCCGCGCGAGAGGGAAACGGCCCGTAGTAAATGGATTTCCCTTGCCGGCGGCCGAGCCGGGTAGTAACCGAGGCCCGCGGATACTGGTTTTCCATGTGGAGCTTGACCAGGGGAGCGAAGCGCAAGCGCAGTCGATCGGCATAAGTCTGGGGAAGCGAGGCTCGGAGCAGTCGATAGAGCAGGAAGCCGGATTCGAAGTCGGAGCCGGTGGCGATGAATTCAATGTGACGGACACGGTTGCGCAGGTTGAGTCGCTTGCTGTGTTCCGTAGCCGGACCCAAAAGGCGTTGCAAACGCCGCCGCAGGTTGGCAGTCTTAGTGATGTAAGGCTCGGCCTGGGGGTCGTGACCACGGAGGAGAAAGACAGCAGGGGCCGCCGGCACAGAAGCGAAGACCTCGGCGTCGCGGGCAGGGACGAAGTCGAGGTGGCTGAGCACGAGGCTATTCTAGCGGCAAAGGCTTGGCCGCGGATTTACACGGATTGAACAGGCATCTAACGGAAGCTGGCGCTGCGGAACTTCTGGCGGAAGTCTTCACCGTCCATCTTCACGACGCGGCACATTTCATGTAGGCGGGAGCGCATGCGCTCGGTAATGCGGTCCCCGAGAGTCTCGGAGCGCGCCGCCGCCCGGGCAGGCGAAATAGAACGCACAACGCCAGCCGCGGGCTCGTCGTCAAAGTTGGTTGTAATTACGGTGGTGCGATTGTCATTGAAGCGTGCATTGAGGATCAGGCTCACTGTGTCCCAAACCCACTCGGTAGGCTTCATCACACCGAGTTCATCCAGCACCAGAACGTCGGTTTCAAAGACCGGCCGCAACAGTTCCAGCTCTGTCACCTGGACCGAATCGTTATAAGAATTCTGAATTTGTTTCAGCAGCTCGCGATAGTCAACGAAGAGACACGGAATGCCCTTTTTCAGAATGAGCGCCTTCACCACGCCCACAGCTAGATGAGTCTTTCCCACGCCGAGGCTCCCAACAAACATCAGACCCGTCTTTTCCAGTGGATATTCTTCCACGAACTTGGTCGCAGCCAGCAGGGCCGGCCCGAGCGAAGGATGAAAATGAGTGTCGAACTCCGAAAGCTCACAATGCTCATAGCGCTTGGGGATGCGCGCGGCGGCGAGCAGGGTCTGGGAGCGCTCCTGCAAGCGGCAATCGCAGCGAGTCACACGACGGTCGGTCCCGTTAGTGACCGGGCGCCAACCGGTGCCTTCGCACTTGGGGCAAACTTCCGCCGCGACTTTCATAGTATTGACTTTGCCTCTTTGGGCGGCTTCTGTGCAAGTCTAAAAGCCGGTGCGTCTGTGTAGATGTTGTGGAGAGCGGAGGAAAAGCAGGCCCCTCGACTAGGCGCGAGAGCTGACAATGAATATCAGCGACAGCGCTCATGATTTGGGTTTGCGGGATGCGTGAGAGCCGAAGGGTACCTCAGCCGCCGCATCCTTGACCATTTGCAGAAAAACTCGAGCCTCGGGGCGCAGCGGGCGGCGGCGGGGATGAATCACGTCCAGGCTGCGCTGCAAGGGTTCGGCGTCGAGAAGTTTCACGGTGGTGAGTTTGTGCATGCGGAGTTCGCGTCCCACCGCAAGCTGCGGAAGGAACGACAGGCCGAGCCCGCGTTCCACCATGCGTTTCGCAGTCTCGATGGAGTCAACCTCGAGCGCCACGTTGGGCATCAGGCCGGCCCGGCGGAACAAGCTATGAGTGAGGGTCCAGTCGCTGGAGCCGTGGTCGTAGAAGATCAACGGCCAGCTCGCGACTTTTTCGAGTGTGGCTCGCAGCGTATGGGCAGGACCGCGGCGGGGATGAGCGATCAACAGCAGCGGATCTTCGCGCAGGCTAATAGTCTCAACTTCAGGATGCTGCAAGGAGCGCGCCAGTCCGATCTCGGCTTCCTCATTCAGCACCATTTCCAGCACTTCCTTCGAATGTCCGGGACGAATGCTGATGATGACCGCCGGGTGCGCCTTCTGAAAGCGCTTCAGGACGTCGGGCAAGAAGTAAACGGAGATCGAAAGCGCGGCAGCGATCTGCAAGGGTGTGCCGCTGGCGGGTTGGGCCGCGTGCACAGCCTGGCGGGCGAGAGCCGCGGTGCGCAGGAGTTCCTCCGCGTGCGGCCGGAAGGTGCGGCCGGCATCGGAAACCACCAGTCCGCCGCGGGACCGGGTAAAAAGACTCACTCCTAAAGACTCCTCCAGAGCCTTGATACGGGCGCTGACGGCGGGCTGGCTGATGTGGAGTGCCTCGGCGGCGCGATGGAAGCCGCCGAAGGTGGCAACCGCCATAAAGGTTTCAACTTGAGAGAGTTCCATGATTTCGTTGCTTCTGTAAACAGATCACTAACAACATAGTATTATCATATGAAGTCAAACTGATAATATATATTTATCAGTGCGATCGAAAGGTTCCGTTTGACCCAGCCCGCTTCCGGCCCCAGAATCGTGACTGCTGGAACATCCCCGGACGAGCGGGGCAAAGC
This sequence comes from Acidobacteriota bacterium, assembly GCA_013289795.1. GTDB lineage: Bacteria > Acidobacteriota > Terriglobia > Terriglobales > Acidobacteriaceae > JABCZH01. Next base: position 65,511 of record JABCZH010000001.1, read on the forward strand.
GGATCGGCAATGCCCCCCAACTTGCTGACACTTCAGGCCAGCGAGAGGAAATGACAAAAATGGCAGGTAATGGAAAAGCCGTACCCACGCAGAACGATTGGAATACGAATCCCCGCTGGTCGGGAATCACCCGGCCCTACACCCAACAGGATGTGGAACGGCTGCGCGGCTCCATCCATGTCGAGCACACGCTGGCCCGCCTGGGGGCGGAGCGGTTGTGGAATCTGCTGCAGGGTGAAGCCCACGTGCCGGCCCTGGGGGCGATGAGTGGCAACCAGGCTGTCCAGCAGGTGCAAGCCGGATTGCAGGCCATCTATGTGAGCGGCTGGCAGGTGGCGGCGGACGCCAACGATGCCGGCCAGATGTATCCCGACCAGAGCTTGTATCCCGCGGATAGCGTGCCCAACCTTTGCCGGCGCATCAACCAGGCGTTGACCCGCGCGGATCAGGTGCACCACGCGGAAGGACAGAACGGGACATATTGGTTTGCCCCCCTGGTCGCGGATGCGGAAGCAGGCTTTGGCGGCAACTTGAACGCCTTCGAACTGATGAAGGCAATGATCGAGGCAGGCGCGGCCTGCGTTCACTTTGAAGATCAGCTTTCTTCCGCCAAGAAATGCGGACACCTGGGCGGCAAGGTGTTGGTGCCGACGGTGGAAGCGATTCAGAAGCTGGTGGCGGCGCGGCTGGCGGCCGATGTCATGGGTGTGCCGACTCTGATCATGGCGCGCACCGATGCTGACAGCGCCCACTTGCTGACCAGCGACATCGACCCGCGCGATCGTGAATTTTTAACCGGCGAACGGACAGCGGAAGGCTTTTACGGCATCCGCACCGGGCTGGAACCAGCCATTGCCCGCGCCATTGCCTATGCTCCGTATGTCGACTTGATCTGGTGCGAGACTTCGCATCCGGACCTCGAGGAAGCGAGACTCTTTGCCGAGGGAGTGCATGCCCGTTTCCCGGGTAAGATGCTGGCCTATAACTGTTCGCCGTCGTTCAACTGGAAGAAAAAGCTGGATGACGCGACCATTGCCAAGTTCCAAAAGGAACTGGCGGCCATGGGTTACAAGTTCCAGTTCATCACGCTGGCCGGCTTCCACGCCCTGAACCTGAGCATGTTTGAGCTGGCCCGGACGTACAAGCAGACCGGTATGAGCGCATACTCAAAGCTGCAAGAGAAGGAATTCAGCAGCGAGTCTCAACATGGTTACGAGGCGGCAAAACACCAGCGCTTTGTGGGAACCGGCTATTTCGACACGGTCACGCAGGTGATCGCGGGCGGGACGTCGTCGGTGACCGCGCTGGCGGGATCCACCGAAGCCGAACAGTTTGGGGGAGCGAAAGCGCCGCAAAATCCAAAGCAGGCCTACCAGCCAGTGCCGGCAGAATGCCCGCCCCTAGCGGCATTCACCCCGGGGCCTGAGGAGAGCTTGCAACCCTCCGGCGACTGAGCCTGGGGAGAAGTTTTCTTGGGGGCTCATCTGCTAGAAGCCATTCTCTGCCGCTAACCGGAGCGGAGAATGGCTTTTTCCTTGTCCTGGGGCATAGGGCGATAAAGGGTGGAAAATTGCGGCCTACGTCAAAGAACCCATCCGGCGCGGATTTCCACGATTTCCACAGTTGACTTTCTTCTCTATGCGGCGCTAAATAATGCCGCTGGGTTTCTAAAACTCAGGGAGTGCTTCCCTCCCCGCGCTTTTTGAGGACAAAGAGACCCGCCAGGAGAGACGATGAATAAAGCCGATCTCATTGACCGCATCGCAGCTGGCGCCGGTATCAGTAAAGCGCAAGCCGGTACCACAATCGACACCGCTGTGGAAAGCATTACGGGTGCATTGAAGAAAGGTGATCGGGTAGCGTTGATTGGATTTGGCACCTTCTCGGTATCCCAGAGAAAGGCCCGCAATGGACGTAATCCTCAGACGGGCGCCACCATCAAAATTGCTGCCCGGAAAGTCGCGAAGTTTACCCCGGGGGCTGAACTGAGAAAGACCGTAAACCGAATGAAGTAGGGGGCAGATTCTACATCGAATAACGGCAGGGGGTCGGCCCTGCCGTTTTTTCATTTTTCGCTCGTTTCGCCGCAGATTACGCTGATGAACGCTGATCTGTTCTTCTTAAAACTTCGGCACCAGGAAGCCGGTGCGTCTCCGATATTCGGCGTAGCGATCGCCGAACTCTGAGAGCATGAAGCCCTCCTCTTTGAGCGCCTTGCGCGAAATTTCTGCCACAAAAATGACCAGAGCGGCGATGCAGCGCCATTCCCCGATGAACAGTGCGGTGCCGGCGTTGGCAACAAGAAGTCCGGTGTATATGGGATGGCGGACGAAGGCGTAGGGACCGGATTGTATGAGCTGGTGATCGACCTTCAGAGTGACGCGGCCACTCCAGTTTGCGCCAATCGAGTAGCGCGCCCAGATGGCGAAGGCAACTCCCAGCCAGGTCAACGCGATTCCGACGTACTGAATGCGGAGATCGTAGGGAATGAAGCGGACGTCGAGCATGGCGATGCCGAAACTGGTGTAGAACAGCAGGTAGAAGGCGATCACGATGACGGCGATATGGAGCAGGCGCCCAGCGGGCTCTTCTTCCCTCTTAATTTGTTTCAGGCGCGCGGCGCTGATGATCCAGTAGATGAGGAATGCGTTCCAGGGAAGAAACTCCAACTGCCGCAGGGTGAATGGCATTGCGAACTCCTTACTAAGTGTTTTTCTCGTCAGGCTTCAGCCGGCGCAGGCGGCGAATCCAGGCGAGATCGGAACGGGCCTGGGCAATCAGGTAGTGGACGACCTCGGCGCCGAAGCCTCCCAGTTCCAGGTTCTTGTTCATCCTACTGAGCCGTTGTTCACGTCCGCGAAGGAATGCTTCCCGTTGATCCAGGATGCGGGTGCGATCCTCGGAAGGGAGCAGGGCGAACATCCCGACTCGGGTGAAAAAGGCGCGGGCATTGGAGGCGTCCGCCTCGTTGTAATCGCCGAGGCGGGCGATGAGTTCCTTTCTCCCCGTGGCGGTCAGGGAATACGTCTGGCGGGTCTGGCCGCGGTCGCCGGGAACAGGTTTCTTGGTGACCCAGCCAGCGATGGTGAAACGCCGCAACAGCGGGTAGACGAGGTTGTTGTGCATATCGCCCTGGCCCATGATGAATCCGGCTTCGCGCTTCAACTGATAGCCGTGCTTCGGGCCGTCCGCCAGCATGGCCAAGACTAATAGATCATTCATGACAGTGTAAATAATGATCTAGTGGAAAATGATTGTCAAGCGAACGCCAGGCAATGCCGCAGATCAATCCCGATGAACGCTGGTTTCGGGCCATATGGGGCTCCGCTGGTTGCTGAATCCTTAGAGCATCCTTTAGAATCAAATGGCTTCGGTAGAGGTCAGGAAACCATGAAAACAGCCATCCATCCCGCTTACAACGAAATCCGCGTCATGTGCGCGTGCGGCAATAGCTTTGCCACCCGCTCCACCCATCGCGGCGACATCCACGTAGAAATCTGCTCCAGTTGCCATCCCTTCTTTACCGGCAAGCAGAAGCTCCTGGATACTGCCGGCCGAGTCGAGCGCTTCCGCCGCAAGTACGCCAAGGTGGAAACCGCCAAGAAGTAGCTTTTGGCCGCAGGTTTTCGCTGATCAACGCTGATTTAAAGAGCCTCCTTTCGGAGGCTCTTTTCTTTGTGCTTCTGTAGAATTGGAAAGGTGCGCAAGTTCTGGGACAATTCGGGGGATGTAGGCGCGGGCGTCCTCGCCCGTGCGGCAGCGCCCGTGCCCCCGCAGCTGAGAATCGGCAACGTCGAGATCCGCCCTGCCACCGTTCTGGCTCCAATGGCCGGCGTAACCGATACCGTCTTTCGCCGCTTTATCCGCAACCTGGGCGGATGCGGCCTGATCATGACGGAGTTCACCTCAGCCGACGGCGTGCTCCGCGCCAAAGACCAGAAAGCCAAGCGCTACCTCCATTTCTATGAAGACGAGCATCCCATCTCAGCCCAGCTTTTCGGCAGCGATCCCAAGGTGATGGCGGATGCGGCGCGGATCGTCGAGGGCCTTGGCTTCGATCTAGTGGACCTGAACCTGGGGTGTCCAGCGAAAAAGGTGGTCAAGTGCAACGGCGGCTCGGGATTGCTGCGCGATTTGCCGGCGATTGGGCGAATCTTTGAAGCCGTTCGCGGCGCGGTCACAATTCCTTTTACCGTCAAATTCCGTGCCGGATGGAATGACGAAGAGATTGTTTGTGTCGAGTTAGCGAAGTTGGCTGAAGAGTGCGGCCTGTGTGCCGTAGCGCTGCATGCCCGCACCCGCGAACAGGGTTACAGCGGCCAGGCGCGCTGGGATTGGATCGCCGCCGTGAAAGCGGCAGTGAAGATTCCGGTGATTGGAAACGGCGACATCCGAACCCCGGAAGATGCTTGCGCCATGGTGGGCCAAACGGGATGTGATGCGGTCATGATCGGGCGCACGGCGCCGTCGAATCCGTGGATCTTCCGGCAGATCGAGCAGTATTGCGCGTCTGGACGGTACGACGAGCCGAGCGAGGCGGATCGCTACCAGATGATTCGGACCTACTTCAGCATGCTGATCGAGGAAGAGTTGCCGGATGCAGTCGGCAAGATGAAGCAGTTTGCCTCCTGGTTCACGCACGGCGTGCCGGGTGGGGCCGGACTGCGTAAGGCGATCTATGAGTCAAAGAGCGCCCCGGCGATTCTGGAACGGGTGGAGGAATTCTTCGAAGCCAGGCTCCAGCCCTGTGGCGTGGGCGCCCTCATCCAGGAAATTTAGCGCCCATTGCCATCTCTCCACCTTGCACTCATCGAACGCGCTCCCAGCCCGCCTAACTGCACCGCCATCGCACTACTGCGGCGTCAGTAGAACAGCGTGCGAATTTCCTTGGCCATCCTCGCCTGTGCAGACGATTTGTCCAGCGTCGTTGATGCCGTCGGCCTCAATCAACGTCAATCCGGATCCCTGTCGAATGAGGGTGTTCAGGTCCAGCATTTTGCCGTTATACACGAATGCATGGTCCCCACTGTTCAATTGGGCCTGGCCTACGACCACTCCGGAGTCATTGATTCCGAACCCCCATGAGGCGCCATACTGTTCGAGCGCACCCAGGTCTTTCATCTTTCCCGAAGCATCCACGATGAAAGCATGGGCGTCACCGTTTGCCAGGTACGCGATTCCAGTGGCTTGGTTGCGGTTGTTGATGGCGTATGCCTGGCTCATGCCCCCGCCAAGCGACACCATCGCGTGTATTTTTCCCTTAAACCAGGCAAAGCCCAGGAGAGGCGCCTGATTCTGATTGGTGTACGAGTATCCGACCGCGACTCCAAACTTGTTGATCCCTTCAGCGCTGTTCCACCAACTGCAACCCTGGGGAGAGCCGAGCGTGCCGAGGTCGATCAGTTTGCCGTTGCTGTACATAAACGGGTGATTGCTCCCGTCGGCGGTCACCGACGAGCCGACGACTTGGCCTGCATCGTTGATGGCATAGGCCACAGCCGAACCACCGCCCAGGTCGCCGATATCAATGAGCGACTTCCCTTTTGAAATGAACGCGCGATAAGTGCCCGTGCCATTTGTCGAATATCCTGCGACTTGACCCGAGGCATTAATGCCATTGCCGATCCCGGAATCGCCGCCCAGCGTGCCCAGATTTGTGAACTTGCCATTGCTGTATATGAACACCTCACTGCTCCCGCTATCGCCGCCGGGACCGGTAGCGCCGGTGATCTGGCCGGAGGCATTGACCGCACGCGGCGCGGCAAATCCGTCACCCGGTGGGGCGCCGATATCGATCATTGTGTAGGTTTGAGCAAAACAGCATGAAGCCGCCGCGGTGAGAAGCAAGAACAAGCCGAATCGAATCAGGTTGGACGATTTCATAAGCAGCCTTTTCTCCGGAGGAATTTGTCTTGGGAGTAAGACGAGCGCATTTTGGCTGATCGCGAAACTTGAGTTGTCAGAAAAATGTAAAAAGTTTGTTACGGAGCGCGCTCTGCCCCGAGCCCTTTAACATCGCCCTCACCGCATCGGTGGCGACTCCGGCACGGCCGCGCCGTCGGCGCGGGGATCAGACCCTCCGTAGTTCACCTTGGTTTTTGAGTCACGCAGGACGGCCTGGCCGCGGCCCATGGCGCTGGAGTATTCGCGGCGCACATCGAGTTGATGCCCCATCGCAGAGAGTTTTTGCCGCACTTCCGGCGGCACTCGCGACTCGATAACGATGTTGCATCCACGCTCTGAACTGACGGTGAAGCGGGCGTTCTCCAGAGCCTCCTGAATGTTCATTCCGTAGTCGACCACGTTGGAAACAAACTGCGCGTGGGCCAGCGGCTGGTTCGCTCCTCCCATGATGCCGAAGCCAATGTGTTGATCGCCATGCTCCATGAAAGCCGGAATGATGGTGTGGAACGGCCGCTTGCGCGGGGCGAGGGCATTGGGAGACGCAGGATCGAGCGAGAACAGCGCGCCCCGATCCTGGAGCGCGAATCCCATGCCGCGCACCACGATGCCCGACCCGAACGCTTCATAATTGCTTTGAATCAGCGAGACAATGTTGCCCTCGCGATCCACCACCGAAAGATAAGTCGTGTCACTGGCAGGCGGCGCGCCCGCTGCAACCTCGCAGTTCGCTTTGCCGGGGTCGATCTGCAGGGCGCGCTGGCGGGCATATTCCTTCGACACCATCCCTTTGACCGGAACCTTCGCAAATCTTGGGTCAGCGTTGTAACGCCCCAGATCGGCATAAGCCAGCTTCATGGCTTCGATCTTCTTATGCAGTTCCGCCACACTGAGCGGCCCGTCCGACGACGCCGGAGAAGTCTCCATAATGTTCAGCATCTCGAGCGCCGCCATACCTTGTCCGTTCGGAGGAAGTTCGTAGACCGTCCAGTTGCGATAGGTGGTTGAAATCGGCTCAACCCACTCCGGCGAAAACTCAGCCAGATCATCCGCTGCCATGGTTCCGCCCAAACTCTGCGACGTGCTCAGGATGGCGCGAGCAATCTCGCCTTTGTAAAAGGTAGCCGCTCCATCCTGCGCGACCAGTTGCAAGGCTTTCGCGAGATCGTGATTCTGGAACACTTGTCCCACCGCCGGAGGCTTGCCGTTAGGCAGATAAACGCGCCGGCCTTCGGGATCCTTGGCAATCCATTCGGCTGAGTCGTCCCAATAAGACGCAATGATTTCCGGAACCGGATAGCCATCCTCGGCATAGAAGATCGCAGATTGGAAAAGATCCTTCCACGCCAGCCGTCCGAACCGCTCGTGCAACGCGTTCCATCCTGCCACCGCGCCGGGGACGGTGACAGAGTCGATGCCGCCGAGTGGCATGGCGGTCGCATCTTTCGCCTTCACATGTGCAATGGTCAAGCCGCGCGGCGCCCATCCGCTGGCGTTGAGGCCGTACAGCTTCCCGGTCTTGACCTCCCAGTAAATGGCAAACAGATCGCCGCCCATCCCGTTCATCATGGGCTCGGTCAAGCCAAGTACAGCGTTCGCGGCAATCGCCGCATCGACCGCAGAACCTCCCCGCTCGAGGACCTGCGCACCCGCCACCGAAGCTTGCACATGGCTGGTAGCTACAATGCCGTAGCGGGTGACGACCATCGAACGGGCGTAGGAGCGGTCTTGGGCAGACATGGAGGATGTAAGAAGCAGAGCGACTGCAATACGAATTGAAAGGTTCATGCTACACCTGTGCAGCAGGTATTTTAAGGTGCGGCGAGGGCTGAGTGTGTGGAATGTTGCTCAAACCAGTTCGGAAGTGCCTCGGTGCCACCCTTCAAGGAAGGACATGAGAAGATGTCCCAATGAAACATTTGGACGGCAAAGTCGCTGTCGTCACAGGTGGAACCTTTGGCGTTGGACGCGGGATCGCCAGCGCGCTCGCTCAATGCCGGGCGCGGGTGTTCGTAACCGGTCGGTCGGCGCACGATGGTGTAGCCAACGAAGAGCAGGTTACGGGCATTCGATGCGACCACCGGGTGGATACAGAGGTGACGGCCGCGTTCGAGCACGTGGCCCGGGAGGCGGGCAAGATCGACATTCTCGTCAACAACGTTTGGGGCGGCTACGAACGGATGGTCGAAGACGGGACATTCACCTGGACGAAGCCGTTTTGGGAGCAGGGGCTCTGGCGCTGGGACGCCATGTTCAGTGCCGGCGTGCGCGCCCACTACCACGCAAGCCAACTCGCTGCAAAGTCCATGGTTCCGAGACAGAGCGGGCTGATCGTCAACATCTCCTTCTGGGCTGCTCAGAAGCACATCGCCAATGTCGCCTATGGCGTATCGAAGGCCGCGACGGACAAGATGACCGCAGATATGGCAGTTGAATTACGGCCACATGGAGTCACGGCTGTGTCCCTGTACCCGGGATTGGTGAGAACAGAGAAGGTCATGGAGGCGGCATCTTGGCTCGACCTCACGAATTCAGAGTCCCCCGAGTTCATTGGACGTGCCGTCGCAGCACTCGCCGCAGATCCCGACATCATGCGGCACACCGGAACCGTGCTGGTGGCCGCTTGCGTTGCAATGGAGTACGGCTTCACAGACATTGATGGCAAGACTCCTCGCCCCTTAACCCTAGCCGATGTCTGAATGTGTGGCGGCCGGACGCCGAAAGCAATGATCCGCAAGTCGCCTGAAGATGGAGACCTGCATCGATGAAACGAAGGCCGGACAAGCAACGAGTGACGGGCGCTTTTGACACTGTCAGGACGATCGGGCTCACGTTGCCACAGGTCGAGGCAACCACGAAGTACGACGGATCACCCGTGCTGAAAGTTGATGGCATCTTCATGGCTGGCCTGGCGATGCATCCATCTGCGGAACCAGACACGCTCGTAGTGCGAGCCGGGCTTGAAGACCGCGAAAGGCTCGTGGAGGATGCGCCCGAGACGTACTACCTCACCGACTACTATCGAAGCTACCCCCTAGTGCTGATCCGTCTGTCGCGCGTCGAACCAGACGCTCTGCACGACTTGCTGTCCGTGTCATGGCATATGGCGACCGCGAAGGCACGAAGGCGCCGCCCGCCGCTGGGATTTTGCAGATAACTCCAACCTGACGCGCCAGCGTCGACGGATAGCTCCCGGATTGTCGGCTAACCAGAAACTATGCTTTTGTTGGCGATAAATCGCCATTTCACCAGTTGGCCGCGATGGACCCCTATTCCGCCCCTCTCGCCACCATCTTCTCCTTCTCATCTTTCTCCACATAAGCCCAATGCATATTCGGATCGTGCGTAAAAAGCGTCAGCCACCTCTCGGGAATCGCCCGAGCGTAGTAGCGCTTCTTGTTGGCGATCGTCTCAAGCGGAAACAGATCGAACGACATGCCCCAGGTGAGGTCGAGGTGCCAGGTAGTTGGAATCAAGTCGGAAATGTAGCAAGCAGTTTTCCCGGCGCTGCGCAGGATCACGGCCTGCATGTGGCGAGTGTGGCCAGGAAAAACTGCAACCGAGACGCCGGGAACGATCTCCTCATCGCCCTTCAGAAGCTGCATCTGGCCGCTCGAGACCAGCGGGTCATAGTTGGCGCTGATGTAGCTGATGGCGTCGCGCTCACTCGGCTGTCGCGCGTATTGCCACTCGCCTTCCGGAGCGTAATACTTCGCGCGAGGAAACGTCGGCACCACACTCGATCCGCGCAGGACGGTGTTCCATCCGCAATGGTCGAAGTGCAGGTGAGTATTGATGACGATGTCGATGTCATCGGGCGAGAAGCCGGCGGCAGCAAGACTCGAGAGCAGCTTGGCCGGCTGCCCGTAGATTTTGACCATCTTCTCGGTCAGCTTGTTGCCAATACCGGTTTCGATCAGGATCGTCTTATCCCCGGTGCGCACCACGACGGAATTTAATCCCGTAGGAACCAGGTTGCGCTCGTCGGGCGTGATCTTTCTTTGCCACAAAGATTTGGGAACGACACCGAAGAAAGCGCCGCCGTCGAGGCTGTAAGTGCCGTCGGAAACGGAGATGAGTTCGAAGTTGCCGAGAGAAAAGCGATGCATGAGTCTACTTTAGCTCACGCACGAAGTGGTCTTCGATCAAATGGAAAAGATGGGTCTGATCGGTAGCCCCGGCAATGCTGTGTGTCTTATTGGGATAAGCCATGAAGCGGAACTGCTTGCCGGCTTCGACCAGCGCTTCGACCATCTGAATGCTGTTCTGGAAATGCACGTTGTCGTCGCTGGTGCCATGAAGCAGCAACAAAGACCCGTGGAGCCTGTCGGCAACTTTCGCCAGATCAAGATCGGCGTAGCTGGTGCTGGTCTTGTCGGAGGGCAGGCCGTTGTTCCGCTCGGTGTAGATGGAATCGTAGTTGCGCCAACTGGTAACCGGAGAAACCGCAGCGCCAGCTTTGAAGACATCGGAGTGAGTCATGGCGTAAAGGGTCATGGAACCGCCGTTGCTCCATCCCCAAATGCCCACCCGGCTGCGGTCCAGTTGCGGATATTGCGTCAACAGCTGGTCGACCGCGGCAAGCTGGTCTTGCAATTCGATCGCGCCGAACTGATGCCGAATGGCAGTCTGAAATTTGCGGTTGCGCGCCGGGGTGCCACGATTGTCCACAGTGAAAACGGCGAAGCCTTCGCGGGCGAGGATCTCATGAAACAGTCCGGACGATCCCGACCAGTCCTGTATCCATGTGTTCTGAACCAGCTGAGCCGCCGGCCCACCGTAAATGTTCACAATCAGCGGAACCTTGCCGGTTGCGACACTCGCCGGGGGAAGCAGCAGTTCACCGTAGAGCAAAGCGCCATCGTTCGCCTTGAAGTCGAGGAACTTTGGCGGAGTGAGGCCATAGGCCTCAACGTTGCGCGAACTCCAGACCTGTGTGCATGCCGCCGCAGAGTCGCAAGCAGAAAGACGCGGCGGGGTCATGAGCGCCGAAAATTCATCGAAGTAATGCTTGCCGTCGTCGGCGAAAGTGGCTGCGTGAGTGCCGTCTTCGTGCGAAACCCGCTGCAATCCTGAGCCGTCGGTCTTCACCGAGTAAAGCTGGCGCTGCCGAGGATCATCCTTATTGCAGTTGAAATAAATAAGCCCGGCGCTCTCGTCGAGACCCTCGACGCCGAGCATTTCGAAGTCTCCCTGCGTAAGCTGCCGTTCCAGCCGGGCGTCAGAGGCCAGCGGCTTCTCTTTGTCGAAACTATACAAATAGAGTTGCGTAGTGCCGTCCCGCCAGCTCGACCACAAGAAATGGTCTCCTGATTTCAGAACTTTGAAATCGTCATTCACGTAAACCCAGGCGTCGGGAGCGGTCTCGGTCAACACTTTGCGCGAACGGCCCGAACGAGCATCCACGAAATAAAGATCGAGCGTGTCCTGCGCCCGGTTCAACACCTGGGCCCACAGCAGCCCATCGCGCACCCAGCCAAAACGCGGGATGTAGATGTCGGATTCTTTAGTCAGCGAAATCCACTTCGGCTTGCCTCCGGAGGCGCTGACGACGCCCAGCCGCACCGCAGGATTGGCATCGCCGGCCTGCGGATATTTCTCCATATCAACGGTGGGATGCGTCGGCATCCAGTTGACGATGGGGTAGGCGGGCACTTGGGATTCGTCCATTTGCAGAAAGACGATGTCACGGCCGTCAGGGGACCAGAAATAGTTGCTGCGGACAGAGAGTTCTTCGGCATACACCCAATCCACTTCCCCGTTCAGCAGGCTTTCGTCCTTCGCTTCCTTCTCGCTGCTGTGAGTCAGTTGCAGTTCGGCATCATTTGCTAGATTGTTGCCGAGCGACCGCACGTACAGATTGTGCTTACGCAGATAAGCGACTTTGTCGCCCTTGGGCGAGAACTTGGGATCGCCGGAAGAATCGGGCGAGGAACTGAGCAGGACCGCAGTTCCGTTGTCGACAGTGTAAAACCACAGTTGTCCGAGAGCGTTGAAGAGCAGGTGTTTCGAGTCAGGCGCCCACTGGTAGGGTTGCACGTGGTAGCGCGTGATGCGCTCCCGCTCGCGATCGTCTTTCAGCCGGCTGAGCGGAGGCGTCAGTTTGGCGAGCCGCGATTCGCTGACCAGAACCTTCTTTTCGCCGGTGGCAGTGTTCAGGGTCCAGAGTTCGCCGTGTTCTCCGGAGTCGTCCCTCTGTATGAAGGATAAAGTTGTGTTGTCTGAACTCCACTGAATGGACTCTGGCCCGCGGCCGGTGATGCCCCCCTCGGCGAACGCGGACTCAATCGTGAGCGGCTTTTGCGGCGAAGTGGTGGACTGGGCAAGAGCGAGCGGAGCCAGCAGCAAAAGAGCCAGCATCCGGCGGCAAAGGTGTTTCACGAAGGTCTCCCAAATGAGCATTCTGGTCGGATGAAAAGTGTACAACGACGGGCAGTTGACTTGAAACCAGCTCTCACTGTTGGTTCCCAGTCCTCAGACGGTAAGGCAGGCTGGCCAAGCGTGCTAAAATCAGATTAGCTCTATTCTCAGAGATGCTTCCAGAAATACAAAACCTGATCGAATTGCAGCGCGCTGACCGGGAGATTCTCAGTCTGCAGGAGGAGATTGCCGCCCTTCCTAAACGGGTGGCCGCGATTGAGGAGAGGCTGGCAGGGACCAAGACGGGCTTGGAGAAGGCCAAGACAGCGGTAAAAGCCGACGAATCCGCCCGGCGCACCTTCGAGAGCGCCATCCAGGACCGCCAGCAGAAGATTTCCAAGTATCGCGATCAGTCGCTCGAGGTGAAGACCAACGAGCAATACAAAGCCCTGATGCACGAAATTCAGTTCGCGGAACAGGACATTCGCGCCAACGAAGACAAGATTCTGGAACTGATGGTCAATGCCGAAGCCCGCGACAAAGCCGTGAAGGCCGCGGAGGCGGAATTGAAGGCCGAGACCGCCGAGATTGAAAAAGAGAAGATTCAGGCCCGCGAGCGCACCGCCGAAGATGAGAGGCAGATGGCGGAATGGAACACCAAGCGGCAGAGTTCGCGGAGCGGAGTGGATGGCGATGTGCTGCGCCAGTACGACCGTGTGGCGAAATACCGCGGCACCGGCATTTCCGAAGTTAGAGATCAGAAATGCATGGCCTGCCAGGTAATGTTACGGCCGCAAACCTACAACGAGGTGCGGTCGGATAAGCTGGTCAGCTGCGAGTCCTGCCAGCGAATTCTTTATTACGATCCCAGCCACGACCACCCCGCCATCGAAACCAGAAAACGCCGTGCGCATCCCAAGATTGAAGCCAGCCAGGCCTGGTATTACCGTGCGATGCACGGCGAAGAAGGCGAAGTGTTCCTGGTCTTCGTCAACCACGGTGCCGAATCAAGCCGCCGAATCTACGACGCCGCCAGCGGCCGCAAAATCGGCGAGACGCTGCTTCGCGAGGGCGCCTACCGCCTGGCATTTCCCGAGGAGTTGACGACGGACACCACCCGCCTGAACGGACACTGGCCCGAACCCGAGATCGACGAGTGGGGCGCCGAGCTTCCCACAGCCACACTGGATGCGTTGCACCGCGACTTGAATCTGGCGCGGGTGGAAGCCGCGGCTCCTCATAAGCACTCGAAAGAGGAAGCGATTACAGCCGAACATCCCGTGTCCCGTTAAGCTCACCCACTACCTTTCCTGAGATTGCCGCTGTAAACCCTGCGTCGGTTAGTATCTGTTCATGCCATCCCCCGTCCCAAACCCTGATGATTCTCCGGCATTTCCCAAGATCAAGATTTCTTCTCGCGGAGCCAAGCGGATCAAGGACGGCCACGTCTGGGTCTATCGGTCGGACGTCTCGGCCGCAGACGGCGTAGCTCCCGGCTCAGTGGCGCGGGTGGTGGACGAGCGCGGAAAGTTCCTGGGCACGGCCTTTTACAGCAGCGCGTCGCAGATCGCCATTCGCCTGCTATCCAAAGAAGCAATCAAAGACTTGAACGGACTGCTGCGGGAACGCATTCGGTTTGCCATTGCCTATCGCCAGCGGTTTGTGACTGACACGGATGCGTATCGAGTCGTATTCAGCGAAGCCGACTTTCTGCCCGGCCTGATCGTGGATCGCTACAACGATTTGCTGTCGTTTCAAGTGTTGACGCAGGCAACGGACGCTGAGCCGGTACGCGAAACTGTTCTTGCGGAACTGACGGAGCTACTGCATCCCGCAGCCATCGCCGAAAAGGTCGAACCCAAGATTCGCGAGCTCGAACAGTTACCGGCGCGCAACTCTGGCCTGGTCCAGGGAGACAAAGGCAGCACCATCTTTTCCATGAATGGCGTCCGCTTTCACTACGACATCAAAGAAGGACAAAAGACCGGGGCTTTTCTCGATCAGCGGGAGAACTACGCCGCGGCAGCAACCTACGCGAAGGGGGAGGCGCTGGACGTTTTCTGCTACCACGGTGGATTCGCTCTACACCTCGCGCAAGCCGGGTGCAAGGTCACTGGATTGGACAGCTCCAGGCCGGCGCTCGAAGTCGCCGACCGTAACGCCACACTCAACAACAGGGAGATCGAGTGGATCGAAGGTAACGCCTTCGACGTGCTGCGAGACTATGCGAAGGGCGGGCAGCGTTACGACGCCATCGTGCTCGATCCCCCTGCCTTTGCCAAAAGTAAACGTGACTTGGACACCGCCCTCCGCGGATACAAAGAACTAAATCTGCGGGCGCTGAAGATGTTGCCTCCGCAGGGGATTCTGGTCACCTGCTCCTGTTCTTACCATGTAAGCCCGGCTGAGTTCCTCGCCGTAGTAGCGGAGGCCGCCCGCGACGCCCATCGGGAGGTACGCATTCTCGAGAGCCGCACCCAAGCCAAGGACCACCCCATACTCGCAAATGTCCCAGAAACCGGATACTTGAAGTGCCTCATCATGTACGTAAGCAATTGAAATATAACAATATATTTATGTTGACAGTATGACGCTCATATTTTATGCTACGTATATACTAATAACAGCATCCAACGGTTTGGAAGTATGCCGTTGAGAATACTTTAGGAGGAATCGAGCAATGACCGTAATTACCCGTTGGGAGCCTTTCCGCGAGTTCAGCACCCTGCAGGACCGCCTGAACCGCCTGTTTCAGCAGTCGGTCAGCGAGGGTTGCGACGAATCCTTGACCACCAGCAGCTTTGCGCCGGCGGTTGATGTCTACGAAGACGATCACCAGGTCACCTTGAAGATCGAGGTCCCGGGAATCGACGAGAAGGACATTGATGTCCGCCTCGAAAACAACACGCTCACCGTACATGGCGAGCGCAAGCTGGAAAAGGAAGAGAAGGAAGAGAACTATCGCCGTGTGGAGCGGCAGTATGGCAGCTTCACCCGGTCTTTCACTCTGCCCAACACGGTGGACGCGGAAGGCGTGTCTGCCCAGTACGACAAGGGCGTCTTGAAGATCAAGCTGGCCAAGAAAGCCGAAGCCAAGCCGAAGCAGATCAAGATCAGCGTCGGCAGCGAGAAGACCCTGGAAAGCAAGTCCGTGGCAGCGTAAGTTTCTCGGACAATGCAGTTTTGACGGGAGGCGCAGGCAGCCTCCCGTTTGTTTTAGCATGGAGCAAGCAACAGCCAGCACTCAGCATTCAGCCATCAGCATTCAGCCCGCAGCGCGGTGCCGAAATCGGAGAGTACCCCGGCTGGCTGAATGCTGATGGCTGACGGCTGAGAGCTGAATTTCAGGAGTTCACTATGGCCATTCGTTGGGACAAATTCACGGTAAAAGCGCAGGAAGCTGTGCAGAGGGCGAACGAACTGGCCTCCGAGCACGGCAATGCGGAGCTGCTGCCGCTGCATCTGCTGGCGGCGCTGATCGAGGACAAAGAAGGCATTGTGCCGCCAGTGCTGGAGAAGATCGGCATTGGTCCGCAAGCCGTACTAAGCGATCTTTACGGAGAGATCGATCGCCTGCCCAAAGTTTCCGGCGAGAGCGCCCAGGCAACGCTCTCCCCAGCCGTCAATCAGTTGCTGGAACGCGCTTTCAAAGAAGCTGCCAATTTCAAAGACGAATATGTCTCGACCGAGCACTTGCTGCTGGCGACTACGCAGGCCAAGCGCAGTGCGGCACAAGAGATTCTCGCTCGCCACGGTGCAACCTACGAAGCAATTCTCAAGGCGCTGAGCGCGGTACGCGGTTCACAGCAAGTCACCGATCAGAATCCGGAAGCCAAGTACCAGGCGCTCGAGCGTTATGCGCGAGATCTGACGGAGCAGGCGCGGCGCGGCAAGCTCGATCCGGTGATCGGTCGGGACGAGGAAATTCGCCGAGTGGTGCAAGTGCTCTCGCGTCGAACCAAAAACAATCCCGTGCTGATCGGAGAGCCAGGTGTAGGCAAGACCGCAATTGTCGAGGGCCTTGCGCAGCGAATCATCTCCGGCGATGTGCCCGAGGGGCTGAAGAACAAGCGCGTGGTTGCTCTCGACTTGGGGGCCATGCTGGCGGGAGCGAAGTATCGCGGCGAATTTGAAGACCGGCTGAAGGCGGTCCTCAAGGAGATCGAAGACTCCGCCGGACAGGTGATTCTGTTCATCGATGAACTGCACACGCTCGTAGGCGCAGGCGCGGCCGAGGGAGCGATCGATGCTTCCAACATGCTGAAGCCCGCTCTCGCCCGCGGCGAGCTGCGCGCCATCGGCGCCACCACGCTGAACGAATATCGCAAGTACATCGAGAAAGATGCCGCCCTCGAACGCCGCTTCCAGATTGTGTTCGTCGGTGAGCCCAACGTCGAGGATACGATTGCCATCCTGCGTGGTCTGAAAGAACGCTACGAAGTTCATCATGGCGTCAGAATCAAGGATTCGGCGATTGTTGCGGCCGCAACTCTGTCGCACCGCTATATTTCCGATCGCTTCCTCCCTGACAAAGCCATCGACCTGGTAGATGAAGCTGCGGCCTCGCTGCGCATCCAGATCGACTCCCTGCCCACCGAGATCGACCAACTGGACCGTCGGGCCACCCAGCTCGAGATCGAAAAGCAGGCCCTCAAGAAGGAGGACGATCCGAACTCCCGAGACCGGCTCAAGGTCATCGACAAAGAACTGGCGGAGATTCGCGAGAAGTCAACCGCTCTAAAGGCAAACTGGAAGAAGGAAAAAGACCTGATTGCGCGTTCTCGGTCGCTGAAGGAAAAGATCGAGCAGTTGAAGATCGAGGAGCAAACCGAAGAGCGCAAAGGAAATTTGCAGCGCGTGGCGGAAATTCGCTATGGACTGCTGCGCCAGGCCGAAGAAGAACTGGCAAAGCTTTCTTCCCAGATTGACGGAAAAGCCGCGGCCGGCGGCGCCCTTCCACGAATGCTCAAGGAAGAAGTCGACGAGGAAGACATCGCCCGCATTGTGTCGAAGTGGACCGGCATTCCAGTGTCGAGGATGCTGGAAGGCGAGGTCAAGAAGCTGGTCAGCATGGAAGACCGGCTTCGGCAGCGGGTAGTGGGCCAGGATGCAGCGCTGGAGCGCGTGGCGAATGCTATCCGGCGCTCGCGTGCAGGCTTGAGCGATCCCAAGCGTCCCATTGGCTCCTTCATATTCTTAGGTCCGACCGGCGTGGGCAAAACCGAACTCGCCCGGGCGCTGGCGGAATTCCTGTTCGACGATGAACATGCCTTGATTCGCATCGACATGTCCGAGTACATGGAAAAACACGCGGTCTCGCGCCTGATTGGCGCGCCTCCAGGCTATGTAGGCTACGAGGAAGGTGGCCAACTCACCGAGCAAATCCGCCGCCGCCCCTATGCGGTCGTGCTCTTCGATGAGATCGAGAAGGCGCACCCCGATGTCTTCAACGTGCTCTTGCAAATGATGGACGACGGCCGCCTGACCGACGGCAAAGGCCGCACCGTTGACTTCAAGAACACGGTCATTATCATGACTTCCAACCTGGGGTCAGCTTTCTTGCAAGCGGAAGGCCTGCGCTCGGAAAAAGAGTTTGAAGAGGCATCGAAACAAGTGATGAACGCGCTGCATGGGCACTTCAAGCCAGAATTCCTGAACCGTGTCGACGACATCATTATCTTCAAGCCGCTCGGGAAAGAGCAGTTGGTAAAGATCATCGAGCTGCGCCTCGAAGACGTGCGGCGCCTGCTGGCCGACCGGAAAATCTCGCTGGAGCCGACCGACGCGGCCAAGGACCTGCTATTCACCGAAGGCTTCGACCCCAACTTCGGAGCACGACCGCTGAAGCGCGCGATCCAGAAGCTGGTGCAGGACCCACTAGCCCTGAAGATTCTCGACGGCGAGGTGCTGCACGGAGACCATGTGATCGTCGATGCCGACAAGCGCGCGGGGAAGATGGTGATCCAGGTCAGCCGCCACGAGGCGGTCAAAGGAACAATCCCCGTCAGGTCATGACAAGAGTTCACTGCCTGCAGCCGACTCAAAACAAGGTGAGCGAGCCTGTGTTCCCGGCGCGTGCAGACTTTGAGTGATTGGCGTATGTCGGCCAGTCTGGATAATAGGAGTCGGCTTGGTCGCCCCAAGTCGTCCAGCTAGCCCTCGCCCCGCGAGCGAAGAGTTCTAGGTACGGTTTTGCCAAACGAGATTTGTCGCGTGGACGGAGAGCGCTTCCGCGACGGGGCGAAAACTTATTCCTAATTGGGGCCGGCCGAAGCTCGAAGTACGTAACGGCCGCGTCCCTTGAACTCGACCAGTCCTAAATCGCGTAGAATCTGCAGTTGCTGACGGATTTTCGGACGGATATTTCGATTATTGGGATGCACGATCCGTAGAGATGGCTCAGCATCGTATATCTCAGAGAGAGTAAACTCGGCCTTTCTGAGCCTTCGTACGAAACTAAGAACATCGACCGTCCACCCTCGTAAAGATGGTGGCAGTTTGCCGAGGCCTCGTATCCGCTCGAACTCCTTACGTACACGCTGCTCCGGTGTCGGCCTTCCCTCTGAGATCATTGCAATCCTGCCATCCTCGGGAATACCACCTAGGAGAATATTGCACCCGATCCATCCGGCCCGACGTGCGGTCTTGCTCAGCGGTCGCCGCTTTTCGATTACGCTTTCGGTAACGAACATCCTAGGTATCAGCATCAGGTTCCGCACATGCCACGCGCCAGTGTATTGCAGCAAAAGCAGGTGGGGCGCGCGGTCCGCCTTTATTGCCCGAATCATAGCCTCATAACCGGCATCTACGATCTTCGGCGAACCCCACCTTCGCAAGCTCTTGAGTTGAAAGCGCTGTTCGCATCGTGGGCAGCTGAAGTCCGCCGCCTGCGTGTTCGCCGGTGACCTTGAGATGCTGCCTGACCTGCAGGCCGGGCAATACAGCTCCCTAGCGCACCAGTCTTCACTCAAAATACGCGCGACCTGCGAGGCTGATTTGTACGCAGAGGCAAGATCAATATTGCATTGCAGATTCATAACCTGGGATATTGATTTCATCGCTATGGTACGGCTCAATCTCCACGTGACACGCTTGACACTTGTCGTTGCAGGTGCATGACCAGATGTCTACCCACTGTCTTCCGTCACGGGGGCAGCGATAGTGATTAACATAGATCGTCATTTATTATTCATTTAACTCGTCGTCGGCGCTCAGCTAAATGTACCCGATTCTCTTCGAAATCGAGATAAATTGTTTCCAAGCATCCGGGATCAGAGTAGATGAGGCCGTGGTCAGGGGAAAGCGAAAAACTGCGTGATCCATTGACGACCATCACTCGCACACCAGAGGCTTTCTAACCCTACGATACCTTCCTCTCCCACGGATGTCGGTATTCGGAGCTGGAACCGCCGCGGATTGGTAGAATAACCCTCGGGCGCTTGATCCGCCGGCAATGCCTTTCACCGAACATTTCGATGTAGTCGTAGTCGGCGCCGGCCATGCCGGCTGCGAAGCCGCCATGGCCGCGGCACGCATGGGGCTGAAGACTGCTCTCTACACCCTCAACGTCGATCTGATTGCCCAGATGTCCTGCAACCCGGCAATAGGCGGGATTGCCAAGGGACACCTCGTCCGTGAAGTCGACGCCCTCGGCGGAATCATGGGCGAAATCACCGATGCCGTCGGCATCCAGTTTCGCCTGCTGAATACCTCGCGCGGCCCGGCCGTGTGGTCGCCGCGCGCCCAGTGCGACAAGCAAGCCTATCGGCTGAAGATGCGGGAAGTGCTCGAGTCGCAGCCGAATCTGAAGATCAAGCAGGCGGAAGTCGCGGAGTTGATCGTTGAAGACAGCTCTCAGCCTTCAGCTTTCAGCACTCAACCCGGCAGCACCCCAGAAGCTGACCGTATCTGCCGCGGCATCAAACTGCGCGACGGCCGCACCGTCGGCGCTGCCGCAGTGATCGTCACTACGGGAACGTTTCTCAATGGATTGATTCACTGCGGCGAGCAGCAGTATCCCGCGGGACGCTCGGGTGAGCCGGCAGCGGTCCTGCTCGGCGAATCGTTGAAGCAGCTTGGACTGCGAGGCTGCCGCTTGAAGACGGGCACCCCGCCGCGTCTGGATGGCCGGACCATCGACTGGTCGAGGTTTCAGTTGCAGCCGGGCGATGTGGATCCCACGCCCTTCAGTTTCCGTACCCGACGCGTCGCCCACCACGACTCCCAGGTTCCCTGCTACATCGCCTGGACCACGCCCGAGACCCAGCGCATCATTCGTGAAAATGTTCATCGCTCGCCGATGTACAGCGGACAGATTCAGTCGATCGGGCCGAGGTATTGTCCGTCGATTGAAGACAAGATCGTCAAGTTTCCCGACAAGACCACGCACCAACTCTTCTTGGAACCCGAGGGGCTCAACACTCACGAAATTTATGTGAACGGCATGAGCACCTCGCTACCGGTCGAAGTACAGCTGGAGATCTTGAAGTCGATTCCAGGCCTCGAGACCGCCGAGATGCTGCGCCCGGGATACGCGATCGAGTATGACTCCATCGATCCGACAGAGCTGGAGCGAACCCTCGAAACCAAGCAGATTTCAGGACTGTTCCTGGCCGGACAAATCAACGGAACCAGCGGATACGAAGAAGCGGCCTGCCAGGGATTGATGGCGGGGATCAACGCTGCACTAACAGTGAAACAAGAGCAGCCGCTGGTGCTCGACCGCACAGAAGCCTACACCGCGATCCTGATTGACGACCTGATTTCGAAGGGAACCAACGAGCCGTATCGAATGTTTACATCGCGCGCGGAGTTCCGCCTGCACCTGCGAATCGACAATGCCGACCGGCGGCTCACGCCCCATGGCCGGCGCATCGGCTTGATCTCGGATGCGGCGTGGACCGATTTCGAGACCAAACAGACGCGGCTCGAGGTGATGAGGCGGTTGCTGGAAGGAACAAAGCTAACCGGCGGCATGGCGGGAACGATCTCATCAATGCCCGAGGGAGCAGTGGGCCAGACGCTGGCACAACTACTTAAGCGGCCCGAGATCACGATCGAGCAATTGGCTCCCGCCCTGCGCGACTTATCACCTCAGTTTTTCGCCAGAGAAGAAGCCCGTGAGAATCCATGCAAATCCGAGGCCGGACTTTCTTCCGAAATCAGAAACGAGCTGAAGTCGGTCGAAACGGAAATCAAGTACGAAGGCTACCTGCACCAACAGCAGCGAGCCATCGATCGCTTGAAGAAAGCTGAGCAGCGGACCATTCCTGAGTGGTTCGATTATCAATCAGTCAGCGGCCTATCCCGCGAGATGCAGGAGAAGCTGTTAAAGATCCGCCCACGCACCATCGCCCATGCGTCACGCATTCCCGGAGTGACTCCAGCGGCGGTGTCGCTGGTAAACGTCTACATCGAGATTCAAGGCCGGCGGCGCGAACAGGCCGCCGCGCTGTAATCGCCAAACAGTTCTACACGCCCACTATATTGTCCGGGTATTTTGTGTTTAAATGCCCGAGTCATGCTTGCCGCTGGCCGGGTCCTCCTGCTGACGATGGTGGCTGTGCCATTCCAGGCCCAACAGAATCAGACAACGCAGAACTGCCCTCTTCCACCAGTGCTCGGCGTCGCCTCACCTGGCGCCAACATCTTTTCTGAGCAGCAGGAAAGCAACCTGGGCGATGTGATGGCGGAAAGAGTCTCTCAGACCATCAACATCCTTCACGATGACAGCCTGACCGAGCACTTGCACCAGTTGGGCGACCGCTTACTGCGTTACCTTCCGGAAACGAAACTCCGATATCAGTTCCTGCTAGTGGACCTGCCGGAACCCAACGCCTTCAGCCTGCCGGGAGGCAGAGTCTACATATCGCGAAAGATCGTGGCCCTGGCCCGCAATGACGACGAACTGGCAGGAATCCTTGCCCATGAGCTTGGCCACATCGTCACCCATCAGCAGGCGATTGAAATGACGAGCGCGTTCCATGACGTGCTGAGCGTCACCCAAGTTGGTGACCGGGCGGATATCGCCAACAAGTATCACCAATACCTGGAAAGCTACCGCCGCAATCCGGGCCACGCTGGTGGGGAAGAAGAAGGTCATCAATATGTCGCCGACCAGGTCGCTCTGTTTGCCATGGCGAGAGCCGGATACGCGCCACAGGCGTATGTGGATATTTGGGACCGCTTCCAGGAAACCCACGGCAACACAGGAAGCTGGTTTTCGGACATATTTGGAAGGACAAAGCCGTCGCAGCGGAGATTGCGCGAAATGCTGAGGAGCATGGCGGTCCTGCCGTCTGGTTGTGCGGAGATTCGGCCATCTTCGGATGCATCGGCTTATCAGCAGTGGCAAGCGAAAGTTGTGGCGGCGCAAAATGCCACGCAAGAGTCCCTCCCAGGCCTGGTAGTCAAGCAGTCACTTGCTCAGCCTTTGCGCCCTGATCTGCACACTCTGCACTTCAGCCCTGATGGCAAGTATGTTCTGGCGCAGGACGACGGTGGAATCCACATCTTGTCACGTGAACCCTTCGCACTGTTGTTTTTCATCGACGCTCCGGATGCGTTTCCGGCCGGGTTCAGCCCGGATTCTCTTTCGGTGGTTTTCTACACGCACTCGTTCCGCGTCGAGACCTGGAGCATCGTGAATCATGAACGTAGCTCGGTTCATGAAGTACTGCTGAATGAACCGTGCATTCAAAGCACGCTGTCTCCGGACGGAAAAACCCTGGGCTGCCTCAAGGTCGATCACTCTCTCACGTTGCTGGACGTTGCTAACGGAGAAACTCTGGCTACCAAACCGCGTTTCTTTGCGTTTGAGTTCAGTTCCGGGATGCTCACATATCTCATGCTTGCGGGACGGAACCAGCATCTTATTCACATGGAGTTTTCGCCTGACGGCCGATATTTTCTTGCCGGTTCACATAGCGAGGTAATGGCCTACGATCTGCAAGAGAAACGTGAGGTCACTCTTCCGGGTTCGATTCGTGACGTCCTCAAGGGCAGTTTCGCGTTTGTGGGGCCAGACCGGATTGCCGGGGTGAATATGTACTACGCAGACAAGTCACCCCTCCTGCAGTTTCCGCAGGGCAAAAGGATCGCCGAGTTGCCGCTGACCAATACGACAAATCTGGAGTCAGCAGCGCATGGGGACTATTTACTCATTTGGCCGGTGAAGGACCATCCACTTGGCGTTATGAGCCTGAACCGCCGCGTGGTAATCGCCGAATTTAAACACAAGGCCGGCGACATATTCGACAACTGGATCCTGAGTGAACGGAACGATGGCGAACTCGGTATTTTCGACATCGCTGCCAGGCAAAACATCGCCACCGTTCCGTTGAGCCAGTCCCACCTCGGCACTCTGCGAGCTGTGGCTCTGGGCTCCGATTTCAATTGGCTGGCAATCTCTACCTGGAATCGCGGGGCCATGTGGGATCTCAAGCGGAATACGCGAGTGCAACTCACCCGCAGCTTCGATGGGGGGTGGTTTGGGGGCGATAACGCGCTCTACGCCGACTTCCCGAAGTTTGATCAACAGGAACGCGCTGTAGCCAAACTCACCACTGCGGGTAATGTCAGCATCCTGTACGAGATCACGCAGAAGTTCTGCCGCCAGGCGAAAGCCTACCTGGTTTGTGAGGAGCCGAAGCATGCGAATGTCTATGAGCGCAAGGATTGGACGGTTGAGATCCATGACGTGGCCACCCAGCGCTCTCTATGGTCAAGATATTTCCCCGCCGAGATTCCTGTCGTGAGCGTACAGGCGGAACACACGGTGCTGCTGGGTTGGCGCTTGAGCGAAGGCGGCGCACGAGATCAGTTGCAGAAATATCCCGACATAAAAGACAAGGCCGAGCGCGAGGACTATCTTCTTGAAATTCTGGATTTCTCCAAAGACGCAGTCACCGGTAAGTTGCTGGTGAAAACCGGCAAGCGCTCATTTCAGATTGAGGATGTCAGGATGGACGGCGATTGGATATTGGTGAACGCCAGCGCCGATCAGATCTTGGTCTACTCGGCGGCTACCGGTGAAGAGAAGACCCATGTTTTTGGCAAACAGCCGGCATTGTCGGCGGCGTCCGGGCAGTTTGCCGTGTTGAATCCGTCGGACCAGCTTAACTTGTACGATCTCGCTACCGGCAAGCCACACCAGCAGCTTAAGTTTTCCACTCCCGTGGCGTTTGAGAAATTTTCGCCCGACGGAAAACGGCTGTTCGTGATGACTCGCGACCAGACGGCCTACATTCTGGATCTAAGCGCCCCGTAGCACAGAAGCTCCATCTACCCATTCTAGATTCGCTAAACAACGGCCCCCGGGGACACCGATCCTCCATTACTATGATGATGATGGTCTACACCCAAATCGAAAGCCCAGTCGGGCCGTTGCTGCTGGTCGCAGACGCCGCCGGCCTGCGCCAGATCCTGTTTGTAAACGGCAGGCATCAAGCACGTCCAGACCCCGAGTGGAAGCAAGACGCCGCGCCGCTCGAGAAGACGATCAGCCAGTTACGCTCTTATTTCGCAGGTGAGCGGGAAGAGTTCGATTTATCGCTGGCGCCTGAGGGGACGAAATTCCAGCAGGAAGTCTGGCGGCGGCTGTCTGAGATTCCCTTCGGGGAGACGATTTCCTACGGAGAGCTGGCGCGCCGCATCGGAAATCCCCAAGCCTCACGCGCCGTGGGCCTCGCCAACGGGTCGAATCCCATCCCAATCGTGATTCCCTGTCATCGTGTGATCGGCAGCAACGGCAAGCTCACCGGCTACGGCGGCGGCTTGCCCATCAAAGAGAAGCTGCTGGCGCTGGAGAAGAAACAGCTCAGATTGTTGTGAAGCTCCTACTACGGCGACTAGCGGTTCAATCGAGAGGCAACATCCAGCAAGAGATATTCATGCTCTGAGGTCACCCCCAATCTCTCGAAATAGCGCCAGTACAAAACCGGGCGGAGATGCGACGTGATGGTCGTTGTCCGCGTCAACCGCGTCGCGCTTCCTTCAGGCTGAAGTTCATACGTTGCATTCTCGAACCCCAGCCAGTGACGCCCTGGCATGTTGGTGCGGTCAATGATCAGCTGCATCGAGTGTGGCGGGTCCCACCCGGTAACTGTTTCCTCAATGGAACCATTCTCGAAGTAGCAGATGCGCTTTGCCCCCACGCCGCCACGTTCCAGAGTGCAGCGCAGTGGCACCGGAAGCCCGATGTGCATGAGCAAGGGCTTAGCGACGTCAATACTGTCGATGGATTGTATCTGGGCCCAGACCCTTTCAGGTGTCGCCTGCAACAAGATGCTGCTCACCACGACTTCTCGACGGACAGTCTTGAGTGCTGATTCCTCGGCGTGGTGTCCAGCCACAATAAGGACAGGTATTAACCCAAAGACAATCATCGTGCCGGTGCTTCGATGAAGTAGGCGTTGCACCACGTATTTCCGGAACAGATACCCTAAGAAGCCGCCCACAGCGAGTCCCGCAAGCAACAAGGGAAAGGCCAGGACCGCGCAGAGCAGTCCCTCGCGCCGAAAGGCGACCAGGATTACAAGAGAAACGAGGGCTGCGAACCATCCCGCGGCCGCTATCGTCTCACGTCGCCCCGTGACTTGCGCGATTGCGAATCCGGCACAGAACGGAAGCAGCAGAAACATCACTCCGCCCATGCCATTCTCATGGCGTGATATGAGGAAAAAGAAGCCGGCGAGACCCAGAGCGATCCCGACCAGTGATCCAACTCCCAAACCTGAGAGAACGCTTCCTGATTGCTTCAAAGCGCCTGCCTTCCACCACCGACTGGCCACACACTATCGGCAACTCGAGCATACTAAAATAAGAAGCGCAAATGTTGGTGCACGTTCTGCGCCTTGTCCCGCCAATCCGGCCCAGGAAGCGATAGAAAGCGTCACTTCAAGTAAAATATGGCCTGTATCTAACCCTAAGGGGATTTTGCCAAACCATGCGGTTCTTCCTGGCTTTCATCGCACTTCTCGGCTTCATGGCCGCCACTCTCGCGCTCCGCGAACACTATCGGACCGACACCTCCCCATGCAGCATCAACGAGCATTGGGATTGTGGCATCGTCAACCATAGCCCGTTCGCGGTGCTGGCAGGCGTGCCGGTTGCAGTCGTTGGCATGGCCGGATATTTACTAATGGGGACACTCGCAATCAGGCGCGCCTATCGATTGTTGTTAGCCGCAGCCGTCATCGGCCTGACCTTTTCACTCTATCTGGCGCACGTCGAAAAAGACATTCTGGGCGTGTGGTGCATCTATTGCGTCGCATCTCTCACAGTCATTTCCTTGCTAACCTTGCTAACCTTTGGAACAATCATAGTTTCGCGCCC
This sequence comes from Acidobacteriota bacterium, assembly GCA_013289795.1. Taxonomy (GTDB): domain Bacteria; phylum Acidobacteriota; class Terriglobia; order Terriglobales; family Acidobacteriaceae; genus JABCZH01. The sequence continues at coordinate 92,106 of JABCZH010000001.1, forward strand.
GAAGCGCTCCCTAACGAGCTAATTATGATCAAGACTTTTTCTCGATTCGCATTCGCCGCCGTTCTGCTTGCATCCCTTGTCTCAGCCCAGGACGCCGTCAATCCCGCGCTGCGTCCGCCCAAGGGAACTCCTCTCGCCATCGTCGTCTTTGAAGACTTGCAATGTCCCCAGTGCAAGCGCGAAGCCCCGGTGGTGGCCCAGGCTGCCAAGACCTACAAGATTCCCGTGGTTCGCCACGACTTCCCCCTGCCCATGCACAACTGGTCATACCAAGCTGCGGTCATCGCCCACTATTTCGACAGCCGATCCAAGCAACTCGGCATCGATTTCCGTGACTACATCTTCCAGCACCAACCCGAAATCTTCCCCACCAACCTGCAGCAGTTCGCCCAGAAGTTCGCCACCGATCACAAGGTTGATTTGCCCTTCGTGGTCGATCCCCAGGGCAAGTTCGCCGCCGAGGTCAACGCCGAGCGCGACCTGGGAAAGGCCATCCATCTCGACCACACTCCCACCATCTACATCGTCAGCAACAATCCCAAGGGCCGGCCGTTCGTCGAGGTGAAAGAGCCAAGCAGTGAACTCTTCCAGATGATCGATGCCATGAAGCGTGGAGAATGAGACGCGGAGAATGAAGTGCCGAGAATGACGCGCGAAGAATGAAACGGGAAGAGTAACGCGGCGTTAGCCTCTCTCAAAGGCGTGTTTCTTCTCGAGTTCTTCCAGCGCCGTCCGCATGTCGGACTCGAACTGCTCTGCCCGATCCATCAATGTCGGCTCTGCCACAGCCGAGTCACCTTCCAGCTTGATCAGCTTCTGGTCTTCCAGTTTGCACGCCAGTTCCAAAACATGGGCAGGCGTAGTTTCCACATAAAGGGCTTCCGTGGGATCGCCCAACCATGCAGTTCCTCCCACCAGCCGTGCCTGCCAGTAAACCTTTCGCGCCAGCATCCTGGAAATCTCTTCGTCGCTGGCCCGGCCAAAAACCCATTTGCTGCGTTTGAAATCCCAGTGGCGGCTCGAGAAATTCATCGGCACCAGCTTCCCCGACTTCACAAACTCGATCTGCTTGTGATCCACCTCTTTACGCAGCGAGTTGATGATCGGCCCCTCGGCATCTTTCGCTTCGAGCGCTGGCATCACCTCACGCACCGTGGCGGAAAGATTCACCGCCACCGGCGCATGCAGTCCCGGCGAGTTTTCGAGCAGGACGTCGGCATGCAAAAAGAAGAAGTCGGCGCCCGAGGTCGACTTGCGAAACGGCCACTCCAAATGGAACGAAAGCGGCAGCCCCGCCAGGGTCACATAAATAGTCTTGCGGTTCGTCATGAATGATTTGCGAGGATATTCTATCGGAAAGCGGCAGAATGAGGGCTACAGGCGTCCAAAAAACGCAGGGTTTGTCCCACCGTTTAACGTCTTGATTCGTACCTGAGCGGGTGCCCAGGATCGTCAGTCGCCCTATCTCCCGGCAGCAGCAGCACGGGTGAGTCCACCTTCTGATGCCCACATCGAAGCGATCTTTGCCAACACCGCCTCCATGCTGCAACCCGTGTCCAGATTTGCGTCCACCGCCGGATGCCGTTCGCCATCGGTATGCATCACCAGCACCCGAGTAGCCCGGCTCGTCTTCTTTATCATATAAGCCAGATGGTGCCGGTCGTTCTTGCTGAGGGTCGGCCCCAGAATCACCAGGTCGAACGTACCTTGGCGCACCGCCGCCAGCACCGACTTGCGGTCCGGAGCGGTTTCCACCTGGTAACCCGCCTTTTGAATCGCAGCCGCCTGCGCAGCCAATACCTCGGGATCGCCCTCGCTGTACAGAAATTTCAGTTTCGAGACCGCCTTCGCCGGGTTCGCCATGGATCAGTTCCAACCCTTTCCGTTGACCTTGCCACGTTAACAACCGCGGCAAAGTAAGAGAACGTCACCGAAGGCCAATCACGATCGGGACTACCGTCACCTCGCGCGAGCCCCGAAACCGCCCGCAGCCCCGCCCCCCACTTTCGCCAGCTTTTTCTCTCCCACAGCCAGCCCTCCGACGTACAATGATTGCTCGAAAATGGGACGTAGCCACGGAGGCCTCTACATGCGTGTGTCGGCAATCTGCATTGCGGTTCTTGGGCAAGTGCTCGTTGCCAACCCAGCTTTCGCTCAGCAACCCGACGCCGACGCCCACACCGCCACCGCTTTCTGCGATTTCGCTGACAGCCAGGAGATCAGCGTTCGCTACAACAACGCCCCCGGCAAGGACGACACTCACAACGGCAAAGTGTGGCTACCCGGGGGCAAGCCGCTGACCCTGTTCGTCGGAGCCGCAGTGAGCCTGAACAACAACCCCATCCCGATCGGCGCCTACAGCGTTTACGTCATCCCCAACCGCAAAGAGTGGACTCTCATCGTCAACAAGAACGTCACCCCGGGCGCAGCCTACGATCAAACGCAGGATGTGGCCCGCGGGCCAATGGAGTTGGGTGAAGTCGATTCACCCCCAGGACAACTACAAGTTTCCTTTGCGCACACCGCCGACAAGACCTGCAGCATCCGCCTCTACTACGGCAAAGTCGGAGCCTTCGCCGAATTCCTGGAGAAGTGACTTAGGTTGAGTGGGGCTTTTCGACCGCCGGACAGAGTCTGCCTGGGGGTGCCCATAGTATTTCGGCTGTAGGACGGAGTCAGCGGACTCCAGCTGCGCCCTTCTTCCTGTCGGCCTCCACCCCGGACACGTTTCCTTGACAGGCGAGTGCTACTGGCACAGAATGCGTAAGTCTTACGTTTTCCCCCGCCCCGGCTCTCTAAGCTTGGCGACCCTGTTGGCGAAGACTGAAAGGGTCTTATGAGATCTTCTTGGCTCTCCTGCCTCCTTATTGTTCTATTGTGCGCAACCATGCTCGCCCAATCCAACCCTGGCCCCTCGCGGCCCGATCCATCAATTCAAGGAAAGGTTATCGAGACTTACGGCAAGCTACCCCTGAGCTTCGAGGCGAATCAGGGCCAGACCGATGACAGAGTGAGGTTTCTCTCACGCGGCAGCGGCTACACCCTATTCCTCACCGGGGATGAAGCTGTCTTCTCGCTTCAAGGAAGCAAGGTCAAGAACGACACATCGCCCTCCACTCATCGTTTGCACCAAAGTGCGGTCGGGCCGACGACCGACGCCGTCCTGCGGATGAAGCTCGTGAACCCCAACCAGGCAACCAAGGTTTCCGGCGCGGACGAACTCCCCGACAAGAGCAACTACTTCATCGGAAACGATTCCACGAAATGGCACAGCAACGTCGCGAACTACGCCAAGGTAAAGTACGAAGGAATTTATCCCGGCATCGACCTCATCTACTACGGCAACCAGCGGCAGCTTGAATATGACTTCGTCATCGCGCCAGGTGCCGACGCACATCGCATCCAGTTCGATATCCGTGGGGCCAGCAAAATCAGCAAAAGTAAAGATGGAGACTTGGTCCTCCATTTTCCAGATGGTGAGCTTCGTTGGCGTAAACCAATCGTGTACCAGGAAAGAAACGGAGAGAGGCAGGCGATTGATGGTCGTTACCTGGTTCGGCATGGACATCGCGTGAGTTTTGAAATTGGAAGCTACGACCCGACCCGGGTGTTAACGATAGATCCCGCGTTGGCCTATTCGACGTTTTTCGGTGCTACCACCGGTTTTGTTGCCGCCTCTGCCGTGACGGTGGATACTGCGGGCAATGCATACCTGGCGGGGTACACTCGCGCCTGGGACTTCCCAACCACACCGGGCGCGTTCCAGACAACCTGCCCCAGTGGAACCGGTCAATATGGTTGTGGGGATTGGGGAGCCGCTTTTATCACAAAGATGAATCCCACCGGAACCGCCCTGGTCTACTCGACATACCTTGGGGGAAACCAAGGGGCTCAGGGCGAGGCCATTGCCATAGATTCTGCAGGTGACGCCTACGTGACTGGCGGCACTTACTCAAATAACTTTCCCACTACTCCTGGCGTCGTTCAGCCAACGTGTACTAACTGCGGATACAACACTCAAACCATCCTTGGCGACGTCTTCGTGACCGAGTTGAATCCAACAGGTTCGGCCTTGATTTACTCCACTTACCTGGGCGGCGATGTTGCCACGGGATACAGCATTCAGAACGGTTCCGGCATAGCCATAGATCGGTCAGGGGATGCTTACGTCGCTGGATCGACGAACTCCGCGATCTTTCCCACTACGCCAGGTGCCTTCCAGACAAAATGTGGTAGCTGCAACACTGCTGGCAACAACAACGCCTTCGTAACCGAGTTTAACTCCACCGGCACTGCACTGATCTATTCGACCTACCTTGGTGGCAGTGCTAGTGACGAGGCTTCTGCCATGGCCCTCGATTCATTCGGTGATGTCTACCTGACTGGAGCTGCGACATCCACCGATTTTCCGGTTACGCCGGGAGCCTTTCAGAGCACATGCAGTGAACCGTATTGCAGGGATGCTTTTGTAACGCAGTTGAACCCGACCGGCTCAGCGCTGATCTACTCGACCTATTTAGGTGGCGGCGTCATTAATCAGTCGGGTGAAGATCAGGTTGGCGCCGGCATCGCCGTGAGTTCTTCCGGCAATGCCTATATAACCGGCTTCACTGATTCCGCTGATTTTCCCGTGACTCCCGGTGCGTTCCAGACAACATGTCGCGCATGCACTGGAGGTATCAATGCGTTTGTGACCGAGTTCAACTCTGCTGGCTCGGCCTTGATTTACTCGACCTACCTCGGTGGCAGTACTCAGGATGAAGCCTTTGGCATCGTGCTGGATGCTGCGGGGGATGTTTATCTAAATGGCTATACTCTCGACGCTGACTTCCCTACTACCCCTGGGTCGTTCCAGCCGACCTGCGGAACCTGCACGTTTCCCACCTATTACGGTTTCATGAGCGAGTTGAACCCGAGCGGTTCGACCCTTTTGTATTCAACGTACCTGACGGGCAGCAACACCTCGTACTCGACATCGACCGTTGGCAGGGGCCTCGCGATAGACGCCGCCAACGGTGTCTACCTGGTCGGTAGTACCGACTCTTCTACCTTCCCGATCACGCCGGGAGTTTTTCAGACACAGTGTGCTGGAGGTTGCTTCTACGGCAATACGTTTGTCGCCAAGTTCGTGCCTGGCGATCAGGTCTGGCCTTTGAGCCTGACCTTTGGAAACCAAACCATTGGCGTAGCCAGCACTCCACAAAGCACAGTTCTCAGCAACAGTGGCGCGGCGACGCTGACAATCACGAGCATTACCTTCACCGGTGCGAACAGTGCCGACTTCAGCGAGCAGGACAACTGTGGTACGTCGCTAGCTGCAGGGCTGACTTGCACGATAAACGTTACCTTCACACCCACCGCTCCTGGTTCCCGCAGCGCCGCCCTGAACATCACGGACAGCGCTGCAAATAGCCCTCAGACCGTCGCACTTTCCGGCGTTGGAACCGTTACCGTGACCGTGATTCCGTCAAACTTGAACTTCGGTGCTGAAGGATTGGGCTCAACCAGCCAACCGCAACCGGTGACGCTTAGCACGAATGGCACCCTGATCATCAACTCTATCTTTGCGAACCCGCCATTCGCTCAAACAAATAACTGCGGAACCGGTCTGCCTGCGGGTGGGAACTGCACCATCAACGTAAGCTTTACCCCCCAGGTTCTAGGTTTGCAAAATGGAACCCTGACGATTTCTGACGATGCCACGGGAAGTCCGCAAACAGTCGGACTTGCTGGAACAGGGGTGTCGCCGGTGGCGCTGAATCCCACCAGCCTCAACTTCGGAAATCAAACCGTCGGAGCGACAAGCGCTCCGATGACAACGACCCTAACCAACGTCGGAATCGTTGCCGTGACCATTACATCTATTGTGATCACTGGGCCGAACAGCAGTGCCTTTGCCCAGATGAATAATTGTCCGACTAGCCTCGCGCCGAATGGAAGCTGCACCATCAGCGTTACCTTTACCCCGACAATGCTGCAAAGCTACAGTGCTTCTCTGACTGTTAACGACAACGCTCTAGGCAGTCCGACGATTGCACCCCTTTCGGGTACGGGCAGCGGTCCAATCTTCATGATCTCGCCCCCAAACTTAACCTTCCCAGAGCAATACGTGGGAACGTCTGGCCTGCCGCAAAGTGTGACACTCACCAATAACGGAAACGGTCCCCTGTTGATCACGGCAGTGACAACCAGTCCCGCAGATTTTGGTTCGCTGAATGCGTGTGGGGCGAGTGTCGCAGTAGGAGCTTCCTGTGCGATCGGGGTCTTCTTCGATCCTGCTGTGGCCGGTACAAGGAACGGGATCCTCTCAATTACGGACAACGCTGCCGGCAGTCCTCAGACGGTTGCGCTGACGGGCGTGGGGCAGGATTTCTCTATGGCTCCCTCCGGCCCGTCGACGGCCACGGTCTCACCCGGAGGAACCGCGACCTACGCGCTGACGGTTGAACCTGCCGGTGGGTTCAAGCAAACGGTCTCGTTCACCTGCAGCGGAGCACCGACGGGATTCGTTTGCTCCGTGCCCAGTTCCGTCGCGCTGAGTGGCTCGACGTCAACAAAGGTCACTGTTACCGTGACGACTGCGGCAACCTCAGGGAGCCTGACACCGCTCGGTGGTCTTTCGCCGTCGGGCGGCAGGCTCGCAATGTGGCTGGCTCTCGGAGGCTTGCCCGGGCTGGTCATCGTGGGCACGTCGGGCGTTGGCAGTCGACGTCGCCAGCGTCGCCTGCTCTGCGGGTTGGCTTTCCTGTGCCTGTTCTCCGTCGGAATCACATGGACTGGGTGCGGCGGCGGGGGCAGCATCGGGGGCGGGACATCTTACAATCTCACAGTCACAGGCACGTTCACGTCCGGCACCGCCAAGTTGATCCACAATACGAACCTTACATTGCTGGTGCAGTAAACTCAGAGAAATGATGCAAGCCGCGGGGCGGCAAAAAAGAGCGGTCTTCCACCACTTCACCACCTCAAAGTGTCTGTTTTGGTGTGAGTGCCAGCTGTCCGTCCTCACTTGTCTCCCACCGATTACTCTCCTGATTCCTACCTTCCCCGGTTCACTAGAAACTAGAAACCAGAAACTAAAAACTACGTATGTATTGAGCAAGAGACTATCCCTTCAACATCTCCACAACTCGGTCAAAATCCTCAAGCGTCGCGTACTCAATCACGATCTTCCCTCTTCCCTTGCGATCGCTGATGCGCACCCGGCAGCCCAGCGTCCGCTCCATCTCGGTCTGTATCGCGCGCACGTTGGGATCTTGCTCCTTATAAACCTGTGCCGGCGGAAAAGCTTCCTGCGGTAGGTTGGCCCGGTCCACCCGCTCAATCAATTGCGCGACCGACATTTTTCCGTCTATCGCTTCCTTCGCGATATAGGGGACCGAGTGCGAATCGGTCAACTGCAATAGCACCCGCGCCTCGCTGAACCCGAGCCGCCCATCCGCCAGATACTCCTGCACCTCAGACGGCAACCGCAGCAGCCGCATGTAGTTCGCGACCGACGCGCGTGAGCACCCGGTGCGCTGCCCAATCTGCTCCTGTGTCAGCCCAAAGTCCCGGCTCAGCCGCGTAAACGCATTAGCCTGCTCCAGGCAATTCAGGTCCTGGCGTTGTAAGTTCTCGACGACGGTCATCTCCGCCGCCTGCTGATTCGAAATCTGCCGCACAATCGCAGGAATGACCAACTCGCCCGCCAGCTTCGCCGCCCGGCATCGCCGCTCACCCAGCACCAGGGTGAAACGTCCCGTCGAGGACAGCCGCACCACGATCGGCTGCACCACCCCGCTCACCCGGATCGAATCCGCCAACTCCTGCAACGCCGCGGGATCGAACGTCCGCCGCGTCTGATAAGGGTTCTCATCAATCTGATCGAGCTTGATATGGACCACCGCATCGCCCGGCTCCCGCTTCAACCCCACCGCGGCATGTAACTCAGGCAACACTACCGGCACAGCATCGCCGGCAACCGGCCCCATCGCCACCACCCGCGGCCCCGCCGCCGGCAGCAACGAATCCAACCCCCGCCCCAAAGCCCGCCGCTTCTCGATTGGTTTCTCAGCCGGCTTCTCAGCAACATGTTCCGTGATCTTCTCCGCTGTCGTAGTCATCCTCAACGCTCCTAATCCCTTACTGGTTGATGGGTGCCCCATCCTAGCGCGTTCTGTGCGCTAGGGTGGGATTCCACAACTCCTTGTCATCCTGAGGCGCGCGTACTTTGCGCGCCGAAGGATCTGGGCGAGCCGCGCGAACGGGTCGCGTTCTTTGCGACCCGATAAATCGCGCGTTTGGCTCGCTTCCCTATTGGATTGCCGGATTCCACAAACCAGCCCGACCCGATCCCTACTCAATACATCGATGCTCATCGATCTTGTATATTGATCGTGATCAATTTATTCCGCTCCTTCATCCACCGCTTCCAGCGCGGCGCATTCACCGCTTGCTTCTCCTCGCCCGCCACTTCCGCCGCCGGCATCTCCTGCACATTCATCGTGTGCCCGAGAATCTCTTTCGCCAGTTGGATGTAGCTCTCCGCCCCCCGCGAGCGCACGTCATAAATAAGGACCGGCTTGCCATGGCTCGGCGCCTCCGCCAGCCGCACGTTTCGCGGGATCACCGTCTTGCACAATTTGTCGCCGAAGTACCGGCTCAGCTCCGCCGTCACCTGCTGCGCCAGATTGGTCCGGTCGTCGAACATCGTAAGCACGACGCCTTCGACGGTAAGCCCAGGATTCAGCCCCGAACGGATCCGCTCGATCGTGTCGAGAAGTTCAGAAATTCCTTCGAGGGCAAAATACTCAGCCTGCATCGGAATCAGAACAGCGTCGGCCGCGACCAAAGCATTCAGCGTGAGCAGATCCAGCGCCGGCGGGCAGTCCATAACCACATAATGGAAGCGATCGCGAATCGGCGCCAGCGCATCCCGCAAACGAAACTCCCGGCGCTCAGCCTGCACCAGCTCCAGATTCGCTCCGATAAGGTTTTTGTGCGAAGGAATAAGCCAGAGCTGCTCGAGCTCTGTCTTCTGAAGAGCGTCTTCGGCACGCGCCGAGCCCATCAAAAGATCGTAGGTGCTGATTCGCTCGGGATCTTTGGAAAAGCCCAAACCGCTGGTGGCATTCGCCTGGGGGTCCGAATCAAGAAGCAAAGTGTTGACTTCGGCGGCGGCAATTGAGGCGGCGAGATTGATGGCAGTCGTAGTTTTGCCCACGCCGCCCTTCTGATTGGCAACAGCGATGACGCGTCCCATTAAGTTTTTTCGGAGATGCCGAGAGCCACTTTGCAGAATAGTTCCAAGCAGCCCAGAAATGCAATGACGGATTTCGGTGCAGACTTGGCGTCAGGAGATTGCCTTGTAGGGCGAGAGAGTTGGCAGCTGCTGAGGGCCGCCTTTGCACAGCCGCTCATGTGAGAGACTTGAATGCGCGTGAGACTGTTCCACGTGGAACATTCTGCCCGGTCAAAAATTGCAGCAAGCGAAAATCGGACGCCAGCGGAGCATTCTATAGATGTGTTCCACGTGGAACTGGCATCGTGGCTTAATGCGGCCGCAACTCATTGGCATGTTGTCCCACTTCGCCCATTCGATTTTGCCTTGTCTATCTAGTTAAGACTGGAAATCGTGGTCGCATTCCACTTGTTATTAGCTTGATGCTTGGATCCTCTACGTGGCTTATTGCTCTCTGGAGCGGCCGATTAGGAGAACGCGGCTGGATGAGAGGGGGAGGGGGACGGGAGCGCACCAATCTGCGCCGGGAATAAGATTGGTGGCTCGGGCGGTCTGGGCTTGGCCGATCAGCAGGGCGAGGCGGCCTCCCGGGGCGACTAGGCGGGCGGCAACTGGGAGGGCTGACGAAAAGCGCTCGACGGCGCGGAGAGTTACGACGTCGGCCGGGGGACCGGGATAGGCTTCGGCGCGGCCGGGGACCATATTGATGTCCGTCAATGTGAGGGTGCGGGCCAGCTGGCGGAGGAAAGCTACCTTCTTCTGAGTCGATTCGATCAGGGTGAGATGGATCGCAGGCGCCCAGAGTTTGATGGGGACGCCGGGGAAGCCGGCGCCGGAGCCGACGTCGATGAGGGAAGCGGGCTTGATGGGCGAGCCGCCCGTTCCCATACGATCGGGGAAGAGATGGCGGGCAGCGAACAGCGACTCGCCGAAGTGGCGGGTCACGATGGCTTCGGGCTGGCGGACGGAGGTGAGGTTGATACGGGCGTTCCAGCGCAGTAATAGATCGATGTATATCGATATACTATGGAGTTGGGCGGCGGAGAGGGCTCCGGACGTTGCCAGGAAGGGCTGGAGCAATTCGGTGATGCGGGAGGTCTCCATGGACGGAAAGATTGTAGAGGGTAGGTGGTAAATTTGCGAAACACTTGCCGACGCTCCGGAACGATCGGACGAGACCTACGGGATACTCAGCCGTGTGGCTGAGGAGGCCGTGATGGTTCCCAGATGCACGTGATTCGACATCAGACAATAGCCGAGCAGAGAAAGCCCATCCAGTTCGCAGTGTTGACGTAGGAGCCCCAGGTAAGTGAGGCGATCGGCGTTACCGTCGAAGATTACTTGCCGGGCGTTGCCGCGCTGAGTAACATGATGCGGAACACCGGCCATCACGACACGAGGCAGGCGAGCCATTGAAGTCAACTTATCAGATGGTGTGCACGGTTAGGAGAGCAGCGAGAGAATGCGCAGGCGTCATTTCCCGGATTGGGAGGATCAAATGGGGTCAGTTCCGTCTGTCCCCGTATTTCTCCAACAGGTTGTGACTCCTGCCGATCATCAATAGAGGGCTTGTGCAGTGAAACGTTCCCAATTTGCGGTGCTAGGGCTATCGGTGGGTTCGCTGATCTACGGTGTTGGCGCTGTGGTCGCTATTGCTCGCTCGGTGCGATCTCATTGGGCTCCTGGGACGTTAGCGACGGTCGCATGGCCACTGATTTTGTGTTTCTTGTTCAGCATTGCCGCCCTTACAGTTCATCGGCGCACTGCGGGAAAGTGAACGGTGGCATGGGCATCTAACGTTCTTGCCGTGGTGGTCGCCCTCAGCCTGGCTTTCCTTGCTCTGTCACGAATGAGGTCGCGCTACCGGAGCCAGGTTGTAAGGCGGTGGCCCAGAGGCAGCGCAACCGTTGAGACGATCACCTACGCAAGCCGAGGCCACTACACGTACGTCTACGTTGTAGAGGTAAACTACTCCTACACAGTGGATGGAGCCTTTTATTCCGGAGAGGCTGCTATTCCGGGGACATGGTGGAGAACGCCTCCTACAGACCAACTGGTTGGCAGGACGATTCAGGTATGTGTCAATCCCAAAGATCCGTCTGAATCCGTGATCGTATCGGCTTCCTTGCCCGGGCTAGAGGCTGCAACATGTCCCCCGTTCCTTGGCATTGATCGCTAGCAACGGCATCTGACGATTTACAGTGGGACTACGACCTACTTCCACAACGCGGACTGGAGAATGCGGGGACAGACGGAACTGTCCCCAATTATCGCACCGGTTGGAAAACAATATGGGGACACTTCCGTCTGTCCCCGCATTTAAGGTTCGCGAATTAAGGGGGCCATAGATTGGTAGCGTTGGGGAAACAGCGTAGCTTTTCAAATCGGACTCTGGATGTGTGCTTTCTGGTTGGGTCTGCACTGCTGGTCTGCATTCTGGGCGTGGGCGCGTTCGTGGTAACGGAAGTTCGCCACGTCAGCCCAATGTGGGTGCTTCTCAGTTTGATATCCATCGGATTCTTTGCGGGAGTCAGGGAGGAGTACCGAAAGGAATTTCGGTCCGTTCGATTCATCTTCTTCGTCTGCGGCTGGCTTGCAATTAACTTGGTCGTATTTGTGGTCGTCCTCGGTTCGTTCGGCTGGCTCTACTTGATTCCGTCCCTCTTCTTGGAGCAAGTTCTCTTCTACATGACCGCCTACTGGCTATTCGGCCTGCAGCCGCCTTTGCGGCGACGGGATCGCCAAACCTGAACAAACGGAACGACAGTGTACACACGGTGGCCGACCCGGTGAATGGAAGCTGGTCGTACGGCTATGACAAGTTCAGCAGAATATCCTCTGCAACGTGCAATGGTTCGTGTCCGTTTGCCACGAGCAGCCAAACGTTGGGATTCACCTACGATCAGTACGGGAATCGATGGACACAGACGGCGACGCCGATGGGCTACAATCCAATGTTTCAGTTCGACACCAATAACCGGATCAAGCCTTTGTACGGGGTGATATACGATGCGGACGGAAATCTAACCAACGACGGGAACGGCAACACGTTCAGCTTCGATCCTGAAGGGAAGTTGACCGCGGGAGGAGAATGCGGGGACAGACGGAACTGTCCCCAATTATCGCACCGGTTGGAAAACAATATGGGGACACTTCCGTCTGTCCCCGCATTTGTCGGTCCGCATTTGTCCTGGTCCGATATCAGCATTACTGCGGCAAGCCAACTTTTCGGGTCAGTTCCTGGAATCGCGGATCAGTGCGCAGCGGATCAAACTCCGGCGTCACTTTCAGGCCCGTGAGTTCATGCGAGTGCTGCGCATACGCTTTTTCCAGCCATACCAGCGCTTGTTCCTTGTCCCCCACTGCTAAGTAAGCCTTGGCGATCACCGGCGGATCCACCGGCTGCTTCCGATCCAACTCAAGCAGCTCTTCCAGTGCATGTTGTGCCTTGGCCGTCTGCCCACTGCGCCCGTAAATATAGGCGACGCTCGACAGATACCACGGGCCCGGCATCATCGGCCGCTGCCGTTCCAGATCGGCGAGCGCTTCCGCATACATCCCTTTCTCCGCATAGGCAAAGGAGATCATGCGAGCCTTCGGGAAATTGGGGTCCATCTCCCGCACCGATTGCCACTTCTTTATCGCGGCATCGTATTGCCGCGAGAGGTAGAGGATGGCGCCGTTATCCGCGGCGATGATCAGTGAGAGCGGATCCAGTTGCCGTGCCCGCTCGCTCTCCGCCAGCGCTTCATCAAAGCGCCCACGCCACATCAGATGCTCAGCGTACCAGTGATGGGCTGTGGCATAGTTTGGATTCAGCTCGATCGCCCGGCGGAACTGTTTCTCAGCAGTTGCCCAATCCCAATCGTAATTCTGGACAACCAACGCGAGCGCGGCGTGAGCCTCTGGCAAGCGGTCATCAATTTCCAGTGCCTTCAGAGCGGCGGCGCGTGCCTTGGCCGGGAACTCGGCCTGTGGGCGTCCGCTATAGCCGGGCATAAGAGCGTAGCAATCAGCGAGTCCGGCATAGGCGCGGGCGTAATTCGGGTCCTTGGTTGCAGCTTGCTCAAAATATCCGATCGCTTCCTCTAAGCCCTCGACTGTCCTCTTGTTGAAAAAGTACTGCCCTTTCAAATACAGATCATACGCATCGTAATTTTGCGGCGACAAAGCGGCCTCCGGAGCAGCAGCGGGCTTAGAATCGCCCGGCTTCGAATTGCTCAATGTCAGCTGGACTTCGTCGGCAATCTCCGTCGCGATTTCAGCCTGCAAAGCGAGCAAGCTCCTGAGTTCCCGATCATATTGACGCGCCCAGATATGCGTTTGGTCTCTGGTTCGTATGAGCTGGGCCGTGATGCGAACGTTGTTCGCATCACGTCGCACGCTACCCTCGACCACATACTCGACGCCCAACTCCCGGCCGATCTGGTCTAAAGAAGCTTGACTGCCTTTGTAATGCATCACGGAGGTGCGCGCGATCACCGCCAGCCGCGCGGGATCGAGATTCCCCAGCCGCGAAATCATCTCTTCCGTCAGCCCATCGCTGAAATAGTCCTGCGATGCATCTCCCGTGAGATTGGCAAACGGCAGAACGGCCAACACCGCCCTTCCAGAAGCCGCGTTCGATCGAACCGACGATGGAGCCGACGACCGCCTCCATTGCATCCCGATGCCGGCCACCGCAATCAGAACAGCGGCCAAGGCAATCGCCAGCAGCCAGCGTCGGTTGAATGACTTGTCGGCGGTTGGTTCCGCAAGGGCGGGCTGCCGATTCTCGGCGACCTGCTGGGCAGGCGCCGCAACTGCTTCCTCTCTTTCGATTGCAGCGCCCGTTTCCACCGGTGCAATGAAACGGTATCCCCGGCCCGGAATGGTCTGGATGAAACGCGGTTCCTCGGGGTCGTCCTTCAGGGTTTGGCGGATCTTGCTGATGGCGATGTTGATGCTGTTGTCTGTATCGAGGAAAACGCCTTTTCCCCAGACCTTCTCCGCAATCTGGTCGCGATCGACAAGCTGTCCCCATTGCCGCACCAGGAGCAGCAGAATATCCATCGGGATGCGCTCCAGCTTGAGCACACGACCGGCTCGGCTTAGCGTATAGGACTCTGCGTCGAGCTCGAAGTCCTCGCCAATCTTGATGGTTTTCGGGATTTTGACCGGCTCTGGTCCCACGACTGGCCCTCAGGGGAGGGAGCCTCATTTTATCCCGTTTTTCCGGTTCTCCAACATTCCCTTGTCTTTCTTTGGTTTAGCGGTACAGGAAAAATTAAGGCGTCCGAAATGTGTCCTCTATTGAGCGAAAAGCGCCCCTTGCGGCAGGATGGCGCCCGTCTCTGGTTGGGAGAAATAAAGAGACCGAAACAGTTGCTGCTCCTGAAATCCTGACTCGCATGACAACTTTTAGGGGGGGAACGTCAATGAAGAGAATGATGCTGTTACTTTGCTTGGCCGCGCTCGTCATCCCTGCCTCGGCTCAACATTTCAAACAGGTCACCGGCTTCACCGGAAGCATGCTCCAGGTCGCTGCCGGACGTAGTGAAGTGTGGGGTGTCAATAATACTGGTCAGGTCTTCAGGTTTACAGGGACTAAGTTCGCCTCTGTACCGGGGACGCTCAGCCGGATTGTCGTCGGCGGAGGCACGCTTAGCCAGAAAGACGAGATCTGGGGGGTGGACGAATCCGGCAACGTTTTCCAGTTCAACTACGGCAAAAAGTCGTTCACTCACATCCCAGGCTCCCTACAGCAAATCGCCGTGGGCGAGGGCGATATCGACAGTTGCCACCCCTACGAGGTTTGGGGAGTCAACTTGGGCGACGCCATTTTCCGATACAACTACTGCACCAATAAGTTCGAACAGGCTTTCGGCTCTCTCGTCCAAGTCGCCACTGCAGGAGGCGGAGTCTGGGGGCTCAGCGGCGCTCAACAACTCTACGCATTCAATTTCAGCACTGGACAGTTCCAGTACGCCGGGGTCAACGGACTTGTATCCCTCGCCGCTGATAACAACGACGTTTGGGCTCTCAATGGAAGCGGAGTCACTTTCTCAGTGGGCGCTATCAACGGCGGTTACGGGTACAGCAACATTACAGGAACCATCGCTCAACTTGCCGCCGGAGACGATGGAATCTGGGGAATTGACCCGAATCAGAAGATCTATCGCTTTGACCCCGCTACCGGCTCCTTTGTCAGCGTCTCGGGCTTTCTTACGCAGATCGCCGTGGGTTCTGGCGCTGGCGTTTGGGGAGTGGCTCCGAATTCCGGAGAAGTTTTCACGTTCGTTCGACCGTAAATCCTGACTCGCGTGCCAAATTTCAGATTCAAAGAGGAAACGTCAATGAAAATAACGATGCTTTTACTTTGCCTGGCCGCGCTCATCATCCCTGCCACTGCTCAACATTTCAAACAGGTCACCGGCTTCACCGGAGTCATGCAAATGGTCGCTGCCGGACATAGTGAAGTCTGGGGCATCAACACTTCTGGACAGGTCTTCAGGCTTATAGGGAGTAAGTTCGCCTCTGTGCCGGGATCGCTCAGCCGGATCTACGTCGGCGGAGGCACGCTCCTGCAGAAAGACGAGATCTGGGGGGTGGACGAATCCGGCAACGTTTTCCACTTCAACTACGGCACAAAGTCGTTCACTCACGTCGCTGGCTCCCTACAGCAAATCGCCGTGGGTGAGGGCGATATCGACAGTTGTCACCCCTACGAGGTGTGGGGAATCGACTTTAGCGACCAGGTCTTCCGTTACAACTACTGCACGAATAAGTTCGACCAGGCTCCCGGCTCTTTCGTCCAAGTCGCCACCGCCGGAGGGGCAGTCTGGGGCGTCAATGTCGCTCAACAACTCTACGCATTCAATTTCAGCACCGGGCAGTTCCAGTACTCGACGCTCAACGGATATTTATCCCTCGCCGCTGATAACAACGACTGTTGGGCTCTCGGCCCGAACGGGAACATTTTCGCAGCGGGCGCTTTCAACGGCGGTTACAGTGCCAGCCACATTACCGGAACCATCATTCAACTTGCCGCCGGAGACGATGGAGTCTGGGGAATTGACCCGAATCAGAGGATCCTGCGTTTTGACCCTGCGGTCGGCTCCTTCGTCGACGCCCCGGGCTTTTTTACGCAGATCGCCGTGGGCTCAGGAGCTGGCGTTTGGGGAGTCGCCCCGAATTCCGGCGACGTTTTCACGTTCGTTCGACCGTAGTGATTTCCTCGGAAAATGCGGGGGAAAATGCGGGGACAGACGGAACTGTCCCCGGTTTTCGAGTCAGGCGATAAAGGCTAGCTTGGATTGGCGGGAATGGGGCGCGGGCTTGGTCGGGCGTCCGCCGGTGCGGGGCGCGAGCAGGCGTAAGGTTGACTTTTCCAGAGCGGCGACGAACGCGGGCGTTCCCAGGGGACGTCCGGTGTGGGTCGAGCGTCGCAAGGCAGCGATTGCAGTTTCGGGCACGCCGGCGGCAAGATATTCGCGCCATGCGGCGGCATTCCAGCGGGCCTGCCAGGGCGTCATGTCCAGGCAACCGTCGGGAGCGTCGGCGCCATGCGCTGCGGCACTCGACCACTTCCACTGCTCCGCGTTGGCGACCATGCGCGCTCGCACCGGGTTCAGTTCCACGTAACGAAGTGCCTCCCAAAGATGGGACTCATCGAGTGGACAGGAATAGAAGCGTCCCTGCCAGACGTGGCCGGAAGAGGCGAGGCGTGCGTTCCAGTAGGCGGCGTAGCGTCCGTGAGTGTGGCGGAGAACGTCGGACAGAGCGGAGGCGGTGTGCGGCACCGCGATTAAATGCACGTGATTGGACATGAGACAGTAGCCGAGGAGTGCGACCTGGTAGAGTTCGCAATATTGGTGAAGCAACTGGAGATAAGTGGCGCGGTCGGAGTCGTGGGCGAATACGAGTTGTCGGGCGTTGCCGCGCTGGGTAACATGATGCGGGAGATCGGGGATGGCAACCCGCGGCAGACGTGCCATGAGTGGAACTTATCAGGTTGGCGGACGGGATGCGGGGGATTTCGCTGGAAACACGCGAGACCGGGTTCCGGATTGGAACAGAAAACCGGGGACAGTTCCGTCTGTCCCCGTATTTGTCCCAGATGAGCGTGCGACAGCCAGCCTGACCCACAAACCCGCCCCTTGCAACACCGGCAAGGAGCGGGGCACCCAGTTCTCGTTTTGTACCGGTGCCGCTCCAGTGGCAAAGGTCATAATGACTGCTTTGGGACCTCCCTACGAGGTGAGCCGCGTGTGGGTAGTGTGGGGTTGGTCAAGGGGGTGGATGCGGGGTGGTGGTGGGTGGGGGTGGCTCCGCTCCTTGCCGGAAAAGAGGTTAGGCTGTCGCCCGGCGTATACTCTCTGCCTGTAAGGCCCGGGCCACCCGCCCGACCAATCCACTAATAGGCAGGAGTGGGTTGCCTCGACAGCACAGTCGTTTGAGGTCACCGTATCGATGGTGCAGAATAGACCAGTGCAGATTGGATTGCGTCCGGCTCTTGAGCATGACTTTGAGTACTGCAGACGTCTCTATTTCACCGAAATGAGGTGGATCATTGATGAGTTGCGTCTAGACAGAAACGCTCAAGAAACCAGCTTCGGGCAGCAGTGGAACCGAGCGCAGGTTCGTGTTATAGCGCTCGACGGTACCGATGTCGGCTGGTTGCAGACCATCAGAGAAGATAATGAGATTTTTGTCGCGCAGATGTTTGTGGATAGCCCGTTTCAGCGCAGGGGTATCGGCACAGAAGTGATGAAGCGATTGATTAGCGAAGCCGCTGAGTTCGGTCTTGCGGTCTGCCTGAATGTTGTCAGAATCAATCCCGCTCGGCGGCTCTACGAGCGTCTTGGTTTCCGAGTGTCGCATGAAGATGATCGCAAATTCTATATGAAGCGCGACCCCGATGACGTTGGACGCTCATCGAATTGAACCGCTACGACCCTATCGGGTGACGGGCACACCGGAACTTGAAAACAGCATGGCGTTGCGGAGCTACAATGAACTTGCCAGGTGAAACGGAGGCGGGCTCTGCCGGGGGGCAACCATGCCGAGGGATAACCGGGCGGGCTCATCGAGCCGATGTTCAGCAGCGCGGGAGCCAATGTTCTCGCTCTGCACATTGACAACCACAAAAAGTCATCAGACGATAGACCCCGATACCTTGAAAATCCCCGCCCCGCAGGGGCGGAATCTACACTAACGAAGAACGTCGCTTCTCCATTTCACGCTGAGCCAAGACAGGGGGGTGGCTCTGCTGCTTGATGGCGTTGCAAGGGCCGGTGTCCGCGTCAATCCCATCAGATTTAAGGGGTGGGCCACCTGCCTCCAAGTAGAATCGTGTCCATCTAGACGCCGTGTGCGGCGACAGACATGAATCCAACCAAGAAAATAATCCTCTCCATCAGCACCATTACTTTTGGGGGAATCTTCTTTTTCCCGCCCTGGTATGAGACCAATGGCCAATACGTAAAACAACTCGGGCATCATTTCTTTTTTATCCGGCCGGATGCAATACCGGTCGAATGCTACTTCGTCGGATGTGTGACGGCACCGGCGTCCTATTTCCACGTTGTGCTCGATTGGCGTAGCTGGGTTGCGACACTGTCAACGATTGCCGCTGTTACGACGATGCTGTTTCTGCTGTTGAGAGCTCGTGCGGACGGAACTTTTCCCAGCATCGTAAATGCCAAGACCAGACTGTTGCTCAGCGTACTCGTCGCGCTCGCCTTACCTGTCAGCATGTCTCCGGTGGTCCTGCTTGGGACGTATGGGGTATACGTACCGCTCATTTTCTTTAGCGGTGAGCACAACTGGTTCTGGGGGAGCATCTTTTTTCCGATCCTTCTCTCTCTATATGCAGGGGCGGTTTATCTGGTAGCGACGGCTACCGTGTGGATCGCAGCACACGTGCACCGTGGACCCGATGTTCTACGATCCCACAATCGCTTGACTTAACCCATGTTATATAACTATACCTCATGCTATATAATGCTATACGATGGCTCTGAGCATCAAGAACGATGATACCGAACGCATAGCTCGCCAGGTGGCGGAGGAGACCGGTGAGTCTCTGACTGAGGCGATCAGGAAGGCACTCGAGGAACGGTGGGAGCGCCTTAAGGGAAATCGGCGCGGGCGTGTCTTGGCGGCCCAGGTGGACGACCTGTTGCGCCGGGTGGACGCGCTCCCCAACCTCGACTCCCGGCCGGACGATGAGATCCTCGGGTACGACGAGAATGGAATGCCGCACTAATGGTCATTGATACCTCCGCGCTGCTCGCGATCTTTCTTGCAGAACCTGAGCGCTCTTCATTCCTCGGCCAACTTATGAGGTCAGAGACGCGCTGCATTTCAGCAGCCAACCTTTTTGAAACTGGAATCGTGCTGGAAGCGCGTCGTGGCGAAGCCGCCGGCCGCGAATTTGATCTGTTTGTGGTTCGCGTCAATATTGAGATTGTCGCGGTGGATAGTGAACAAGTCGAGATCGCACGCTCGGCCTGGCGCAAATACGGCAAAGGCCGCCACCCCGCGGGACTGAATTTCGGAGATTGTTTCGCCTACGCCCTGGCAAAATTCTGCGGGGAGCCGTTGCTAGCCAAAGGTACGGACTTCGCTCGCACCGACATCGAGCTGTGCTCACTCGCTTGACGCAATCACTCTTCCTCTTCCTTCACGTCACCGCGCGCGGCTTTGGCTTTCTCGATGATCTTCTCCTGCAACTGACCGGGTACGGCGTCGTAGTGATGCATTTCCATGTTGAAGCTGCCGCGGCCCTGGGTCATGGCGGTGAGATCGACGCCGTAGGTCAACATTTCTGACATGGGCACTTCGGCTTTGACGATGGTGTTGCCGCCCTTGTTGTCCATGCCCTGGATGCGGCCGCGGCGGCTGTTCAGGTCACCCATGATCGAGCCGGCGAACTCATCCGGCACCGAAATTTCGACGTGCATGATGGGCTCCAGCAGCGTGGGCTTGGCTACTTCCATGGCTTTCTTGAAGGCGATGCGTCCCGCCATCTGGAATGACAGATCGTTCGAGTCAACGTCGTGATAGGAACCGTCGTAGAGGATTACACGGAAATCGACCACCGGGAATCCGGCGAGATAGCCGCGGGCAGCGGCGGTGCGGATTCCCTTTTCCACGGCTGGAATGAAGTTTCGGGGAATCGAACCGCCGAAAATGTCGTTGACGAACTCGAAATCGCCGCCGCGGGGCAGCGGCTCCATCCTGATCTTGCAATCGCCATACTGGCCGTGGCCGCCGGTTTGCTTCTTGTGGCGGCCCTGCACGTCGGCTTTGCCGCGAATGGTCTCGCGATACGGCACCTTTGGCGCTTTCAGGATTACTTCGGCATGGTAGCGCTTCTTCATCTTCGCCACCACGACTTCGATGTGCTGCTGGCCGGTCCCGGCAATCAGGAATTCCTTGGTTTGCTCATCACGGAAAAAGCGCAGCATGGCGTCTTCTTCCATCAGCTTGTGGATGCTTGGCCCCAGTTTGTCTTCGTCGGCGCGGCTCTTAGGTTCGATGGCGAAGGTGATTGCGGGTTCCGGCAGATGGACCTTGGGATATTGGATGGGTGCGTTCTTGTCGCCTAATGTATCGCCGGTCAGCGTGTCTTTCAGTTTGGCTACGGCTCCGATGTCACCGGCATGAAGCTCGGTCACCGGCACCGCAGTCTTGCCCTGGACGATTGAAATGTGCGCCAGCTTTTCGGCTGAGTTCTTGGGGTAGTTCTGGAGAGTGGCGTCGTTCTTCAGGACTCCGGAGAAGACCTTGAAATATGAGATGCGCCCGGCAAAGGCGTCGGAAACGGTCTTGAACACGTAAACGGAGACCGGCTCGGCGTCGGTCTCGTGGCGCTTGGGGGGCTCTCCATTGCCGGAAGGCGCGGCTTCGCCTTGTACCCACTCGTGCTCGGACGGCGCGGGAGTGTAGTCAACAATGAAGTCCATTACGCGGTCGGCGCCGACGTTGCCCAGGCCCGAGCCGAAGATGACGGGAAAGATCTTGTCCTCACGAATGGCTTCGTGCAGCGCCTTCACCAGATGTTCCTCGGGAATCGTTCCTTTCTCGAAGAACTCTTCCATCAAGGCGTCGTCGCCTTCGGCGACCATCTCGACTAGCCTTTCGTGGGCTTCCTGCGCCTGATCTTTCAGGTTCGCGGGAATCTCGCCTTCTTTGCCTTTACCGTTTCCTCCGAGTTCGTAGGTGTAGGCCTTCATGTTGACCAGATCTACGACGCCGGTAAAATTCTTTTCGCTGCCGATGGGGAGTTCGAGAGGAATCACGGTCCGGCCAAAAGCTTTGGTGAGTGACTCCAGCACCCGGCCGGCGTCGGCGCGCTCGCGGTCCATGCGGCTGGCAATGATCAGGCGTGGCGTTTTGTATTCTTCGCAGTAGTTCCAGACGCGCTGGGTGACGACTTCCACTCCGGCGACGCCGTCGACGACGACAATTGCCGCGTCCACGACCGGCAACACCATCTTGGCTTCGTGGACGAACATGCTGAATCCGGGGGTATCGATGAGGTTGATCTTTGTCTTGCCCCACTCCACATACGCCATGCCGGCTGAGATCGACATCTTGCGGGCGATTTCTTCGTCGTCGTAATCGGTGGTGGCTGAACCGTCGTCGACGCGGCCCAGCCGCGGTGTTGCCCCCGACGTGTAGAGCATGGCCGAAACCAGCGAGGTTTTGCCGGCATGGCCGTGGCCGATGACCGCGACATTCCTGATGTTTGCGCCTTCGTATGCCTTCACGGGTTACTCCTTAGAAATATGAGACGGTGTGGAGACAGGTCTTGACCCGTCCGGCCGAGCTCGACCGCTCCACAATCGTTTGGATCTTCACCGCGGCGGGCCCATAACAGACTAGTGAAGAGGACAGTGTATAGGCCAACGTCGAACACTCTGCCAAAACCTAGGATGCTAACACGGCTTTGCCAGGCCTCTCAACTTGGTATCGGCCTATCACTTTTCGGTTCCGCACTGTATTATCGACTCGCCATGCTGGGCGGCCGCAGCAACGAACAGTGGGTGGCGCAGTATGCCGCCGGCCATCGGAACCCGGTAAACCGGCTTTGCCACACCTTGGGGATACCGGCAATTCTGGTTTCACTCGTCGGGTTCCTTGCCAGCATCTTTATTCACCGGTTGTGGCCATACGCGCTGGGGCTTTTCCTGGTGGGATGGACGTTTCAGTTCATCGGCCATGCGTTTGAACGCAAAGAGCCTGAGTTCTTTCATGACTGGCGTTTCTTGTTTGTGGGTGTGCGTTGGTGGTGGGCCAAGATTCGTGGCAAGGCTTGAGATTCGACCATGTTCCCTCAACTCGCCGAATTCACCGATCTCGGACTTCTCCTGCTCCGGCTGATGGTGGCCGCCATCTTCATCGATAGCGGCTGGAGCCACGCCACCAAATCTGAAACCCGCAGCAAAGACATTGGCATGAGCCAGGGTTTTACCATTTTTCTGGGGATCGCTGAAGTGGCGGGAGGCCTGGGCGTGGCTTTCGGCGTGCTGACTCAAATTGCCGTTATTGGCCTTATCCTCATTATGCTGGGCGCCATCCAGAAGCAGATTTTTGTGTGGCACGTTGGTTTCTGGGGCGAGAAAACCTACGGCTGGCACTACGACTTGATGATGATTGTGATGAACCTGGTCATCCTGTTCAGTGGCGGTGGCCGCTGGACGCTGATGAATAGACTTGGGTGACGGGGGCAGGTATCCTAGACTGACTTTATGCATCGTCTGACCGCCAGGCTGCTACTGACTTTGATGCTGGTGGGCATTTTCGCGCCCGTGGCGCTGGCGATCTCCGCTCCTGCGCCGCATGCCTGCTGCATGCGCAAGCCGATGCATGAGCACGGCTCGAACGATGCTGAGTTTCATATTGTCCCTGCCAGTTGCAATCACGACTGCTGCCATGCCCTGACCGTTTCCCAGTCTCCGCATCTCTTGCCGTCAGCTAGTGCGCAGATCGCTAGTTTCTCGACCCCGCTGCGGGTTGAAGATAGCGCAATAAACCGCAGCCGCCTGGTTCAGTCGTCGCATTCCGGTCGCGCCCCGCCTCAGTTCTCCATCGCCTGATCAATTGCAACCCAGTATCACGACTGTCCACGTGCGGACGGCCACCCTTTTGGTCGCCGTTTCACGCGTGGCGTCCCAGCATTTGTCTCAGGACCAGGGGAGCTTTGATGCGTTTCATTCGTATTCTGCCGGCTTTACTGTTCGCGCTCGCTGCCACAGCTTTTGCCACCATTTTCGGATCGGTCCGTGGCATCGTCCACGATCCTCAGCATCGGCCCGTGCAGGGTGCCATGGTCATGCTCAAAGCGAAGACGTCAGACTGGAGCAAGACCAGCAACACCGACGCCAACGGCGGGTTTGAATTCAACGCCGTACCCTTGGGCGAGTATGTGGTCTCGGTCGCCGATCCGGGGTTCGAGCAGGTGACACAAACGGTAACGGTGATCTCGGGAACGGAGCCGGTTGTCCACTTTCAGCTGAAGGTTGCCATCAACAACGAAACGGTGACCGTGTCGGCTGCGCCCGAGTCGGTGCCGACCGATACGGCCACGCCCACCACCCTGGTCAGCCGGCAAGACATCCAGCGAACTCCCGGCGCCGACCGCAGCAACAGCATGGCCATGATTACCAACTACGTGCCGGGCGCTTATGTTACCCACGACCAGTTGCACATACGGGGCGGTCACCAGACCACCTGGCTGGTGGACGGTGTGCCTGTTCCGAACACCAACATCGCTTCCAACATCGGCCCGCAGTTTGATCCCAAGGACATCGACTATCTGGAAGTCAACCGAGGCAGCTATGGCGCCGAATTCGGCGACCGCACCTACGGCGTGTTTAACGTCGTTCCCCGCACCGGCTTTGAGCGTAACAACGAAGCCGAATTGGTGATGAGTTTGGGGAATTTCTACCAGACCAACGACTCGCTCAGTTTCGGCAGCCACACCGCGCGATTCGCTTATTACGTAAGCCTGAATGGCAACCGCAGTGATCTTGGTCTTCAACCGCCGGTTCCCGAGGTGGTTCACGACGCGGCGAACGGCTATGGCGGTTTCAGCACGCTGATCTTCAATGTCGATCCCTCGAATCAACTTCGCCTGGTGACTTCACTGCGCCGCGACTACTACCAGGTCCCGTTCGATCCCAACCCGAACGACATCGAAAATGGATCGATCCCGGCCAATGGTTTCAGCCCGCAGTATCCGAGCCTCGGGCTGCGGGATGGCGAGCATGAGTCGGACGCGGTCATCAATTTCTCCTGGGTGCACACTTTCAACTCCAAAGTCTTGATGACAGTGTCACCTCTTTTTCATCACAACAGCGGCGACTACAACAGCCTGGCTAGCGACACGCCGATTGCCACCACTGAGAATCGCGGCTCGACCTACGCCGGTGGCCAGGGCAGCGTCTCCGCCACTTTCGCGAGGAACAACCTCCAGGCGGGGTTCTTCAGTTTCTACCAGCACGACGACCAGACCTTCGGAGCGATTTTTAACGATGGCAGCGGCAATCTGCCGATCACCGATACACAACATCCCACCGGAAACCAGGAGACATTTTTCATTGACGACAGGTTCACCCCGGTTCCGTGGCTGACTTTGATTGCCGGCATGAGGCCGACGCGGTTCTCGGGAGGAGTTTCCGAGTCAGCCATCAGCCCGCGCTTCGGAGCCACGGTGACGATACCTCGCCTGCGCTGGACTTTCCGCGGCTTCTACGGACATTACTATCAGGCGCCTCCGCTGCTGACGGTGAGCGGGCCGGCACTCATCAACTTCGTGCAAGGCGAGGGGTTGGGATTCGTTCCACTCCACGGCGAGTTCGATGAAGAACACCAGTTTGGGGTTACGATCCCCTACCGGGGCTGGGTGCTCGATGCAGACAACTTCCGCACCAACGCCCGTAACTTCTTCGACCACGGCAATATTGGCGCTTCAAATATCTTCTTCCCGCTGACCATCTCGCGCGCGGTGATTCGCGGCTGGGAGCTGACCTTGCGCTCACCGCGCATCGCTCATCGCGGTCAGATTCACCTGGCGTATTCCAATCAGATTGCCGAGGGCAGCGGAACCATCACGGGCGGACTCACGAACTTTTCCTTCTCCCCGGAACTCAGCCCGCTCGACCACGATCAGCGCAACACACTCAGCCTGGGAGGCGACGTCACACTTCCCTGGCGCAGCTTTGCTTCGACCAACGTTAGTTACGGATCAGGCTTTCACAACGGCTTCATCGGACAGCCGTTTCCCGGTGATTATTTGCCGGCGCACACGACGTTCGATTTGTCGCTGGGAAAAGACTTTGGCGAGCGCTTCTCAGCGTCGGTGAATGGGTTGAATGTTGCCAATCGCCGGGTCGAGCTCGACAACAGCGTGACTTTCGGCGGCTTTCACTGGAACAATCCGCGGGAGATTTTTGTGGAGGTGCGCTACCGGTTTCATTACTAAATACTACTTCTTCGGCACCATCACACCAAACGTCACTCCCATGGGATCGCGCAGAATTGCCATTTGCTCGCCTTGCGGCAGAGTCTGCGGCGGGATCAAGACCATCCCGCCCTGCTCAGTCGCTTTCTTGATAGTCGTCTCGATGTTTCCTACTTCAACGAACAGTTGCACGAACGCCTGCGCCTCGGGAGGCGCGGGCCAGAATCCGCCGGGAATGCCCTTGTCCGAGCCTGTATCCGCCATGCGATAGCCCAACGGATTATCCGCGCCGATCTTCCATCCGAACACTGCGGCGTAGAAAGCCGCATGCTTGCCCGGCTCTTTGCTGATGACCTGCCACTGCACCACTGGGTCGCCCATGAATCATTCTCCCTTCAATTCCATCAGGCCGAACATGCACAAATCGGTCAATGCCACGTTTACGTCGTCCACTGAAACCCTGAGAGCCTTTGCTAAGAGCCGGGAATCAAATGGCCTCCGGGGTTGGGTTTGGTTCTGCAAAATAATGGACCCGCCCAGCCAGCGCATGGTGCCGGCAATTTGCCGGATGGACTTCCAGGTCATGGTGCGTTTGCGGCGCAGAAGCTGCGAAAGCGTAGAGTGTTCCAGATTGACCGAGCGCGCGAACGCCCGCAGCGAGTAACGCGGATTCACTCGCCGGCGCCGCGCGAACTCAGTTTCCAGCATCGTGCATAAGCGGGTGACGGCGGAAGCACGATAGCGATGCGATGACGTCCTCACGAGCGGGAATGCTAACAGACCCTAGTCCCACCAGTGAACCCCCGGTCCCAAGAAAGTGGGGCAATTCCGGGCCAACGTGACCAGCGACTGTTCCTCAGCCGGCGAATAAGGCAAGCCAGGCCACCGCGCCCTAGCTGCGAACGCTGCGCTGAGATTGGTGGTAATTTTTCCACGAGCGAGTCTTTTTCGGCTAGATTGGGTTTGTAATGAGTGTCGAACATGCTGGAGGCCCGGGCGACAACCCGGCTATCTCCTTCTGCATCTCAAAGTTACGCGTTTGAGCAACCCCGGTAGTTGGTTGCGGGATTGCTTTCGAAGAAGTTGCCTACGCGGCGCCCACAATGAATACCATGCACGTTAGAGACTTGAGAATGAATTTCCAACCTAACCCGTTTCCCTCGGGCCGCTTGAACCTTGCCCACACAATTTGTGGGTGCCTGCTTGCGTTGACGCTTTTAAGCGCTGGGTGCGGAGGAGGCGGCACTCAAGCAGTTACACCGCCGCCCCCACCCCCACAGAAGTTAGCCTGCTCGCAATCAACGCAGGCAGTCAACATGGCACAGATAGTGAAGTTCAACGGGCTGAATGACACCAGGTTGGCACCATCGCCGCCGGCTAGATCCAAGGCTGCAGCGGCGGCTTGTCTGGCCACCAATGATCCCACCTCAGCGACCGTGGGACCCATCACTGGAAGCGCTGCGACTCACTTTGTACACCTGGTGAGCACCCCGGCCGACTGTCCGAGCGGCTCTGCCTGCACCTATCAGGATGCCGAGGTGGACTTCGTCACCCAAGCGGGCCCAGTGACCGGCTTTCGCTTTCGTTACCTTCGCCCTAAAAACATCGTCGACCCCGCCCACGTACCCGTCCTCATCTCCGTACCGGGTACGGGGGATTGCTACGTTGGCGATGCGGCACCCGACCCGATCGACCTGGAAGCCGCGAATAACGGCGCCGCCGTTCTCGAAGTGGCTCCGCGTGGTCACGTAGCCTGTTATTTTTCGGGAGACGCGCTCTACCTGCAGGCGGACGAGATTGGTCCGAACACGCTCGCCGATTATGATCGACTGGCGACAGCTTTCACGCGCGGCTGGATCGATTCGACCGTGCACGGTGACCCCACGCGCGTGGGCATTCACGGCTCGTCCTACGGCGCATTGTCGAGCTACTACTATGGGCGCCAGAGCTGCGTTCCAGCCATCACCGGAAGCCCGCTTGCATTAGTCATCGGCGAGGCTGGCAGTCCAGCCATCGACGAAGGGACCGTGCAAGGCTTGGATCCGACCGATGTGCCTTCCATTTTAGATGGGACTGCACCCTACAAAACGCCGTGGGGCTCGGTCAAGCTCAGCCCTGACCAGCAAAATTCTTATCCGGGTCCCCTGTTCAACGATCCCTTGCGGCAGGATGTCCTCGCCGACGTGAATCCCGGGTTCTGGTTCGATCCGGCCAACTTCGGCTGGCGCAGCGCTTACGACGATCAAGCGTCCACCGACACCACCACGTTTCGCCAGAACGTCACCCATTTTCTGGGTCTCATCGGCTCGCAGGACTGCACGATTCCCCACACCGGAACAATGGACTTCTTCGCCAACCTCATTGCGAATGGGATGACGAATGCCCGGCTCATATCACCCATCTACCTTCACGGTTGCTATCAGACGGACAAGCCGGACGGATTCCTGCCCAAGCCCACTCAACAAAACTCTCAGCTGATCACGCAGTGGAAGGAGAATCTCGAAGGGGGATGGATTGCTCGCTATCTACTAAGTATTCCACCACCGCCCCCCTTACTCGACCCGGGCGCCAATAGTCCGACCAACCAACCAATGTGGATGTACATGCTCGGGGACGAGGGAATATTGCCCACCCCGCCTAACGTGTATTCGGGCCCGGTCCCAACTTTGGTGCAGGAAGAGGTGCGCGCGTTGACATTGCCGAGCGACCTCACCGGCGAGACCCTGAGCTACGACCCCAAGGGACAGGGGACCCAGATCGATCTCAAACAACCGCTGTGGAACGAAGCGGCGCGTGCGCAGGTCTGCGTTGACTTTCCCGTTGGTCAGACGGATGCCGTGGTCATCGGCCAACCCGAAGTCCTCGTTTATGGGCAAGAGGCTTCGCAGCAACCGTATTCCTTCACTGCCGTGCTTGAGGACGTCTTCTCGTCGGCGGATTGCACAGGCGGGACGTGCATCTGGCCGGTTGGATCTGACAGGCGCTACCGCCAGGCCAGCGCAGGCGCGAGCCAGGACCTCGATCTTGACTCAATGGTTCACCGCTTCCGCGCCGGGCACACGATGAGGATTGTCATCTCGAACCTAGCCATCCTGGTCCACGCCGACAGCACGTACCCGGACGGCTACCCAATGTACGCTCCCTCGACGACACCTTACACGCTCAAGTTCTCCGCCACGGACCCGGGCGGCACAGGCGGACCGGCCAACATAAAGGTGCCGGTCCTCTCCGGATCGCCCACGCTCGCGCCGCCAGCCTGGCAGCTCCCCTGAGCGGCGAGTGCGGTCCAACATCATGAGCGCTAACGACCTAACATTCTTCTTCACGCCTCCCGCTTCATGCCTGGCGCGAGGCCGAGCTGGGGCTAATGAGCAGTGAGATGAAACACTGTTCCACAGCCATTGGTGAAGCCGAAATCCTGGCATTCGGTTTCCGGCGGCCCTCCCACGAACATGGTGCCGAAGACATCGTTATGCGAACCGAGGACCACGCCCGCCGCGGTGTATCCATCCGGGCCTTCGTTCTCGCCTTCAAAGTCGTATAGGTCGGTTAAGTTCCCTTTCGTGTCCAGTCTGAACAAGCATCCGCCACCCTTGGCGCAGTCGTTCGATTGTTCGACGCCGTACAGGTTGCCTTTCGAGTCTCTCACCAGATGGCTGGCGTAGACCGGATTCCGCACCTGCCCCTGGGTGCAGGGGGGCAGGGTGCAGGGGACGAAGGTGTAGAGCACGCTGAAGTTGCCGCTGGTATCCACTTTGAAAATGGTTCCGACGCCATCCGCGAAATTTGTATGTTGGATTTCATCGCCGCCATTTTGCGCAATGCCATAGAGGTTGCCGGCAGAATCGATATTCAGACCTAAAGGAAATGATCCGTCACCCGGCCCGCCGAAAATGTGGAGTACGGTGAAATTGCCGCTGCTATCGAGCTTATAGACGGTGCCGCAGCCTGGTTCACGGTAGCCGTATCCGAGAGACTGGCACGGCAGGTTGCCGCCAAAGTTAGCGGTGCCGTAGAGATTGCCCTTGCCGTCAAGGACAACGCCTCCCTCGGGCTGCATTCCGTCCTTTCCGTTAAAAACATGAAGTATGGTGTATTCCCCGGCAGGAGAGAGCTTGAACAGCGTTCCGCAGCCCAACCCAAAAGTATTCAAACCGCAATTGGGCCTGCCCCCGAATGGCGACATGCCGTAGAGGTTGCCTTGCGCATCCAGAGCGAGAGGCGAGTCTAAGCAGCAGACGTTGACGCCGTCAGTGGGGAAGCTGGTCTCCTGGCCATTGGGTTCGAGTTTGAATACGACGGATGCACCGCCGATGAAGCCGTTGCCTTGGGTGGTGCCGTAGAGGTTACCCGCTGAGTCACGAACCAAGGCAGCGGGGAAGGGATCTGATCCGT
Organism: Acidobacteriota bacterium; assembly: GCA_013289795.1. GTDB lineage: Bacteria > Acidobacteriota > Terriglobia > Terriglobales > Acidobacteriaceae > JABCZH01. Next base: position 122,177 of record JABCZH010000001.1, read on the forward strand.
TGGTTCCGCCCTCAAACCGGTAGAGCACGGTCTCATTGCCGGCACTGTCGACTTTGTACACCGTCCCGCAAGTGTCGTCGCCGCAGGTGACAATGCCACCAAACCTGGTGGTGCCATAGAGATTGCCTTCTGCGTCCCGGATGATGGGGCCGGGAACGGCGCCGTCCATCCCCGCGCCGAATGCGTGCAGAACAGTGTAGGTCTGAGCCTGTGCCGGTCGGATCGCAAATGCAGCCACCACGAAAAGCGCGAGGAGCGCGGCCGCACGAGGGTGGAGAACCTTGATAGAAGATTGTTGTCGAAACATAACTGACCTCCCTGGTCTAAACCATCGGGAGCACGATAATCCGGACCGGGGCGGGCATGTCATGGAAATGTAAACAGTATGTCAAATTCGGGTCAGAAGACCCTCTGCATTCGGTTGACTATGCCTCGCTCTCCCGCCTAAGATGAACATCTTCCATACTGGCTTCCACGATCGGCTAAGAGAATGATCGGCCAAACCATTTCGCACTACAAGATCACCGGCCAACTCGGCAGCGGGGGGATGGGTGTGGTCTACGAAGCCCAGGACCTGACACTCGGCCGCCGCGTAGCCCTCAAATTTCTGCCTGCCGAGCTTTCGCGTGACGCCACTACGCTGGAGCGTTTCATGCTTGAGGCCCGCGCCGCATCCGCCCTCAACCATCCCAACATCTGCACCATATATGCGGTTGAGAACGATGCCGGGCAATCCTTCATTTCGATGGAGCTGCTGGAGGGCCAAAGTCTCAGCGAGAAGTTACACCACGGTCCGCTGCTGCCGGGCAACGTTCTGGACATCGCCATCCAGCTCGCCGACGCCCTCGACGCCGCCCACGCCAAAGGCATCGTGCACCGCGACATTAAGCCGGCGAACATCTTTGTCACCCAGCGCGGCCCAGTCAAGATTCTTGATTTTGGCCTCGCCAAGCGCACGCGCGGCAATGCGTTTACCGACGAAACTGTGAGTGTGGGCCCTGAGTTTGCTGCAACCATGCACCTCACCAGCCCCGGCTCGACGGTGGGCACGGTGTCCTATATGTCGCCGGAACAGGCGCGGGGTGAAGAGCTGGATGCCCGCACTGATTTGTTTTCCCTGGGCGCAGTCATTTATCAGATGGCGACCGGCTTGCTGCCGTTCACGGGCAGCACTTCCGCGGTGATCTTCAACGCCATCCTGGAGCGTGATCCCACTCCGGTCACGCAACTCAACCCCGCGCTTCCGCCCAAGCTGCAGGAGAGCATCGACAAGCTGCTGGAGAAAGATCGCGACCTACGCTACCAGTCCGCGGCCGACCTCCGCGGCGATCTCAAACGTCTCAAGCGCGACAGCGAATCGACCCATATAGCAGCGCGTGCCCATGGAGCGACGGGGGTACACCCACGTCCGGCCAGCTCATCGGTGCTTCCCGCCGCCGCGCCTTCTGGCTCTGCCGCGGTCGCTGCCGCCCGTGAGCATAAGTTCGGAGCCGGGGTAGCGACCCTGGTGGCGGTTGCCGTCCTGGCCGCCGCCGGCTACGGCATTTACGCATTTCTGAACCGCAGCCGGCCAATGCCGTTTCAGAACATCTCCATCACCAAGGTGACGGATACCGGCAAGGCCAGTCAGGTCGCGATTTCGCCGGATGGCAAGTACGTTCTCAACGTCGTGGATGAAGGTGGCAAGCAAAGCCTGTGGCTGCGCAATCTTCCTACCAATAGCAATACTCAGGTCGTGGCTCCAGCGGAGGTTTACTACCGGCATTTGCGTTTTTCGCCGGATGGAAACTATCTCTATTTCATTCGCACCGAACCGGGCAGCGACGAACTGGAATATCTCTATCGGGCTCCGCTGCTTGGTGGCACTCCGGAAAAGCTGGTCACCGACATCGATTCCAACATTACTTTTTCGCCAGACGGAAAGAGATTCGCCTTTCTGCGCTACAACAATCCCGAGGCCGGCAAGTATCGCCTCCTGGTTCAGCCCGTGGATGGCGGGGAGGAAAAGATTCTGAACAGTGGATCCACCACCGGCGGCCTGTATGACCCAGCCTGGTCGCCGGACGGCAAGACCATCGTCTGCATGGTGCTTCAGCCGGGCACGGCCTTCAGCGGGCTGGTCGGGCTTGACGTTGCCAGCGGGAAACAACAGCTGTTCTTTACCTCCGACGATCGCATTGTGCAGCGCCCGGTCTGGATGCCGGACGGCAAAGGGCTGGTTGCGTTGACCCAATTCGGGGGCAATCAGATTATTTTCATTTCTTATCCAGAAGGGAAGTCGCACCCGGTCACACGCGACACCAACAACTATTCGGACCCCAGCGTTGCCGGCGACGGGCGCAACGTGGCAACGGTCCTGAGCGAAGGACACTGGAACCTGTTCGTTTTGCCCGCCGGTGCTGCTGCCGCTCAGGTTCACCAGGTCACATCTGGCGCTCCCGTCTATCAGTTCAGTTGGACCCAGGGGGGGCGACTGATCCGGAACGCACGCGCCGGACTGGGCATTGTGGATCCAGCGTCCGGCAACACTACATCGCTCAGCGTGCCTGAGGGGACACTTCCGGATACGCCTTCCGCCTGTCCTGACGGCCGCTTCGTGATTTTCACCAGCGTCTTCAGCAAAGGCAATCGGGTACTGAATATTTGGCGGATGGACGCCGCCGGCGGCAACCTGAAGCAGCTTTCCGATGGCAAACTGGATCAATACCCCGTTTGTTCATCGAACGGATCGGTGCTCTATCTAGATAATATCCACAGCAACCGCCTGATGAAGATACCGCTCGAAGGAGGCCAGGCCACAAAAGTCTCCGACGAACTCGCTGCCGACTTCGATGTGTCGCCCGACGGTAAGACTGCTGGCATCGCCACGTTTGGCCATCTTGCCGAGCACATCGAGAAGCTCACGGTTGTGGCCATCGACTCTGGTGAGGTTCTGAAGAGCTTTGACTTCCAGCATCCGCGCAGCGGCCATATTCGCTTTTCACCAGACCTCAAAGCGATCGTCTATTCCGTACGCACCGCTGGAGTGGACAATCTTTGGGCGCAACCCCTGGACGGCTCTCCCGGAAAGCAGATTTCGGACTTCGCAGGCGAACACATCCTCGATTTTCATTGGTCGTTCGACGGCAAGCAGCTCGGCCTCATCCGCGGCCACACTGACTCCGATGTGGTTTTGATCCGCGACATGCAGCAGTAGCTGTGCAGGTGTGGGAACGGGCGAAATCCTACTCCGCCCTGAGCGCCTCCAGCGGATTGACCGACGCCGCGCGATGCGCCGGCACATAGCTGGCCAGCAGGGCTGATGCCGCCAGCACCATAACTACTGCGGCTAACGTCGATACATCCCAGGCATGAACTCCGAACAAAAGCTTGCCCATAAGCGATGCCGCAACCAGGGAGCAACCCAAGCCGATGGTGATTCCACCGGCGGTCAACCATCCCGCCTCGGTCAAAATGAGCCGGTACACCGACCCGCGCTGCGCGCCTAGCGCCATACGCACTCCGATCTCGCGCGTTCTCTGGCTGACCGAGTAGGCAATTACTCCGTAGAGTCCGACTGCGCCCAGCAACAGCGCGAGGGAAGCGAAGCCTCCCACCAGCCATGCGGAAGAGCGGTGCAAATAAGCGGTTTGCGAATCATTGATTCTCTGGGTCATGGTGGCTTCGTCAGACGTACCGATGTTGGGGTCGATCTGGTGAATGGTGCTGACCAAGGTTGGCAGTATCGACTGCTCAGCCTGCGAAGTGCGCACCACCAGGGTGAAGTAGGGGGTGGGAGCCTGGTTCAGCGGGTAATAGACGGCAGGCCAGATCTCTGAATCGAGTGGGCCTTCTTTAATATCATCAACGATGCCAATAATCTCCCGCATCGACTTCGGGTCCAGGTCATAGTGGACAATCTTCTTGCCGAGGGGATCCTGCCCTGGGAAGTACTGTCTGGCCAGTGTCTGGTTAATAACCACTACTCCTGGCTTCGACGCATCTTCCGCGTCGGCAAAGTAACGGCCGCGCAACAGTCTCGCCTTGATAGTCGTGAAGTATTCGGAGCTCACATCGCGTTCGTTCACTTCGTTGTGCTCGCCGTGGTACGGGCGATCGGGAAACCTGATCCAGGTGGTGTTGCCGTTGAAGCTCACCGGCAGCACGCTGCCGAGGGCAACCGACTGCACGCCCGGCAGGCTGGAGATGCGGCTTATCACTTGCCGCGCGAGAGCCACTGCCTGGTCGTCTTTGGCATAGGTGGAATCCGGTGCCGCGATCTGCAACGTCGCCAGGTGATCCGGCTGGAACCCGAGATCGATATGCAACAAGCGGTAGAAGCTCTTGCTGAGCAGCCCAGCACCGGCCAACAACACCACAGCGATGGCCAGTTCCACCACGACGAGGTTGGCCCCAAACCGGCGCCACAGAGTCCCGGCAGAACCGCGTCCGCCTTCCGCAAGACCTTCCCGCATTTCGGTCATAGCCAAGCGCAAGGCGGGAGTGATTGAAAACAGGGCCGCCGCCAGCAGCGCGATCGCGCCAGCAAAGGCCATCACGTGGAGATTTATGCCGGAATCCTGGAGATAGGGCATCTCAGCTAGCATGTCGGCCGGAATCAGCCGTGCGAGAAGTTGCATGGCCCACTCGGCAAACGCCATGCCGAGCACGGTCCCTCCCGCAATCAGCACCAAACCCTCGGTAACAAACTGAAGAATGAGCCGCCCGCGCGATGCCCCCAGCGCACTGCGGACTGCCATCTCGCGTTTCCTGCTTTCCGAGCGAACCAGCAATAGACTTGCAACGTTGAGGCAGGCGATCAACAGCAACAGACCGGCTCCGCCCAGCAGCACCAGCAGTATTGGGCGAACACCACCGACGATCATTTCAGAAAGTAGCATCACGCTCGCGCCCTGGCCCTGGTTGGTGTCGGGATATTGCAGTTCCAGTTGCCGCGCAATGGTCGTCGCCTCGGCCAATGCGGCTTGGACAGACGCGCCCTCCTTCAGCCGTCCTATGCCGTCCAGATTGTGACAGCTTCGCCTCCCTTCACAGGATGACGAAGTAGCGGAAGCATGCAACGGCGCCCAGAACTCCGCACCCCCAGTGGGAGCGAACTGAAAATTCTGCGGCAGCACGCCGATGATGGTGTTTGCGGCTTGATTCAGCGTGACCGTCTGCCCGATCACTTCGCGGTTTCCGCCGAATCGTTTCTGCCAGGTAGCGTAACTCAGCATCACCGTCGGAGGAGCGCCCGGCGAATCCTCTCCCGCGTAGAAGTCACGGCCCAGCATCGGAGTAACGCCCAGCGTGCGAAAGAATCCATCGCTCACCCTCGTGCCGGCCACCAACTGTGTCCCAGTAGGCGTACTCAACGCCAGTCCGTCCCCGGTGAACACATCCATTGAGCTGAAAACGGTGTTGAGCTTCCTCCAGTCGAGATAGTCCAGATAAGAGAGTCTGGCCCGCGGAATCATCGCAATCCTCTCAGTCACGTTGACCAGCCTGGACGGCTCCCTATAGGGCAGCGGCTTGAGTAGCGCGGCATCTACAAAACCGAAGATTGCCACACTTATACCCAGGCCAAGCGCCAGCATCAGGATCGCTGTGCAGGTGAATCCCGGATTCTTGGCGTGCTGCCGGATCGCGAAGCGGAGATCCTGCAAGAAAGTCTCGAGGTAAGGGAGGGTGCTTCGCTCGCGGTACGCTTGCTTCGCCGACTCCACGCCACCCAGCTTGAGAATCGCATCCCGCCGCGCCTGCTCGGGAGTCATCCCGGAGCGAAGATTGTCCTCGGTGTGCATCTGCACATGACTCTCAATCTCGTCCGCGATCTCCTGGTGTCGCTGTGGGTTAGGAAATAGGCCGGTCAGTCTCAACATCCATGCGCGAAGGCGTTTCATGCAGGATCCTCCGTGGGAGAGAGAAACCGCGCCAGGATCGCAGTTGTCTGCTCCCAGTCCTGGGCTTCCTGGTGAAGTTGTTTTCGCCCGCTACGCGTGAGCCGGTAAAACTTGGCCTTGCGATTGTTCTCCGACACTCCCCATTCGGAAGCGATCGACCCCTCCTGCTCCAGTTTGAGCAGCGCAGGATAGAGGGTTCCATAGTTCAGGGAGATAAGATTTCCGCTGGTTTGCTCGATGCGGCGGGCAATCCCGTATCCGTGGAGCGGCCCCATGGTTTCGATGGTTTTGAGAATCATCAAGGCCAGAGTGCCTTGCCAGACGTCGGTTTTATCGCGCATTGGGATATCTCCTATGGCTTCGCCATATGGATAATTTCAGGTTTTCTATGGGAAAGCAATAGGAAAGTCAATCATGACAGGGCGTCTTGTCTACATGCGATACCCGAAGAGATTCCAGTAAATGCAGAACGGAACAAAGACAAAAGCCGCGAGAACCACGGCGCTGAAGTAGAGACGGAAACCCAGCCCCCACATTCGTTGTCTCCAGGCCCGGAACAGCGAAATGGGCAGAGGCAAGGCCGCGACACAGTCCGCAGTGTAAAACACCGGTAGCACTTTGAGCATTGCGGGAACACCGACGATTAACGAAGCATTGGGAATCGTGAATCCCAGGAGCACAAACGAAAGGGAGCCCGCGAGAGCGAGAAGCGCGACGATGGTCACGTTCCAAAGCGGGCCCCTGGAAATGCCGCTTTGAAGAAACCAAGCCTCTCTCAGCCTGCGAATGAAATAGGCCAACAGAATCGAAAGGAGCCAAGCTCCGAAAAGAAACAGAACAGCAAGATGCATCACTAATTGAGGAACCTGCGACCAGAACAACGGAATCTTGCGAAAGCTGTATTGGCCGAGCGTTCCCGCGCTGATGAACATGTTGGTGGGCGAAGGGGCCTGCCGGAAGATCATCTTGATTCCGAAGTCAGCGTCCTGACTCTCGAAGAGCAAGCCATCGCGATGCACCAGATCGATGACCTTGTCCGAACTGGGGGGATGGAACTGAAGTACGCCGCGGACCTTGTCGAAAGTGACACGCGCATCTCCGTCCCCGAACATCAGGCCTTCAACGAACTTCTCAAGTGATGAGTTGGGGACCGCATTGTCTCTGTACATTCCAACCATGTTTGAAGGATCAAACGCAACCTTCGCAGATCTTGTCGGCGGTGCGATGCCAGTCTGTGGGAAGAAGGTTCTGAAGAAGTCGTTCGCGAAGGAGGTCAGCAACGGATCGTGCAGTTCGCCCTGCAAACTCATCACAAGAAAGAAACCCGCCTTGCGCTCTGGAGAAATACAGAGGACGGAGATGTGCCGGTAGTCTCCGGTGTGCATCCACACCAGATTACCGCTCAGGTTCGCTTCAAAGAATCCGTAGCTCATCCCAGGCATCTCGGGATGCGGACTGAAGTGGCGTGTCAGCATCAGTTGGAGGGTTTCCGGCTTAAGGATCTGATTCGCTCCATACGCACCGCCATGCAACAGCGCCATCAGAAAATGGGACATATCGTCGACGGTTGACGCCATTCCGCCTTCCGGGTACTTGATGAGAGGAGGTACGTTCAGCATCTCCGCGCGGTAACGCTTGAGAACATCCGGCAGTGGCTGACGAAAACTTGACTGTTGCATTGCGAGTGGTGCATAGATGTGGTTCTCGGCGTACTGGAAAAATGGCTCACCGGAGATCGCCTCCACGACATGGGCTGCCAGCGTTACTCCGTTGCCGGAGTAGTTCATCTGCTCGCCGGGAGGGTACGAGACCACCGGCGGGAAACGCTCGAAGAACTCGCCGAGAGTCATCAGGGGCTGGTCAAACGGCTGCGTTCGACCCAGTTTCCTGTCCTCGACTCCGCTAGTGTGAGTAAGCAACTGCGCCGTGGTGACGGGTAGGGCGAAGCAGTTCTTTATGGCCAGGCCAGGCACATAGTTCCTGATGTCGGCCCGCAGGTCCAGCTTGCCCTGTTCATAGAGCTGCATTGCCGCGAGGGCGACAAACAGCTTCGAATTCGATCCGATCTGGTAAACGGTCTGGTGCGGATCAGCCAATATCCTGTTGGCAGGGCTGGCGTACCCCAGCGACTTCTCCAGCAGGACACCGTTTGCATCGACAAAGACGACGGAGGCGCTGCCCACCGTCTCACCAATGTGCTTGCGGAGATGATCCTCCACGAATTGGTCCAGGTTTTCGCGCGTGAGTGGCTGCTGCCCCTGGCACAATGTACCCAGGCAGAGGGCGGCGAGCAGCAGAAATCGTCCACTCATGCTAGCGATCACCTTTGACGGCATACAGAAAGATCACGGCGACGATCATTCCGCTCAAACCAACAACGATCCAGTTCCACCAACGCCGCTTCATCGCCACTGTGACTACGAACTCATCGCGCCCGGGCGTCATGCTGAAGTGGGTGACGGACAGCAGGTTAACTACGAACGCGATCAAAGGCAGGACGAACAGCAGCAGGGGCTCGACCCATCTAGCACTCGAATGGCGGATCGGTGCGAATATAAAGCGCTCCAAGGGATCGAAAAACGGTCCCACACCGAGACCGTATTGCAGAAATACAGCCGTTAAGAAGAGCGCCGGCAGAGCGATCAGGACTGTACCCCACCAGGCAGATCTCCGGGCGTCCAACAGAGCCAGCTTCAGCCGCATCTTGTGGACCTCGTTGGTAACCTGCGGTATCGCGATCTTGCTAAGCCGTTGTGCGATCGGATCTGGTTTCACGATTGCCTTCCATCGTCTGAAATGAAAATGACGGAAGCCTCATTCGGTTGCATCCAGAGGCAACTTTTTTCTTATTTTTTCCAGCCCCCGGGACAGCAGGCTCTTGATGGTTCCTTTACTTTTTCCCAGGATCTCCGCGATTTCGCGGATACTCTTGCCTTCGAAGTAGCGAAGTGCGATCACGTCCTGGTATTTGGCGGGCAAGGCTCTCACCTGCGCCTGAACCAAAATGAAATCTTGAGATCGCTGCAACTCTCGCTCGGCATTGGCCTTTTCGCTCTCCGTTGTTCTCGCGTCGGGCGCGTCGAACCCTTCCGTGTCGAGTAGCTCTGTCAACGAGACATCGCGCTTGAATTTGCCGACGCGAAAGTACATGTTTACTTCATTCGTTGCAATGCGGTAGAACCATGCACCGATCGGGATGGAACTCCAGCGGAATCTCCAGAAATTCTTGTAGGCCTTGAAGAAGACCTCGGCTGCAATATCCTGTGCGGTTTCCCAATGGAGAATGCGACGATAAACGTAGCCAAAGATCTGCGAGTAATGCTGCTCGTAAAGAGAGCCAAATGCTTGAGGGGTATTCGAGCGAGCCGACGTGTACGGTGGTTCGTCGTTGGCCATGAGTCGCCAGAGGCACTACCTTCCATAATGCAGCTGGCCAGGAACGTTGCGCCATGAATTGTCGCAGAACCTCGAACATTCAATCCCCGCATTGTTCCGCTTCGCCCTCATTTGGCTTTTTACCTACCTCGCACTCATAATCAATCCGGTTCATAAAAGTACCAAACCGATCGGAGCCGCATGGATGTGCATTTGATTGACGGGACCTATGAATTATTCCGGCACTTCTTCGCCGTACCGGCTGCGGCAGATGTGAATGGCCGGGAAATCGGAGCAGTGCGTGGTGTCGTGACTTCCGTTTTGTCCATGATCGAGCGCGGGGCCACCCACCTTGGCGTCGCAACCGATCACGTCGTGGAGTCCTTTCGGAACGATCTTTATCCCGGATACAAGACCAGTGAAGGCGTAGCTCCAGAGTTGCTCTCGCAGTTCCCCATTCTTGAGGAAGCGCTGGAGGCAATGGGAGTCGTGGTGTGGCCGATGGTTTACTACGAGGCGGATGACGCCCTCGCTTCTGCCGCCAGCAAGGCAGCCAAGGGCGACGGAGTGAAGCAGGTGCTCATTTGTACGCCGGACAAGGATCTCAGTCAGTGTGTGGTAGGAACACGAGTGGTGCAGCTGGACCGCAGGCGCGATATCACACGCGATGAAGCTGGCGTTATCGCCAAGTTCGGAGTGAAGCCCGAATCGATCCCGGACTACCTGGCGGTGGTCGGCGACAGTGCGGATGGCTTTCCAGGCGTGAAGGGATGGGGCGAGAAGGCCGCGGGGCTTACTTTATCTCAATACCCCCACCTTGAAGACATTCCAAAGGATTGGCGGGAATGGCATCCCTCCATCCGCAGAGCCCGCCCGTTGTCCGAGTCGCTGTTCAGCGCTTGGGACGACGCCCTGCTGTTTCGCACACTTGCAACTCTGCGGCTGGATGTGCCGGTTTTTGACACCGTTGAGGATCTTCGTTGGAAGGGACCGCACAAGGGTTTTGAGGAATACACTCAGCGAATGAAGTCCCCGGATCTGCTTCGACGGGTTACGGCAGCGGCAAACCGATAACCGCCTCGCGCGATCTGTGGGCTGTGCTGCGCCGGCTATCCGTTCACCTTCGCCAACGCCTCCAGCAAATCTTCACTCTTCGGTGCCTGGTCCAGGGGATACACCTTGGCGAAAACAATCTTCCCGCTCTTGTCCACGATAAACACCGCCCGCTCGCTGATCCCTACTAACGGCGGTCCCTGGCGCATGATGCCGAATGCCTTGGTCACTTCCCCGTGAGGAAAGAAATCCGAGCACATGGGCAGCTGTATGCTGCCGATCTCGTACTTTTGCCACGCTTTGTGGCTGAAAATTGAATCTACGCTAATGTCCAGAACCTGGGCATCGAGTGCGGCGAACTTCTCCCGGTCGGAGTTGAGCGCCGGCACCTGCTCCCCTCAAGTCGGGGTCCAGTTCAGGGGATGAAAGGTCACCACCACGTTCTTCTTTCCGCGAAAATCACTCAGCCGGATCTTGACTTGCCGTCCGTCTTCGACTGCGGGCAGTTCAAAATCCGGCGCTGTGTCGCCAACCTGCAAAGCCATCGCTACCTCCGTCGTTGCATTCTACGACAAACATAAAGGGCGGCTCTCTCGAGCCGCCCAGTGCGCGAATTTTCTCGTGGTTTACGCCGGTTTTACGTTCTCGGCTTGCCAGCCCTTGGGCCCCTTGACCACATCGAACTGCACTTGCTGGCCTTCCTGCAAGCTGCGGAATCCGCTGGCCTGAATTGCCGAGAAGTGCACGAATACGTCCTCGCCACTCTGGCGGCTGATAAAACCATAACCTTTGGCGTCGTTAAACCACTTTACTGTTCCTGTTTCCATGGTGTTGCTTGCTTCCTTTTTCTGTTAGATTGTGCGCTGATTTACTCGCCGGACTTCTGCAGGCAGGTCACGCCGGTTAGCGGGAAGTACTGGAAACTGCATAGTGCCTTACAAGCTCAAACGCAACCCTATTTTAACCCACCACCCTCAAGAGTGCTAACATTATTGAAGTAACGGGTTCATAAGTGTCTGAGGTGCAATGGTTTGCCTAGCATAAAGAGCCTACCGAAGGTGCGCACATTTTACAAAAGTCGCGAAACTTTAACCCGCCTGCGAGCGTCCATAAGCAGATGACGGTCCGACGTATTGCTATCTTGCTCTTTCTCTCTTCGTTTTGTTTCGCCGATCTCACGACCGACGTGCGAACCGTCCTCGCGCAAGGCAATTTTGCTGCTGCGACCACCCAACTGGAAAACTACCGGACGGCTCACGGCGTCGATCCCGATTATCTCGAAGCGCTTTCCTGGATGGCTCGCGGCTCACTCTCTGCCCAACAGTTTGATCAGGCCGCAAACTATGCCAAGCAGGTTGAAACCCTAGCGCACGAGCAACTCCAGCATCGTGCTCTTGACGCCGAACCTCGCCTGCCTCTGGCCCTGGGCGCTGCCATAGAGGTGCAGGCCCAAGTGCTTACTGCTCGGGGCCAGCAAACACAGGCAGTCGCGCTGCTCCGTCACAACCTGGCACTCTATGGCAATACTTCGCTGCATGCCCGGCTGCAAAAGAACCTGAACCTGCTCGGCCTGGCGGGGCAAGTCGCCCCGCCGTTACGCCTTGGCGAATACCTTGGATCAAGCCCCAAATCGCCTCCGCAGCTGAAAGGATCTCCGGTGCTGCTGTTTTTCTGGGCGCACTGGTGCATCGACTGCAAACACGAAGGCCCGGTCATCACCCAACTAAGCTCTGAGTTTGCTTCCCGAGGATTGACCGTGCTCGCTCCCACGCAGCTCTACGGATATGCGGCCCGCGGGGAAGATGCGAAACCGAAAGATGAGTTGGCCTACGCTGAGCAGGTGTGGAAGCAGTTTTATCCCGGACTACAAGCCGTCCCGGTTCCCGTCAGCAAAGCCAATTTCGACCGCTACGGCGCCAGCACTACGCCGACGCTGGTTTTGATCGACCGCAAAGGCCACGTCGCGCTCTACCACCCCGGGGTGATGTCGTATGACGATCTGCGGGCGGCCATTGAAAAGGCGATGTAGGCGGTCTTTGCGGTAGGTTTTCCTGACGATCCGTGGTGGGCTGTGAAAATTCATGGCAGGGTTTCCCTGCGGCGAGGATCTTACCGCTTCCGGAAAACTTCGAACACCAGATTAAACAACTGCACCAGCGTGATTCCGATGGTCACGTAAACCGCAATCTCCAGCCGCCGCGAGGCGTCCTTTGCGCTCCTCATCTGCGCTGCGATTTCGCTGGTGGTGTGGTAAAGCGTGTCCGCTAGTTGCTCGAAGTGTTCGGTCGAGGCCCTCAGCCGTTCCAACACGCGCGAGGTCGCCGAGAGCGCGGCCGCCATCTGCTCCCCATTGCGGATATCGAGCTCGGTCTTGCACGCCGACCACCAGGCGCTTCCCGGAGGATTGTCGTACATCCGCTGGCGGATCTCTTCGTAGGAACGCGTTCGCAATAACTGCACCAGGGCCTGAACGGTCTCGTTTTCGCGAGCCTCTTCGCTGAGGAGGGGCATGAACGGCAGTCTAGCAGCCGCCCATTGCCCCGCTCAGATGCCCGAAGGCCAACCCGATCCCCACCTTTTCAGCCATGCCCAAAGCGGTGGTTACCCGGTTACCCCCTCGCAATCGCCCGTATTTCCAGGGGCTTGCGCTGGAGTTGTTGCCGCCCGCGCGAATCGCGATTAGCGGAACTTGACTCCTCCCGCTTCATCTTGCGAGACATTCGTGCGCATGTCCATCCAGACGGCGTACATGGTTGCTCCATTGAAAACGTGGCACCGGTAATCACCCATGAAGCTTCCGCCAAAACCATCATTATCGGGGTTGGACATGGTGGTCGACAGCGGGTGGGTAGCGCTGAAGCTCGCGCCACCGTTGGTCGAAATTGCCACCATCGGTTGATATTGCAGGTTATTTGGATCATTGCGGCGGTCCAGCCAGGTCACCGCGATACTTCCGTTTTGAGCTGGATTGATCCACTGGAAGAATTGGTCTCCCTTGTTGGAGTTGGAAACCCGTACCGGTGCGCCGAACGTATTTCCACCGTCATTCGAAGTGGCCACCTCCACCTGCATTTGCGATCCACTCCAGTTGTAGATACAGAGATATACCTTGGCAGTCGCACCACTGCCGAAGACGGCATTGGCCGCGATGTTGCTCACGCGCTCACCGGTGTTGGGCAAACAACCGTAGAACGCGCCGCAGGTATCAGGGACCAGCGTGGGAGTAGCAACCGTCACCGGAGCGCTCCAGGTAGCGCCCCCGTCGGTCGACTTTGAAAGCAGCATGGCTGCTACCGTTCCGCCACAGTCGCCATTCGGACCGGTCGCCGGGCAGCGTTGCCAGCTTACGTACACCGTGCCGTCGGCACCAACTGCGAGATCGCTAAATTGATCCACTTCGTTGGGATAGATCTGCTTGGTATCGACAGCTACGGTCGCCCAGGTCTTGCCCCCATCCTTGGAGCGGGAGACAGAGATTTCGCTGTCACTGTTGCCATCAAACTGCGTGATCGAAACATACATGTTATTGACGAATGGGCTGCTGGCATTGGTATCTATTTCCAGCCAGGGTTTATCCGCCAACGAACCTAGCAGCGGCGTGCTGACGATGACCGGCGTGCCCCAGGTTTGGCCATTGTTGGTCGAAGAAGACAGAACGACGTCGCCGTTTTGAATGCCACCGGCAAAGGCGACATTCTTCAGGTTGTAGCCGACGATTGGATCACCCTCACCCCCGGAGCCCGGAAGACAGGTGCGGGTCCAGGTGGAACCGCCATCATTGCTGGCATAGAAGCCCTGAATGGTTGGGCAGTTGTAGTCGTTGCCACCGGTGAGGACTTGCTTCGGGTTCTTCAAATTCACGGCTACGGGGTCTTCGTTCACCGGCTGTCCGCCTCCCGATGCCTGTGAATTGGGAAGAATACAAGGGGCGGGACTGCAGGTGAGCGGTCTGCCCGAAGCCGGCGTATTGGTGGACATCGGTTTGAGCAGGCCGGCGCGGTATGCCCGCGCTGCCAGCACGCCGCCGGAGATTGGACTCTTCTCCAGCACTTGCGCGTTCAGCGCAGCCGTAAGAACGAGCGACAAGGAAAGAAATGACGTGACTACTGCAATCAGACGAAGAGTGTTCTTCAAGATTTCCTCCAAGCTAGATGATTGTTTCCCGGGTTTAGACTAAGGAGCCACGCAGAGAGCTACACTTCGTCCGACTATAGATGCCAGGAATGGCTAGCCTCGCGGACTTTAAGGCATCCAACCCGGTATCGTCAATCCAAAAAAGAAAGAGTGGGGCCGTTAGTCTCTAGGACACACATTGCCGATCAGGTACCTGAGGGCCACGCGGGCCCTGCGATCAGCCCGCAGGGCGTTAGTCACGCTCACGATTCGTGCGACATTTCTCGCGTTCTTTGCCAAGCAGGGCATCGTCCGTGCCGACAAATCCTTTTACAGCCCCGTGACAATCTTTTGACAAACTCCCGCCCTCCCAGGTGATAACCTCCGTGCTCGGTGCCCAACCTTTCGCAGACAATTCGATTCAGTAAGGAGAAAACGATGGACTCCAGCACAGCATGGCATCGCGCATGGTTGTTAATTTTCTCTCTCCTGCTCATCGCCTCCGCCCAGGCCGCAGCCCAGGCCGGCCAACTCGATCCCAGCTTTGGCCAGGGAGGCATCGTAACCACAGACTTCGGGAACCAAATCAACAGCGACATTGCCACCGCGAACGCTGTCACCATTCAGACGGACGGAAAGATCGTGGTTTGCGGCGGCGCTCCGGGTAGCAACGGCTTTCCCAACGCTGCAGTGGTTCGTTACAACACAGACGGCAGCCTGGACAAGAGGTTTGGAAATGCCGGCGTCAACGTCGTTCTGGGGCAGTTCGAGATCCTTACGGCTATCGCTCTACAAACCGACGGCAAGATTGTAACCGCAGGCTCGGCTGGCGAGGACATAGACATAATCCGGTTCAACTCGAACGGGCAGCTTGATTCTACGTTTGGGACCAATGGGATAGTTTCATTCTCCGCCATAGGTGCACTGACCAGCGGTATCGTCGTGCAGCCGGACGGCAACATTCTCGTCGGCAACGGTCATCTGCTGATCCGCTTCTTGCCAAGCGGCCAGCTTGACCTCACCTTTGGCAGCGGAGGCTCGGCCAAGGTTGCCGGCTACAACCCTACTGCGATCGCTCTCCTTTCCAATGGAAAGATACTGGTCGCGTCTGCCCTAGTCAGCAGCGGCTTTGAAAACCCCGGTTTCGTTACCCGCTATAACGGGGATGGCAGTCTGGACGCGAGTTTCGGAATCAACGGCCAGTTGTCCGTTCCCGGCCCCGCCAATGCCCTGGTTCTCCTAAACGCGGGGAGGTTCGCTGGAGAATTCGTCATCGCCGGAAACCTTACCAGCAGCGTTAGCGGACCGGTCAGCGGATTCGCGGTGTCCGGCTATAAGGGCGTCGGCACCGTGGATGCAAGGTTCGGCACCAACGGCGGAGATGTCACTTCTGTGCCCAATTTTTCCACGATTGCAACTTCGGGCCTAGGGCTTCAGTCGAGCGGCGACTTTGTAACCTCGGGCACCGCGTCAACAAGCTCTTTCTCGACCGTGTTTGCGCTTGCACGCTACACGCCAGCCGGTCGACTTGATGTTACATTCGGCACTAACGGCATCGTCACCACATCTTTCCCCAACACCAATGAGGTCACTGCTAACGGTCTCGCAATTCAGTCGGATGACAAGATTGTAGCCGTTGGGAATTTCATTACCTCAGAGCTTCACGGTCAGTTCGACACCGGCTTTAAGCTGGCCCGCTACCTAGGTCACTAGAGCTTCAACTTTCCCTGTCTCTCTTGTTTCCGGAGAGACAGGGCGGGAATATTCTTTGCGATCATCTTAGCCATGTCTGCTTGATGAAGTAGCCACAGCTCGCACCCGGGTCGTACAATCCCACCGAACCGTCTTCGAAGATGATCGCGACTCCCTATCGGCTTGATGATCTGGTGGCGTTCCCGCCTGGACCCTCACGGGAGAGGGCAACCTGGGTGTATAGCGCCTTACGATTCTTTCTCGACATGCCTCCGGCCTCTCGCACCGAATGGCTCCTCCAATTCACTGCCGAGATCGATGCCCATCCCCGGTGTTATGAGATTCGCGCCATCCTCTACGATTTCTGGTCTCATCATTCTTATATCCGGGTCATCTCCGAGGCCGGCCTGCCCAATGAAGCGTTTCTGCTGGGCGAATTGCTGGACCGCGCCCTGCGTCACCTGGTCCCGGTCGATGAAGTGCAGGGCGATCTCTATGTCCTGCTCGATTCCCTCAATCTGTGCGAGGCCGACGCTCAGTGGGTAGCATCTCTTCCCGATTCCCTGGTCGCCGAGTGGGCCGGTATCTTCACTCCTTCCCACGCTTCAGTGCTGGTTTCCAGTAAACTCCTGGCGTTACGCGTCGCCAATGTCGCCTTGGCCCGAGACTTCCTGGCCTTATCGGACGAGGAGAGTGTCGCGAAGTCCAGCTTCTTCAGCCTTCCGGCTCTGGTGGAACACGTGGCCCGCAACCCTGACGATTTTCCGCAATGGGAAGCCCGGCGAGACGCTTGCGAAGCGCAGTTGCGCGAGATCACGCAACTAATCGAAGAAAGAGGCTCCTCTGCCAACATGATCTTCCGGATTCGCCTGCTGCGATCGCTGCTCTGGCGAATTCAGCAAGTGCTCAATCTTGAGCGCAAGGATTCTGAGTCGCGGAAGTTCGCAGTCTCTATTGTTCATGGTTTTGCCACACAACGAAAAATCGCCAGCGTGGTCAGCGCCAGTACCCGCAGGCTGGCACGCAGCGTAGTCGAGAAAACCGGACGCGTCGGCAAACATTACATCGCGAAGAACCACGCCGAATGGAAGACCATGGGTTGGGGAGCAATTCTGGCCGGCGTCATTACCTGCTTCACGGCTCTTTTCAAATATTCGATTTCCTCGCTGATCCACGCGCCTCTGCTAGTCGCCTTCGGCCATTCGATGAATTACACCGTGAGTTTTCTGTTGATGCAGGCCGGCGGCTTCTTGCTGGCGTCGAAGATGCCGGCGGCCACAGCCGCCACTCTAGTCGACGCCATGGAAGATCCCGAAAAAGATCAGATGGCTAGTTTGCAGGCCATTTCCCAGACCCAAACCCTGGTCACGATCGGGAATCTTGCCGGCGCAATCCTGGCTTCCATCGCCGTCGACAGAATCTGGAACGCCGTCGCCGGGCATCCCTTTCTTACGGCAGAGGAAGCCGAACACGGCATCCACATGCTCTTTCCGCTGACTTCGCCGACCATACCTTTCGCCATCGTCACCGGCATTCTTCTGTGGCTTTCATCGCTGGCGACCGGATGGACGGCGAACTACGTCGCGCTCACGCGCATGGAGTCGGCTATTGCTCACAGTCTGCGCATTCGACGACGCCTTGGGCCAGAGCGCGCCAACGCCATCGCTCACTGGCTGAAGCATCACGCCGCCGGCTCCGCTGGATACATCGTTCTTGGATTCCTGCTCGGTTCCGTGCCTATTCTGGTTGGGTTGTTTGGAATCCCGCTTGAGGTGCGTCACGTAACTCTCGGAGCAGCCGGCCTCGCCTATGCGTGGGACGCGGCCCGCCTGACCGGCGAACTCCGAGGCTCCGACGTATTCTGGTCGTTCGTGGGCGTCGTCCTCGTGGGACTGTGCAACATCTTGACTTCGTTCGTCCTCAGTTTCCTGTTGGCCGTCCGGGCTCGCGACATCGGCGAAGCCAAAGCGCGCCGCTTCCTGAAGGACGTCGGGCGCAAGCTGGTGTCTCATCCGGTTACGTTCCTGCTGCCCGGATTCGACTGAACGTGGGGCAGGTCTGGCCCGCCCTTCACGCTTTTACGAGGGTGTGGATGAGGGCAGTGGGCTGTTGTGAAATCAATGTGGTTCGTCGTCCGTATTCGCGGCGGTAGAGTCGACACAAGACAAGAAACACGATTATCGAGACAAGAAGATAAACAGACCACAGTTCAAAATTTCGTGGGATAGCTGGATTGTATGGTGTCCGAAGTACCAAGGCACCAACAGAGCCGTCCATGGCCCATGCCGCATATGCCAGAAAAAACCCATAGGCAGCACGAAAGATCACGAGAACGGAGATTGTCAAAAGCGTCTTGACTAGGTATCTCATCCCGCCGCAATCGCTTTCGTCTCCAATAATCCCACCAATTCCTCCAAATTCCAAATGTGGTCAAAACAGCCAACTACCGGAGGAAGGGCCAGCTTGACAATCGCCCTCAGACCCGTATAATTAAAAAACTCACTTGAGATTGTGAGCACTTCATTTATGCATTTGCTGCATAGATCCCGAATGTATATGGCCATGTGCACCCTAGGCGGTGCCTTGCCTGCGTCGGGAGTCTGAGCCGAAACTAAAATCTCCCTTCACTGAGCGGCCGCCTGGGGAACAACCCGGCGGCGATTCTGTTTTTGGGCTCAATTTGTTCACTCTGAAGGGAGAGTTTCCATGTCATCCGATTTTGCTGTGCGCAACGCTACCATCGCCATTCATGGCGGTCTGGCTCCTGATCCGGCCACCGGCGCCATTCTCACGCCCATTTATCAATCCACAACTTACGTCCAACAAGAAGTAGGAGTTCACAAGGGCTTTACTTATTCGCGAGCAGCGAATCCCACCGTCGATGCGCTTGAACGCGCCCTGGGAGCTGTGGAGAAAACTCCGCCTGCGGTCTGCTTTGCCACCGGAATGGCGGCGATCAGCACTTTGTTTCTGTCGCTACTCAAGAAGGGCGATCACGCCGTGATTTCCGATGTGGTGTACGGCGGCACCGTGCGCCTGTTCCAGCAATTGCTCGGTGGTCTGGGCATTGCATACAGCTTTGTCGATGCGTCGCGTCCCGAACTTGTCGAGCGAGCCATCACCTCCAACACAAAGATCATCTTCGTCGAGACGCCCGGGAATCCCACGCTGAAGCTTTGCGACATCGCTGCGATTGCCGAAATTGCGCATCGCCACGGAATCAAACTGGCCGTGGATAACACTTTCCTCACGCCCATTCTTCAGCCGGTTCTTGATTTGGGTGCTGACATCAGCGTGCTCTCAACCACCAAGTACATCGAAGGCCACAATTCGACGGTTGGCGGTTCGCTGGCTACGCGGGATGAAAGTCTGCTGGAACGTTTCCGCCTGATTCGCAAGACCACCGGTTGTATCCAATCGCCGCAGGAAGCCTGGCTAACGCTGCGCGGATTGAAGACGCTACCGGCGCGAATGAAGCTGCACTGCGAAAACGCCACCACTGTCGCTCAATGGCTGGAGCGGCATCCGGCAGTGGAGCGCGTGAATTATCCCGGACTGGCATCGTTCCCGCAGCATGCCCTTGCTGAGCGGCAGCACGCTGCACACGGGGGAATGCTGTCGTTTGAGATCAAAGCTGACAGCCAAGCCGCCATCACCCTCATGAACTCAGTGAAACTGTGCTCACTGGCGGAAAATCTGGGCGCGGTCGAAACCCTCATCACGCACCCGGTTTCGATGACTCACGGCGACGTGCCCGCGGAAAAGCGGCGGGAAGTCGGGATCACTGATGGCCTCATCCGGCTTTCGGTCGGGCTCGAAGCGCCGGAAGATATCATCGCCGACCTCGATCAGGCGCTGGCTGAGGCCACTAAGTTCAGATTTGGGAGGACGTTATGCGCAGCTATCCTCTAACTGTTCTTAAGTTCGGCAGTTCGGTTTTGCGAAGTGAGGCTGATTTACCTGCGGCGGTTCACGAGATTTACCGTTGGGTCCGCAACGGGCACCGGGTGATTGCCGTAGTCTCCGCCATCGGAAATAGCACCGAAGAACTGCTGGCGCGTGCCCACGCTTTCGGGCAGGGCGTAAGTGAACACGCGGTTGCGACGCTGTTGGCGACCGGTGAGTCGACATCGGCTGCACTGCTCTCTTTGGCGCTCGATCGTGCGGGCATTCCCGGCGTGATTCTTGACGAAGTTCGCCTCGGCCTGCGGACCCGGGGACCGGTTCTAAATTCTGAGCCCTGTGGGATCGATGTGTCGGCTGTGGAGCGCGCGCTGGAGACCTTATCGGTCGTGGTCGTGCCTGGTTTCGTTGGCCGGCAGGACGATGGAACCGTTTCTCTTCTGGGGCGCGGCGGCACCGATCTCACTGCCGTCTTCGTTGCCCATCAGCTTGGAGCAGATTGCTGCCGCTTGATCAAGGATGTCGATGGAATCTTCGAATACGATCCGGCTTCGTCGGAAAGGCAGCCTCGGCGATACCGGATCCTGACCTGGGCTGACGCCGATCGATTGAGCGGAGGCATTGTGCAGTCGAAGGCCATCCACTTGGCTGAGCGAAACAACTTTGCCTTCGAGGTTGCCGCGTTGAATTCCGATCAGCCGTCGCTGATTTGCGGGCAACCGGCCGAGTTTTATGAACAACAGCCAGACAGCAAACCATTGCGCGTCGGTCTGCTGGGCGCAGGAACGGTGGGCCTCGGCGTATATCGCTATCTGGCTGCTCATCCGGAACGGTTTCACATCACCGGCATCGGAGTGCGCCACCGGGAACGTGCAGACGGCACGCCGAGAGAACTGCTGACGCTGAATCCGTGGGAGGTCGTCGATTCCGATTGTGAACTGGTGGTGGAAGTGATCGGTGGACTTTGGCCGGCGAAGGAATTGATCGAAGCTGCGTTGAAAGCCGGCAAGCATGTCATCACGGCCAACAAGCTGGTGATTTCACACTGGGGACACGAGCTTCGTGCACTGGCTGCGCGAAACGGAGTGCAGTTGCTTTATTCGGGTGCGGTAGGTGGAGCGGCGCCCATGCTCGAGCAGGTGCGGCGGATCGCAGAGACGCGCGGCATTCGTGCTCTGAGTGGCGTCGTCAACGGCACTACCAACTTCATTCTTGATCGCCTGGCGGACGGAATGCCGCGCGATGAGGCGTTGCGCGAAGCGCAGCGCCTCGGCTTCGCGGAACTGGACCCCACCACCGATCTCGATGGCAGCGATGCCGCCCACAAGCTTGCGCTGCTGGCGCACGTGGCGTGTGGCGGCGGTTTGCATCCCAATCAGATTGAACGCACCGGCATCGAACATTTCGATGCTGAAGCAGTGCATGAGGCCGCCAGGGCGGGCTTGTCGGTTCGCCTGTTGGCGACGCTCGCAAATGGAAGCGACGGCGTGAGGGCTTGCGTCGGGCCGCAGTTTGTTGATCGAGACCACGTCTTTGCGCAAACTCGCAACGAAGAAAACTGCCTGGAGATTCATACCCAGACGGGAGAAGTCGTTTACGTCCGCGGAAAAGGTGCGGGCCGATGGCCCACGGCAGAAGCCGTGATGGCCGACGTCTTCGATGTATGCCGCAGCGCACGCACCGAAGTCGCTGAAGACTATCTAACCGCCGGGAGAGTGCTATGAAATTCGCCAGCCAACTTGTCAACTTCAATGCTTGTCCGTCCGACCCTTTCAGGCCGGTCGCAACCCCGATTTACCAGACCGCAACGTTTGAACAGGAGCATGCCGATCAATTCGGCCAGTACGACTATTCCCGCAGTGGCAATCCCACGCGGACCGTTCTGGAAGAACAATTGGCACGACTGGAAAATGCCGACCGCGCATTCGCCTTTGCCAGCGGGCTCGCGGCCATCAGTTCGGTTACGCGCCTGCTTTCCGCAGGCGACGAAATTCTTGCCTGCGACGATCTGTATGGCGGAACTTACCGGCTTTTCTCGAAAATACTGCACCGAACCGGCGTGCAGGTACGTTATGCCGACGCCTGCGACCTGGAGCGATTCGCGGCGGCCATCACTCCCGAGACGCGGTTGCTTTATACCGAGACTCCGACCAATCCGCTCCTGCGCATTTGCGACATTCGCGCCCTGGCCGACCTGGCTCACGGTCACGGCGCGCTGCTCTGTGTCGATAACAGCGCTATGTCGCCCTACTTGCAGAACCCTTTGGATCTGGGCGCCGATATTGTGGTTCACTCGGCGACCAAATATCTTTGCGGTCACAGCGATGTCACTGCCGGAGTTGTGGCAGTGCGGAGTCCCGAGCTCGCCGAACAAATTTATTTCCTCCAGAACGGCGAGGGTTCGGCGCTTGGCCCTTTTGATTCCTATCTGCTGTTGCGCAGCCTCAAAACCCTCAAGCTGCGTCTGGATTGCCAGCAGTCGAGCGCTCGCAAGATTGCCGAGCACCTGAACACGCGCCCTGCGGTGCAGCGGGTTTACTACCCCGGACTGGCGGGACACCCCGGACACGATTTGCACGCGCAGCAGGCACGTGGCGCGGGCGCAGTCATCAGTTTTGCGACTGGCTCGTTCGAGCTGTCAAAGCGAATTGCGGAAGCGGCCCGGATTTTCCGCATCAGCGTGAGCTTCGGCAGCGTGAATTCGTCGATCAGCCTGCCCGGATCCATGTCGCATGCCAGCATCCCCGCTGAGGTACGGAGAGGCCGTGCGTTTGGAGCGGATTTGGTTCGGTTGTCGATTGGGATCGAAGACGCAGGAGATTTGATTGACGATCTGACTCAAGCCTTCGAGCGAGCATGGGCGAAGGAATCGACTATTGGGGGGTGGTCCACCTATGCAGTCCCAAAGTAATTGCGTGGTTAAGGCCACGTTTTCAAGCCTGTTTCGACGCGGCAGAAGCCGCGCCCTTTCAACGCTGCTGACCCCCGCCTGCTTCGTGCTAATATCGCGCCAGTGGCTACGCTCAGAAACATTCCCAAGCTTCCGGAGGAACGCGAACGCATCGTCTCAGCGGCGCCGGTGGAGGACGATTCGTCGTTTGAGTTGAAGCTGCGGCCGCAGCGGCTGGCGGAGTTCATCGGACAAGCCAAGGTCAAAGAGATTCTTGCGGTGGCGATTGAGGCTACGCGCTCGCGCGGCGAGGCTTTGGATCACGTGCTGCTCTACGGGCCACCGGGATTAGGGAAAACAACGCTGGCGACGATCATCGCCAATGAACTGGGGGTGGTGTTCCAGCAGACTTCAGGGCCGACGCTGCAGATCAAGGGTGACCTGACGGCGATTCTGACCAACGTGCGCGAAAAGCAGGTGTTATTCATCGACGAAGTTCACCGTTTGCAGCCCGCGCTGGAGGAAATCCTCTACTCGGCACTCGAGGATTACAAGCTGGACATTATGATCGGCCAGGGGCCGGCGGCGCGCACCCATACCATGGATGTGAAGCCGTTTACTTTCATTGGCGCGACTACGCGAGCGGGGCTGCTATCGTCGCCGCTGCGATCAAGGTTTGGCATCGTCTTGCGGCTGGAGTTCTACAGTCACGACGATTTGCGGATCATAGTGGAACGCTCGGCCGACATCCTGGGCGTGGAGGTCGACAAAGCTGGGGCGCAGGAGATTGCCAGCCGGTCGCGAGGCACCCCCCGAATTGCCAACCGGTTGCTGCGTCGGGTGCGGGACTATGCGCAGGTAAGGGGCGGCGGCAAGATTGATCTGCCGACGGCGCAGGCGGCCTTGCAGATGCTGGAAGTGGATCGCTACGGGTTTGATGAAGTCGATCGCAAGTTGCTGTTAACCATTATTGAGAAGTACCAAGGCGGCCCGGTCGGCGTGAATACACTGGCTGCAGCGCTGGCAGAGGAAGCGGACGCGATTGAAGAAATCTACGAGCCGTTTCTGATTCAGATTGGGTTCCTGAACCGCACGCCGCGAGGGCGAGTGGCGACGCAGCTGGCGTATGAACATTTCGGGATCACTCCGAATCGCCGGCAGAGTTCGTTGTTCTAGAATGTCTTAAGGAGACCTATGAAGAGTGTGCAGCAGCTTACGGCCATTATTGAGCGCGAAGGCAACGGCTACGTCGGATTGTGCCCCGAGTTCGATATTGCCAGCCAAGGCGACACGATCGAGGCTGCCCGCAAGAACCTTCAGGAAGCGGTTGAGTTGTTCTTGGAGACCGCCGATGAGACCGAAATCCAACGCCGACGGCACGGAGAAGTTTTTGTCACGCGACTCGAGGTAGAGGTTGGGTAGGCTGCAAGTTCTCTCGGGTCAGCAAATGTGCGCCATTCTCTCGCGCCACGGATTCTTGGAAGTGCGGCGGAAAGGCAGCCACATCGTCATGCAGAAGAAAACAGAGAACAGCACCATTACAGTCCCCCTTCCGGACCATTCGGAGCTTCGGATTGGAACGCTCATGTCTATCATCCGGCAATCCCAGTTGCCACGATCTCTTTTCGAAGCCTAGATACTTCATGATTGCCCACCTACGCGGACGGTTGCTGGCCAAGCATCCCAATCAAGTTATTGTTGAGACTGGCGGCGTCGGTTACGACGTCACCATCAGCGTGCCGACCTTTTCGGATTTGCCCGGCGTGGGAAACGAAGTGGCTTTGCACATCCATACTCACGTTCGCGAAGACGTGATCGCCCTGTATGGATTTCTGCGGGTGGGAGAGAAACAGCTCTTTGAAAAGTTGCTTGCGGTGAGCGGGATTGGGCCGAAGTTGGCAATCACAATTCTGAGTGGGATGGCGGCGGAGGAAATGATCGCAGCGATTCGAGGGAATGACCTGGCTCGTCTGACGCGCATTCCGGGGATCGGGAAGAAGACAGCGGAGAGACTGGTGCTGGAGCTGCGCGACAAGTTGCCGGTTAGCGGGCCAGAGGTTTCGGTGGTTTCCGGGCGGAACGCGGTGGAAGAGGATGTGCTTTCGGCGTTGATGAATCTGGGTTATCAGCGGGCGGCGGCAGAGAAGGCGGTAGCGGCAGCCGCAAAGAATGGGACGTTTGAATTGACGTTCCGGGAAGCGCTGGGGGTGCTGTCGAAGTAGGCGAGCCCCGATCTCTGGCCTCAATCCTAGAGCTTTACTATAATCTCCTCCCATGATTGTCGCTTCCCAGCCTGACACTCATTTGTGTCGCCGTGGGGGTCGCTGCCACTGGAATCAGGTGCAGCGCGGCTGTATTACTTTCGGGATGAGGCGCGTGTTCTGGATGGCCGCGGCATGGCTAGCGGGCGTGGCCTTATCAGTTGCACAAACCGGCAGCACTTCCATTCCCAACGCGCCGACGCCGTCGGCCCCAGTCGCGCAGAATCCTTTCGCGGGGAGCGTCGCATCCGAGGCGATTCCCGGCGTGGTGCGACTTTCGTTGCAGGACGCGATCGACCGCGGGTTGAAGCAGAATCTCGGAGTGTTGCTTTCAAACACAGACATTCGATCGTCACGCGGACAACGTTGGGAACAATTGAGCGCGCTCCTGCCGCATGTGACGGCGGGCCCCTCCATCAACGTCTCGAAAATCAATCTGGCTGAGGTGGGAATCACGCTTCATATCCCCGGGATCACTTTCCCGACGTCGGTCGGCCCTTTTTCTTACTTTGATGCGCGTGCCAATGTGAGCCAGACGCTGTTTGACTGGAAGTCGATCAGCAATGTGCGCGCCGCCGGGCAGAGCCTGAAATCGACAGAATATACATACAAAGATGCGCGCGATCTGGTAGTGCAGGCCGTCGGCTTCACCTACCTGCAGGCCATCGCCGATGAAGCCCGTGTCGAAACCGCGCAAGCGCAAGTCGACACAGCGAAGGCGGTGTATAGCCAAGCTTCAGACCAGGTGAAGGCTGGCACTTCTCCGGAGATCGATGGGCTGCGGGCAAAGGTGGAGATGCAGACACGGCAGCAGCAGCTGATTCAGGCGAGAAATGACTTCGCCATTCAGAAGCTGACCGTGGCGCGGGTAATCGGACTGGCCCCGGGGCAGGAATTCGAGCTGACGGACAAGTCGCTGTACCAGCCCTTCGAGACGTTGACCGCAGATGAAGCTCTGAGGCGCGCTTATGCGTCGCGTTCGGATTATCAGGCGGCGATAGCGGAAGTGCGGGCGGCAGAGTTCTCGCGAAAGGCGGCCTTTGCCGGCTATTTCCCGTCGCTTTCGTTCAATGCGGATTACGGAACGGGAGGGTCCCATCCTTCGACGTCAACCGAGGTGTTCGATGTGAAGGGAACGCTGTCCATCCCGATCTTTCAAGGCGGCAGCGTTCATGGCGATGTTTTGCAGGCGGACGCGAGACTGACGCAGAGCCGGGAACGTCTGGCCAATCTGCGGGGGCAGATCGACTCCGACGTTCGCACCGCACTGCTGAACCTGGAGTCGTCGGCCGAACTGGTCGAAGTAGCTCGCAGCAATATTGATTTGGCGGAGGCCACTCTGACGCAGTCGCGCGACCGCTTTGGCGCGGGGGTAACGGACACGGTGGAAGTGGTGCAGTCTCAGCAAACCGTTGCCAGCGCCCACGAGCAGTACATCTCAAGCCTCTACAACTATAATTACGCGAAAATTTCCCTGGCCCGCGCCCTGGGCACGGCTGAAGCAGGGGTCAAAGAATACTTCAAAGGAAAATGACCATGGCAGAAGAGAACCCAGCAAGCGGTCCGCCAGCAGGTAAAGACCCGCCAGCTTCACCGGGCACAGAATCTGTCCTCCGAGGGCCGCGTGTATCCACACGGGCCAGGAATCGCAAGAACACGGTGATTGCCGTAGCTATCGTGGTGCTGGTTGTGGGCGGAGTGTTTTTGTGGCGTTATCTGGGCAGCTATGAATCTACCGATGACGCCCAGGTGGATGTTCACCTTTCTCCGGTCAGCGCGCGGATTTCCGGCTACGTGATCGCGGTCAACGTGGGCGACAACCAGTGGGTGCAGAAGGGCGACGTGCTGGTGGAGATTGACCCGAAAGACTACGAGGTTGCGGTTGAGCAGGCGCAAGCGAACCTTGCCAACGCCGAAGCAACCGCGGAGTCGCTGAATATTACAGTTCCGATTACCTCGGTGAGTACGTCGAGCCAATTGAGTTTCAGCACCTCGGACGTCTCAAATGCCAGTGCCGGAATCAGCGCGGCGGACGCACAGCTCACCTCGGCTCATGCCCAGTTGCAACAAGCTGAGGCGAACGACGTGAAGGCGCAAGACGACCTCGTCCGCTACAAGGCGCTGGTGGATAAGCGCGAGGTTTCCGAGCAAATTTACGACCAGGCATTGGCCGCCGCCAAAGCCAGTACGGCATCGGTGGCCGCCGGACATGCCAATGAGGCCGCCGCTGAACAGGCCGTGAAGCAGGCCCACGACCGGCTGGCCCAAGCCGAAGCAAACCGGCGATCGGCGGAAACGGCGCCGCAGCAGGTGTCGTCAAGCCAAGCACGCGCGCGGGCGGCCGTCGCCGATGTGCAACAGAAGCGCGCTCTACTTGAACAGGCACAGCTCAATCTCAGCTACACCAAGATTGTGGCCCCGGTCACTGGTGAAGTGAATAAGACCGTGGTGGTCGGGCTGAATGTCCAACCCGGGCAGCAGTTGCTTACGGTTGTCCCACTCGATGAAGTATGGATCACCGCTAATTTCAAAGAGACGCAACTCAAGCACATGCGAGTCGGACAAAAAGCAGATATCAGTGTGGATTCGAACGGCCGAAGTTTCAAAGGTCACGTGGACAGCATTGCCGGGGCCACGGGGCCGCTGTTCAGTTTGCTTCCGCCGGAAAACGCCACTGGTAACTACGTCAAGATCGTGCAGCGGATTCCGGTAAAGATTGTCCTTGAACCCGAAGAAAACCGTGACCACCAGCTCCGGCCGGGCATGAACGTGGTGCCGGATGTTTACCTGAGATGAGTTCCGCCACTGCAATCTCGCTCGACCAGGACGTCTGGCGTCCTAAGTACAACCCGTGGCTGATTGCGGTGGTTGTCGCCATGGCGGCGTTCATGGAGGTGCTCGACACCAGCATCGCCAATGTGGCTCTGCCATACATTGCGGGAAATTTGGGGGCGAGCAACGATCAGAGTACTTGGGTTCTGACCTCGTATTTGGTGTCGAACGCGATTGTCCTGCCGATAAGTGGCTGGCTCGCCGGCGCGATCGGACGTAAGCGCTTTTTCATGGCCTGCCTGGGTGTCTTCACGGTGAGTTCCTTGCTCTGTGCGGTTGCGCCGAGTCTCGGCCTTCTGCTTTTCTTTCGGGTGCTGCAAGGCGCGGGCGGCGGCGGATTGCAGCCGATGGCCCAGGCCATTCTGGCCGATACTTTCCCTCCGCAACAGCGTGGACTCGCGTTTGCGCTGTACGGCATTACCGCCATCATGGCGCCTACGATCGGGCCAACGCTCGGTGGGTGGATCACTTTCAACTATTCCTGGCGGTGGATTTTTTTCATCAATCTTCCCGTCGGGATCCTGACATGGCTTCTGGTACGGCGGTTTGTCGAGGACCCTCCTTATCTCGCCAGGCTCAAGGCGGCTGGGGTCAAGCTGGATTACATCGGCATCGCCCTTCTGACGCTCGGCATCGGGGCATTACAGGTGCTGCTCGATAGGGGCCAGGAGGATGATTGGTTCGGTTCGCACTTCATCACAACGTTGGTCGTCATGGCGGCTGTTTCCCTGATCTCGCTGGTCATCTGGGAGTGGTTTCAAAAAGCGCCGATCATCGACGTCCGCATGTTCAAGAACTTTAACTTTGCGGGCGCGAGCCTGATGATGTTTATGCTGGGAATCATGCTGTTCAGCAGCCTGGTGCTGATGCCGCAGTTCCTCCAGACCCTATTAGGGTATACGTCCGAGCTGGCTGGGCTTGCGCTATCGGCGGGGGGGCTGGTTTTGCTGATCGAGATGCCGATTATGGGGCAGCTGACGACCAAGATCCAGGCGCGGCGGCTGATTGCCTTCGGCTGGTTGTCTTTGTCGATCGCCATGTACTATTCGACCCAGCGGATTGATTTGCAGATCAGCTTCAGCGCCGCCACTTGGTTGCGCATCGCCCAGGTGATTGGGCTGGGGTTCCTGTTCGTCCCAATTACGCTGGCGGCTTACGTCGGAATTGCGGCGGAGAAGAACAATGCGGTCGCCGGAATCATCAATTTCATGCGCAACATGGGCAGCAGTGTCGGGACTTCAATGGTCACCACGCTGATCGCGCGGCGCTCACAGTTCCATCAGGCACGGCTGATTGAGTTCACTCGGGAGGGGAATCCGAATTTCCAAAACTCGGTGAACGGCCTCGCCCAGCGCCTGGGTCACGCAGGGATGAGCCCTCCTGACGCACAGATGGGAGCTTATGCAAGGATCTATCAGTCCATTCAGGCGCAGGCCGGCACGTTGGCCTACATTGATACGTTCATGGTGCTCTGTGTGGGAGCGGGGATTATGTTCTTTCTGTCTTTTCTTCTGAAGAAAAACGAGCCGGGCGGCGGGGGCGAGCTGGCGGCGGGCTGAGCGCAGTAGAATAAGCGTAGTGAGCTGGGAACTCGAATGATCAAAATCGTCACCATTGAGCGGGAATACGGTTGCGGCGGCGGCGAAATCGCCCAGCAGCTTGCGCAACACCTGGGATGGAAGCTTTGGGACCAGTTGCTGACGGAGGAGATCGCCCGCCTGGCAAATTGCCCCAAGGCGGAAGTGGAGTGCCGGGAGGAGCGGAACGATCCGCTTTACTACCGGCTGTTCAAGTCGTTTTTGCGGGGAAGTTATGAGGGAAGTATCAATGCGCACAAGCTGAAGCTGGTTGACAGCGAATGCATTATTAAGTTTACGGAGCGGGTGGTTCTGCAGGCGGCGGAAAGCGGAAACTGCGTGATGGTAGGAAGGGGATCCCAGCATTTTCTTAGAGACCGCCGAAACACCTTGCGTGTGTTTCTTTATGCTCCTAGAGAAGACAAGATACGGCGGCTGCTGGCTCGCGGCAAGAGTGAGAGCGAGGCCGAGGAACTGGTGGATACGGTCGATCGCGAACGGATCGATTTCATCGCGAAGTATTTTGGCGTGGAGTGGCCGAACCTGCCGCTGTATCACGCGATGATTAATACCTCGATTGGCGATGAAACCGTAGTGCAGATGATTGTGAGTTTCTTGAAGACATTGGATTCCCAATTGACTGCAGTTGGTTGAGATCCCGCCACAATTTGTCCGTCTCCGCGCCTGGAGCATCTTATTTCCCAATACAGAATGTGCTGAAGATCAGGTTGAGGATGTCGTCGGTGGTGGTGGCTCCGGTGATTTCGTCGAGCGGGCGCAGGGCATTGTAGAGATCAAGCAGCAGCATTTCATGGGGAATGCGCTTGCCGACCGCCGACGCGGCAGCGCTGAGGCCGACAAGCGACTCTTGAACAAGATTCTGATGGCGAAGGTTGGTGAGGAATCCAGCTTCGGCCTGGGCACCGTGGTCTCCGCCGACGTGACGCAGGATCTCCTGGCGTAGTTCGGGGATGCCGGCGCCGGTGAGGGCGGAGGTGCGAACGCCCGTCCCTTCGTGGGATGGAACAAGGTCACATTTGTTGTGGACTACGATCGCGGGGCGTCCGGCGACTTGTTGTAGCAGTTCGGCATCTTCCGGAACAGTTGCTTGAGAAGCATCCACTACCACCAGCACCAGATCGGCATCGGCGAGGGCTTCGTGGGATTTGCGGATGCCAATGCTTTCAGCTTCGTCGAGGGCGCGGCGGATGCCGGCGGTATCCACTAGCTTCACAGGAATTCCACCGATGGCGACAGTTTCGCTTACCAGATCGCGAGTAGTGCCCGGAGCGGCGGTCACGATGGCCCGCTCTCGCTCGACCAGACAATTAAACAGACTGGACTTGCCGACGTTGGGGCGGCCGACGATGGCGAGCGTCAGGCCCTCGTGCACCAGCTTGCCGTACGCGAAGGTCGAGGCCAGTTGGTCGAGGGGAAGCCGAAGCGCGGCTATGTGGTGAAGTATCTGGTCTGCGGGTAAAACGGAGACGTCGTCTTCGGCGAAATCAACACCGGCCTCCAGGGTAGCGATCAGCTTGACCAGCTCTTGCTTGATGGGCTGCAAGCGACGGGAGAGAGCGCCATCCAATTGCTGGGCGGCGACTTTGGCCTGGTAGAGGGTCTGCGAGTCGATGAGGTCACGGACGGCCTCAGCCTGGGTGAGATCGATGCGGCCGTTGAGAAACGCGCGCATGGTGAACTCACCGGGCTCGGCGAGGCGGGCGCCGCGGGCGAGAGCGAGCTCGACCACATGGCGGAGAACCACGGGTGAGCCGTGGGCAGAAATTTCGATGATGTCGTCGGTGGTGTAGGAATGGGGTTTGGCGAAGTAGGTGACTACGACTTCGTCGATGCGCTGCGGATCCCCCGCGCCCGGCTCCGCCAGTTCGCCGAAGATGGCGCGGCCGGGATCGAGATCGTGTTTCATGCTAAGCATCGGTAGGGCTATTTTCCTGGCTTCGGGGCCGGCGAGGCGCACGACGCCGATGCCGCCGCGTCCGGGTGGCGTGGCTATGGCGACTATGGTGTCGTCTAGATTCACATCCAGATTGTAGCGGGTGGAAGATCAAAGCCTTTAACGCAGAGATCGCGGAGGACTTCCGTCGAGGACGCAGAGAGAACGTCAAACCCAAGAAAATCTTAACCGCAAAGGGCGCTAAGTAACCCCGCAAAGAGCGCGAAAGAAGCCAAGCTACGGAATTGTCTTCCGCATTGGCCTACCCGCGGGCTTGTAGTCCTTGGGATAGACCACCAGGCAGCGGCGGCCGCCTTCACCTTGACTCTCGGTGTGCAGGTCGGCTTGGTCGCGCAAAGCCAGGTGGACGATGCGGCGCTCGCGGGAAGACATGGGCGCGAATTCGTAGGGCGATCCTGTCTGGCGCACGCGCTCGGCGGCCACAGTGGCAGCCATGCGCAGTTCTTCCAGCCGCAGCTTGCGCTGATTCATGCAGTCGAAACAGATTTTCTCGTGCTCGTTTCCGGGAAGCCGGAGCATCTCGATGGCCAGCAACTCGACGGCGCGCAGCAATTCGCCACCGCGCTCCAGCAGCAAAGTAGAATCGGGACCGGCAAACTCCACCAAAATCTCAGGACGCTCCCAATCACGCTCATCAGGCAGTGGCGGATCGACCGTGATGCGGTACTTGAGGTGAAGACCTCCCTGGGTGACCACCCCACGGAGGAAGTCGTTGATCTTGTTGGCGGCGGCGATTTTGTCGGGAATTGGCATAAAGCTTTCAGCTCTCAGCTCTCAGCTATCAGCTCAGGCACCTCGCTGATAGCTGACGGCTGATAGCTGGTTTTCACTTCTTCTCTTTCTTCCGGGCCCGCTTCAACGCAATCTCTCGCATTTCGCGGCCCAGGCTGGTGCGGTTCATGATGGCCTGCTGCACGATGGCGATGATGCTTCCCTCCACCCAATAGAGACACAAGCCCGCAGCGAGTCTGTAGCTGATGAAGCCGAACATTACCGGCATCATCACGTTCAGCATTTTCTGCTGCGAGGGATCCATGCCGGCCTGCGGGGTCATACGCTGCGTGGCCAACCCCGTAATGATAATCAGAACGGGAAGAATCAGGTATGGATCTGCAGACGATAAATCCTTAATCCACAGCCACGATGCCTGGCGCAAGTCGAGGGCGGAACCCAGCATGGCGTAGTACGCAAACAGGAAGGGCATCTGGATCAGCATGGGCAAACAACCGCCCACCGGGCTGACGCCCTGGGTTTTCATCAGCGCGCCGATTTCGGTGTTCATTTCCTGGCGCCGCGGATCGCGCATACCGTACTTCTTGTATTTCTCCTTGATGGCGTTCATCTGCGGCTGAATTTTCTGCATCTTCAGCGCCGACTTCATGCTGGTGAT
Organism: Acidobacteriota bacterium; assembly: GCA_013289795.1. GTDB lineage: Bacteria > Acidobacteriota > Terriglobia > Terriglobales > Acidobacteriaceae > JABCZH01. The sequence continues at coordinate 155,120 of JABCZH010000001.1, forward strand.
GCGCAGCGGCAACAGCGCCAGATTGATGATCAGGGTCTGAATGACGATCGCCCAGCCCCAATTGCCGACGTATTTGAAGGTCCACTGAAGCCAGAGAAACAGCGGCCTCGCAATCACGCCAAAAAAGCCGAAGTTGACCAAGCCGCGCAGATCGGGAGGGGCGTCTGCGATGGTGGGAACGACTACGGTTTCAAGCGTATGCAGCTGCTTGGGGCCAACGTATAGGCGCTCCAAAGTTGGGCTTTGGGGATTTCCCACCGCCGCGCCCAGCACGTCAGCCTTGGTGGTCTCTGGCGTGTTGGACTTTGCGTCCTTCGGAATATCGATGGAGTTGCGCAACGTGACGGCCACCGCGGTCGCAGGATCGTCGGGAATGAACACCGCCGCGAAGTACTGATCGACCGCACCGGCCCAGTTAAAGGGCCCCGGCACAGTGTTGCCACCGCTGACGGACTTAATTGCAAGACGCTTGATGTCGCGATTGATCTGATAATCGAGGCGGCTGGTGGCGTAACCCGCGGGACTGATCTCATCTCCGAACCCGGCGGGCCAGGCAGGGAAGGCTGGGATGGCGCCGCCTTTGGACGTTACGGACGTCTCCACCTGAACTACGTAAGTATGGTCAAAGCGCAAGACTTTGTGGACGGAGATGTCCGGAGCGGCGTATTCGAAAGTGAGTTCCGCCGGGGCCGTTAATGTGCCCGAAGATGAAGTCACGTAAAGCGCCGAGCTCAGTTGGTTGCGAAGACTCTCGTCGTAGGTCCACAAGCTGAGCGGGTAGCCGTACCGTTCCGCTGCGGTTTTGTTGACCAGTTCCAGCGGCGAGCCCTTGTCGTCTTTGAACTTCTTGAGGATCCACGACTTAACCTGACCACCGCGGTTGGTAAAAGTGACGCGATAGAGGTCGTTCTCGACTACGGTTTCGGATTCGGTGGAGGCCTGTTTCGTGGCTACGGCCGCATATCCCGGGCTTTTGGGTCGTTCGACTTCAGCGGTGTTGGCGGCGGGCAAAGCCGGCGCCTGGGTTTGAGCCTGTGGCTGCGTCTGCGTCGCAGGCGGCTGGGGATAGTACTTCTTTAGCAGAGGCTGGAAGAGGACAATCACCAGAAAAGTGAGGGCAAAGACCAGGAGCAGACGGCGCTCCATGCCGGGCTCTTGCTGCGGATTCTGAAATTCTGCCAATGGCTTCTTTCTCAGTGACTACAGGAACTCTTCATTACGGGATCAACGCCGCCCCGGGTAAAGGGATGACACCGGAGCACGCGCCATACCGCCATCAGCGAACCCCTTAAAGCCCCACAACGTTCCACCGCTTCCATGGCGTACTCAGAACAAGTTGGCACATAGCGGCACGCGGGTGGAAGCATGGGCGACACAGCCCAGCGATAGGCTCGCAGCAAGCCCAGCACGACGTTTTGTGCGATCCTATTCATTCGGATCCTGAGCATTCTGCTTTCCGGAAAACTTCCGGACCACCGCAAACATTTGGCCGATCTCCTTGGTCAAGTCAGAGAAATCAACTGTCAGCAGAGATTTCTTCGGATTGATCACAATGTCGACAGGCGATTGAAACTCCGGCCAATTGAGTCGGACCGCTTCCCGCAGGCGGCGGCGCATACGATTGCGTTGCACCGCGCCGCCGAGCATCTTACTGACAGTGAAGCCGATGCGCAGCGTGTTTCCTTCCTCGCGCCGCCGGTAGAACGCCGTCAGGTGAGGGGCGAAGTGGCGCCGTCCCTGTTTGTAAACCCGCTCGAAGTCGGCGTGCCGAAGCAGGCGGACATCGCGGGGAAACTTCCTGCGTTTACCGGAACCAGACACGCTGGGGCTGCTCCTGGGAGCGGCACCGCTCACGCTTCGCGATCCAGACTCTAGTTGCAGAATTCCCGCCCATTCCGGAAAGAAGAAACGCTACTCACGGAAACCGGGCTTTACCGACACTCGCTTGCGCCCCTTGGCGCGCCGGCGCGAAATCACCGCCTGCCCCGCCTTGGTCTTCATACGCGTGCGAAAGCCGTGCGTCTTCGAGCGGTGACGGCGGTTAGGTTGGAACGTGCGCTTGGGCATGAAACTTGGCTGCTCCTGACTGGATTCGTAGATGCTATGAACGCTGAGTGAAACTAAGAGTATAAATGAGGCGTGGCGAGACGGGCAAACGGCGCGGCCGAGTCCGGGCCTGGCACTGCACCACGAGCGCGGCAGTTATAAAGTCGGCACTTGACAGAAATTTCGTTTAGCAGTTGGAATCCTCTATCCAGAAAAAACTCCGGCGAATGATTTCCACAAAGCGGGAAAAATTGTGCTACTATGCCGCCTGTTCCTGCTCATGGATATTTTTCTGGCTCCAGCGAAACCGCCTACCGTCCGGCGGTCTGAGCGGGGGATTTCCGGCACTCATATTTGAATAGCGGGCGCTGATGACGGCAAGGCTCCCGGCAGAACTTGATATGTCAGTTCCGACTCCCACTCTCGCTCCCAATCCGTGGCTGCGCATCCTTGAGGCGCTCGAGAAGAAGATCAACCGGCATTCCTACGATACCTGGTTGAAGCCGACCCGCTATAGCCACTCCAGCGGAGGAATTCTTTTCGTGCGCGTCCCGACAGTGGAGTTCCGCCATGTCGGCGATAAATACAACGACTTGATCCAGGAAGCGCTGGATAATCTAGGCTTGGAATACCAGGACGTACAGTTCGTGACCCCGGAAGACGATCCCGCGGCGACGCCGGTGCGTCACGATGGCGGGCTCACGGCGCACGTTGCGCCGGTCGCGCATCCTTCGCAGGCTAGGTTTGATTGGGACGGCGCGGCACAACTCAATCCGCGATACACGTTCGACGCCTTCGTGATTGGCAGTGGCAATCAGTTCGCCCACGCGGCTTGCCAGGCGGTGGCGGAGCGCCCTTCGAAGGCCTACAACCCGCTCTTCCTTTATGGCGGCGTCGGAATGGGCAAGACCCACCTGATGCAGGCTATTGGCCATGAGATCGCCAAGCGCATGCCGCAGTGTGCCATCTGTTACGTCTCCAGCGAGAAGTTCACCAACGAGATGATCAACTCGCTGCGTTACGACAAGATGACCAGCTTCCGCGACAAGTTCCGTAACGTCGATGTGCTGCTGGTGGACGACATCCAGTTCCTGGCGCAGAAAGAGCGAACGCAGGAGGAGTTCTTCCATACCTTCAACGCGCTGCATGAATCGATGAAGCAGATCGTGATTGCCAGTGATCGTCCGCCGAAGGAGTTGGCTGAGGTGGAAGATCGTCTGCGCAGCCGTTTCGAGTGGGGATTGATTGCTGACATTCAGCCGCCGGATCTTGAGACCAAGGTCGCCATCCTTCAGAAGAAGTCAGAGCAGGAGAAAGTCACGCTGCCAACGGATGTGGCGCTGTACATCGCATCGAACATCCGTTCAAACGTTCGCGAGTTGGAAGGTGCGTTGATCCGGTTGGTAGCGCATTCGTCGCTGATCGGCGCCGAAATTACTCTCCCCTACACCCAGCAGGTATTGAAGAATTTCATCGACTCGCAGGCCCGCAAGGTCACGATTGAGTCCATTCAGAAAGCCGTGGCGGAGCAATTCGGCTTGCGCCTGGTTGAAATCAAGGCCAAAAACAACTCGCGGGCCATTGTTTATCCTCGGCAGATTGCCATGTATCTGGCTAAACATATGACGGAAGCGTCGTTACCAGAAATCGGCAGGCAGTTTGGTGGCAAGCACCACACTACGGTCCTGCACTCAGTTGAGAAGATCGACCAGGCACGCAAGACTGACAAGGATTTGAACAGGCTGCTCAATAAGCTGACTGAACAGTTGGGCGGATGAATCGCGGTTTTCGCATCGATTTCCACTTCTCGCAGGTGTCTTCTCCAGCCAACCCTGTGAACTTGGTGTGGAAGCTGTGTATGAACCAGGACTAGCATTTTCCCAGACCGGGATTTGGTCTCCGGTGCGTCCCATCCGGTCCTAAGGTTGGACATCACGGGAGCTGCTGGAAGGTGATAATGGGAAGGTAGTTGGACGGGATTTCCACTTTTCCCTAGCACCTACTGTTACTACTGTTTTATATTTTCTTATCTTGATGTTAGAGAAGTATTCAAAGTAGCGCACCAACCGGGGGGTTCAGGTTATGCCGGTAGAAGCTATTGCGTCCGCTGTGGGAACCACCACGATGGAGATAACGGTCAGCAAGTTTGAATTGTTGCGTGAGCTGACGGCGACTCAGGGAGTGGTGGAGCGCAAGACCACAATTCCAATCCTGTCGAATTATCTTTTCGAAGCCGCGGGTGACAAGTTGTCGCTGACTGCGACGGATCTCGATCTGAGCCTGCGGACTTCCTGCGCTGTGAAAGTGAAGAAAGAAGGCTCCTGTACCATCCCCGCGCGCAAGCTGCATGACTACGTCAAGCTGCTGCCCGATGCCGATATCACCATCAAGCTGCTGGAAAATCATTGGGTCAGCATTCGCTGCGGACGGTCGAATACGAAGATGGTGGGGATGGCAAAGTCGAATTTCCCCAGTTTGCCGACATTTCCGACGGCCGGAGTCATGAAGATTCCTGCCCAGGTTCTGCGCAGCATGATCGCCAAAACCGGATTTGCCATTGCGAGTGAAGAGTCGCGCTACACCCTGAACGGCGCGCTGATGGTGCTGAAGCCGGAATCGATAACCATGGTCGCCACGGACGGCCATCGGCTCTCGCATATCGAGCGGGCAGGGACGAAGTTTGATGGTGTCTCCGGCGAGATGAAGACACTGGTTCCGAAGAAGGCGATGGACGAACTGAAGTCGTTGCTCGATTCAACCGATGCCGAGGAAATTGAGTTTGCGAAAGATGAATCGACGCTGTACTTCCGCATCGGCAACCGGCTGCTGACTTCGCGCCAGCTCACCGGCCAATTCCCAAACTTCGAAGCAGTGTTGCCGAAAGACAACACCAAGTCGATTGCTGTTCACGGAGACGAGCTCGGCCAGGCCATCTCGCGCGTGGCCCAATTCGCCGACGAGCGCTCACGTGCAGTAAAAATGCGCCTGGAAAAAGGCGAGTTGAAGCTTTCGGCTTCGTCCACGGAAATGGGCGAGTCGGAAGATACCATCGAGATCGACTATCAGGGAGAGTTGCTGGCCATCGGCTTCAACGCCCAATATCTGCTGGACTTCCTGAAGGCTACCGGCGGGGGAGAGATCAAACTCGAGTTCAAGGATTCGCAGTCAGCGGGGCAGATGCGGCCTGCGGAAGGCGAAGAGTATAAGTACCGCTATATTGTTATGCCGATGCGGATCTGAGATCGTCAGGCTGTCAGCATGCCGATACTTAAGCTTGGCGCCTTCGTAATTCTTCTGTCTTGTGCTGTTGTGGTTGTGTCCCAAGAGCCTTCCCAGCCTACAAATTCGTCTTCACCCGTCGTTTCTACGCTTCTGATATCCGCGAGAGCGAAGGACCGGCCCGTCGTACTCACAGCGGCCGATCTTGAGATCAAAGAAGACGGTAAACCTGTACAAATCCAGCAAGTGCTCAAGACAGACCTACCGATACGTTATTGCGTGCTTTTCGATGTCAGCGGCTCCGAACACGATCAGTTCAAGCGACAGCAAAACACCGCGATCCACGTGCTGAGACAAGTGATCCGGCCAAAGACCGACCTAGGGTGGTTCAGCCTGTTCTCTGCTGACAGCATAGAGGGTGAAGAAACGGACAATCCGGATGACAGTATCAATGCGATCGCTGCAAGTAGAGCATATGGACCGACTGCGCTGTACGACACGATCGCACAGTGCGCCGCGCGAATGGAGCGGCGTCCTCGCGACATGCGGTTGCGTGTGATGTTCTTATTCACCGACGGCGATGACAACCAAAGCCACATCACACTCGATCGTGCGATCAACATTGCAATGGGCGCGGGTATAAGGATCTACGCGCTCAGATCGGAAGATTTCAGCCGACGTCGCGGTCCCAGCATTTTAAAGAAGCTCGCCGATTATACTGGAGGGGAATTCTTCTCTCTGACCGGTGCCGAAGATATCAAGAAAGCCGCGGTCGAAATCGAAGAGGACTTAGGAAACATATTTGACGTTAGTTACGAAACCCAAGCCCAGTCTGGAGGTCAGCGTAAGATAGACGTGAAGTGTTTGAAGAAAGGCACTACACTTCACGCCCCCAAGATCGTGAATTTTATGCGGCCATAACCAGGTGGCCGTCGAAAGGGGCAGACATAGGCCGCTCCCCGTCCCTCCTTGACCTCCCTGCCCTCCCCGCCGTACATTGGCCTGCAACTCAGGAGGTTCTCCCATGCTCAGCGGATTCAAGCAATTCGTGCTTCGCGGCAATGTGGTGGATTTGGCGGTGGGCGTCGTGATCGGCGCGGCGTTTGGAGCGGTGGTGACGGCGTTGACCAAAGACCTGCTGACGCCGCTGATTGCGGCCCTGGTGGGCAAGCCGGACTTTTCCGCCATAAAGTTCACCATTAACGGGTCGGTCTTCCCGGTGGGTGACTTCATCAACGCGGTGATTTCGTTCCTGCTGATTGCCGCGGCCGTGTATTTCTTTGTAGTGACGCCCCTCAATCACCTGATCGCGCGCATGCGCAAAGCGCCGGCCCCGGCCGATCCGACGACCAAGAAGTGTCCCGAATGCCTGAGCGAGATTCCGCTGGATGCCAAGCGCTGCGCCTTTTGTGCACAGCCGGTGCTGGGCAAGGCGGCGTGAGGGCAGCCCGCAAACTCCTTCTCGCGGCGTTCATGCTTTGCATATGCGCGAGCATATACGCCCAGGAACAGAAGGACGAACCCCCGCAGCCCCAGCCACCTCCGCCGACAGCCGAGCAAGGACAGCCAACACAAAGGATCCATGTCGGGCAGGGAGTAACGCAGGGGGTTTTGATCAAGAGGGTGCAGCCCGAATATCCGAGCAAAGCGCGCAAGCGGGGTGTGCAGGGGGCGGTGGTCCTGCGAGTTGTTATCACCAAGACAGGGGACGTTGAAGACGTAGAGGTGATTAGCGGCGACGAACTGCTGGTGCCCGCCACAGTCAAAGCGGTCAAGAAGTGGAAGTATAAGCCCTATCTCTTGAAGGGTGAACCGGTCGCAATCAAGACGACCATCACGTTCAACTTTCAGCGGCCTTAGCTGCTATGGGCGAGCGTCGTTCTTGCTAAGATGGCCGAATGAACCGCGCAACCACTGCCCTTGCCTTCGCTGTGCTCTTGACCAGCCCTTTTGCCGCGCAGACAGCGCAACTGCCTTCGGCGCCGAAGGCGGCCGCGCCTGAGCCAGGCGAGATCGCGGGCAACATCTATCGCAACAATTCCTTCGGATTCAGCTACAGGCTGCCCTATGGCTGGGTGGATCGCACGCCCGAGATGCGTGAGGCTGCGACTGATCCGGCGAAAGAGACGGTCTTGTTGGGAGTATTCGAGCGGCCTCCGGAAGCTAACGGCGAGGGTGTGAATTCGGGGGTGGTGATTGCGGCGGAGACTGTTGCCGCCTACCCTGGCCTCAAGAGCGCCGCTCAGTATTTTGGCCCGCTGGGAGAAATCACGACTGCCAAGGGGTTGACGGCGACCAACGAACCCTACGAGTTTCCGGTGGATGCGAAGCCGATCGTGCGGCGCGACTTCATCAAGAAGTTTGGCGGCGGCGCGAGCATGCACCAGAGCACACTGGCCTGGCTGGCGAGGGGCTATGTGGTGTCATTCACGTTTATCGGTAGCAGCGACGACGAGGTGTTGCAACTGGTGGAAGGGCTGACTTTCGGCAAGAAACCAGCAGCGCGCAAGTAGCTGGCGGCGATTTTCCCGCCCTTTGGCGGTGAAATTGAACCCTCCCTGACGCGGCCTAGGTTCCCCCTCCGAACACCCTCCCTAAATGGCACCAAAATCAGGGTTTACCGCCGCGGTTCGGGGCTGAAAAATCCACCGAAATATGATAGAATTGAGACCAAGATTCAGAGCCGTAAGTGCTAGTTATTTCAGTAATTTGCCTCAGTCCTGAGGCACTGGAAAAACGCCCCCGGCCTGAGCGCATGATCGGGCAATTCTCCAGGGAGCAAAATGGCGACAAAAGGCATCCCCGCAGCGGTCGAAGTCAAAGAGAAAAAAGCTCCCACTGCCAATGGAGGCAACGGCGATTACACCGCCGACTCCATCAAAGTGTTGGGCGGCATGGAAGCGGTGCGCAAACGCCCCGCGATGTATATCGGATCAACCGGTGAGATGGGTCTGCATCATCTTGTCTACGAAGTCGTCGACAACTCGGTGGACGAAGCGCTCGCCAAGCACGCCGACAAAATCGAAGTCACTATCCATCTGGACAATTCGATTACCGTCATCGACAACGGTCGTGGCATTCCTGTGGATGCGATGGACATCGACGGCGAAAAGATTCCCGCCGCGCAAGTGGTGATGACCAAGCTGCATGCCGGAGGAAAGTTCGATGCCTCTTCCTACAAAGTTTCCGGTGGACTGCACGGCGTGGGCGTTTCTGTTGTGAATGCTCTCAGCGAAGAACTGGAGCTTGAGATCTGGCGCGATGGTTTTACCTGGGAGCAGACATACTCCAAGGGTGAGCCCACCAGCAAGCTGAAGAAAGCGGGCGCTACTAAGAAACGCGGCACCAAGGTGCACTTCCTGCCGGACAAGGAAATCTTCACGGTCACGGAATTCAACTACGACACGCTGGCGCAGCGCTTGAGAGAATTGGCGTTTCTGAACAAGGGATTGCTGATCACGCTCACCGATGAGCGCAACGCCGATGCCAAAACTGGCGAGCCTAAGAACACCGAGTTCAAGTACAACGGCGGCATTGCGGAATTCATCAAGCACCTGAACCGCGGCAAGCAGACACTGCACGACAAGCCGATCTACATGGAAGCCGAGCGCGACGGCGTGGAGATGGAGATTGGGCTGCAGTACAACGACGGATATTCAGAGACGGTTTTCAGTTTCGCCAACAACATCAACACCGTCGATGGCGGCTCACATCTCTCCGGATTCCGTACCTCGCTGACCCGGACCATCAACTATGCCGGCCAGCAGATGGGTTTGTTCAAAGACGTAAAGGAGAATCTCACCGGCGACGACGTTCGCGAAGGCCTGGTGGCGGTGATCAGCGTGAAGCTGTCGCAGCCGCAGTTCGAAGGTCAGACCAAGGGCAAACTGAATTCGGATATCGCTGGAATTGTGCAGGCGTTCGTGAACGAGCGCCTGGGCGCGTATCTGGAACAGAACCCGCCGGTCGGACGAAAGATCATCAACAAAGCCATCGAAGCCGCGCGTGCGCGAGAAGCTGCGCGCAAAGCTCGTGACCTGACGCGGCGCAAAGGTGCACTCGATGGAGGTGGCTTGCCGGGCAAGCTGGCCGATTGCTCGGAGCGCCAGCCCGAACGTTGCGAGCTGTTTCTGGTGGAAGGCGAATCCGCCGGCGGCACTGCGAAACAGGGACGCGACCGGCGCTTCCAGGCGATCCTGCCGCTCAAGGGCAAGATTCTCAACGTGGAAAAAGCGCGGTACGACAAGATGCTGGCCCACGAAGAAATCCGCGCCATGATTACGGCGCTGGGCACCGGCATTTCGAAGGAAGATTTTGACGCCAGCAAAGTACGCTACGGCAAGATCATTCTGATGACCGACGCCGACGTTGACGGAAGCCATATCCGCACCCTGCTGCTGACGTTTTTCTTCCGCCACATGGTGGAGCTGATCAAGCGCGGCAACGTGTACATCGCACAGCCGCCGCTGTACTCCATCAAGAAAGGCAAATCGCTGCAGTACATCAAGGACGACAAGGAATACGTGAAGGTCATGGTGAAGCGCGCCTCCGAGGGCCTGAGCGTGCGCTATGGCGAGGGAGCGGCAAAGCTGGAAGGCGCGGCCCTGGCCAAGTTCATCACCGTGCTGGATGAGTACTTGAAGCTGTTTGAAAAAGTGGATAAGCGCCTGCGCGACGAGAAAGTGACCGAACTGCTGCCGAAGCTCGACTTGGCCAAACGTGCCGATTTCGAGGGCGACAAGAAGACGCCGCCGAAGAAGGTCGAGCAGCTGGAAAAGGCATTGAAGAAGTTGCAGAAAGAGCGCCAGTTCAAAGAAGTTGAGATGCGCTTTGACGAAGAGCACACGCTGTGGGAAGTGCGCTGTGTGAATTCGCAAGGCGCTGAACACCTGATCAATTGGGAACTGGCGTCGACCGCGGAGTTCCGTCAACTGCTGTCGAAGTACAAACAGATTGGTCCCTACATGGAGCCGCCGTTTGTGGTGGAGAGCATTGCCAAGGCCGCTCCAAAGAATGGCGATGCTGGCGAGGAACTGAGCGACGCCGAGCGCGAAGACGTGGAGAAAAGCCAGAAGAAAACCAGCAAAGAGGTTCCGGCGAAGTCGGTGGCCAAACGGAAAGAGGTTGCGCAGATCGTGGAGAAAAATACGCCGCGTGATCTACGCGACCACGTGCTGGCCGAGGGCAAGAAAGATTTTGTCACGCAGCGCTACAAAGGCCTGGGTGAAATGAATTCGTCCCAACTGTGGGAAACCACCATGGATCCGGAACGGCGCACGCTGCTATCGGTGAAGCTCGAAGACATCGCCGAGACCGACCACATCTTTACCACGCTGATGGGCGAAGACGTGGAGGCGCGGCGCAAGTTCATCGAAGACAATGCGCTGGATGTGAAGAATTTGGATATCTGATCGGTTCGCCGCAGATGTGCATTAACGCAAGGGCGATGAATGGCATTCTGACCCGCGGAAGCCGGCAGCTGATTGCGCTATCGTGCATGTTTCTATGGGCTCGTGCGTCGCAAGCACAGAGCCTTCCTCCCAACGATCTTGAACAACGAATCTCTGTCCGAATCTCCACTGAGCGTGTACGTTTTCAACCGGGAGAAGACATCCGGCTACATGTCGAAATTAGGAACGAAGACAAACGGGACCTGTTCGTTTCTAAGACCATTGAGGCTGGTTTTTCCAACGCGCTCGCTACAATCGATTTCACCGTGTCCTACGGGAACCATGTTGATCGACCAACTACGGTGGTCTTTTCGGATTCGTTTAGTAGTGAACGTTCGAGTTATCCGCCATTGGCTAGTGAACTGCCCAGATACTGGATTGCTCTTCCGCCCCAACATTTCTATGGCGGAGACGTGGTCGTGAGCGCATCTTCTTTTAGGAACTTGGGCGTTCCCGGAAGATACCGAATACAAGGAAAGTACAAGTCTCGCGGCTTCTTGGCCCAAGATATCAATAATCCATTAGCGCACTATGCTCAGGAGCTGAAACAATTGCCTTTTGAAGTGTGGGTGGGTGAGGTCGAAACGAATTCGGTTTGGATTGAAATCGTAAGTAGGCCTTAAAGAGTCGATTCGAGCCTGAAACTCAAACGTCGCGCGGGCCGACACCGTCCGTTCACTCGCCAAATGACCCTCATCCTCCTTGCCACCTGCGAATCCCTCCCCAACCTGACCCAAGACGATCAGTCTCTCATCCCTCTCCTTGCCAAGCGCGGCGTCGAAGCCCGGCCGGCAGTATGGAGCGACCCCAGCGTGCGGTGGAGTGAAGCCGACGCCGTCCTCATCCGCTCCTGCTGGGACTATCACCTGTGCTTAAGAGAATTTCTCGCCTGGATCAATGCCATCGAGCAAGCCAAAGTGCGAATCTGGAACCCGCCGCCCATGCTGCGCTGGAATACAAAAAAGATCTATCTCCGCGAACTCGAAGAAAGAGGCGTACCCATCGTTCCCACGCTCTGGCCCGAGCCAGGATTTGATCTGAAACAAGAACTCCAACGGCGAAAATGGAAGCAAGCCGTGGTGAAGCCGCGAGTTTCCGCCACCGCCTACCGCACAACGTTAACCAGCCCCGAGAATACCGATGCCGCACAGACGCTGGTCAACGATCTCATGCGCGGCCCGGGCGCCATGGTGCAAGAGTTTCTCGAAGAAGTGCAGTCACAGGGCGAATGGTCGCTGATTTTCTTCTCCGGTCAGTTCAGCCACGCTGTAATCAAAACTCCTAAAGCCGGAGATTTCCGTGTGCAGCATGACTTTGGCGGCGCTGAGCGTCTAGCCGATGCTCCGGGCACGGTGATCCAGGCAGCCACCCGGGTAATCGCCGCAGTTGAAAACACTCCGCTGTACGCCCGCGTGGACGGCGTAGAGAGCGGCGGCCGGTTTCTGCTAATGGAGTTGGAGTTGATCGAGCCGGCGTTGTTCTTGAAGTTATCGGACGGCGCGGCGGAAAGATTCGCAGAGGCAATCGCAGCCCGCTGTTCGTAGACGCACCGGGTTACTCCTGGTTACTTCTGTGCCACTCTGTGTCCTCTGTGGTTGAGCCTTCCTTGCAAGTTCCTCTGAGGTTCCCGTTCTCTGACTAAGGCCGGAAGTTCTCCCTCGTTCCGGCCGCAACGATAAAGGGGGATTTTATGAAGAACAAGAAACTGATCGGCAGTATTCGGACAGTAGTCATGATGCTGTTTCTCTGCACCATCGGGGCCGCGGCGCAGAGCGCGCCAGACGAAGCTCCCGCACTTACCATCTACAACCAGAATTTCTTTGTGGCCCGCGAGCATCTGCCGCTCGATCTCAAGGCCGGCGTGAATCACGTGGACTACACCGGGGTTGCGGCCCATCTGGAGCCGGACTCGGTCATCTTGCGCGATCCGGGCGGGCGCGCTTTGCAGATCCTGGAGCAGAACTACCGCAACGATCCCATTTCGCAGGAATTGCTGCTCTCGTTTTACGAAGGCAAGACCATCGACTTCGTCGTGGGCCGCAATGTGGACAAAGAAAATATTGTTCGGGGAAAGATCGTGCGCAGCGGCTACATCCCCAGCAGCTACTACGCGCAGAACTATCAGCAACCGGTTTCCACGCAACCGCTGATCGAAGTCGACGGCGTCCTCCGCTTCGGGCTGCCGGGCCAGCCGCTATTCCCGGCGCTGACTGCCGATTCCATTCTGAAGCCGACTTTGAGCTGGGAAATCCAGACCAATGATCCCGGCAAATTCGAGGGCGAGATTTCCTACGTCAGCGGCGGCATGAGCTGGCAGGCGGACTACAACCTGGTGGTCTCTGACAAGCCGGGCAGCAAGTTCGACCTGCTCGATATGGTGGGCTGGGTCACTATGCGCAACCAGAGTGGCAAGACTTTTGAAAATGCGACCATCAAGCTGCTGGCCGGAGACGTGAACAAGATTCAGGAAGGCGGCGTCGGAGGGCGGGTTTACGCCGCCGCCAAGATGGCGGACGAAGCGGCAAACATGGCCCCAGTCGTCCGCGAGAAATCGTTTGACGAGTTTCATCTTTACACCCTGCAGCGGCCCACCACTTTGCGTGATCAGCAAACCAAGCAAGTGGAATTCGTGCGCGCCACCAGCATTCACGGGCAGCGGATTTATGTGTACGACGGCGCTAAGACTGATCAATACGGCTATTACAACGCGGAGCAGGTTCGCAACGAACCCAACTACGGGACGCTGTCTAACCCCAAAGTGTGGGTGATGGAAGAATTCAAGAACGCGGACACGAACCACCTCGGCATTCCTCTGCCTAAGGGCAAACTGCGGTTCTACCGCCGCGACGCTGACGGACAGCTGGAGTTCGTCGGAGAAAATACTATTGACCACACCCCGAAAGATGAAACCATTCGCGTCTATACGGGCAACGCATTCGATGTGGTGGGTGAACGCAAGCGCACCAACTTCCATGTGGAATCGAGCCAGAAGTGGATGGAGGAGTCATTTGAGATCCGGGTGCGCAATCACAAGAAGGAGCCGGTGAATGTGCGCGTGGTCGAGCACTTGTATCGCTGGACGAATTGGAAGCTGATTGAACAATCGCAGGCATCACGGAAGAGCGACGCGCAGACGGCGGAATTCCCCATCACCATCGCGCCGGACGGAGAAGAGGTGGTGACGTATACGGTGCATTATTCGTGGTAGGCGCGAACTGCGTGAGCTCTGCCTGCACTGGCGGGACGCCCGCGCCTACATCGGCTGGGAACGGGGATACACGCGGTCAAACACCACCCACATCATGGCGATTACCACAAACACCAGGACGCTGCCTTCGGGGCCAACGGAGCCTCCGGTCAACCAGCGGGCTCCGTGGAATGACGAATTGAGCAGATGGCCGGTGACCATGCCACCGCTGTCCGGAACCGAATACAGATAACTTTCGCCCCAGTCCCAGGAAGCATGCATGCCGACTGCGAACCAGAGGCTGCCGGTGCGGCGAAGAGCGAAGCAGAAAAACAAACCGATCAGCCCTGCGCAGAGTGCGCCAACCCAGGCCTCGCCTGGATTCTGCAAGTGAATGGCCCCAAAAATAAACGACAGTATCAACGCCGCCGGCCAGAATCCAATTCTCCGGGCGAGGGTGAACTGGGTGTAGCCACGAAAGGTGAATTCCTCGAAGAAACCCACCAGTAGGAAGAACGCTCCCCAGAACGCAGCGAACTTGAGCGCGCGTGTGCCGTGCAGGGCCAAATCGCCGAAGGAAAACGCCCCGGCTAGGCGCATTAGAAGCATCAAGACGGAAAGCGCGACGATGCCCCAGGCCAATCCCAGCCAAAACAGTTTGCTGAAAACGCCGCGCCAGGGGAGTCCGTAAACTCCAAAGGGCCTTTTTTCAACCGCGGCCAGGACGCGGGTGGGCAGAAGTGAGGAGATCACCAGCACGATGTAAATGGAGAAGCTCTGCCACAAGGCGCCGGCGCCACCCGACGGAATGAAACGGACGACACTCGATAGCAGGAAGAAAACAACCGCTCCCATCCCGAGATACAGAAACAGGCTCCAGCCTGGGCGCAGGCCCTCGGGGCCGAGGAAGAAGTCGTGCATGCCATCGACGGAAGGTGTGGTCAGAGACGGCAACCATGGCGGGACCGCAGGGGGTTCCTGCACTGGAGCATCGGTGTTGCCTTCGATTTCGCCCATGGCGGAAGTTTCCTTAATCGTCCCTGGACATGGTAAAACACTCGCCTGCCCGGTATGAGGGAGTTTTTCACGCACGAACGCTTCGGGCGGCCGCAGGTGCTGGCCGCGTTTCTGCTCCTGGCATTCATGGGGCAATGTTTCTGGCTGCTGCTGGGACACGCGCAACGCGAGACCGTGGATTCAGCTCAGCTCTTTCGGGTTGAGGAGGGCTTACTGCAATGGCGGGGAGAATCGATCGCAGGAACGGCTTCGACGAATCGCATCGAGTCAGGAACCTTTCCTCCGTCGGAAATCGAGCAGAATGAGG
Organism: Acidobacteriota bacterium; assembly: GCA_013289795.1. GTDB lineage: Bacteria > Acidobacteriota > Terriglobia > Terriglobales > Acidobacteriaceae > JABCZH01. The sequence goes on from JABCZH010000001.1 coordinate 170,346, forward strand.
GCTACGATCCCAACCATTCGCCGCTCTGGTACCTGCTGGCGTCGGCTCCGCTGCTGGGATGGCACCCGCCCGACGTGAACACTCCGCTGTACTGGGGGTGGTTGGAGCGTCTGCCCTATATTGTCTTCGGAGTCCTGCTCGGAGCTTCGGTGTGGTACGTGGCTCGCAGGCTGTACGGAAACGCCGGCGGCTACATTGCGCTGACGCTCTATTGCTTTTCTCCGGCCATTCTCCGCGGCAGCACACTATGGGCTACAGAGCCAGAGATGGCAGCCGCCTGGGGAACTTTCGGCGCGATTTTCACCGCGATTGCCGTGGCGCACACTTTGTATGCGCCGCGCGAGGTGGTGGTATGGAACTGGCGGCGTATCCTGCTGCTTGGATTGTCGCTGGCACTGGCGGTTGGGTGCCAGTTCTCGCTGATCGTCATGGTGCCTCTGGCGCTGGCCTTCATGTTGTACGTTGCACCCACCCGGAGGAAGGCCGCCGTCGTCATTTGGCTGGCCGCTTGCATAGTGGCGCTACTGTTACTCTTTGCCGCGTATGGGTTCAGCTTCGAATGGTTCTGGCAGGGAATCAGGCACGCCCACTTTTTCCAGATAACCCGGCAGGCATTCGCAGCCAAGTGGTCGTATCAACGGATGCTCGGTCAGATCGGACAGGCTGGTCCGGTGCTGCTGATCACGCTTCCAGCGGCGTTGATCGTGTATTTCGGGTGGCAGCGTTCACGATATTTTGGCAACACCGGACCGCTCATGGTGGCTGTGTTGTTCTTGATCCTGGGGTTGGGGATGCCGCACTATCCGGGGGCAGGGTTTCTGCTGATGGCGGTGCCGTTCTTGTTTGTATTCGTGGCCGGCATCGCAGCTGACTTGCTGGAAACGCGGCAGCGGGGGGCGGTTATGGCGTGCATTTGGGGATTGCTGATGGCCAACGCTTTGTGGAATCTGATGGAACTGGCTCGAGTGGGGAGGGGATGATCTTGCCGTTAGTATGGGGTCGGCCCTGATGGGTTGTAACATTTTCCTCGCAACCTTTGCCGTTCGGTGAGGTTCTAATTGAACAAGGGAAGGTGCGCCATGACGCCGCGACGGGAGTATGATGGGATTGTGAATGGTTGGAATCGAGCTATGGGGGCCGCATTTGGCCTGGTGCTAGTTGGGTTGCTGACCACGGTCACGGCCCAGGCACAAATTCATGCCGCGCCGCCCTCGGTCACATCGATGGGATTTGGCGGACGTGCCATCAACGGCACGCCACCAAGCGTCACCTCCCTTGGCCCTCGCGGATACAGTCCGGGCTTCAATCCGGCATTTCCCAACAGCAGACCCATCTTCGGAACGAGTTCAGGGTTTGTCGGTCACGGCCCCCATCACCGCCCGCGACATCCGCAGGGTTTTGTCGGCTACTACGGATTTCCGTATTACGGCTACTACGACAATGGCTACTACGACAACGGACCCGACGCGCAAAATTACGCGCCTGAACAAGAGAACGTAGGTCCCACGGTCTACGACCGGCGAGGCGGATACATCGCGCCTCCGCCAGCGGATGAAGCAAGGCCTTCCGCTGCGCCCCCGGAGACAGCAGACGATTCGCCGCCCACCGTGCTGGTGTTCAAAGACGGCCACCAGCTCGAAGTGGGAAACTATGCCATTGTCGGAACTACGCTCTACGACCTGACCGAGGGGCACCGCCGCAAAGTCGCGCTTTCGGACCTCGATCTGACTGCGACCTCGAAGCAGAACGACGACCGCGGAATTGACTTCCACCTTCCGGCGGGAGCTGAAGCCAACTAAGAGATGGCCAAGTTTTCGATCATCGTGCTGCTGGCGGCTGTGCTCTCGCCGATGGCTGCGGCACAGATGCGGGGTGGGCCCCGCACTTTAATCGGCGGAACCGGCTTCAGGCATTTCCGCAGCGGCGGCTTCGGTTATCCATTCCTCTATTCAGACTTCGGTCCAGAGTCGGCAGCGATGCCTCCCGCGCCGCCGGTTGTCGTCGAGAAGAGAGTCTTCCAACCCGAGCGCCCAGCCGAACCTCTATTGATTGAGTGGCATGGCGACCGCTTTGTGCGGTACGGCGGAACGCAAACCGGAGTGCAGTCTCCAGATTATGCGGAGGTAACGCCCGCGGCGAGGGGTGGAATAACTTCTGGAAGTAGCCACGAAGTTCCGCCAGCGGTGCTGGTCTATCGCGACGGCCATCGCGAAGAAGTCAGCGATTACGTGATCACCCGCGGAGTTCTCTACGCCCGCAGCAATTATCCACGCAATGGATCATGGATGCGGAATATCCAACTGTCCTCGCTCGACTTGTCGGCCACTTTAAAAACCAACCAGGATAGTGGAGTAAGATTCGTCCTCCCGGTAGGCCCCAATGAAGTCGTAACCCGGCCCTGACCCCCAGCTCTTCCTCGCCAAGACGTGCCACAGTTGACATCCCCAACCGTCGTTTTTCCGAGCCTCCCAAGTGCCCATTTTCATGGTATAATTCAGCATACGCAAAGCGCACTTAACATCCTGTAAATGCAAGCATTTACGATGATTTGACAGCGGCGAGAAGCCAAGAGCCAATAGCTAGGAGCCAAAAGCTTTTATGGCAGACGATCAGAACCCCGAACTTCCTTTAACTCCTCCGCCTGGCGGAGATGGCACTGGTGTCCCCGGCGCCGCCAACATTCAGCCTGTCAACATTGAAGACGAGATGCGGCGTTCGTATCTCGACTACTCGATGTCGGTCATCATTGGCCGCGCGCTGCCCGATGTCCGCGACGGATTGAAGCCGGTTCACCGCCGAATTCTGTACGCCATGTACGACATGAACTTGCTGCACAACCGCAAGCACAGCAAGTGCGCCGGCGTGGTTGGAGAGTTATTGAAGAAGTATCATCCCCACGGTGACAGCGCAGTATACGACGCGCTCGTGCGTCTGGCGCAGCCCTGGAGCTTGCGCTATCCGCTCATCGACGGCCAGGGAAATTTCGGTTCAGTCGACGGCGACCCTGCCGCAGCCTATCGATACACCGAGTGCCGCCTGACCCGCATCGCCGAAGAAATGCTCGCCGACATCGATAAAGACGCGGTCGATTTCGTGCCAAACTTTGACGAACAGACGAGTGAGCCAACCGTTCTGCCCACCCGCATTCCTAATCTGCTGATCAATGGCTCGAACGGCATCGCCGTCGGCATGGCAACCAACATCCCTCCACACAATCTGACGGAAATCGTCGACGCCACCATCATGTTGGTGAACAATCCCCACGCGACGCTACCTGAGGTTCTGAAATTCGTGCAGGGCCCCGACTTCCCTACCGCAGGAATCATTCACGGCAAGAGCGGAATTCTGGAAGCTTACAAGACCGGGCGCGGCCGCTTCATGATGCGCGCCAAGGCGGCGATTGAGAACATCACCAAAGAACGGCAAGCCATCGTCGTAACCGAAATTCCTTATCAGGTGAATAAGGCGAAGCTGATCGAGCGCATCGCGGAACTCGTCAACAACAAGATCATTGACGACGTCGCCGATGTAAACGATTACAGCGACCGCGACGGCATGCGCATTGTTGTGGAACTGAAGCGCGGCGGCGAGCCGCAGCTCGTTCTCAACCAGCTCTTCAAACACACCTCCATGCAGGAAGGTTTCAGCATGATCTTCCTCGCCGTGGTGAACGGACAGCCCAAGGAAATGGGGCTAGTTGCAGCTATCCAGCACTTCATCGACCACCGCGTCGACGTGGTCCGCCGCCGCACTGCATTCCTGCTGATGAAGGCGAAAGAGCGCGAGCATGTCCTGGAAGGCTACATCACTGCGCTCGACCACTTGGACAACGTGATCACCATTATCCGCGCCAGCGCTAACCGCGGAGACGCGCGCGAGAACTTGGTCGCCTACTTTGCCGGGAAGAAAATCGAGATCAACGTCACCGTCCGCGCCCCAAAGCCGGATCCCGAAAAGCCGTTTACCGCCATCCAGGCGGAAGCGATTCTGGAATTGCAGTTACACCGCCTTACCAAGCTCTCCATCGACGAAATCACAAAAGAGCTGAATCTGACCCGCGAAAACATCGCAGAATTCGAATCCATTCTGGGCTCGGAAAAAAAGCTGCGCGGCGTCATCATCAAAGAGCTGGAAGAAGTCAAAAAACTCTACGGCGACGAACGCCGCACCCGCATTGAAGACGAAGCTGCGGAAATCGAGCTAGAAGACTTGATAGCCGACGAGCAGGTTGCGGTCACGGTGAGCCATGGCGGCTACCTTAAGCGTACGCCGATTTCCACGTATCGCATGCAGCGCCGCGGCGGGCAGGGACGCACCGGCATGAAGACGCGCGACGAGGATTTCGTTGAGCATCTGTTTATCGCTTCGACCCATGCCTACATTCTGATTTTCACCAACACCGGACGGGTTTACTGGCTGAAGGTATATGAGATTCCTGACGTCAGCGCTGCCGGTAAAGGCAAGCACGTTGGCAACCTGGTGGCGTTACAGCCGGGCGAAACCGTGCGCACTATGCTGGTGGTGCGTCATCTGGAGGAGGAGGGACGCTACATTTTCTTCGCCACGCGAAACGGCACGGTGAAGAAGACCGAACTCAAAGACTTCTCGCACGTCATGTCACGCGGAATCATCGCCATCGGCATTGAGAAGGAAGACGAACTGGTGGGCGTCACTTTGACCGACGGCAATCAGATCATCTTCTTGGCTTCGCACGATGGCCAGGCCATTCGCTTCGAAGAAGAAGACGTGCGCTCCATGGGACGGCCCGCATATGGCGTTCGTGGCATGAACCTTGACAAGGGTGATTACATCGTCGGAATGGCGGTGACGACCAAGCCGGGCGTGGCGCCGGTGAAGAAGGCGGGAGCCGCGGAAGGGGAAGACCTGATCCCAGAAAAAGGCTCGCTGATTCTTTCGGTGACCGAGGGCGGCTACGGCAAACGCACTCCGGCTGACGAATATCGCCTGCAAGGCCGCGGCGGCTCCGGTGTGATCAACGTCAAGACCACCGAACGCAACGGAAAAGTCGTAGGCATTGCCCAGGTCACCGAGAACTCCGAAGTGATGTTGATCAGTCACTACGGCAAGATCATCCGCATGGACTCAAGCACCATCCGCGAATCCGGCCGCGCCGCACAGGGTGTGCGGCTATTGCAGCTTGAGCCGGGTGACCGGGTGGCGGCAGCGGTGGTGATCCCGCCAGATGAGGCGCCGGCGAATGGCGGGACGCTGATTCAGTAGGATCAAAGTCTGGCCACGGATTCGCACGGATCATCACGGATAACCTGCGAGCCCGCTAACGTCGCCCTTCGCCCAACGTCTATACTCCGTCGCCAGCTCCCGGTGTCTAACATCTCTTGATGGAGGACTCGATGAACCCCCAACCGTCCAGAAGCGTCGTTTTGATCTCCGCTCTCGTCGTTTCGCTAATGGCTTCAGGCGCCGCTCTTCCCAAACCACAACCCGAGAGCCCGGACCCGCAACTAGCTGCCCGCATCCAGCGCGTCGAGAACGGCATTTCTCCTATCTCACTCGGCGAAAATGAACCGCCACTCCGGCTCAACCTGCAAGAGCTGATGAAAATCTACAAAGTCCCTGGCTTGAGCGTGGCTGTGATCGACAATTTCAAGATTGCCTGGGCCAAGGGCTACGGAGTAATCGAAACAGGCTCGGCTACGCCGGTCACTGTGCACACGCTTTTTCAGGCTGCGTCCATCAGCAAGCCGGTCAGCGCAACCGGTGCGCTGTATCTGGTGGAGCATGGGAAGTTGTCACTCGACGAAAATGTAAACCTGAAGCTGAAGAGCTGGCAGGTGCCGGAGAACGACTTCACCAAAGACCAGAAAGTCACGCTGCGGCGCATCGTGAGTCATAGTGCGGGCCTGACCGTACACGGGTTCCCTGGCTATGAAGTCGGTTCGCCGAGTCCGACTGTGCCTCAGATTCTCAATGGTGCGCCTCCTGCGAACACCGCCCCGGTGCGTGTGGATACCGTGCCCGGAACGAAATTCAACTATTCCGGCGGGGGAGTGACCATTGAGCAGCAGCTGATCATCGACGTGACCGGAAAGCCGTTTCCGCAATTCATGCGTGAAACTGTCCTCGACAAGATCGGAATGACCGACAGCACCTATGAACAACCGCTTCCACCGGCCCGAGCAGCGATGGCCGCGAGCGCCACGCATCCCGATGGCATGGTGGTTCCGGGTAAATGGCACATCTATCCCGAGATGGCGGCGGCTGGCTTATGGACCACTCCCACAGATCTCGGCAAGTTCGGCATTGAGATCGCATTGTCGAAGCAGGGCAAAGCCAACCATGTACTGTCTGAAACCATGACTCGCGAAATGCTTACGGTGCAGAAGGAACCAGTAGGGCTCGGCCTATTTCTCGGAGAGTATAAGAACCCAGAAGAGTTTGGGCACAACGGTTCGAATGAAGGCTTCCGCTCGTGGCTGATCATGTTTGCGGATTCAGGCAAGGGTGTCGCTGTCATGGCCAATTCCGACAACGGGGTCGCCGTGGAGAATTACGTGATCCAAAGCGTGGCCCGGGAATATGGATGGAACTACACGCCGGATCAACCGTCCGCCTCCGATCTACTCATGTTGATCGCAGATGCCAAGGGAGCGCCGGCAGCGATTGCGAAATATGCGGAACTGAAAAAGTCGGGTTCTTCGACGTACATGTTGGACGAAAATACGCTGATCAATTTGGGATATCACTTCCTTACGTCCGGGCAGACCGAGACTTCGATCCAGGTCTTCAAGTTGGAAGTGCAGGATTATCCGAAGTATTGGAACGCGTATGACAGTCTCGGCGAAGCCTGCATGAAGGCCAGCCAAAAAGACCAGGCAATCGCGAACTACGAAAAATCCATCGAGCTGAAACCCGACAATCAGAACGGCATCGACATGCTGAAGAAGCTGAGACAGCAATAATTGTAAATCTAGCCCCCATTACCTTCGTAAGCTTACGTCCCCGGGCGGAGTTTGCTGCAATTATCGAATCGCAGACTTTCGCTTGGGGGTTTGTCATGAACATTTTCGCTTTGGGTCCGGTCGTATTGCTTCTGGTGGCTTATGTGTTGGTCAAGGTGCTGCCGAGGCTCCTTGTGCGTGAAGTGAGCCGTGCGGTTCTTGGGGAAGTCGGCAAGCACGCCATGGCCAAAGTGCCGGAGCAGATCCAACTGGCTCGCGTGGCTTCTCCGCAATGGAAAGATGAGGCGACCGTGCAGCAGCAGGCGGCTCCGCTGGTGCGGGCCGGCTTCAATGACCTCGGCACGTATAGTGTGGACAAGATGCCGGGCGTGCTTCTCCGCGTCCTGTTCCAGCCGCAGACCTATGTGTCCGTTCAGGTTTGTGAGCATCCGAAGGCCGGCGGCTGGATAGAGTTTGCCACGCGCTACGCCGACGGTAGCAGCGACTTTCTGACCACTCTGCCGGACCAAGGCATCGCTCAGCCTCCGTTCGTGCGAACCAATCGCGCTGCCAGGGGCACGCCGACCGACGGCCTCTACCAGCAGCATCTGAAACAGCGTCAGTCGAGCGGAATCAAGCCGGTGAGCCCGAGTGAAGTGATCCGCGAGTTCGAAGTCGCGTACATGCGCTACATGATCTGGAAAAACAACAAAGGCCTGACCCCGGAGGAAGTGGCACAGGCCACGCTCAAGTGGGTGAAAGCGAAAGAGCAGGCAGCCGGGCAGTCTTAAACGTCGGCCACGGATCTGCACGGATTCTCACGCTAAAGCTTCGTCTCGATCCGTGAGAATCCGTGGCTTTTTTGTTCTACTGCAGTGGCGCGGATACGTGCTCATGCACGATCAGCCACTTCCTGTCTTCCTTTTGCCAGATCACGGTCCAGCGGAAGTCGCCCATTGCGTGCTTGCCTGACTTTTCGGTCATGTCGTACTTAACTATGGCGGTGCCCCAGACAATCTCGCCGGCGTTGTGGATCTGGGCATCGTCGTTGACGGTAAACGTGGCTGCCTTGTAGCCGGCCTCAAGCGCGGTCGACCCTTTCTGGTATTCGTCCCAACTGGCGTACTTGAGCGGAGCGATGTCGAAGAAAGTATGGTCGCCTTTGGCGTAGAAGTGGGCGGCGTTGCTGGGGTTGAGAGTTGCCCAGGCGTCCCATATCTTCTGCATGAGAGCCTTGTCGGGGACGGGGCTCGCGAAAGCTGAAAAAGTGAGAGCGAGAATGCAGAGGGAAAGCGTAAGACTGCGTTTAATCATGGAAGGCGCCTCCAAGCGGCGAGAATTCTCGCACAGGGAACGAGAAACTGCAAAATATGCCAACGGCCAGCTCCGCGTTTTCATCACAGTTGCGCCTGCCAATGCTCTCCGCTAAGCTCACTGTCTCCTGAGTTTTGATCGAGGAAATCGCTTTATGCGCCGTTTCTTGTTCGTCGCAAGCTTCGCCGTTTCGTTTTTCTCTTCGTTTGTGGGCGCTCAGTCCATGCAAGTGGTCGTTGATTTGAGCGACGCGCCTCGCAACATTTATCACTCGCAGATGACGATTCCGGTGAAGCCTGGCCCGTTGACGCTGGTCTATCCGAAGTGGATCCCCGGCAATCATCGTCCTTCTGGACCCATTGCCAATGTCACAGGTGTAAAGATGGAGGCCGGCGGTCAGACCCTGGCTTGGCAGCGCGATCCCGTGGATATGTACGCCTTTCACGTTGATGTGCCGGCGGGAGCGAATGAGCTACACGTCTCGCTGGACACCATCACCAACGACGGCAGCGCAGGCGGAGGCGGACCCGCGGCCACGGCGAACGTTCTCGATTTGAACTGGAACCAGGTTGTGCTTTATCCGCTGGGCGCAAGTTCGGATGAGGCGCAAGTAGAGGCGCAACTCACTCCGCCACAAGGCTGGAAATTCGGGACAGCGTTGCCGGTTGCTACTGTCACAAAGGGCGGTACCAATGAGTTCATTAGATTTAAGCCTGTCTCGCTCACCACGCTGATTGACTCACCCCTGATCGCGGGTGCTCACTATCGCCAAATCGAGCTGACGAAGCCCGGTGAAACGCCGGTGCATGTGATCGACATGGTCAGCGAGAGCGAATCCGGCCTGGCAATGACGCCTGCGGACGAAGCTGCTTATCGAAAGCTGGTCGCCGAAACCGGAGCTCTGTTCGGCGCACGTCATTATCTGGAATATCACTTCCTCTTGACGCTCAGCGACGATGCCGGTCACCACGGCCTGGAGCATCACCAGTCCAGCGACAACAGCACGGAAGAGCGCACGCTCCTGGACTCCGATCTTCACATGCTGGAGGCAGATCTGCTGCCGCACGAGTTTACGCATTCGTGGAATGGCAAGTACCGGCGGCCGGCCGGATTGGTCACACGAAACTATCAAGACCCAATGGTGGGCGACCTGCTCTGGGTGTACGAGGGATTGACCGAGTATCTCGGGCGGGTCCTGGCGGCGCGCTCCGGGCTATGGTCGCCAGAGCAATATCGCGAAGCCCTGGCGGCGACCGCGGCAATGCTCGACCGTCGCGCGGGACGAACCTGGCGTCCGCTGGAGGACACGGCACGGTCGGTGCAGATTCTGCGCACGCTGGGGCCGGAGTGGCAAAGCTGGCGGCGCGGCCTCGACTACTATCCGGAAGGAGAACTGATTTGGCTGGAGGTCGATACCCTCATCCGGCAGCAGAGCAACGGCCAGAAGTCGCTAAACGATTTCTGCCGTCTTTTTCATGGTGGAGAAAGCGGTCCTCCCAAAGTTGTGCCTTACACGTTTGACGATGTGGTGCGCGCCTTGAATCAAGTGACGCCGTACGACTGGGCGGGACTCTTGCACCAGCGAGTGAATGCGGTGAAGGCAGGAGCGCCGCTCGGCGGCATCGAACGTGGCGGATGGCGGTTGGTTTATAACGATCAACCGAATGTGTTCATCCATGCGGGAGAAAAGCTCGACAAGTATGTGGATGCCTCTTACTCTCTGGGTTTCGTAGTGAAGGAAGACGGGGAATTCCAAGACGTAATTTATGGATCACCAGCCTACCTTGCCGGGGTCGGTCCGGGAATGAAGCTGGTCGCGGTGAACGGTCGCGCCTGGTCGAAGGATGTGCTGCAAGACGCGCTGCGGGCTTCAAGAGACAGCAAGCAGACTATTGATTTGTTGGTGGAGAATGCGAAGTTCTTCAAGACCTACTCGGTGGATTACCACGACGGAGTCAGAAACCCACATCTGGAGCGGAGTGGAAAATCGGACGTTCTGGGAGAGATATTGAAGCCGTTGAGCAGGTGAGACGACCAAAGTCTCGGCCACGGATTTGCAAAGGTCATCACGAATAAACGCAAGATCTTGATCTGTGAAGAAATCCGTGTAGATCCATCGCCGGGTTCTAGCTGCGGTTTGACCCTTTCCTACGCCACAAGCTAGAATAGTTGAGTTTGCCTGTACTTGCGGCTCCGTTCTGGGGCCGTCCGCACGTTCGCGAGAAGCGCCGACGCGGAAAGCAGCAAGCAAAGGAAATCCAGCAGATTCCACGCCTTGCACCAGGGTGTGAGGACACGTTGTTGACGGAGGCATAAGTATGTACGCGGTCATCCGCGCCGGTGGCAAGCAGTACCGGGTGGCGCCCGGCGATGTAATTCGAGTGGAGAGCCAGGGCACCGGCACCAACGGAAAGATTGAATTCAGCGACGTGCTGGCGGTCTCAGCCGAAGCGGGCCAGATCGGCGTGCCTAAGTCGGGTGCGCAGGTGACTGGGGAAATCGTGGAGCAGGGGCGCGAGAAAAAGATCTTGGTCTTCCATTACAAACGCAAGAAGCAGTACAAGAAGCTGCGCGGACATCGGCAAAACTACACCGCAGTGCGGATCGTCGAAATCGCATTTGACGGGCAGAAGTTCAAAGCTCCCGAACTGGAGAAGAAGCAGCCGAAGGTGAAGAAGGCGGCTCCGGTCGAAACGGAAGAACTAAAAACGGGGAGAACTCCGGCGGCGCACAAGAAGGCTGCGGCGGCGAAACCGGCCCATAAAAAGGCACACAAGAAGGTTGCACCGAAGAAAAAGAAGTAGTTGAGGTTTCCAACCAGAAACTGGAAACCGGAAACTGGAAACTGGAAACTAGCATATGGCACATAAAAAAGGGCAGGGAACATCACGCAATGGCCGCGATTCGAATTCGCAGCGGCTGGGATTCAAGGCTTTCGGCGGACAACTGGTTCCCGGCGGGACCATCATCGTGCGGCAGCGGGGCACGCGGGTGAAGCCGGGCCTGAACGTCGGCCGCGGCAAGGACGACACTTTGTTCGCGAAGATCACCGGCCGCATCAAGTTCCTGGACCGGGGTCAGATGGGCAAGTTTGTCATAGTCGAGCCGGTGGAAGCGAAGTAAGGCGGGCGGACAGGAGTGTCCGCGCCACACGGCCTGCGTAGAGCCTCGCCATGCGAGGCTTTTGTTTTTGGAGTTTCTGTGTTCCCCTGTGACCTCTGTGGTTCGAAGCTTTTTTAACCACAGGGATCACAGAGCATGACAGAGTCTTAAGCTAGAAGCTAAGAACTGAAAGCTAGAAGCCGATGTTCATCGATGAAGCCACAATTCGAGTAAAGGCAGGCGACGGCGGCAACGGCTGCATGGCGTTCCGGCGGGAGAAGTTTGTCCCTCGTGGAGGGCCCTCGGGCGGCGATGGCGGCAATGGCGGCGACATCATCATGGAATCGAGCGAGCGGCACAACACGCTGGTGCACTTCCGCTTTAATCCCGAGTACAAGGCGCAGCGTGGGCGGCACGGAGAAGGCTCCAATAAGACCGGGAAGGAAGGCCAAGACGTGCTGCTGAAAGTTCCGGTGGGCACGATTGTCTACGACGCCGACACCGGGGACAAAGTCCACGATTTCTCTCACGCCGATGAGCGCATGGTGATTGCGCGCGGCGGGCGGGGTGGACGCGGCAATGCACGATTTGCAACTTCCACCCACCAGGCGCCGCGTGAGCACGAAGACGGCCGCCCGGGAGAAGAGCGCACCTTCCGGCTGGAGTTGAAGCTGCTGGCGGATATTGGTTTGGTCGGGTATCCGAACGTGGGCAAGTCGACGTTGATTTCGCGGATTTCGGCGGCACGGCCGAAGATCGCCGATTATCCGTTTACCACGCTGCAACCGAATCTGGGAGTGGTGGCTGTGGGCGACATCGCCGGAGAGCGCAGCTTTGTGGTGGCTGACATTCCGGGATTGATCGAGGGCGCACACACCGGAGCAGGGCTCGGCACTCAGTTTCTAAGGCACATTGAGCGTACGCGATTGCTGGTGCATATGGTCGACGTGTCGGACGCCAGCGGCCGGCCTGATCCGGCGAAGGATGTGGAAGTGATCAATGGCGAGCTGAAGAGCTTTGGGGCTGGGCTCGGAGAAAAGCCGATGTTGATGGTGGCGTCGAAGATCGACGTGGCCAACAAAGATAAGTTGGCCAAGTTGAAAGCGTACTGCAAGAAAAAGAAGCTTGAGCTGTTCCCCGTCTCTGCCGTCACCGGGAAAGGGATCGAAGAACTGAAGTTCGCTATGGCGGACAAGGTGGACGAAGCCAGGGCGCAAGGCTCCGAGACAGAAACCTTAACCACAGAGGACACAGAGGTCACAGAGTAGCCCGCTACGCTTGCGGCATCTGGCCGCCGTGATGGAAGTGATATTGCAAGATCTTCGTCGCGAGCGCCGGGCTCACCGAAGGCGTCTCGCCTGCGACCGAACGCACCACCTCGCCGCGGCATACCACCTCGGCGGGCGCCAACCCGGCAATCTCAGGCGGCAACACCAGGTTGATCTCTACCTGTACATTGGGTGAAATCGCTTCCTCTCCACGGAACAGCATTCCCGAGCGGCTGATATTTTCCGTAGTTCCCGCACGCCAATCCGGCTCTCCCAGGGGCCGATACTTCAAGGGCAGATGAAGATTGAAGCGTTGGGCGCGGAACGGGGACAACCTTCCGCGCCCGGCGGACTTCTGAGCGGAACGAACTGACATGGCAACCTCCGAAATTGGGGTATCCAACACCTCGCGCACTTTTGTCTTGAGGGCAGGGAGGGTGAAAGGCTTCTGCAACAAGTTGACGTTGACGTCAAGCGTGCCGTTGTGGCCGATGACGTTCTCGGTGTAGCCCGACATGTAAAGCACCCGGGTCTCCGGACGCGCCGAGGAGATGGCCTGGGCCAGTTGGCGGCCGTTCATCCCGGGCATGACCACATCGGTGAACAGCAGGTGAATTGGACCGGCATGAGAGTTTGAAATCTGGATGGCGGTGGCTGGGTCGGCGGCTTCCAGCACGGTGTATCCCTGCCCCTGCAAGTAATGGCGGGTCAGCTGGCGCACATTGGTTTCGTCCTCCACCAGCAGGATGGTTTCGCGACCCGGCGAGACTTCAGCGATTGGGACCGTAGGCTGGGGAGCAATGAATTCTCCGCTTGCCGTCACTCGCGGCAGATAGACCTTGAAAGAAGTTCCACGGCCGGGTTCGCTGTAGACCCAGATATAGCCGCCACTCTGTTTGACGATGCCGTAGACCGTCGAGAGACCGAGGCCGGTGCCCTTGATTCCCTTGGTGGTGAAGAATGGCTCGAAAACGTGGCTCTGGGTTTCGACGTCCATGCCCATGCCGGTGTCGGTGATTGCCAGCATGATGTACTCTCCCGGTTCGGCCGGGGCGTGCAGGCGGGCATAGCTTTCGTCGAGCGAAACATTGGCGGTCTCAAGGGTCAGCTTGCCGCCTTGAGGCATGGCGTCGCGGGCGTTGACCGCCAGATTCATGATGACCTGTTCGAGCTGGCTGGGATCAGCGCGTACCGCGCCCAAATCGGCGCCCGGGATCATTACCAGGTCGATGTCTTCGCCAATCAGGCGGGTCAGCAGTTTGAGGTTTTCCGTCACGATGCCGTTCAGATCGAGAACTTTGGGAGCGAGCATTTGCTTGCGGCTAAAGGCCAGAAGCTGACGGGTGAGGGCGGTTGCCCGATTGGCGGCGTTGGCGATTTCCTGGGCAGGTCCGCGGACGGTGGGCTCCATACCGATGCGATCGAGCAAGAACTCGGCATAGCCGGAGATGACCATCAACAAATTATTGAAGTCGTGGGCAATGCCGCCGGCGAGGCGTCCGACGGCTTCCATCTTTTGCGCCTGACGGAATTGCTGCTCGAGGGTGCGATGCTCGCTCACGTCTTCGGCAAAAAGCTCAAAGAACACGCTGTTGTCTTCATCCCGGATGGTGCGTCCGGACAGGCGCACGGTAACGGTGCTACGGTTCTTGCGGACCCAGTCCGAAAGCAACCCGTGAAAATTGCGGGCGGCGCGAAAGTGGTCGGAGATGATAAACCACTGGTGCGGGTCGGCGTGCAAGGTCACCAGGTTGCGTCCCACCAGCTCAGCGACGCCGGCATACCCCAGCAGGCTGACCAGGGCAGGATTGGCGCTGAGTAATACGCCCGCTGCGTCGCAACGGCAGATGCCATAGGGTGCATTGGTCACTAGAGAGCGGAAGTTGACTTCGGAGCGGCGCAAGCCTTCCTGCGCAGAGCGTAGCGCGGCATTGAATGAACAGATCAGCAGCGCCACGAAAACAAACAACATGAGATGTATGATGGCCTTGCGATATTCCGACGGGGATTGTCCCTGGGCCAGTGAGAAATACGCGCTTACGGTGAGGGCAAACGAGGTCGCAACCAGGCCGGGTTTCCAGCCGCCGTACCAGGCGCTGACCATAATGGCGACAGCGAAAACCACCAGGCGGCTTTCGACCACGTCGGAGAGCATCAAGGCCGGTATTAACGCAAGAGTAATACTGAGGACGGCGACGCCGTATCGGAGGATGGGCGCCCGTGCCGGGGGTATGTAGCGCGCGCGGAGAAGGGGGAGCTTCAGTCGCATGCAATCCAAATCTAGTTCCAAAACGGGAACTGGGCGAGTTACGGGAGTACACGGTTTAGACGAAGTGGGGCTAAAGAGATGTTGGCCAAGAGGACACAGTTAGCATATATGAACATCGGACTTTTCAGCGGGACATTTGACCCAATCCATCGTGGCCACTTGGCCCTGGCACTGGCGGCGAAGGAACGATTCTCCTTGGGCAGGATCTATTTTGTGCCGACGGGGAATCCGCCGCACAAGCAAAAGCAGCCGCTGGCCGCGTTTGCTGATCGCTACGCCATGGTGGCGTTGGCGACCATGGGGGAAAAAACTTTCTTACCTTCGCTTCTCGAGGCACCGGGAACGCCCGCAGCGGTGGTCGGCGGAAAGAAGGGTCCAGCGACGCCGGAGGTGAATTACAGCATCGACACAGTCCAGCGCTTGAAGCAGATGTTGAAGAAGGCCGACCGCTTGTTTTTCCTCATCGGCATTGACGCCTTTAACGACATTGCCAAGTGGCACCAGGCAGAAGCGCTGTTTCGAGAATGTCCATTCATTGTGGCTAGCCGGCCCGGATATTCCCTGGCCGATGTCGCCAATGCGCTGCCGGAGCGGCTCCGTCCGAAGGCGGCGGTGACCAAGCCATTTGCCAAACAGCCCGCGACCGGAGACCTGGTGTTGCCCGGGGCCACGATTCACTTGCTGGACGGAGTGCGGCAAAACGTATCAGCCACGGCGATCCGAGAGGCAGTCAGCAGCAAACGCTCGCTGGCTAAGTTTGTGGATGCAGCGGTCGGGGAGTACATCAGGAAAATGGGTTTGTACGGAGGTCATTAGCCGGCGGCCTGGAACCGGGGCGGGAGCCGGCTCTCAGGTAGAATGGTAGTAGATAGTAGAGCCAGCCTAGCCCATGACCGCATGAAGAAAAACGACCTGAAACGCCAAGTCGCCGAAGCCATTACCGCCTGCCAGGACAAGAAGGCGGACGAAATCACAATTTTGGAACTGGAAAAGGGATCGGGAGCGTTCACCGACTATTTCGTCGTGTGTAACGGCAGCAATCCGCGCCAAGTCCAGGCGATTGCCGACGAAGTGGAACTCCGGCTAAAGAAGGCGGGAATGCACCCCACCAATGTTGAAGGCTACAAACTCGCCGAATGGGTGCTGATCGATTACTTTGATTTCGTGGTGCACGTGTTCTCGGAGAAGTCGCGCCGGTTCTATGACCTGGAGCGGCTGTGGAAGTCGGCCAAGAAGTTGGAGCCCGCGGAGCTGATGGGGCGCACAAGAAGTAAACGCGCACCCGCGCGAAGTCTGGCTCGTAAGGGAGCCTAGATCAAAAGCAGTTTTTGATCGTTCCTATGAATGCTTCTACCAAACTGGACTGGGGTTCTTCATATCGGCTGATTGCCGCAGATAAATGGAAGGCCAAGTCTGCTGCGATGGGGCGGGATGTCACTGAAGCGCTGGTAGAATACGCGCAGCCCCGCGCAGGCATGAAGATATTGGATTTGGCTAGCGGTACCGGCGAGCCAGCCATTAGCCTGGCTTCGCGGGTTGAGCCGGGCGGACAGGTCACGGCATTGGATCTCAGCGCCGAGCTTCTGGAGATTGCCGCAGAGCGGGCGCGCGAGCGAAAGCTGGCAAATCTCACAATCAAGCAAGCTGATGCACGCAAGATTCCTTTTCCAGATGACAGCTTTGATCTGGTGACATCGCGATTCGGAGTTATGTTCTTTCAGACGAAGGCGCTCCAGGAAGCGCGTCGAGTGCTGAAACCCGGTGCGCGGGCCTGCTTCGTTGCGTGGGGACCGTTTGAGCAGCCGTTCTGGCTGAGCATGATGGGAGTTGTGCACGAGTACGCGGGCGGAGAGCGGACGGCTCCAGGGCAAGACCCTTGCCGGTACGGACAGCCCGGCAGCCTCTCGGGAGCACTCCGTGAAGCTGGATTTCAGCAGATTGAGGAAGCCACCAAGACCCTACCCTGGACATGGCCCGGTCCAGCGGAAGAAGTTTGGGAGCAGGCGCAGGCTATGTCGACGCCCTTCTTGCCGATGATTAAGCGGGTTCCGGTGGAGAAGTGGGAGGAGCTGAACCGCGAAGTGCTGGAGTCGGTGGGACAATACGCCGATGGCGGGAGCATCAAGTTCGGTGCTGTCGTGGTGTTGGCGTCGGGCACCAAAACCTAACCACAGAGGTCACAGGGGAACACAGAGGAAGCCGAAAACTCTGTGTTCACCTGTGTGCTCTGTGGTTAAATCCTCGTGGTGAAAATCAAGATTGCATGGATCGGTAAAACCAAAGCAACAGCGATCCAAACCCTCACCGACGAATACCTGAAACGACTAAAGCACTATGCCGAGGTTGAAGGCGTTTCGGTAAGGGATGAGGCCAGCCTGCTGAAGTTGTGTGAACCGCGCGCGCGTCCGGCGAGGCATGCCCTAGTGCTGCTGGATAGCCGCGGAAAACAGCTCTCCTCCGAAGAGTTCGCCAAGTGGCTGGGCGACCATCAAGACCGCACTTCGTCGCCGCTTTTGCTCGCCATCGGCTCAGCGGATGGCTTCAGCGACGAAGCCCGGCGGGCTGCGACTCTTGTTCTCTCGCTGGGCAAAATGACCTTGGCGCATGAGTTGGCGCGGGTGGTTTTGCTCGAGCAGCTCTACCGCGCATTCACCATTCTGAAGGGGCATCCCTACCACCTGGGGCACTGACCGTCCCGCGAACAGGTACAATCAAGATTCACCTACAATGACAGACGTTCGCCGTGGTTTGATCATCGTCAATACCGGTCCCGGCAAGGGCAAGACCACAGCCGCCATGGGGACCGCGCTAAGGGCGGTGGGCCAGGGCATGAAGGTGCTGATGCTGCAGTTCCTGAAAGGGTCATGGCACTACGGCGAACTGGACGCGGTACAGGCCTTCGGCGACAAGTTTGTCATGAAGCAATTGGGCCGGGGATTCGTCAAGGTGGGGGCGGAGAAGCCTGATCCGGAAGACGTTCGCATGGTTGAGGAAGCCTGGGCCGAGAGCGAGAAGGCGATCCAGTCGGGAACGTGGGATCTGGTTATACTCGACGAGATCAATTACGCCATTAGCTACGGCATGCTCGATCCGGCCAAGGTGGTCGAGAGCCTCAAGAAAAAGCCGGAAATGGTGCATGTGATCTTGACGGGGCGGAACGCCCATCCGACAATTGTGGAACTGGCGGACACCGTGACCGAAATGCGTCAGGTAAAGCACGCCTACGAGAAGGGCGTGATGGCGCAGCGGGGAATCGAGTACTAGCGACTAATCATGGCCTGGTTCAAGCGAGAAGCCGGCGAGCTGGACACCTCGGGCGAGAAGAAAGTCCGTACCGAGGGGCTGTGGGTGAAGTGTGAGGGTTGCCGACAGATCATCTGGAAAAAAGATCTGGAAGACAATCTCCAAGTCTGCCCCAAGTGCAACAAGCACTTCCGCATTGATGCTCGCACCCGGCTGGCGCAGCTTCTGGATGACGATCAGTACGACACTTTTGCCGACAACCTGAGTTCGACCGACCCTCTACAATTCTCCGACCTGAAGTCCTACTCCTCCCGCCTGGAAACGGCGCAGGCCGAGACCGGGCTGACGGACGCTGTTATCAATGCCCGCGGTAAGTTGAACGGACAGCCGGTTATTGTCAGTTCCATGGAATACGCGTTCATTGGCGGCAGTATGGGCGCGGTGGTGGGCGAGGTGATCACGAGGGCCATTGAAGAAGCACAAAAGACCCGGACGCCTCTCATCATTGTTTCGGCTTCGGGCGGGGCGCGCATGATGGAGGGAGTGGTCAGCCTGATGCAACTGGCCAAGATTTCAGCGGCACTGGCCCGGTTGGATGAAGCGCGCGTGCCCTACATCTCGGTGCTGACTGATCCCACGACCGGTGGCGTGACCGCATCGTTCGCCATGCTGGGCGATCTGAATGTGGCGGAGCCGGGTGCGCTGATCGGATTCGCGGGTCCGCGCGTGATTGAGCAAACCATCCGCACGAAGCTGCCTGCCGGTTTCCAGCGCAGCGAATTTCTGCTGGAGCACGGTATGCTCGACGCCGTAGTGTCTCGCAAAGATCTGAAGTCGTATATTGGGCGGGCACTGGAGTTCATGGCGGCATAGCCATCAGCTTTCAGCCGTCAGCTTTCAGCCAACCCCAGTTCGACCCTGTTCAGCGGCCCGTAATCCCCTTCTGATTCAACCCTCTGGAAAGTCTAGGGCTGATAGCTGAAACTGGTAAGCTGACAGCTAGGTACCGATGGCCAAGAGCCCAGCCAACGACCAACAGCCTGCCCTGAGCCGAACGGCGAAGGGACGAACGACCGACGACCGGTCTAGGTCCTACGAAACCGCGGTTGCACGCATGTATGCGTTGGGCCACGAACTTGCGCAGACGCCCTCGCACAAGTTCGATTTGGCGCACATGCGGACGCTGTTGGGAGCTTTGAACTACCCGGAACGGCAATTCCCCAGCGTTCTGATCGCAGGCACAAACGGCAAGGGATCCACGGCAGCCACACTGGGTTCAATCCTGCGAGCTTCGGGATTACGCACTGGACTGTACACGTCTCCCCACTTGGTGAGTATCAATGAGCGGATTCGGATCGACGGCAACAACATTCGCGACGACAAGTTCGCCTTGACCCACGACCTTGTGGACCGGACAGCGGAGCGCCTCGTCGAAGAGGGTGAACTGCCCTGGCATCCCAGCTTTTTTGAGATGCTGACCGCCATCGCCTTTGAATACTTTGCACAGAACAAAGTGGACATCGCGGTGTTGGAAGTAGGTATGGGCGGGCGGTTGGACGCCACCAACGTGGTTGAGCCCCGAGTCAGTGTGATTACGGACATCTCGCTTGATCACGAGAAGTTCCTCGGGAACACAGTGACGGAGATCGCCCGCGAGAAGGCGGGAATCATTCGGCGAGGCGGTGTGGTGGTGACGCTGCCGCAACAGCCGCAAGCCAACGATGTGATTGGCAACGCCATTCTTGATTTAGAAGCTCAGGCAGTGAGCGCCGTGGCCTATGTTCCGCCGGTGTCACCTGCGAGTAGCGAGTATCTAGTGCCGAGTAACGAGGGCGCTGCGGTTCTCCGCTATCCGCTGCAAGTCATGGGCAAGCAGATCCTGGTTGAAACCCCGTTGATCGGACGGCATCAGTTAAGAAATGTTGCTCTCGCCGTCGCAGCAGCGGAGCAACTGGCCACGCAAGGGTTTGCGGTCACGCCGGAGTCGGTTGAGCTTGGGATTCGTCAGACGCACTGGCCGGGACGTTTCCAAGTTGTGCCGGGCACAGACGGATTCCCGGAACAAGTTCTCGATGTGGCGCACAATCCGGCGGGTGCCTGGGCCCTGCGTTCGACTCTGTCTGCCTGCTACGAAGACCGGCAGCTTACGTTGGTGTTTGGAGCGATGCGCGACAAAGCCATTGCCGCGATGACGGAGATTCTCTTTCCGCTGGCGGAGCGGGTGATCGCTACGCAGGCAGACAATCCGAGGGCGGCCACGGCGGAAGAGATTCGACAGGCGGCCGCGCGCACTTCGACAGAGATTGAGGCCGCGCCTAATGTTGCCTCAGCGCTGGAGCGAGCCCGTGTACTGGCTGGCCCGCGTGGGGTGGTGGTTATCACCGGTTCCATATACATTGTGGGAGAGGCCATGCGACGGCTGGGAGTGAGGGTCTGAGTGCCGGAACTGCGCACATCCGTGGATGACGAAACCAAGGCTGATGGCGGCAATCAGGAATCGTTGTCTTCTCAGGCGCGGACGACAACCGCTTCGAGGGATGAGCGAAAGTACGGCTGGGCGAGCCGCCTGCGCTCGTATTTAATCTTCGATCCTCTCATCTGGTTGTATACCGTCGTCCTCGGTCCTATTTCGATACCCGCATCCTGGTTCGGCGACCGAGAACGCATCCTCCACGGTTTTGCGCGATTCTGGACCAAATGCATCATGGCAACGATCGCTTCTCCCGTGAAAGTGACGGGGCTGGACAAGATCGACACTTCGAAGACCCACGTCTACGCCGTGACCCACGCCTCGGCGCTGGACATTCCAGTTCTTTTCGCCAATCTTCCTTTTCAGTTCCGCATCGTCTTCAAGAAGGAGTTGCTATCGTATCCTCTGATCGGCGGGTACCTGAAGCGATCGGGACAGGTCTGCATCAACCAGCAGACGCCAACCCGCTCGATTGCCGATATCCGCTCGGCGGTGAAGAGCCTGAAAGCGGGCATGCCGCTGGTGATTTTTCCTGAAGGCGGACGCACTCCCGATGGCGAGATCAAGCCATTTCTGCCGGGAGCCTTTTACCTGGCGATCAAGGCACAGGTGGATATCGTGCCCATCGCGCTGGTCGGAACCTATGAGCTGCTGCCCATGAACACCTACCACATCAAGAGCCGACCGCTGGAAATGCGGGTGGGCGAGCCTATTTCGACTGCCAGCTATGGACCGCGTGAAATGGAACAGTTGTCAGCGAGAGTGAAGAAGGCGATGGAAGAGTTGTACTACTCCTAAGGCTTTCGTCGTTCCCTCTACGCCACCACTTCCGGAGTCGCTTGCAGCAGGCTCCGCGTGTAGGGATGCTGCGGCTGCATGCTGATTTGCGGAGTTGTTCCAATTTCCACGATCTTACCGCGATACATCACGGCGATGCGCGTGGCCAGATAGCGAACCACCGGCATTGAGTGCGAGATGAACAAGTAGGTCAAGCCGAACTCGCGCTGCAACTGCGCCAGCAGATTCACGATTTGAGCCCCGACACTGACGTCGAGAGCGGAGACGGGTTCGTCCGCGACAATGAATTTGGGGCGCAGGGCCAGCGCCCGGGCAATGCCGATTCTCTGCCGCTGTCCGCCGCTGAATTCGTGGGGAAAGCGGCGTGCGGCGGATTCGTCGAGCCCGACTACTCGCAGCAGTTCTTCGATGCGCTGGCGGCGGGCTGGCGCGCTCATCGACTCATGGATGATTAGTGGCTCGGCAATTACGTCCTCGACCCGCATACGGGGATCGAGCGATCCGAATGGATCCTGAAAGATGATCTGCATGCCGCGGCGGAGGCGGCGCATTTCGGAGGGATTGGCGGCCAGCAAATCGCGGCTATTGAACGAGATGCTACCCGAGGTGGGCTCGATCAGCCGGAGAATCAAGCGGCCGAGGGTGCTCTTGCCCGATCCCGATTCACCGACCAACCCCAGAGTTTCCCCGGACTTGATGTCGAAGGAAACATCGTCCACGGCACGGACTTCACCTTTCGCGTTGCCGCCGAAAACGGATTCGCCCAAGGGGAAGACTTTGATCAGGTTGCGGACTTCGAGTAGGGACACAAAAAGAATGCTAACAGGAAAAAAGCGGCCACGGATAGACACGGATTAGAGCAATCGAGTTTTGAAGAAAATCTGTAAGATCCGTGACCGCCTCTTATCTTCCCGCGATCAGGGGTACGGCCAGCAATGCCGCAAACATGCCTACCATCTTCCAACCGGTAAAGTGCTCTTTGAGGAACAGCCGGGCAAGCAATACCGTGATCGCGGGATAAAGTGAGCTGATAACGACAGCTGCGTCGAGACGGCCGGTTTGCGTGGCGCGGACAAACATCACGCTGCCGGAGATGTCGAGAACCCCCGCTACGACGCCTATGCCAAGACCCGCGCGAGTGATCTGGTAGTTGCGTCCCCAAACCACAATGAGTCCAGTGAGTACAAAAGAAGCTACGCGGGACACTGCGGCCAGCCAGATGGCGGAATTGTCTCCAGCTTGTTTAATGAACAGGTAGTACCCAGCGAAGCAGATACCAGCGAAAATGGCGGTGCCAATTCCCTGGGGGCGGCTGCCGTCTTCAGGGCGAGAAATCAGCCAGATTCCGGCCGCGGCAAGAACAAAGCCTGCGACCTGCACCGATCGCGGTACGCCCTCGGTGAAGATCCCGAAGACGGTGGGAATGATTGCGCTGAGCACCGCCGCAACCGGGGCGGTCAGCCCCATCCTTCCGGAGGCTAGCGCCCGGTAGAAGATGGCCAGACCCCCTCCGCCCGACAATCCCGCAGCCAGGGCCCACGCAATCCCAGCGCGGGATGGAAACGGAGAATGGCCGGCGACGGCGACCCCCGACATCAAGAGCAATCCGCTGAGGTGAACGATGGTGGTGAATACGAATGCATTCGATCGGCGGGAAGCGTATCCGCCCAGAAAGTCACTCGTCCCCCAGACGAAAACCGCCCCCAGGCTGAAAGCGGCGGGCAGAAATTGTGAGGGCGGCACCATGATGGCTAGGCGAAGTATTTGAGATTAACACGCCATGCTGCGGGCAACTCACAGGACTACGATGCGGTTCTGGAAGCCGAGACGGCTGCTGGACTTTCGGTCCCCAGTTCTTGGAGAAGCTGGTGCAACGAAGCGAGTGTTTCCGTGGCAGCCGTGGTCTTCAAAGAGAATTTCAGCGTCCCATCTGGGCTAAACTGCGCGCCTCGCTGGGAGGAGACAAAGCGCGCCAGCTTTTCCGGATCAATCGCCGCATTCTCGCGGAACTTGATGGTCATAAGGTCTCTTTTGCGCTCGATGGCGATGACACCGACGCGAACCGCCAGCAACTTGAGCGACGCGTAATCCAGCAGATTTCGCACTGCCGGCGGCGGCTCACCATAGCGGTCTTCAAGTTCAGCGCCAACGTCCGCCAACTGTGATTCTGTTTCCACCCCGGCGACCCTTTTGTACATCCGCAACCGCTGGTTCTCTTCCGGAATATATTCGAACGGAATACGGATGTTGAGGCCGAGGTTGAGCTGGGTCGTGGTTTCCTCAACTGCGGATTCTCCTTTCATCTCACGCACCGCGCGATCCAGCATCTGGGTGTAAAGCTCGAATCCAATGGCCTCGATGTGCCCGCTCTGCTCGCCACCCAACAAATTGCCGGCCCCACGGAGTTCGAGGTCGAGGGCAGCGATCTTGAAGCCTGCTCCCAAGTCAGAGAATTCCTTCAGCGCCGCTAATCGCCGTCGAGCGATTGGAGTTAGCTCTATGTCGGCTGGAATCAACAGGTAGGCGTAAGCCCGCCGATTCGACCGCCCCACACGGCCGCGCAGTTGGTAGAGCTCCGACAGTCCGAACCGGTCGGCGCGATTGATGATGATGGTATTGCACAGGGGAATGTCGAGGCCGTTCTCGATGATGGTGGTCGCGACCAAGATGTCGGCCTCGTGATGCATGAATTTCAGCATCATTTTTTCCAGCTCGCCTTCTGACATCTGGCCGTGTCCGACGATGATGCGGGCTTTCGGCACCAACACCTGCAGCTTGGCGGCGATCTCCCAGATGCTTTCTACGCGGTTGTGAACGAAATAGACCTGGCCGCCACGCGCGAGTTCCTGCTCAAGCGATGACTGAATCAACTTCTCGTCCCAGCTTGCGACCACGGTCTGAATGGCGATGCGGTCTTTGGGTGGGGTCTCAATCACGCTCATGTCCCGCAATCCCACTAGAGACATATGCAGGGTGCGCGGAATGGGCGTGGCTGACATGGTGAGGACGTCCACCTCTTTGCGCATCTGCTTCAGCCGCTCCTTGTGGCGCACGCCGAAGCGCTGTTCTTCATCCACTACCAGCAGCCCGAGATCGGGGAACTTTATATCTTTCGAGAGCAGGCGGTGGGTGCCGATGAGGATGTCGATCTTCCCAGCTTCGACTCTCTGCAAAATGTCTTTTTGCTGTTTGGCGGTGCGGAAGCGGCTGATCATCTCGATGCTGACGGGAAACGCCGCGAAACGCTGCTTGAAAGTTTCGAAGTGCTGGAACGCAAGAACGGTCGTGGGCGCCAGCACGGCCACCTGCTTGTTGTCGTTGACAGCTTTGAAAGCCGCGCGCATGGCGATTTCCGTCTTGCCGTAGCCGACATCACCGCAGAGGAGACGGTCCATAGGCTGGGAAGATTCCATGTCGCGCTTGACGTCAATGATTGCCATGTCCTGGTCTTCGGTTTCGCTGAATTCGAACGAATCTTCGAACTCGCGCATGAACTGGCTGTCGGTGGAGAACGCGTGACCCTTGGCAGCTCTGCGCTCGGCGTAGAGCTTGAGCAGTTCGTCGGCCATGTCTTTCATGGCCTTTTTCACACGTGCCTTGGTCTTAGCCCAGGCGGCGGTGCCGAGATGATTTAAAGCTGGCTTAGCCCCTTCGGAAGAGCGGTATTTCTGGATCAGGTCTAGCCGCGTGAGTGGCACATAGAGGCGCGCGCCTTCGGCATACTCGAGCAGCATGAATTCGGCATTGCCGTCGCCTTGATTGATCTCTTTGAGTCCCTGATATTGCCCGATGCCATGCTCGACGTGGACCACGTAATCTCCGACCTGGAGATCACGGAAGTCGGAAAGAAACGCCGAAGTCTTGGATTTCGACCGCTGCGGACGAGAGATCACGGAGTCGGATTCGTCAAAAAGATCGCGCGCGCCGAATATGGCAAGGTGCGCAGCGGGAAGGACGACGCCGTCTGGAATATAGGCCTTGGCAAGAGTCGAGGTGTAGACTTCACCGGCAAAATAGGCAGTTTCGTCGGCATAGCTCTCACCGCCGCGGGTGCGGCTGCCCAGCCGGAAAGAAACAGCGTTCTCGCTGAAAAGGTCGGCCAGTCGCTCGACTTCTCCGATGTTGGGGACAGCAATGAGCACGCGGTTCTGCTCCGCGACTTGCTTCTTGGCGTCCTCCAGCATCGCATTCACAGAGCCGTGGAAACGCGGCGCGGGTTGGGAGTGAAAGCTAATTGATTCGGCGCGGTTAGGCCGCGTTACTTCGAGATGCTCGACGTCGGCGCCCGGCAGGCTGGAGAGTTTCTCCCACCAGGCATCCTTCTCCAGGTAAAGGTCGGCAGGTTGTACCAGTTTGCCGACACCACTGCGTTCGTGAGCCTCCTCGATACGGGTCCAAACTTGATCGAATTCGTTGCGCAGGGTGTCGGGTTCATCGGCCAGGACTGTGGCCCGGGGCATGAGGTCGAATACAGTGCGGTCGGCGCCGGCGACGGGCGCATAGAACTCCCACCCAGGGAATACGGTAACTCCGCCCGAGCGTACAGCTTGCTCCACCACTTCCTCCGCGCCGGTGATTCGTCTGCCGGAGAGGCGCGCGTGGATTGCGCCCAGCAGTTCCTCGGTGACCGGAGTCTCGGTTAGCGGAAGCAGCAAAGCCTCGTCAACTGGCATGGAAGAGCGCTGGGTTGCTGGATCGAACTTGCGGATGGACTCGACTTCATCGCCGAAGAATTCGATGCGCAGCGGCCGGTCGGCCTCAGGCGAATATACGTCAAGAATTCCGCCCCGTGAGGCGTACTCACCGGGCATTTCGACCACATCGGTCGCTGTGTAACCAACCGTGTTGAGATGAGCCAGCAGAGGCGCAATGTCCACAGTCTCGCTGCGGCGTACCACTCGCGCCAGGTCGGCATAGTAATCGGCGGATCGCAGACGTAGCGCTGCGGAAGCGATCGGAACGACCAGGATCGAAACCGCTCCGGAGGCAATCTTCCACAGCGCAACCGCCCGCTCCTCCTGAATTTCCGGGTGGGGCGAAAGATTCTGAAACGGCAGCACATCGCGGGTGGGCAATGAGACGATGGAATCAGGGTCGTTGCCTCCGGTTAACTCGTTGAAGGCTTGCAGCACCGGAACCATGTCTTCGGCAGTGCGATTGTCGGGGACAACCACGATCAGGGGCCGCTGGGCAGCGCGTTGCCACAGAACCAGAAACAGAGCTTTGGCGGTGGGGGTGAGTCCAGAGACACCGATCCGCCCCGTGCCCTCGCGAAGGTGGGAGGCAACACGCGCAAAGGCGGGCAACTTTTCTACGTCCGCGAAGAGATCGCGGACGAAGGGAAGAACCATCGTAGTTTGATTTTAGCAGGTGCGGAAGGTTGCCGAGCTGTGCTCAGCCGGACAGTCTGAGGTCCCCACGCGATCAGAAATTTATCCCCTTGCCAGCGGCCGTGTCAGGCAGGTCGGCCCACCACTGCCGTTGATGCACAGCTCGGAGCCGGGGAAAGTACGAACGTCGAATCCGGCGGCGCGCAGCTTGGCGTTGGTCTTGGGGTTTTCTTCCAGCGTGAGCAGACGCTTATTTCCCAGCGAGAGAACGTTGCAGGCCAGCGTGTCTCTTTCCGAATGGTCGATCTCAACAAATTTGTACCCACGGGCCTTAAGTAGTTCCACTGTCTCTACCGCGAGCCAGGGCAAATCCACTAACGCCGTGTGCTCGTCGAGCAGACTAATCAGCGACATTAAGTGCAGGCACGAGGCTGGCCCGGGCCCGTAGGGCAGCGGGGCGGTATGCACTTCCACCCCTTTGGGAACGAGCAACGAGCACAACTGCTCGATGCCGGACGGATTAGTGCGGTAGCCGCTTCCAATCAGCAGCGTATGTGGATCCAACCATAGGATGTCGCCAGCCTCGCTCGTCCCGGGATCCCGGATTTCTCCCAGCAACCGTGTTCCTAACTTCCGGTAAAGCTCCGCTTGGCGGCGGGCTTCCGCCCGGCGATTCGGCTTGCCCGGATTCATGACGATGGCGCCATAGTCCGTGGGGAGTGAGGGATCGTGAGCGTAAACCGCATCGAGCGAAAGGTCGGATGCCGGCGGAAGCTCTACAACTTCCGCGACTTCCTGCAACTGGCGGCACAACTCGTGATGCTGAGCTTGGGCCACACCGAAATCCGGACGGCGAAGAAATCCCAATTTCTGCCACTCGCTGGATTGTCCCGGCGTATCCCATCCAGCGGAGCGAGGTGAGCAGACCATCACGCGACGGAGCGGTCCGACCATGGAATTCGCGCTGAAAGTTGCTGGTTTCGTCAAAGTTTGCAACTGTGGCTCCGTTCAGCAATCTAAATGGGCACAATGGCAAAAGCAACTTGGGAAGGTACGGTGCTGGCGGAATCAAACCAATGCGTCGAGGTGGAGGGCAATCAGTATTTTCCGCCTGACGCCATCAAGCAGGAGCATTTCAAACCCAGCGCGACCCACACGATCTGCCCGTGGAAGGGCACGGCCAGCTATTACGATGTCGAGGTGAGTGGGAAGCGCAACCAGGATGCCGCCTGGTTTTACCCCGAGCCGAAACCTGCTGCAAAGCAGATCAAGGGCTACGTCGCGTTTTGGAAAGGTGTGAAGGTGGAGAAGTAGCTTAGAATTCCATGTGCGCGCGGAAGCTGGGCACAGTGACTGGACCGCGGTCCTGGTTGTATCCGGGATTATTGATGTGCTGTACCCCCGGAGCGACGTAGATCCCGCGCCACAGGTGAGCTGTGTAGTAAGCCTCAAAGATATTTTCCCGTCCATAGGTCAAACGACCGTCGCCGAGCAGGAACCCAAGTCCTCCATCGGCCAGGTAGGTTTGATGGTCTTTGACGATGCCATTGGAAACGAATGCTATTCCAGCGCGGTCCTGCTTGCGGTGCCACTTTGCGCCGTTTACCCCCAGACCTTCCAGGAAGGTTGAATCAACTTCAGTGTAGGCAAAGGACTCGGTCCGGCCATTGTCCCAACCCCAGCGTGCGAAGGCCACGAAGTTCGGGGAGAGATTCTGCTCCAAGTTAATTCCGAAACCATACTTGAGCGTGATGTGCCAGGGATGGTTGGTGATGTCTGGAACGGGCACCCGACCCGCCTCGAACTGGGCAACCGCCTGCCGGTAAATGCCCATGTTGGCATGATTGGCGTATCCGATCAGCCGAATCACACCCGGCTTTTTCGGAAGAATACCGTGTTGCCAGTCGAACTCAAGGTTCTCGGCGTGCGCCTGCCAGGGCTTCCATACCAAATCGATTCCGTTGGCGACCTTAGGCATCAAGGCCTCGGCAAACTTGAGGCTAAACTTGGGGTCCTCATAATCGGCCACCGCGCCGACGGTGTAGCCGCGCGTGTCCGCGGCGTAGTCATAGGCCCCGTTGTTGTCCACCGTCCAGTTGAGGAATTGCAGGTGAGTGTCCGAGCCGGCTGAGTTCTGGTCAAAGAAATCCGGCATGCTGAACTTTCCGACCCGAACCTCAAGGCGGCGCTTTGGAAGCTCACCGAACAATGACAGAGGATTACGCACGTTCTCAATCTTCTCGTCGCTCAGCGCAAAGACTTTGTGAATCATGGCGCGGGCTACATAGGGTGCCTTGCTCAACAAGGGATTGCGAACAATGTCCAGATTGGTAAAGCCCGCCAGGCCAAAGCCCGAACTGAGCGCCGCGCCCCCGGCTTCTTCGATGTCCACCAGGATCTCGGTGGAATCGTTCAGGCGCACGCCGGTGTAGAACGTCAACACGCGTGAAGTCGCTTTCTGGTAGTCGGGACCAAGACTGTGCGGGCCGCTGTACTTGGCAAAGAACGACGGGTTGGCCTGAAAGATGAAGTTCGCCTGACCGGATAACCAGAAACGGTCGTCCTTTAGGCGCGGGAACATGCTCTCGGGGGCAGGGTCGGCGGAGGGATCGGTCGCCGTATCGGCGGCCTGAGTAGGCGCAGTCGCGGCCTCCTGAGCAACCGCCGCCTGTTGGGCGATCGCGAACGAGGTCCAGCCAGAGCAGGCAAACGCACACAACGCAAGCGCCAGCCAGCGTCCGACAACCGTTCCGAATTGGAGTGTGTCCTTCATTTGTCCGGGCATCGAGCCTACACCAACTCGATTAATACAGTAACGGCAGTCGTGGGGCCCAAGTATCGAAAGAGCCCCCCTGCCGGGATATAATTAACGTAAGTATACACGCGGTAGTAAACTATGGTTAACCACGCCAGAGTGTCATTCAGCAATCGTCCGCAAGTTTCCAGCGCATACGGAGGTGCCGCCTGCCATGTTCGTCGGTGACCACGACCCAGCTCATCTTCAAAGGCAGATTGGGTTCCACAATCTGCTCCGTGAGTTCCGCGTAGGACTTCTCGAAGCAGACCGAGCGCGCGAGCTGTGACGTCGTCATCGCCAGCGGTGCTAATAAGGTCTTGCATGACATCGTTTCTTACCTCCTTTCCTTCGGTTTTCATTACCCGCTCCAATTCGATGCCCAGAGTTCCAAGGATCGAACGAGCGAACCATAAAGTCTTCATAAAGAATTCGACCCTCAGTGTCCGGGCTAAACCGGAATTCCAGCGAGATCCAGTACGTGATAAAGCACCAACAACATCATGAGTATCAGATAGCCGCGCAGCGCCATCAGCGACAGTCTCACGCTCGGCGTCATTGGCATGGGCCCGAGTGTGGAGGTGTCTACTTTCGTCTCCACAACGTCGTCGAGCGGATGAACCACTGCGAAATGGTTCGCCGGCACTTCGTCGATGACGGACGGTCTTAGAAAACCTAGTACGCTCATGTTGCACCTCCTGCTTTCCTAGATATGGGGGAAGAGATTGGGGGCGACCACTTGGGCCGCCAGGACTAATGAAAGAGCGAACATGGCGATGATGATCGTCCAGTTCACCCAGTTGTTCCATCGCCGGTTGACGAACCGTTCTCCCAGCACTTCTTTGTCGTTTAGCAATAGCTGCAGGAAGATGATGGCCGAGGGCAGCATGATGCCGGCCAAAACCTGCACGCCGATGATGATCAACTGCAAGGGCGCGCCGGGAATCAGGACGATCGCAGCGGCCAGCGCAACGCACACCAGGTACGTCGTGTAAAAATCTTTTGCCTGGCTTACCGGCATTTCCAGGCTATGCGGCCAGCCTTTGACTTCCCCATAGGCCCAGGCACTGGAGAGCGAGATGGCCGTCGTCCCCAGCACTGCCGCGTTGATCATCAACAGCAGAATGCCGCTGCGAATTGCTTCCCCCGAGAACCAGCGAAGATCATTGGCCATTTGCGCGGGATCAAGAAACTGAACTCCATGAACTCGGGCGGCATTTCCCGCGATCATCATGCAGCCAG
The DNA here is from genome assembly GCA_013289795.1 of Acidobacteriota bacterium. Lineage (GTDB taxonomy): Bacteria > Acidobacteriota > Terriglobia > Terriglobales > Acidobacteriaceae > JABCZH01. Next base: position 201,096 of record JABCZH010000001.1, read on the forward strand.
CCACCACAATGGTGAACACTGCCCCCAGAAGAGTATCCAGACGCGACCACTTCAAATCAGCGAAGCGCAAGCGCTTGTCGGCAATGCAACTCTGCTGAAAGAACAACTGCCAGGGAGCGATCGTCGTGCCTACAATCGCAATCACCAGGAACACTAGGCTCGCAGTTACTCCGCTTGCAGGCACACTGGGCACAAACGTGTCATGCAAGACTTCCCCAAAGCCCGGGTGCAGCTTGAACGCAATCACCAGCCAGGCAACATCAAGCAGGCAGAGAAAGACTGTGATCCGCTCCCAGCGCCGATAACTGCCGGTCAGCACCATGAACACCAGGCCAACTGCCGCGACGGGAACGCCGACTCTTGGCGTGATATTCATGTGGCTGATTGCGAGAGCAATGGCGGCGAACTCCGTGACCAGTGTCAGGAAATTCACCAATTGCAGATCAACCAGGGAGAACAGCCCCCACCACTTTCCGAAACGCTGATAGATCATGGCAGCGTGTCCTTTGCCGGTCGCGATTCCCAGCCGCACCACCATTTCCTGAATGAAGTAAGTAACCGGCAACAGCAGCAGCAGCAGCCAAAGCAGCTTGGTGCCGTACTGAGCGCCAGCCTGCACATAGGTTGAGACTGCACCCGCGTCGTTGTCCGCTTCCATGACAATCAGGCCCGGGCCAAATACCATCAGGAAAGTGAGCACGCTGTACAGCCACTTGCTGCGTACCACGCGGCCACGAACCGGCGGCGTGGCGGCAACACCTGCGGTTGAAATCGAAAGCACCTCCTGCTGCATGGTTTTTCTCCTTTTCCCAAGGGTTGCCGGGGCACAGCTCAGCAGCGCACGCTCGCGGTTTGTGCCGATAAAGGCAAAGCGAGCGTGACGCCGCTGGGTCGAACGGCCCCGGCGTAAACGTGTCTTCAATTGGTTTGCGGAGTGGAAGCAGCAGAGGTGACGATAGGCGGGAAATCGGTCTACCGGTTCAGTTCTATTGCTTCTACACCGGACAGCCAGCCGTACTCGGAGGTCTGTCGTTACCTTGTTTCATACGCTCTTGACTGCTTGTAGCATACCCCCCTATAGTATTGTCAAGAAAAAAGTGGCGCACACCATACGAGAAAAAGAAAAGCTGGTTCTGCGCATCCGTCGGATTCGCGGCCAGATCGAGGCGCTGGAGCGCGCCCTTACTGACGAAATCGAATGCTCAGACGTCTTGCAGCTAATTACCGCAGCGCGAGGAGCGCTTAATGGGTTGATGGCTGAACTAGTCGAGGACCATGTCCGCTTTCATGTCCTGGACCCGAAACAAAAGCCGACCTCTGAACAGGCCTTGGCCGCGGATGAACTGGTAGACATCATTCGTTCCTACTTGAAGTGATTCGCCCGTTGGGATTTGAGCGCGGCGGGGTTGAAAGCGAAGATTCGGCCCCAAAAAAATCAGGACGGCTCGGAGCCCCCCGAAGCCGTCCTTAAGACCCTCCCGGTTAGAAGGGCGTGTAATGAGATAAAGCCTACTGGCCACGTGTTTCAGCACTGTTGCTGAATTGTAAAATTCCGGTGAATTCCGTTACCTGTTTGACACTGGCTGGTTCTTGCCAAGATGCAGTCGCCCGAGCGTTTAGCGACTGTTAACATGTTTGCCAACCATTCCCTAAGGAGACTCATGGGCCGAAAAATGGAGATTTCTCGTGCGCTGCAAAAACGCGCCGACAAAATGATTCCTGGCGGTGTCAATTCACCGGTACGCGCTTTTTGCGCGGTCGGCGGAGATGCCCCCTTCATCCTGCACGGTGAAGGCTCGCGGCTGTTTGACGCTGACGGCAACGGATACATCGACTACGTGGGTTCCTGGGGTCCGCTAATTCTCGGGCATTCCGCGCCTGCAGTTGTAGAGGCGGTCATAGCCGCGGCCCGCAATGGCACCAGCTTTGGCGCCTCGACACCCAGCGAAGCCGATCTGGCGGAAGTTGTGATCTCAGCCTTTCCCCACATTGAAAAAGTGCGATTCGTCAATTCCGGCACCGAGGCCACCATGTCTGCCATTCGCCTGGCCCGGGCCTACACCAAGCGCAAGTATGTGATTAAGTTTGAAGGCTGCTATCACGGACACGCCGACGCCCTGCTGGTGAAAGCCGGATCGGGCGTGGCCACGCTCGGGATTCCAGGCTCGGCGGGGGTTCCGGAGGAGTTTGCACAATTCACGCTGGCACTGCCTTTCGGCGACCTGCATCCGCTGGAGGAAGCATTCAAGAAATTCAAACACCAGATTGCCTGCGTGATTGTAGAACCCATAGTTGGCAACATGGGTTGCGTGCCGGCAACGGGCGAGTACCTGGCGGCCTTGCGTTTGATGACGCACCAGGAAAAAACCGTCCTGATTTTCGATGAGGTTATGACCGGATTCCGCGTGGCTCTTGGAGGCGCCCAGGAACTTTACGGCATCCAGCCTGACCTGACCACGCTGGGCAAGATCATCGGGGGAGGACTTCCGGTCGGAGCCTACGGAGGCCCTTCGGACATCATGGATCTTGTAGCGCCCCTCGGGCCGATGTACCAGGCTGGAACCCTGTCAGGTAATCCTTTGACCATGGCTGCCGGCCTGGCAACCTTGCGCCATTTGCGCGAACACAAGCAGGAGATCTATCCACGCCTGGAGAAGCTGAGCGGGGAACTGGTGGCCGGAGTTGCAGCCGCGGCGACCGACGCTGGCGTGCCCATCTGCCACAACCGTGTGGGATCGATGTTCACCTGGTTCTTCCAGCCCGGCCCGGTGACCAATTGGACTTCCGTGACGAAATCCGACACCAAGGCCTTTGCCCGCTTTTTCCGCTCCATGCTGGAGAGCGGGGTGTACCTGCCACCTTCGCAATTCGAAGCGGCCTTCTTGAGCGCAGCGCATACTGAGGAAGACGTCCAGAAGACGATCGCGGCAGCGAAGCAGGCGTTTGCACCGGCGCACGCGTAGGACTGGGAACTACCCGCCGGGAATTGCTTTTCCCTTCATCTCGGCAACGGTTACGAAGTCGTAGCCTTCGGCCTTATAGCGGGCGATTAATCGATCCGTGACGATCACAGTTTGGGAACGATCAATTCCAAGTTCGGCATGTCCGCCGTCGTGCAGCAGGATGACATCGCCGCCGCGAATCTGCTTGTAGACCTTTTTTTCGACATATTCTGCTGGTTTAGCGCTCCAGTCCCAGCCGGTGACACTCCACATCACTGGCTCCAAGCCAAGGCTGCACGCGATCCGCAAGGTGACAGGCCTGCGTCCTCCGAAGGGCGGACGGAATAGCCGGGAGTGTTGTCCCACTGCGTCGTATAGAGCCTGCTCGCACCCTTGGAGTTCGGTCCGAGTCTTACGCGCTGAGGCGAAGATCAGATTGGGATGGCTGAAAGTGTGGTTCCCGATGGCATGGCCCGCTTGGGCGATCTCGCGCGCGATGTCAGGCCGTTGCTTTACGTAGCGGCCGATTAAGAAAAAAGTGGCACGGACCTTATGCTTGTCCAGGACTTCCAAGAGATGCAGGGTGTGGGGGTCATTGGGGCCGTCGTCGTAGGTCAACGCGAGTTTTTTTGAGCCTGAAGGCAGTCCAGTGAAAGTCTGGCCATACCACTGGCCGGTGGGGGACATCGACTGATAGCCAGCGGAGAAAACCGCGGCCATTCCACCTGCGGCAAGCGCCAATTGCAGCATGGCAGAGATTGTAATTGCATTTCGCTAGTGAGCCCGAACAAACTCAGTGAAGGCTGCTACCTGGAAAACTGAAAAGTAACATCGACGGTCTTGGTGTCGCGGTGCAGGCTCGGGCTGTATTGAACATGTACGCCCTTGAAATCGAACTGTCTGGCCGCACCCGAAAGGAACAGACCGGGGTAGCTGGAATCGTATGGGTCCCCGGGATGCAGCTTCCATAGCTTACGCAGGCTCGCAACCGCATTTTCGCTCAAGCCTCGGAATTCCACATTGCCCATGTGATATTGCGCGCCTTCATTTGCCTGGATCGCCACCACCACGCTTTGGCTTGCATCGTCGCAGTTGTACTTCGGATCCAATCGCGCTTCCATGTAGCCGCGGGTGCCGTAGACTTTTGAAATCCCGCCAAGTTCTTCTTCCAACTGCACTTGGTTGAGCGGCTTTCCGGGTTCGTCCTTGAGGGCCTTGGTGAGATCATCTAGCGAGAAAGCTTTGTTCCCCGACCACTGTATCGCCGTCAGGTTGTACCGTAGTCCTTCGTGAACCGGAAGCCGAACCGCGACAAGGTTGAGAGTTCTATCTTGCAATTCCGCAGTCGGGTCGTCACATGCTGCCTTCAGATAACCGCGCATGTGATATTGGGCCAGAAAGTCGAGCCCAGCAACGCCGATTACAGCCCTTTCGGAGTAATTGTTTTGCATCAAGGAGCTCCCGACGGCGGCCTTCTGCAACACCAGCGTCATATCGGCAGACGAGCCTGGGAACTCGACCCTCACGACCGGGATGGTCACGCCTTGCACCGAATACGTGAATCCGAGGATTTCTTTTGAGGTTGGCGAAACGCGGGGCATCACCCTGGCCGTGCCGGAAACCTGCAGGCTGGCGAGGATGCCCGTGAGATCTTCGCTCAGCCGTTCAAACATTTCGCCGGCATACGGGACTTTTCCAACAAATAACGGTTCGCGTTTTTGCAACTCCTTCAACAAGTCGGTCCGCGATAGCCACACGAAATTGTCGAAAAAAAGTGGGAACAACTGGTCGGCGTCAACCACATGGAATTCCGCACGGGTTCCTTTCGGACTCGACACGTAGCTGTAGGTAATGTCGCTGAACATGCCGGAGGCGGCCAGGCGGTCAGCTGCTTGCTTGAGCGGACCATCAGAGGCGTCGTCTCCAAGTTTGAGGCCGGTGGCCGCAGCCACCACCTCAGGCTGGAAGCGCTCAGAACCGATGACCCGGAGCTGGGTCAGTTTGGTTGAGTTTTTCGCGACGGCCTTGGACTGAGCCTCGGTTTGAGGTAACCCAGGCAGCAGCAACAAGGCGAGACCGAACGCCACCCTTTTAAGCACTGAGAATCTCCGCACCGATGATCGGGCGATTCTCGAATTCCGTCAACTCGGACTAGTAACCTTTTCCTCAATTGCCAGCCGCGCGCACTCGCGTTATGCTGCCATGCGAAGCAGCGGTCCTCAAAATCCCATGGCCAAGCTTTTCGAGCTTCCCCGCTACATTGCAGTGGAAGGCCCCATTCGCGTCGGAAAGAGCACGCTGGCGCGCGTTTTGGCAGAGCGCCTCAATGCCCAGCAGGTGATGGAAGTCGAGGACAATCCCTTCCTGCGCGCGTTCTATGAGGGCGAACGCGGGGCCGGGTTCCAGGCGCAATTCGCGTTTCTGATTCGCCGCTTCGAGCAGCTCCGGGCGCTGGACATGGGCGCGAACTCGCAGAAGATGGTGGTCGCCGATTTCATTTTCGAGAAGGACAAGCTCTTCGCCTGTCTCAACCTCACCGACCAGGAACTGGACACCTACAATCGCTACTACAACCATTTTCGCGAGCAGTTGCCCACGCCCGATCTGGTAATTTATTTGCAGGCCACGCCGGAAGTCCTGAAAAAGCGGCTCAAGAAGAAGAACGCGCCCGGAGAAAAGGCGATCAATGAAGCGTATCTCGAAGAAGTGATCAAGGCCTACGAACACTTCTTTTTTCACTACACATCGTCGGACCTGCTCATCGTAAATACCTCTGAGATTGACTTCGTGGAACGCAACCAGGACTTGCAGGAGTTGCTGCGAAAAGTCTCCGCGCCGATCAAAGGCACGCAGTACTTCCTTCCGCTGGGAAGGGAGGAAGCCGCCAGCGCGTAGGAACTTCGGTCGTTGGCCGCTGCTACTCGCCACATTCCAAAGGTCATGGCTGCCGCTCTTTTTCCTTGCACGCTCTAAATTATGTTATTACAATTGTAATAACGATGGAGGCGTTCATGGTCGAACTCAAGGTCCGCAAGTTTGGCAACTCCCTCGGGGTTGTACTGCCGAAAGAGGTGATCAACCGTCTACGAACCGATGATGGCGAACGTCTCTTTCTGATCGAGGCCGCAGAGGGCGGTTACCGTCTCACGCCCTACGATCCCGCATTCGAGAAGAAAATCAAGAAGGCCGAGGAGATCATGGGCCGCTACCGCAATACGCTGCACGCCTTGTCAAAGTGAAGAAACGTGAACCGACCTGGATTGAGGAGCGCGACATCCTTGCGATTCACGACCGACTACTAGCCGCACACGGCGGCGCCTCGGGATTGCGCGACAGAGGGCTTCTCCAATCCGCTTTGGCCCGTCCCCGTCAGCATCGCGCTTACGCCGACTCGGCCGATGTGATTGAGATGGCTGCTCTCTACACAGCGGGCATCGTCCGCAATCACCCTTTTGTCGATGGTAACAAGCGGGCCGGTTTTGTCGCAGGCGTTCTCTTTCTCGAACTGAATGGGTTCAGTTTCGTTGCGAACGAAGAGGATGCCACCCAGTCCGTCTTGGACCTGGCCGTAGGTACTATCGACGAAGCTGCATTCGCAGCCTGGTTGCGGGCCAACTGCATAAAAGGGCGAGAGCAGCGCCTAACTCTCTGATTGCGCTTTGGTAATGCCAGCCGACTAGCCACAGGCCTGCGCCAGCGACTACAATAGCCTGAGCATTACACAGACTCTATCCGGCGAAGCCGGAGGGGCACTGGAGGGCATTGTGAGTCTCACACCGGCTGGCGAACCTCGCCAGAAAATCACTGTAGCTTCGCTTCGCGAAAAGAAACTCCAACACCAACCCATTACTTGCCTGACCGCCTACGACTACGCCGCTGCGCGCCTGGTGGATGAAGCGGCGATCGACATCATCCTAGTCGGGGATTCGCTCGCCCAGACCATGCTGGGCTACGAAAACACGCTCGCCGTCTCGGTGGATGAAATGCTGCATCACACTCGGGCTGTGCATCGTGGCGTGAAGCACGCGTTTCTGATCGCCGACATGCCTTTCGGGTCATACCATGTTGGCACCGACGAAGCGGTCAAGAACGCGACCCGCTTCATCAAAGAGGGAGGCGCGGAGGCGGTGAAGATGGAAGGCGGCGAAAAGCGGGCCGACCTGATTCGCCGCATCATCGACGCCGAGATTCCTGTGGCCGGCCATATCGGGCTGACGCCGCAGTCGGTGAACGTCATGAGCGGATACAAGGTGCAGGGCAAGTCGCTCAGCGCCATCGAACAGCTCATGCGGGACGCTGTGGCGCTCGATCGCGCAGGGGTGGCCTGCATCTACCTGGAAGGCATTCCTCGGGAAGTGGCGGCCATGATCACGGCTGAAGTGGCGACTCCGACCATTGGCATCGGCGCTGGTCCTGATTGCGATGGCCAGGTGCTGGTGATCCACGACATTCTGAATCTGACGTTCGCTCCCGCGGCCAAGTTTGTACGCCGTTACGGCGATGCGGCAGCGCTGATCACAGATGCTGTTCAGGCTTTTCGCGCGGACGTGACGTCACGCCAGTATCCCGCGGATAGCGAGTCCTATCATCTGCCCAAGGAAACGCAGCAGGCGCTGGAAACCGTACTGGAGCGCAAACGCTGGATGCAGCGATAGAATTAGCGAGATGAAATGTCTCCCTTTGATTGCGCTGGGGATCAGCCTGGCTGTGGTGGCGGGCTGCGCCGGCTCCAAGTCCTCGGGTAGCTCGACCTCTCAGGTCAATCCGGTGCTGCGTATCGAAGCTCTGCCTCCTGCTGACAACCAGAAGGTGAGTGCGGTGCGGGAGATGAAGAACTGGAAGAATCCCTATCTGATCGTCCGAACGGACGGGGTAGGATTGCTGGATCCCGCGAACAACGAGCAGAAAATCCTGACGCCCGATCAATTGGTGGAGGCGCTGGCCCAGCTGCCAACATCAGCCTGGCCCTACGGTCGAGTGGTAGCGGTGGCGGAGAGCGCTGCAACGGGCTCGTTGGAATCCGAAAGGGCACAATTGCGCCGAAACCGGGCCTTGGTCGCGGGGACGCTGGAAAGTCTGCACGTAACCATCAACTGGGTCCCCTCCGTGTGACGGTCACTAACGTTTCATGAGAATTTGCGAAAGCGTCGCCGAGATGCGGAAGGCGCGTGTTCTCATGCGCCAGGACCGCCGCGTGGGTCTTGTGCCCACCATGGGCGCATTGCATGAGGGGCATTTGTCGCTGGTGCGCGCCGCCCGGGCGCAGTGCGATTCGGTCGTAGTTTCCATCTTCGTAAATCCTCTGCAGTTCGGTCCCAGTGAGGACCTCGCCAAGTATCCCCGTCCGTTCGAGCGAGATCGTGAACTACTGGAACGCGAGAAGGTCGACATTCTGTTCACGCCTTCAGTGGATGACATGTATCCGAAGAATGCGGTCACTTACGTGACACTTGAAGGCATGAGCGAGAAGCTATGCGGCAGGTCTCGCCCCGGACACTTTCGAGGAGTAACGACCGTCGTGGCGAAGCTGTTCCACATCATCGAACCAGAACTGGCATTTTTCGGGCAAAAAGATGCGGCCCAGTGCGCGATCATCCGCCGCATGGTGCGTGATTTGAACTTTCCAGTCGAGATCGTCGTCGGACCGATCGTGCGTGAGCCCGATGGCTTGGCTATGAGCTCGCGTAATGCCTACTTGAGTCCCCAGGAACGCAAGTCGGCGCTGGTGCTTTACCGTGCACTCGGCGAAGTGCAGAAGCGCTTCGATCAGGGCGAACGGAATACTGAGAGGCTTGTGGAAACCGGGAAGCAGGTGCTATCGCAGGAACCCGGGGCTCGCGTGGACTATCTGGAAACTGTGGATCCGGACACACTCGACCCCACTTCGGAGATTCGAAGTGAGACTCTAGTCGCGGTCGCAGCCTTCGTCGGCGGGACCCGGTTGCTCGACAACATTTTGCTCTCTCCCAAGTAGTATTCATGCCGCGCCATGACGCCGGAGCAATGCTTCAAGCCGTACCTTGGTTGAGGATGCCCCCCGTTGCTGCGCCAGCCAAGCCAGGGAATCGGGTTCAACCTTTGCGCCAGCGGCGATGAGCATGTCGATCACTGGGATATAGTCAATTCCCGAGTCTCCGTTCATTGCAGACCAGAGGGCCTGGCCGAGAGCAGTGCCGCCGTAGGCGTTCTTCGCTTCGAGCGGCGCCCCGCGCCCCACCAGCAACTTAATCGTTGCCAGTTGTCCGCCAACCACAGCCCAGTGCAGTCCAGTCAGTCCGGTGTTCGCTTGCGCACCTAAATCCACACCCCTTTGCAGCAAGAACTCGACGACATTGTCCCGACCATACTCACACGCCCACAGGAAGCCAGATTCCATCTGCGCCTTTGTCGTATTGGCTTTCAGATTGCCGTCTTGGTTGAAGAAATTCCTGACCAGATCGAGTCGTCCCACTCCCGCTGCTCCCTCGATGTCCAAGTTGGCCCCGCGCTCGGCTAGAAACTCCGCAGCTTCACCGCGCCCGTTGTGCAGAGCTGAAATCACCGGGCTCAACCCTCCCGGGACGCCGTCGACAGCTGCACCCGCCTCCAGCAGCGCCGCGAGCAGCGCGATTTGCACACCGGCCAGTTTGGGATGGATGCTCGTTGCCACTAGACCCAACGTGGTTCCCTTGCCATAAGTGTCGGCCACCGCGTCGACTTCAGCGCCTGCGCTCAACAGGATCCTCGCAATCTCAACAGCGTTCTTAGGGGACTTCTGGCGGTAATCCTCAAAGCCGTTCGCACCCAGGTAGTGAAGAAGCGTGGCCCGATGTACGCGTGCCGAGCGCTCTCGAATCAACGCCGGATTTCCGCGCAGTAACCGCTTCAGTGTGGCCGCGTCGCCCACGACGACCGCATCCGCGGCGAGTTCGAATAGTGAGACGGCAGAGTCTTCGTGAGTCAGGGCTTCGATGTGTTTCGCAAACCTCGGCCAACTCTCGAACGCGTGTTCGCGAGCGATCGCCAGCTGAGCGTCGGCAAGAGTGACCTTGCCGCTCAGAGCCCTTGAGTCGACCGCTTTGCTTGGTTGGGAATGGTGCCGCTTAATTCGCTGAATGGCCTCCGAATCGCCTGATTTGCAGGTTTTGAGGAGTTCTTTGGCTTGTTTGCGGTATTGGTCCAGGCTGGGGCGGACAGGTAGCTTTTTGGCATCCATACGATCTTCCTTTCGTGAATGCGCCTGGAGTCCGCCCGAGTCAGGCTAAAAGTAGGATCGTATCCTTCGAGTTGTGAGACAAGGTGGGCACGGCCCTTTCCGCGGACTGGATGCGCCCTTCGCGCTGGCGAACAGCGTAAGGCTTTCCGCGTCGCGAGTCAATCGCGGAGCTGCTACTCCGAAAGCACCGTTTCTTCCGGCACGTCGGTAAAGCTCTCGAATTCGATTCTGTAGCCGTCTGGGTCGGATACAGAGGTCACCCACATGCCGTTACCGACAAAGGGGCGCGAAGCTTTGATCCCACGTGAGGTGACCTCGCGATAGATAGCCAGTGCGTCTTCACACTGAAAGCAGATCGTTACGCCCACGCCTACTTTACCTTCGGGCGTCCATGAATTGAGTCCCTCCTTGCGGAACTCCTGCAGCATCAGGGCTGCGTCGCCATGCTGCAGCCAGCACCAGCGCAGCTTTCCTTCAGGTGTCCATTTCTTGGTCATCTCGAAGCCCAGGCCGTCGACGTAAAAGTTAACGGACTCTTCGATATTCGACACCCCGAAAAACGGCACTGCCTGCTTGACGTTCGTTCCAGCCTTCGTCTCGGTCTTGTTTTCGACGCTCATGGTTCCCTCCGGGCGAATTCAGTTTAGCCAGTTACTATGGAAGCTTAGACGGGCCTCAGGCCCGTTTGGTCTCAGCCTCTCGAAAGGCCGGCACGATGGCCTCTCGCAACACCTTAATTCTTCTCTCCACGTCGGCAGCGTTCTCTGGCGTCGCTGGTATGTACACAGGAATCGCGTCCTTGGACGATCGCCCTTGTTTTGCCAACTGTATCCACTTAGATACTTCCTCGATGTAGCCTTCCAAAGCCTGGGAGGGGGTCTTGCACAAGTCCGTTACCAGGTATGCGGGGGACACATCGCAAGAGATAACCCACAGCCACTCGTCCACATTCGCCCGCGCAGGTTCAATGTGGAAGAGGAAGACAGCCACAACCCCGCCGTAGCCGTCGCCGAAGTACACTTCTCGAACATTTTTGCACCAAGGAAAAGAACGAAGATAGTTCTGGGCTCCAGCTGCCATCACCTTTAACAGTTTGAGGTCCTCGTCATCCCCTCCCGCCATCTGAGCGAGCGGCACCACACCTGTCACTGGTATTTTGCCGCTGCTATCGTTCATCCGTAGTCCCCTGGTGACTAGGGATCTTCTTAAGCAGATTTCTCGGCCCGGAGACAAACGGATTTCCCGCGATCACATACCGCCAAGGACGCTCGGCGGCCTTGGTGATGCCAATCCGTGGCGTGGTCAAGACCTTCCTCACGCGATAGCCGTCATCCGCAATAAACAGGTCCGATTCTGGCGAAGTGAGGTCTTTCTCATTGTCGCGCTCCCGGGTGATTCCGAACGCCTCTGCCAGCCGGCCCGGACCGCTGGTCAGGTTGCGCAAGTTACGCGTGCCGTTCAGTTCCAATCCGCGGGCCTTCGCGATGGTCTCGATTCCCACCAGCGGTTCCACAGCTCGAAACAGAATTCCTCCAGCCACGCCATCCGGCAAACAGGAAACATTCAGGCAGTAGTGATTGCCATAAATGAAATAAACGTAGGCGTGGCCGGGAGGGCCAAACAGAACGGCATTGCGCGCGGTGCGTCCGGCAAAAGAATGCGCTGCCCCGTCACTCTTGCCGAAATACGCTTCGACTTCGACGATACGAGCGGCAAGATACTTCTGAGGCGCATTGCGCACCAGCACTTTGCCCAGCAATTCGCGGCAAACGCGCCGCGGATCACGGTCGTAAAACTCGGCCGGCAGCGCCGTGCGTAGGCGCTCCAAGGGAGTGGTTAAAGTTGCCATCTGCAACTGCCGCGAACCTACGCCGCGCCCTTGGCTGCTTCCTTCAACCACACCAGCACTTCGTCGGCGTGGCCTTCCGGCTTAACTTTGTGGAAGATGTGTTTAATCTTTCCATCCGGGCCAATCATGAACGTCGTGCGCGCCACCCCCATGACCTTCTTCCCATACATGTTCTTCTCCTGGATCACGCCGTAAGCGTTGCAAACCCTTTTATCGGCATCGCCGAGCAAGGTGAAGGGCAGACCGAATTTGTCTTCAAACTTCTTCAACGCTTTCGGTTCGTCAGGAGACACGCCCAGCACCACGGCTCCGACGTTCTCGACTTTCTTGTAGGAATCGCGGAAGCTGCATGCTTCGATGGTGCATCCCGGAGTGTCGGCGCGCGGGTAGAAATACAGCACTACATACTTCCCCCGAAAACTCTTAAGCGAGACGCTCTCACCATTCTGGTCAGGCAAAGTGAACTCTGGGGCTTTATCATTGATGTCCATGGCTATCTCTTCCTCTCGATCAAGGTTATACCGCACGGCTGGGCAGTTCGTCATCTCGGCCACTCTGGCTTTGATAACGGCTCCGAGCGCGGCGGCGCAAGCTTCCCACGGCGCTAAGGCCAACCCGGGGCCGCGCGCGCTGGGGCTGATCGAGATGAGCAATGGCAAGGCGCGGCTCATCCCCATCGCGATTTTGATTGATGGGCAATACTTCGACGCCAACGCGTACAAAGCTTCTCCGGTGCCCATGGCGCTGTGGGGTGACACGGTCTATGAAGGCGTGCGCACGGGAGTGTCGCAAGGACTGTTTACGGTCAAGAGCGTACTTGAAAAGCCGGAAACACATCAGTGGATCGGGGAAGGGACCTGGCTGCCCGCCAGCGAAATTCGTCCCAAGTCAGCTCGGAAAGAATCGCCGGTACCGCGTGGATTGAACGACGACGAAGGCCCGCCAGTGCTGCGGCACGAAGGGCCCGCCAAACCGAAGGCTCCGGATGCCACTCCCGCAGCGCCAACGCCGCCAAGTCCACCGGCGCCTTCCCAGCCTGCGCCTCCAAGTACACCACCGCCGGCGGCGCAACCTCCGGTTGACGAGACCAAGCCAACTGCTCCGACGTCAGTTCCCGAGCCGGATAAAGATGCTCCCACGTTGAAACGCGGGATTCCCGCGCCCAGACCACCTGAGCCTTTGACCGGCACGCCTGTTGGTGAGGCCAAGCGCGGGAGTTCAGCCAAACCCGCCGCAACTGCACAAACCCAAGTGTTTCCGGCAATCTCAGCCGACGACGGGCCCGAGCCGCGTCCTTATAGCTACTCCATGAAGCAAGAGGAGGAGCAACAGTACCGCAAGAAAATGCTGGCGATGGCTGCCGATGAGGTTCGCGGGCGGGCGCGACTACTGGCTGGGCAGACTATTCAGGCGTCTGAGCCTGCGAAGAATCCAGGGTCGCGGAAGCTGGCTGCTACCAAGCCTCCGCTGCCGGACTTCGAGGACGTGCAGCTTCGCGTCTTCGATCTCAACAGCAGCAACGAGCCGGTCCTGATATTGAGCGCAAAGGCGCATCTTTCCCAGAATCCCAAAGAGAAAGAAACTAGCGGGCCGCAATACATTGTGACGCTGGTGGTCCGGCAAGACGCCAATGCCGACTTTCACAAGGTGTTTTCGAATGTAACTGACACCAGCCACCTCGATGTCATTCCGCGGATGGAGCTGATCGATGCGGTCGATGCCGATGGAGATGGGCGCGGCGAACTGCTCTTCCGCCAGGTTTCCGATACCGGCACCGCGTTCGTGGTGTATCGCGTGATTGGGAATCAACTCTACGCGTTGTTTCAGGGCACGCTCTCGGAGTGAGGGCTGCTACTTTCCGGTCATCACCAGTTCGCCATTTTCCACTTTGATTCCGTCCACGTTGTCGGGCAGCTTCAGGCGATCGCGCTGCTCGGTGAGCCGTTTCTGTAAGGCATCGTTTACCAGCGAAACCGGAATGCTGAGGTCACCCACCTTGAACTCCGTGGGGTCAAACGTGGCATAGCCGTCCTTGGAGCCAAGGTGTCCGGCGAGTGTGACGTACACGTCTTTGCCGCCGATCTGGGTTACAAACTGGCCGCGAGCAACATCACCATCGAAGTTGACCTGATAATCCTTTACTTCGGGCTGCCCGGGGCCGAAGGCGGCGTCCGCGGACGTGGGCGGTACGCTGGGAAGGCTCGAGCTCGATGTGGGCTGCTGCGGCTGAGGCTGGGCAGCCGGAATCATTCCGGCGGCCTGGGCCAGCGCAGCGCTGATTTCGTCCGAGCTCAAGTGTACTTCGGAGGGTGCTTGGCCTGGTTGTTTCGGCTGCTCAAACTGCTCGACCTTCTCCTGGAACGACTCGGCTTTAGCGGCGGCGACCGCGGCGGGCATCGGGGGCGCAACCGGATGCGGCTTCTTCAGCACCAGAACGATGGCAATCAGCGAACTGGCCAGCGTGGCCACGCTGATAATGCGGTCCCATTTCCATTTCTTCATACGCCAATGTTAACGGGCGGAACGCGAGGTTCTTAGGTGACGGAAGATACTGGCCGGAGGGTCAGTCAGTCAGCCTGACACGCTGCGTTCCTTAACCTGTTCTGAAGTAAGGCCGTAGAGCGGAGGTGTGGCGACCCCCAGCATGGCGAGAGAGAGGTAGATCTGGCCGCGGTGGTGAATCTCGTGCTCAACCATCGATCGCAGCCATTTCCAGGTGGTGATTGGTGTTCCCCCGGGAGTTTCGCACTTGCGATTCAGATCTTCTGGACTGAGGCGGGAAAAGATTTCGACCGACTCGCGATGCATGCGCTCCATGAACAGCACCACCTCATCGTAGCCGTCGGCAAGTTCCTTTCCGCAGCCCGGATAGCGGCTGGGTCTGCCCTGCACATTTTCGCCAAACATGTGTCGTTCGATCGCCGCGATGTGCCGCACCAGGTCGCCTAGTGTGAACTTTCCCGGAGCACAGGACCAGTCGAGCTTGTCGGGAGGAATGCAACGAACCACGCGCATAGTGCGTTGGTGAACTTTGTCTAGATATTCGAGGAAGGCATCGATGTCTTGGATTTGCATGGAATTGGCTCTGTCGACAAGATATTCATTTGATTCGAACCTAAGCGTTCGGCTCAAGTTTTTTCGCCAGCAGCTCGTTCACCATCTGGGGATTGGCCTGGCCCTTGGAAGCCTTCATCACTTGGCCTACAAAAAAACCTATGACTGTCTTCTTGCCGGCCCGGTACTGCTCAAGCTGTTTGGGGTTGGTGGCGATGATTTCGTCGATGATCTTCTCAATGGCAGCTGGGTCGGTGATCTGCTGCGGCCTGGCGTTTTCATAAATGGTAGGAAAATCCTGGTTGCGCTCGAAGCACAGATCGTACAAGTCTTTGAGCATCTTGCCCGAAATCGCGCCACTCTCGACTAAATCCGCGGACAACGCCACGCCCTTCATCGAAATGGGCGAGCTTGCGATCTCCAGACCTTTAGCTTTGAGCCGGCCCATCAACTCGCTCTGTACCAGGTTGGCCACGCGCTTGGGGTTCTTCGCGGCCTTGGCGGCGAGTTCGAATTCATCTGCCAATGTCTTCGAAGCGGTGAGCACTTCGGCATCGTAGTCGGTGATGCCGTAGTCGGCCACCATGCGCTTTCTCCGGGCTTCCGGGAGTTCGGGCAGGCTGTGGCGGATTTCCGCGTGCGACTTCTCATCTACCACCAGCGGCAACAAGTCAGGCTCGGGAAAATAACGGTAGTCGTGGGCTTCCTCTTTCGAGCGCATGCTGTAGGTTTTGCCCTCGGCGGAGTTGTAGAGCCGGGTCTCCTGCGTAATCTTCCCGCCGGATTCGAGAACGGCGATCTGGCGGACGATCTCATATTCCAGCGCGTCCCGAATAAAGCGAAAAGAATTCACGTTCTTGATTTCGGTTTTGGTGCCAAACTGCCTTTGGCCGCGCGGACGCACGCTCACGTTGGCATCGCAGCGCAGTGAGCCTTCTTCCATGTTGCAATCACTGACTCCGGTGTACAGGATGATCTCCTTCATCCGCGTTAGGTACTCATAGGCTTCGTCGGGTGAGGCGATTTCCGGCCCGCTGACGATCTCAATCAGCGGCACCCCGCTGCGGTTAAGGTCGATGGCGGTCTTCTCGGCGGAATCAGGAAAGCCTTCGTGCAGGCTCTTGCCCGCGTCTTCTTCCAGGTGCAAACGGGTGATGCCGATTTTCTTTTGGCTGCCGCTGGACGTGATGTCGATCGCACCAAACTCGGCAAGCGGCTTGTCATATTGCGAAATCTGGTAGCCCTTGGGCAAGTCGGGATAGAAGTAGTTCTTGCGGGCGAAGATCGATGTCTGATTGATGCGACAGTGCAGCGCCATCGCCGCCAGCACAGCAAACTCGACTGCCTTGCGATTCAGCACCGGAAGCGCTCCCGGAAGACCGAGACACACCGGGCACACGTTGGTGTTCGGCAGGGCGCCAAAGCGCGCCGAGCAGGAGCAGAATATCTTCGTCACGGTCAGGAGTTGAACGTGGACTTCGAGGCCAATGACCGGTTCGTACTTCGCACGAGCCGCGACTGATATCTCGGGCGTGGTGGCCATAAGCAGCGATTATAGTGGTTCGTTGGACTGCTACGGCTTGCTGGGTGCGCTCAGATACTTCTCCAACGGCACTTCGAAGTACATCAATTCGTGGCCTTTGGCATCCAGCACACGGTTCAGGTAAAAGCGCGCGCCCGCCAGCGGAGTCGAAATGCCGGACACATCGAAAAACATGAATCCGCATTGAGTGCTGTGGGGTTCGACGGCGCGGGCGGCAAATTGTGAGTTCTGAATCTCGTCTTGAGCGTCTTTGGTGACGCCGCCCTTCTTTTTGGGCCAGGGCAACGGGCTGGTTGAAGGCCCGCTGGCGGGCGGACGCGTGATGCGCCGATAAATATCGTCTTCGGTGGCCGGCGGAATCTTAGTTCGATCCACCGTGACCAGTTCCGCCGTGGCATCAGTGAGCGATACGGGTTGGTCGCTGGCATTGGTGATAACGACAAAAATCGGTACGAAGCCGACATCGCTGTATCGAACCGAGAAGATGCTGGCTTTGTCGGCCAAGTCATAGGGATCGAGGCCTAACGTGATCCCCTCGTCCGCATGCTCATCGTGCGCGGGATAGGCCTTGGCGGCCAGGGGCGTGGGCATAACAAAGTGCTTGCCGCCCACGCACAGAGTAGGAAGCAACAACAAGGCAGCCACGAGTGACAAACGTACAGTTGAAAAATGCCAGAGTTTGCTCAACATGGTTTCGATTATAGGATGCGGCCAGCACAGTAAGCGGTGCCAGCCAGGCCGGGGTACAGTTAGAATGTCCCTTCCTGCATGTATTTGCTCTATAGCGCGCTGCTAGCGGCCGGACTGCTGGTGACCATCCCCTACTGGCTGTGGCAGATGTCACGCCACGGCAAGTATCACGCGGGATTGGGCCAGCGACTGGGCCGGGTTCCGGAACGGTTAGCCCTGCAACCGGGTCGGCCGGTCATCTGGATTCACGCGGTTTCAGTCGGCGAAGTGCTGGCAGTGAGCGGACTGGTGTCAGAGTTGCGGCGACGGCACCCTCAGCATCAGGTAGTGGTCTCGACCACGACCGATACCGGACAGAAACTCGCCGTCAAACATTTCGGGGAAGAAAACGTCTTCTACTTCCCTATGGATTTTGGCTTTGCGATCCGGCCCTACTTGCGGTTGCTGCTTCCGGAATTGATCGTGATTGCGGAAACCGAATTCTGGCCGAATTTCCTGCGGCTGGCGCACGCTAGTGGGGCGCGAATCGCCGTGGTCAATGCGCGTATTTCTGATCGGTCGTTCCCGCGTTATCGTCGGTGGCGCTTCTTGCTGACGGAAGTGCTCCAGGCGGTTGATATGTTTCTTGCGCAGACTGAGGAAGATGCCCGCCGGCTGTGCGACATCGGTGCACCTGCCGGGCGAGTGCAGGTCAGCGGCAACTTGAAGTTCGATCTACCCCTACCGCCGATACCGCCCATCGTCGCCAGTCTACGCGCGGCACTGGGAGATGTGGGCCCCGTGATCGTCTGCGGCAGCACGGTGGAAGGCGAAGAACCTTTGCTGCTGCGTGCCTTCGAGAAGGTCCTGGCCAGCCATACGCGAGCGGTGATGATTCTGGCGCCGCGGCATCCGGAACGATTTACCGAAGTGGCGCATTTGCTGTCGTCGCTGGGAATCCGGTACTCGAAACGATCGCTATGGAGTGGAGACGCGCTCGCGGGCGGTGTGCTGCTGGTGGATACGATCGGCGAACTGGCGGCGCTTTATTCCCTGGCGGACATTGCTTTCGTCGGCGGAAGTCTGATGCCGCGCGGCGGCCACAATATCATTGAGCCGGCGCAACATGGCGTGGCCATTGTTGTGGGCAAGCACACCGAGAACTTTCGTGACATTGTGGAGCTCTTTCAAGGCCGCGATGCGCTGAGGGTGGTTGGCCCGGACGAACTTCCCCTGGTTTTCATGGAACTGATTTCCAACCCAACGGCCCGAGCTGAGCTGGGCCGGCGCGGGGCTGAAACTCTGCGTTCCCAAACCGGCGCGACCCAGAGGACTGCGGACGCGTTGAAGGGACTGCGCGAGCCGGCGCCAGACCGGTCGCCCGTGGGCAAAGGCGCCCGCGCCACACCATGAATCCCCTGGCCGCCATCTATGGCGCAGGCGTCAGCCTGCGAAACCGACTCTACGATCGGGACACGCTCCAACCGAAAAAGCTGGCTGGGCCGGTGGCCAGTGTCGGCAATCTCTCAGTCGGTGGCTCGGGCAAGACTCCGTTTGTGATACTACTCGGAGAATTGTTGAAGGCTCGTGGAATGAAGTTTGACGTTTTGTCTCGGGGGTACGGCCGTGAGTCACGTGGCGTGGCATTGGTTGACCCCGACGGGTCAGCCAGAGATTTCGGCGACGAGCCGCTGCTGATTGCCCGCCGGTTGGGTGTGCCTGTGGTTGTGGGTGAAGAACGGTACCAGGCTGGGGTCGCGGCTGAGAGCAAGTTTGGCCCTCAGTTGCACTTGCTCGACGACGGCTTTCAGCATCGCACTCTGGCGCGCGACTTTGACATCGTCATGGTCATCCCTGAAGACGTTCGCGACCAACTGCTCCCCGCCGGTCGCCTGCGCGAGCCATTGCGGTCTCTGGCTCGGGCAGACGCCGTAGTGGTCACCAGTGGTGCTTCGGCGGAGTCGTTTCCCGTAAAAGGCAAGCTGGTTTGGCGGGTTCGCCGGGGCATTGTTCCGAAGAATGTCCCCAGCCGTCCGGTTGTCTTCTGTGGCATTGCCAGGCCCAAGAATTTTGTCCTGCAATTACGTACGGCTGGCATTGAACCGGCTGCTGAGGCTTTCTACGGCGATCATCATGCGTATCGGGAGCGCGACATCCGTGATCTGCTGTCGCTGCGTAAGAAGAGCGAGGCAGATGGTTTCGTCACCACCGAGAAAGACGCCGTCAATCTGGGTGGATTGCTAACCGCCCTCGACCCGCTGGCGGTGATCCCGGTCAAGATGGAGTTGGTGGACGCCGCTAACGCCGTGGATACCATGCTGCGCGTGATCGCCGAACGACGACGGCAGTCGTGAGAGAATTCATTCTGTAACGCGGTTGTCTCGGCTGTTGGTTTGCAGTCAAGTATGGCAAAACATCCCCACGAATCCGATCGCTTGAAGAAGATCGTCGAGTCCTTCCCCAACGTCACCGTCACCGTGGTCGGTGATCTGGTGGCGGATGAATTCATCTATGGGGAAATCTCGCGTGTCTCACGCGAGGCGCCGGTGCTGATCCTGAAGCATCGCGAGCGGACGGTGGTGCCGGGCGGAGGGGCCAATGCCATCAGCAATCTTGCCGATCTCGGAGTGAACGTGCTCCCGGTTGGGGTGGTGGGAGACGACGAACCGGGACGATTGCTGATCAAGGCGTTCCGCCACAAACACATAGCTCTCACCGGCATTTTGAAGGACAAAGCCTACACCACAGTCACTAAAACGCGGATTCTCGCGGGCATGACCCACACCGCGCGACAGCAGGTGGTCCGAGTGGATCGCGAGCCCGAGGCTGAACCGACCCCTCATCTGAAGCGCGAGCTGATTCTCGCCGCGCGGCAGTATGCGCGTGTTTCCGACGCCATGCTGATCTCGGATTACGGATACGGGGCCGCGAGTCCGGCGATCCTGAATGCGATCCGCGAACGCGGCCGGCTTGATCGCGTTCCGGTGGTTCTCGATTCGCGTTACCGCATGTTGCACTATGCCGGCATCGCCGCGGCCACCCCCAACGAGCCTGAAGTGGAAGCGGCCCTGGCCACAAGAATTGGCAACGACTGGCAGCGATTGTGCGTAGCTGGTGAACAGATCCTCTCGCGTATGAAGCTGCAATCGCTGGTCATCACTCGCGGGCGCGATGGCATGGTGGCGTTCTCGGGCAAACACAAACCGGTCGACATCCCGATCTTTGGCTCTGACCAGGTCGCCGACGTGACCGGGGCAGGAGACACCGTTATAGCTACCTTTACCGCCGCCTTTGCCGCTGGAGCCAGCACCGAAGAAGCCGCGCAGCTGGCAAATTACGCCGGGGGACTGGTAGTGATGAAGCGGGGCACGGCGACGGTCTCGCAACGAGAGTTGCTGCAAGCGATCGCGCAGACGCCGCCTGCCACGCGTTCCCATTGAGCTTTTATATGAACTCTCATGCCGACAAGTAAAATCCTGACGCGGGAGGCGCTTAAGAGCCGGGCGGCGGAATGGCGCGCCGCCGGGGAGTCCATCACCCTGGCCAATGGTTGCTTCGATCTGCTTCACGTAGGTCATGTGCGGTATCTGCGCGCAGCCAAGGCGCTAGGTGGACGGTTGATTGTTGCCGTCAACTCGGATGATTCCGTGCGGGAGCTAAAAGGAGACGGGCGTCCACTGATGCCGGCAGAGGAGCGCGCTGAGATTCTTTCCGCTTTCGAAGACGTGGACGCGGTCGTCATATTTCCCGAGCGGGACGTGCGGGCGCTGATCCGTGAAATTCGCCCGAACATTCAGGCCAAAGGCACGGACTACACCGCGGGCACCGTGCCCGAGCGTGACGTGGTGGCCGAGCAGGGCGGCCGGGTGGAAATTGTGGGCGACCCCAAGGACCATTCTGCGAGCGAGATCATCCGTAGCCGTCTTCGCTCGCGGCCGTCTTAACGTGAGAATGCAATCCCCGCCTGCCTCCGAGCATTTGAGTGCGCCGTCGGGAATCCGGCGGCTGCTGATCGTGCGCCTCGGGTCGATGGGGGACATTCTGCACGCCCTACCGGCGGTCAGCGCTCTTCGAATAGCCTTGCCGGCGGCCGCCATCGGCTGGGTGGTTGAAGAACGCTGGGCGGAGTTGTTGTGTACCCTGTCGGAGCCGCGATCCGGCCCGCGCTCGCTGCGGCGCCCGTTGGTTGATCAGGTCCACGCCGTTGATACCAAGAAGTGGCGCTCCTCGCTGTTGTCTCCCCAGACTTGGGAACGAATCGGCGCAACCCTCAGTGAGCTTCGTGCCCCGAAATACGACGTTGCCGTGGATTTGCAGGGTGCCGCACGCTCCGCAATGCTGGCGCGGTTGTCGAAAGTCCCAGTGGTTTATGGAGCAATGCAGCCGCGCGAAAACATCGCCAGCATGTTTTACTCGCGACAGGTGATGGCCCGTGGAGCTCACGTCGTAGAACAGAATATTTCCCTCGCAGAGGCTGTTCTCGGTAAGTCGCTGGAAATCCCGGCTGTGGAACTTCCTTGCGATGATCGAGCCGAAACGCAATGCGACGATTGGTTGAAACGCGACGGGATCACCGACTTCGTGTTGCTCAATCCCGGCGCTGGATGGGGTGCCAAGCAATGGCCTGCCGAGCGATACGGACTCGTGGCCAAACAATTGGCCGCGGACGGTCTGAAGCCTTTGGTTAACTTTGGTCCCGGCGAAGAAGAGCTGGCGCAGGCGGTCGAGGCAGCGAGCGCAGGCGCGGCCGAAGCGGTCGGCTGCACGCTCACGGAACTGATTTCTCTCACCCGCCGCGCACGACTATTTGTTGGCGGCGATACTGGCCCCATGCATCTGGCGGCCGCATTGGGCATTCCGGTCGTTGCCGTCTTCGGTCCCACCGATCCGGCGCGCAACGGGCCGTTTGTAGCTCCGAGCATCGTTCTGCGGAACCCGGTCAGTCCCACCACGCACAAACGTCGTGCACGGCCGGACCCGGGTCTGCTGGAAATCAGTGCTGATCAGGTTGTTGCAGCGGCGCGAGAGTTGTTGAGGAGATGCCGTGGTTAGCTGGTCAAGGATCGCGCGCCGTGGCCGAGTGCCCCTGGGCTTTGCCATTGCCGCGCTTTATATGTGGCTTGCCAACCCGCTTGCGATATCTCTGCTGGTCGGCGCTATGTTCATCATTCCGGGCTTGCTGATTCGCGCACTGGCCTCGGGCCACGTGCAGAAG
This sequence comes from Acidobacteriota bacterium, assembly GCA_013289795.1. Lineage (GTDB taxonomy): Bacteria > Acidobacteriota > Terriglobia > Terriglobales > Acidobacteriaceae > JABCZH01. The sequence goes on from JABCZH010000001.1 coordinate 223,563, forward strand.
AACGAGCGGCTGGCAACGACCGGGCCTTATGCTTATACCCGCAACCCGCTGTACCTCGGCTCGTTTATTATTGCCACAGGCTTCGCGTTTGCGGCCAGAAGCTGGTGGATCGTTGCGGTCCTCGCGGTGATGTTGGTGGCGATTTATCTGCCCGTGATTCGCGCGGAGGAAGCGTTTCTCGCGCAACACTTCCCGGAATTTGCGGAATACGCCCGCCGGGTTCCGCGGTTGCTGCCAGGCCCTGCTCCGCGCGGTATGCGGCGCTCGGAGTTTTCCTGGGATTTGTATAAGAAGCATCGGGAGTACAATGCCACGCTGGGTGCGGTCGCAATCACGGCGGTTCTGATCATCAAGTTGTTGTGGCTATCCCCGTGACGGTTGCGAAGACATCCTGCAACCGCGAGAGTGCGTCTTATCAGATACTGAATCGGTCGGATCGAAATGGGGCGTTTCCTGACAATTAAACTCGCATGGGCCCTGGCTGGGCTGGGCTGCCTGCCGTTCTTTCTGAAACTGGAGGCCCGGTCACAATCGACTCAGGGCAGTCTTCCTACAATCAGCGCAGCGCCGGCAGCGCAAGTCCTTCCACCTCCCCCAAACCATCACTTTCCCAATGGCCAAACCTACGTGTACGCAGTGGAATGGCACATGTTCACGGCGGGAACCGCGAGAGTCACGCTGCAAGCCGAGGGCGCGGAGCAGCACGTGATCGCGACCGCAGTTTCCACCGGATTCGTGAACGCGCTCTACAAGGTGAATGATCACTTCGAAGCGTTTTTCGATCCCCGCAAGTTCTGCTCGCTTCGAGTGTCGAAGCACTCGGAAGAAGGTTCGCGAGCACGGCAGGTGGAACTAGGCTTTGACTACTCTCGCGGCAAGAGCGTCGAGGATGAGAAGAACCTGAAAACCGGCGAGACCAAGCATATTGAAAACGACGTCCCTGGATGCGTCACCGATGTGGTCAGCGGTTTTTACTACATGTCGTCCCTGCCGCTCCAGGAGGGCAACAGCTATGCCTTTCCCGTCAACGACGGCGGCAAAACGACGGAAGTCACAATTCGGGTGGAAGCCCACGAGCAGGTGAAGGTTCCTGCAGGCACGTTTCAAACTCTGCGCGTGAAAGCCGAACCGACCTCCGGCGCCCTGAAAGGCAAGGGCACGGTGTGGACCTGGTACACCGCGGATGACAAGCACCTGCCCGTGCAGATGCGGTCCAAGCTGGGTTGGGGTACGTTGCTGTTCCGGCTGCTACGAGTGGAAAAGCAGTAGATCACTTCTGCTGTGGTCAGTTATTTTTCGCTACCAGGGCTTTCGCCTTGCTCAACTCTGGACGGTCGGAACCGGCTCCATTGCAGATCTTCAGCAACTGAGCGTAATAGGTGGTCGCCTCGGTGCTCTTGCCCGCTAGCTCGGCCGCGTGCGCAGCTCCGTACAAACCGTCAAAGCGATTCGGATTGAATTTCAAGTCGTTCTCGTATTCCGTTAGCGCCTGTGCGGGCTGGTTCATATCCGTCAACATGTCGGCAAGCATTTCGCGTGCGGGAATCGCCAGCGGCTCGTCACCTTCGGCTTCCTGCTTTTCGGCAATGGTACGAAGAGTTTTCAGAGCCTGGTCGTGATTGCCCTCAGCATAGGCTAGCCAGGCTTCCGCCTCTTTCTTGTCGGCGTCGACGTAGTCGATGAACTCGGTTCTCTTCTGCTTCACTAGACTCTTACGGATGCTCGCTATCTCCGCAATGTCCTTGCGTGCCTCCGCCTGATTTCCGCTGCGGGAAGCCCCGATTGCGCGCGCCCAGTAAGTGACCGCGTTGTCGCCTATGCTGGCCCCCGGGACCAGGGGCAATGACCCAGCCTCACTCCAGTGGTGAAGTTCCAACGCATAGCGGGCGGAAAACACCACTAGCGAGTAAGTGCGCGGATCGAAGTCGGTTCCATACATGTTGTCTTTCATCTCAGGCATAGCCTTGATCTCGTCGATCAAACGCTGCGCGTCGGCTTCGCGGCCGGACTGCAGGTACGCGTATTCCAGGAAATCCATGGCATGAAACTGGTGACTCTCACCGCCCATATGCATGGCCGCCGTTTTGCGTGTAGCAGCAACGGAGGCGAGATTGGAATCAATATCGTCCTGCCAAAGCCCCAGCCGGGCAAAAATGTGCGAGGGCATGTGCAGAGCGTGGGGAGCAGCAGGAGCGATCTTGGCGTAGGCGCGCGCCGCCGGCAGCCCCATCTCCGCTAACTGCGGGCTGTCATAGCTGTGTATGATGTAGTGCGCAATTCCCGGATGGTTCGGCTCTTCCGCAAAAAGCGTTTCCAGAATCGCCCCGGCCTTCTTTTGATTGGTGAAGGTTGTGTCCTGATCGGGAGCGGAGGCCAGCAACGCCAACGCGTAGAAAGCTGCCCCTTCGCGATCCTCTGGATGACGCTGATAGTTCGTCTCCATGATTTTCGTATAGGCCGCAACGCGGTCATGATAATCGCGGCGCTTGGAACCGCCATAGAAGGCGTCGATGGCGGAGATGTATCCACGCTCGCGGTCATCGGTGGAATGCATTTTCTTCGCCTTATTTACCTCAGCCAAGCCCTTCTTGATGGTCTTGCGGTCGGGATGGTTCCAGAGCTGGTGCCAGATGCTCATGGCCACGCCCCAGTGCGCCATGGCGCAACGCGGGTCCTCCTGCACGATGTGACTGAACTGCTTTTCCGCTTCCTCATACCAGAACGAGTGCAGCAACGCCACGCCGCGTTCGAACTGCGCTTGAACCTGGATGACGCAGGTAGTCGGAAAGTGCACGGTCCCCAGTTGTTCGGGAGTCACGTCCTCGTGATGATGAGCATCATCATCGGCGGGGGCAGTGTAAGCGCATAAAATAACGGCGGTGAGGATCAGAACCAGACGCTTCATGGGAAAACCTCGCGGTAAGTCGAGTTTAGTTCGATGTCTGCGCCAGGGTCAATTCTAGCTGGCCACTACTGGAGGCGATAGCGTTCGTTCATCAGGCGTTGTAGGCGGGGTTTGTAGAGCAGATCGTAGGCGAGCTCCTTGTCAGGAAACATGGCGAGGGCGGCGCGTTTGGCGTTGGCGGCGAGCGCGGAGGCTTCTTCCACGGTGAGGCTGGGGTCCTGGCTGATCACCGACATCACCATGCTGATCATGACCTGCAGGCGGCGAATGTTGCGGGCTTCCTGTTCCTGTTCGCTGATCCTACCCGTCTGTACAGCCCGCTGTGCACTCTCCATTGCTCCCCACTTCCCGCGCTCCGGCGCAGGAGGTTGCGCCGGCACACCAGCTTATTCTCCCGGCAATCGCGCCCCCGCGCAATGGCCCCAAGGTGTAGGACTTCGGTCACCTATGGGCGTAGAATCGCAGTACGGGCAAGGCGGCTGGCCGAATTGCCTGGCAGCAGTTTTCGAGGAGGGATGATGCCAGAGGTTGATACCGCAAACAAAGAACGTCCAAATCCCAATGAAAAGCTGGTGCGGGTTTTCGACACCGAACAGGAGTCGGAAGCGCTGGTAGTTCGCGGGCTGCTTGAGTCCGCGGGGATCGATTGCGACGTCACTTCCCTGGATGCGCCGCAGGACATCCTGCCGGGGGTGGGTGGCACCGTGATCCTGGTGCGCGAGGAAGACGCCGAGAACGCGCGGCGAATGATTGAAGAATACCGCCGCACGCCCGATACGCTGGAGACCGCCGAAATCGACGTCAGCGATCTGGTTGGCGAGGAGTAACCGTCTCTCCGTCGAGATACATCGTGACCGCTCCGTCAAGGTCCGTGCGATAGGTCTGGATGTGTGACTCAGCCAGCCGTTCAAGCACTTCGTGCCGCGGGTGTCCGTACACGTTGCGCGCGCCCACCGAAATCACCGCAAAGCGGGGATGCACGGCGGCCAACAGTTCCGGGATGGTAGAAGTTGCGCTGCCGTGATGCCCCACCTTGAGCAGGTCAGCCTGCGGCTGCTGTTGCGCAATTCGCCTTTCGCTCTCTTTCTCGGCGTCACCCTCCAGTAAAGCCGCAGTGTGACCGTACTGCACACTCATTACCAAAGAATCGTCGTTTCGTTTCCGCGCAGAACCTTCCGCGTCCGCTGCCGGAGCGAGGACCCTGAAGTAAAGCTGGTCTGCGGTGAAGTTGTCTCCCGCCTTGAGCGGCGCAATGGCAACTTTGAGTTCTTTCGCCTCCCGCAGTAGACCATCCAATTCCGCGCTGGGCGGATTGGCGCTCATCCATAGCTCGCGCGGACGGAAGTTCGCCAAAACCGCCTTCATTCCACCAATGTGATCCGCGTGGGCATGCGTGATGGCCACTGCATCCAGATGGCTGACTCCTCGGGACCACAGATACGGCGACACTACATCTTCGCCAATGTCGAGTTCGGAGCGCATCCACTGCGGGATTCCACCGGCATCCACCAGCAAGGTGTGGCCGTCGGGCGCAACCAGCAGAATCGAATCTCCTTGCCCCACATCGATGGTGGTTACCTCAAGCGCACCTCGCCTCATCTGGAGCCGCGGCGGAACTGCGCAGATCCAGACAGCAGTAGCGGCCAGAACGGCTAGTCCTGTTGCCGCTAACCGCCAGCGTTTGCGCGCCAGCACCATGGCCAGCACTAAGGCCCCGAGCCCAACCAGAGTCAGCCACAGCGCGGGAGTGGCAACGCGAGTGTCGGAGATCCGCAGACGCCCGATCCAGTGAACTGACCCGGCCATCGCTTGCAACGACCAACCTGCGATCAGCACCGGCAACTTGGCGATGTGCAGCGAAGCATAGCTGCTCCCGAGGGCTGCGAGGCAAGCGATCAGAGCAATCTCGGTCAAGGGCACCGCCAGCATGCTCGCAGGCAGAGAAACGATGGTCGCGCGATGGAAGTCGTAGGCCATGGGCAGCGTGAACCCCAGTTGAAGCACCAGGGAAATCACCAGAAACTCAGCACCCAGCAGCATGATGCGAGCAGTAATGGCAAGCAGAGGCAACGCAACCCGTGGTCCTAAAAAACGTTGCAGCCGCCCAGCAACCATCCGCAGATCGAGCCGCAATTGGACCAGCGCAGGCGGAAGCGCAAAGTCGTAGCCGATAGAATCCAGATTCTTCACCGCAGATGAAACCGGCTGGGTGGTTCGCTCCAGGATCGGTGTTCCGATGGCGGTGATGATCAGCACGCACAAGAAACTGAGTTGGAAACTGGCGCCAAAGAGCGCTTCTGGATCGATCAACAGGAGGATGAGAGCAGCGATTCCGATGGCGTTGAGGACAGATTTTCTGCGGTACAGCAGCCTCGAGCACAGATAGAGGGCGAGCATCAGGGTGGCCCGCCAGACCGGCGCGCCCACACCGGTCAAGACTGCATAGCCGACGGTAAGGAAAACAACGATTGCCGCGGAGGCGAAATCGCTTACCCGCAAACGTCGCAGCAGCCAGAATGTGACCAACGCCAGGATGCTTACCTTCAATCCCGAAATTACCAGCACGTGGTAGGTGCCCGTACGCTGAAAATCGGTGAGCAGGTCCCGTCCGACGAAAGCATTCTCGCCAATGAGCATGGCGTCAGCCAGCGCGGCTTCCTTTTCCGGCCAGAGAAGATGAATCCTTTGCATCACGTCGTGACGGGCGCGGGTTCGCCAGAGTTCGAAACGGTTGCCGGCAAATCCCGGAAGCATTTCCACTTCTGCTGTTTTCGCAGACGCCAGCACTGCGATTCCGTTTTCAGCCAGGTAGCCCGCGTAGTCAAAAGCGCCCGGGTTGCGGAAATTGTGGGGCCGATAAAGTTTGGTGGTAAAGCGAATCCTCTCCCCGTAGCGAAAGTCGTGTGCCGGAGTGACCGCCGCCGCGTCGCTGGCCGCTTTGCTGTAGAAGCTCGCGCGAATCCCGAGGTTGAGGTTCAGCATTCGCCCGTCGGTCGCGATTTGCTCGGCTTCCAAATCCAACTTTTGCTGAAGGTCGCCAGCGCCTTCACGCAAGAGACTTCCTTCCCGGATCACATGCGCGGTAACTACTACGTCCTGCCCATCGAACTGTGAAGCGTCTGTAATTCCATCACTCGCAGAGCCACGTACTTGAAGCGTGAGGGCCCCAAAAACAAGGAGTGAGGACAAGGCTAGAGCGATGCCAACCCGGGCGCGCCGGCGACAGTAATACGCCGCCGAAAAGCCGAATACCAGTCCGGCAATGAGCCACCACAACGGAGGACGCCAGGCGTAATGGCCCACAAATACCCCCCCGGCAAAGACCAACGTCGCCCACAGCATCGGCTGTCGCGTGGCTGGTCTTGGCACACCAAGAGCATGCGTGTTGGGAGGAGAACTCATGGGACGCCGAGCGGCGAGCTAGCGAACCAGATGAAACACACTCTCCACGTGATAGGTCTGGGGGAAAAGGTCCACCACGTGGGCTTGCTGAATGCGATATCCAGCGCCGAGCAGACCCGCCAGGTCACGACTCAACGTCGCCGGATCACAGGAAACATAAACCATGCGCCCTGCTCCCAGACCTGCCAGCCTGCGGACCACCGTTTCCCCCAGCCCACTGCGCGGCGGATCAACTACGACGAAATTGGGCCGCAACTTATCCGCCACACCTTCCAGGAACTGCTCCGTGGTTTTGGGAACAGCTCTCACGTTGGATGGTGAATTGTGCGCCAGGTCGGTGCGTGCTGTCGGTGACGACTCAACTGCGATTACCTGTGCAAAAGTGCGGGACACGACAGTGGAGAACAGTCCCGCTCCGGCATAAAGATCTAGCGCCACGTCTCCGGATTGCCCCTCCGTGACCGTTTCTACCAATTCGTCCACCAGGTGGCGATTGACCTGAAAAAAGCTCCCATGGCTGACGCGGTAAGAGGCACGCTGCGTCTTGTAAGCGAAGCTGCCAGCTCCCAGGGCCACGATCTGTTCCGATTCGGAACCATGGCCTGGACTCTTTCTCAGTATCGAGATTCCAGCGGCCTCGGGCAGAACGGACCTCATTTCCTCCCCAACTTGGATTGCCGCTTGGCGGCGAATATCCGCGACGTGCAGTTGCAGCAGAAGTTCAGAGTCATCAGCATTGGCGAAGAACTCGATTTCCTGAATCCCTGGCCCGATCCTGCCCGCTCGACCCAGCAGCCAGACGGCGGCCAAAACGCGGTTGATCAGCGGCGAACTGATAGGGCATTGCTCGACCGGCAACACTTCGTGCGAGTTGAATTTGTAGTAGCCGAGCGCAAACTGAGGCTCGGTCCTGACTTGTAGCCGGGCTCGATTCCGGTAGTTCCACTCCGGCGAAGGATGAACGATCAGGTCCGTGTCCAATTCGATCTTGGCGATGCGACGAAGGTTTTCTTTCAGAATTGTGGCTTTGATCTCCAGTTGATGTGCGTAGGCCGTGTGCTGATAATGGCAGCCTCCACATTCGCCGAAGTATGGACATTTCGCAGCGATGCGCAGGGGAGAAGCTTGAAGGATGTTCTCGGCGCGGGCGCGGGCAAAGCCACGCTTCTGTTCCAAAAGCGAGGCTTCGACAGTCTCGCCTTCGAGCACAAACGGCAGAAAGACCGCCTTGTTTCGGCCCTGTTCGTCGGCGGGCAGGCGCGCCAGTCCGTCCCCGCCATACACGAGTTTTTCGATGGTGAGCTGCAAGCGAGCCTAAGTCTACATGTAGAACAAACTCAACCGTGGCACGCCATATTTCTCCATCAGGCGTTTGTGGACGAACTGCTTTTGCAACTGCTCGATCTGCGAGCCCGGCATCTTGCTGCGGTAAGGAGCCAATTCGCGATCAGCCTCCGCCCGCACTGCGACAATCTGGTCATCGGGCGTTGCCGCCAGTAGCACCGCGAACAATTTTTCTTCGGCTACTGTGAGCCGTCGCTCCAGGTCTTCCAGGCGCGGCTTGCCTTCCCCGGAATCCATCTCATCGGCCATTCCGCGTAACGCGTTCGCTGTTTCCCTGGCCACCACCTGTCCGGAAACTGCTGTGCTCCCCGGCAGGTTGGCTCCCTCCAGCAACTCGGCATTGCGGCGGACAAACGCGGCGACTTCAGCGTGACCAAAGCCGCTCCGCCGCTCGGATTTCGCGGTTCCAACCGCGGCTTCCTTGATATCCTCTGCGGCCACCAGCACGGCTTGCGCACAATAGGCAAGGCTGTTGATCTTCTGCGACTTCGAAGGCCGCTGGGCATACTTGTCGAAGGCCGCATCGATGCCGCGCAACACCGCTTCCAGCGGGATGCCGGCATCTTTCCAGGTCTCAATCAACGCCCAGTCGAGCGTCGACAACAACAGGCCGCTCCCGCGCCGCCGCTGAAAGTGCTCTTCAATTTCGGTAAAGTAGTTGAAGTAGTTTTCCACGACAACCTAGCGGTCCCTGCTTCCGGAAGAAGCTCGGGGCGACCGCCTCGCGGAGTTCTCGATCACAGCTGTGGAGGCCACGTTGCGTTCCCAGATGATGCGCAATCCCTCGAGTGTCAGGAAGTCATCCACCTGCTCAATGTACTTTGAGCCCTTACCAATCAATGACGCCAGGCCGCCGGTCGCAACCACTTTTGTTTCCTTGCCCAGTTCCGCCAGCAACCGCTCCAGGATGCCATCCACCAGACCCAAATATCCGTAATACAGTCCCGATTGCAGACTGGCAACAGTGTTGGTGCCAATGATGCGCGCCGGCTTGCGAATGTCCACACGCGGCAGACGCGCGGTGCGTCCGAATAGAGCGTCAGCGGAAATCCCGATCCCCGGGCAAATCACCCCGCCTTGATATTCTCCCTTGGCAGTCACGCAGTCGAAGGTAGTCGCGGTGCCGAAGTCGACTGCGATCACCGGCCCGCCATACTTTTCGAATGCTGCCACCGAGTTCACAATGCGGTCGGCGCCGACTTCGGCTGGATTTTCGTAGAGCACCGGCATTCCGGTCTTCACGCCCGGCCCAATGAACAGCGGCTTGGTGTTGAAGTAGCTCTCGCACATCTGGCGCAGCGTGGAGTCGAGCGGCGGCACCACCGAAGAAATCACGATGCCATGGATTTCCTTCACCTCAAGATTGTCCATGGCAAACAGATTGCGGAAGAGTACGCCATACTCGTCCACGGTTTGGGTCGCAATAGTGGCCACCCGCCAGTTCGCTACGAGGTGTTCGTAGCCGGACGTGGCGCCGCCCTTCACCGGAGCCACCTTGGCAGCTCTCGTGAAGACGCCCAGGACCGTATTCGTGTTGCCGACATCAAGGACCAGAAGCATAGGCGTTACAGTTTCTGACCGTCCCGCTCAGCACAGTGCGAAGCCCTGCTGCGGTTCGCACTTGCAGAAATCCCCGCGAATCTAACCCTTCAGTGATGCCTTCAAAACCGCCATTCTCGTCAACCGTGACACGGACGCCCTGAAGCGAAGACGACCGCTCCGAGAATCGCCGCAGTATCGACTCGCGCGCGTTTGCATTCTCTACCACTTCACGGTATTCCCGGTCGAGTGATTTTAGCAAAGCGGCGCACAGATCCACTCGCGACCACTCGCTTCCCGTCGCCAGCCGCAAAGATGTCGCCAGGCCCTGCAACTCGGGAGGAAAAGTTGCCTGGTTGACGTTAATCCCGATTCCCACTACTACGTGCCGGACGCGCGTCACTTCGGCGTTCATCTCGGTGAGAATGCCGCAGAACTTCTTGTTTTCGATCAGAAGATCGTTGGGCCACTTCAAGTCAACCTTGACACGAGGATCGACGTCCTCAATCGCAGCCTGGACCGCCAAGCCAGCGGCCAGCGACAGAACCAACACTTCCGAAGGTGGCAGCGCAGGCCGCAGCACCACCGAACAGTAGATCCCCACCGACCGGGCGGACTGCCATACATGGTCGCCGCGTCCACGTCCTGCGGTCTGTTGCTCGGCAAGAAATACGCTCCCTTCGGGAGCCCCAGTGCTGGCGGCGTCCATGGCGAGGTGGTTGGTCGAACCGGTCTTGTAATAGTGATGGATGTTCTTGCCGAAAATGGTTCCGTGCAGCAACGGCGCGAGGAAGTCGGGCAGCAGAAGGTCGGGCATGGACTTCAGGCTGTACCCCGTTGCCGGATGCCCGCCGATGTTGACGCCCAATTCGCGCAACTGCTGCACCAGTCGCCATACTTCCGAGCGGCCGATGCCGATCTCAGATGCGATCTTGGTCCCACTCACCACCACGGTCGCGTGATCCGCCAGCAGTCGGACGACGCGGCCCAGCCGGGCATCGGTTTGCGGCAAGGGCTTCTTGGGGGATGCGGACGGTTTGGGTCTCGCAGTGCGGATTGTGGTCGATTGCTTGATGGAAGAATTATGAGCGTAGGGGCCGAAAACGACAAATGCCGCTTGCAGAACTACACCGGGCCCACGCGCAGGCTCATGTCCACTGCCGGGGCCGAGTGCGTGAGTGCGCCCACGGAGATGAAATTCACTCCGGTCTCCGCATAGGCCCGGACATTCTCCAGCGTGATGCCGCCCGAAACCTCCAGCGGAATATGACGGCTGGCCTGCGAACTCCGCTCCACGGCGCGCTTCACCGTTTCCACCGGCATATTGTCGAGCAGAATAGCCTCAGCTCCGTGTTTCAAGGCTTCATCCAGTTCGTCTAATGAGCGCACTTCGATCTCGATTACTTGCTCGCCACGCCGGTTCTGGTGCGCTCGCTCCAATGCCGGACCGACCCCGCCGGCGAGCGCGATGTGGTTGTTCTTGATCAGCACGCCGTCCGACAAATCCAGGCGGTGGTTGTGTCCGCCGCCGCACCGCACCGCATATTTGTCCAGCGTTCGCAGTCCGGGCACGGTTTTTCGGGTATCCAGAATTCGAGCGTGAGCGCCGGAAATCGCGTCCACGAATTTGCGTGTGAGTGTGGCGATGCCGCTCAACCTTTGCATGAAATTCAAAATCACGCGCTCGCAGGAAAGCACCACACGAGCATTGTGCCGGATCACGGCAACCGACTGGCCTTTGTGCAAACGAATTCCGTCGAAAATCTCCGGATGCGTGGTGACCTCGTAATGCGAGGTGACGGCGCCGTCCAGTTCTGCGTAAACGTCGAGAATGCGGGCCACGCAGCCGATGCCGGCCAGAATGCAATCCTGCTTGGCGAGGATCGTGCCCGTGGCGCGCTGACTGGCGTCGACACAGGCGTAGCTGGTCGCGTCTCGCGTCGCCCGGTCTTCCTGCAGCGCGTTCTCGATGATGGCGGTAGTGCGTCGGCTATTCCAGTCCATAAATTCAGTCGTTGGCCGTTAGTCGTTGGCTTGGGCTGTGTGGATCATTTCAGTTCTTCTAGCTTGCTCTTTGTCTTTTCTCGCAAGACCTTCAATTCCCCAGCACGCTTTCTCAGTCCTTCAACCACACTCGCCGGCGCCTTCGCCAGGAAGCCTTCATTGCTCAACTGACGCTGTCCGTTCGCGATTTCTTTTTCCATCTTCTCGAGTTCTTTTGTCAGCCGCTCGCGCTCGGCAGCTACGTCGATCTTCTTTTCGTAGACTACACGCACGTCGAACTGCGCAGTAGCGCGGGAAGGTGCCTGGCTCGCCTGCGACTGCGCCACATGGCTGATTGTCGACACGCTGCCCAGTCGCTCGATGGCTTCTCGCTTCTGATCAACCAGTGTTTTCGTGTGTGGATCATGGGCGAAAAGCTCGATGGGCACCTTCACTTTTGGCTCAACTTTCGATTCCGCCCGCAGATTGCGCACGCTGACTATCAAGTCCTGCAGAATGGCCATCTCGGTCTCCGCATTCAAGTCGAGTTTCTTTTCATCTGCCTGCGGGTAGGCCGCCAGAGCGATCGATTGCAGCGGCGGCTTGCCGTCGTAAATTGCCTGCCAGATTTCCTCCGTGATGAACGGCATGACGGGATGGAGGAGCCGCAATGCAGCCTCAAACAAGCTGACCAGGTTCTGACAAGCGCTCTGCGCCGATTCTTGCGAGGCCTCATCCAACAGCCGCGGTTTGATCAGCTCCAGATACCAGTCGCAGAACTCACCCCAGAAAAAGTCGTAAATCTGGTTCGCAGCCTCGTGAAAACGGTACGTCGCGAGCGCGTCGTTCACACCCTGGGTTACACGATTGAACCGGGAAAGAATCCAGCGATCTTCGAGCGCCACAGGCTTGAAGGCCGGAACACCAGCAACGCCGACTCTGTCCACATTCATGAACATGAAGCGCGCAGCGTTCCAAATCTTGTTGGCAAATGCCCGATAGCCCTCCGTCCTGCTCTCGTTGAACGCGATGTCGGTTCCCGGCGCGGCCATGGCTGCCAGCGTGAAGCGGGTGGCGTCGGTTCCAAAGCGCTCGATGATCTCCAGCGGATCAATCACGTTGCCCTTGGTCTTCGACATTTTCTGCCGGTCGGCATCGCGCACCAAGGCGTGAATGTAAACCTGGCGAAAGGGAACGCTGTCGTCTTTCATGTCCGCCCAGCCGCTAGCAGCTTTGATCTTCGGATCCTGCTGATGGCCATCCATGAAGTGGCAGCCGAACATGATCATGCGCACCACCCAGAAGAACAAAATCTCGTACGCAGTGATCAGGAGCGTAGTGGGATAAAACACTTGCTGGTCGCGGGTCTTCTCCGGCCAGCCCAGGGTGGTGAACGGCAGCAAGCCGGACGAAAACCAGGTGTCGAGAACATCGGTGTCCTGGGTAAGCTTTGCGCCGTCACACTTCGAACACTTGGCGGGCGCTTCCCGGGCAACAATGATTTCGCCACAGGCACAATGCCACGCCGGAATCCGATGTCCCCACCACAACTGGCGCGAGATGCACCAGTCGTAAATGTTGTTCATCCAGTTCAGATAGATGGTCTTGTAGTTTTCCGGGACAATGGTGATTTCGCCGCTTTCCACCGCTTCGGTGGCGCGCTTGGCCAGCGGCGCAATCTTGATGAACCATTGCGTCGAAAGCCGCGGCTCAACCACCACTCCGCAGCGATCGCACTTGCCCAACGCAATGGTGTAGTCCTTCTCACCCACCAAGAAGCCCTGCTCACGCAAATCCTCCAGAACTCGTTTGCGGGCCGCGAAACGGTCGAGTCCGGCGTAAGGTCCCGAGTTCTGGTTCATGCGCGCATTTTCGTCCATTACTTCGATCTGAGGCAGCTGATGGCGCAGACCCGCCTGGAAATCGTTGGGATCATGTGCCGGGGTCACCTTCACCGCGCCCGTGCCGAACTCGGGCTTCGCGAGATCGTCGGTGATGATGGGAATCTCACGATTCATCAGCGGCAACAAGACCTTCTTGCCATGCAGATTCGTATAGCGCTCGTCCTTTTCATTCACTGCAACCGCTGTGTCACCCAGCATCGTCTCCGGACGCGTGGTCGCAACGGTAATGAATTCATTCGTGCCGACCACCGGGTACCGAATCTCGTACAGCTTGCCTGCCACTTCCTCGTGCTTGACCTCAAGATCGGAAATCGCCGTCTCGCAGCGCGGGCACCAATTCACGATGTACTTCCCGCGATAGATCAGGCCTTCTTCATACAGGCGGACGAACACCTCGCGCACCGCGCGATTGAGGTTCTCGTCCATGGTGAAGTATTCCCGGTCCCAATCGACCGACGCGCCCAGGCGCTTCATCTGGTCGAGGATCGCGTTGCCATAGAGCTGCTTCCATTCCCATACCCGCTCAATAAACTTCTCGCGGCCCAGATCGCGGCGCTTCTTACCTTCACTCACCAATTGCCGTTCGACCATCATTTGCGTAGCGATACCGGCATGATCGGTACCGGGCAGCCAAAGTGTCACAAACCCACGCATGCGATGCCAGCGCACGATAATGTCCATCTGCGTCTGATTGAGCATGTGGCCCATGTGCAAACGTCCGGTAACGTTTGGCGGGGGCAACAGCAGCGTAAACACGGGCCGCGTCTCGCCCGGCGGAGGCGTCTTCACCGAAAACAGCTTCTCGCTGATCCAGTACTCAGCCCAGCGCTTTTCAATCGCGCCTGGCTCGTAGGATTTTTGGAGTTCGTGGGGCATGAAAAAGCACTCAGCACTCAGCCGTCAGCAATCAGCCAGCCGGTTTCCGAAGGATCGCTCCGGAACGTCAGGGCTGAATGCTGACTGCTGAATGCTGAGTGCCCTCTTGATCTTACAGGCGGTTTCAAAAAGCGGTCAAACGAGTGGAGCTTCAGTGTTGCCACTCTCCAGCTGTTGAGAGGCGCCGAAAAGGACCGGACTCACCACGGTTTCAATCGTGGCTGCCATCTCCTCGGCGGGGACACGGTTGGTGGTCTGAAACCAGCGGCGCGCAGCCCCAAAAACGGCCCAGGCCGCGGTGGTCGCCAGCAGTGCTGTATCGACACGGGGTGCCGTCCCATGAAGGGCAAGGCCTTCCTTAAACATGCCCTCGACGACGGGAATGATGGAGCCTTCGAGCGACATCCGCGCCAACTGACTGGGACAGCCTGTGGTCTCCGCAAGATAGTCGCAGACGCCCAGGGCAATGGCGCGCAGTGCTCCATGGCAGTCGGTAAAGGTGATGGCGCGGCGCTTTATCAGGTCCCGGAAACGGGCTTCTGTCATGGCCTGGAGCAGCGCGTTCTTGTCGGGATAGTGAAGGTAAAAGGTGGCCCGGTTTAGCGTCGCGTCATCGGCTATCTCCTGGACGGAGATGTCTTCGAACTCCTTTTTTTTCAATAACCTTCCTAGTGAATCCATGAGCATGCGGCGGCTGCGCAGAATGCGCGGATCCGTCGTTCCGGTCTCGGGCGTTCCCTTCTCGGGTTGAAGAAGCTGGGCCATTCCTACCGTGAGAATACCTTTTCCCACAGATTAAAGCGACACTTGTTTATTTTCTTGAATCGACAAATGTCTATTACTAATCAAATGTCGCGTAAGAGGGATTATCAATGTCGACGCTGCTACATATCGATTCCAGCCCACTCTACGGCCGGTCAGTCTCCCGCGAGCTGACCGCCGCGTTTGTCAGCCAATGGAAGGCTACGCACCCGGATGGAAGGGTCATAGACCGCGACCTGAACGCAACCGCGATGCCGCCAGTCAATGCGGAATGGGTCGGTGCCGTCTACACGCCGGAACAGGCCCGCACTCCCCAGCAAAGGGAATTGCTTTCGCTCTCCGACTCCATGCTCGCCGAATTGGAGCAGGCCGACGAATACGTCATCGGAGTGCCGATGCATAACTTTGGTGTGCCTTCCGTGCTCAAGCTATGGATCGATCAGATTGCGCGGGTCGGCAGGACCTTCTCCTACGGCGAGGGAGGACCGAAGGGCCTGATTCGCGGTAAGAAGGCGACCTTCATCATCGCAACCGGCGGGATCTACGACGCTCAGACGCAGAGGGCCTCGTTCAATTTCGTGGAGCCGTATCTGCGGTCCGTATTTAGTTTCCTTGGCGTGACGGACACCACCTTCCTCACCGCAGGCGGGACCAGCGCGCTGAACCAGGGGAAGGACCGGAACGCGTTCCTTGCACCACATCTCCAGGCCGTGCAGACGCACGCGCAGACTTTCTAGAGAGGACCCTTATGAAAACTACTTCAATTGTTGCTCGCTATCTACTGGGCCTTATGTTTACGGTCTTTGGGTTGAACGGATTTCTCAACTTCATCCACCAGCCGCCCCCGGCGAATCCGCTGGCAATGCAGTTCTTTGTTGCCGTCAGCGTATCGCACTTTGCCGCGTTCTTTTTCGCGGTGCAGGTTCTTGGCGGACTGTTGCTGCTCTTCGGCTACTGCGTGCCACTGGCGCTGACAGTGTTGGCGGCAGAGCTCTACAACATCCTTGCGTTTCACCTGACGTTTGCTCCGGCGACCATCGCACCGGCTTTGGTGGCCTCCGTACTGTGGGTACTGGTCTTCCTTCAGTATCGCGAAAGCTTCAAGGGCATCTTCAGCGCGAATGCTGCGACGCAGGCATG
This sequence comes from Acidobacteriota bacterium, assembly GCA_013289795.1. Taxonomy (GTDB): domain Bacteria; phylum Acidobacteriota; class Terriglobia; order Terriglobales; family Acidobacteriaceae; genus JABCZH01. The sequence continues at coordinate 239,418 of JABCZH010000001.1, forward strand.
AATTGCGTCGCAGCAATTGCCGCGATTCGTACCGCGCGGGTGTGGAGCTGAGCTTGTCCGAGTCTGAGACGAAAGGGTGCAGTGAGGCGTCAGTTATGGCAACGGGATGCGATAGAGGTTGCGGCGCGTGTTCCGGCGAGTGTAGGCGTAGACGGATGGACTGATGGCAGAGCTCACGAACTGGGGAATCTCAGCAGCCGGTTTTGCAGCGGTCAAATCCTCTAGTCGTCCGATTCCGGATGATGGCAGCTTCGGAAGTCCGGTGTCATGCAGAACGGGCAGGGCGTAGCTACCCTCGTGCAGGGATGGAAAGTAGATGTACAAGATTGTCCCACTGGTGTTCCAGGTGGGCAAGCAGTAGACCTGGCAGAGCGGAACAGCCTCACCTCCATCAACCGGGAACGCTGTGATAGCAGCCTTGACCTCCTCACTTGAAACTGGAGAGCCGCCAACCACCCAACGACCGTCCGGCGACACAGCTATGATATCGAAAACCCGCCGGGAGGATAGCTTGCGGCGACCGGTTCCGTCTGGTTTCGTGCGATAGAGAAAATTCGATCCACCTTCGATTGCTCGAAAGACCAAATCGCCATCGGGTAGGAAATGCGGAGAATCTTCGATCTCGGTGGACGAAATGCGCGTCGGAGAGGAGCGACGGTTGGTAGGTGCAACCCACAGGCTGGAATGGCCGCTCGAATCGTTCATGGCGAACGTGACTGCCTTTCCATCCCGCGAAACTGAGTAGCTTTCCATGGAATAGCCCGGCAGGACCCTTTCTTCTTTCCCGCCGGTCAGGTCTTTGCCCCATAGCTCGTAACCGGCTGCTTGGGCGTTGGCTACCAAGTAATAGAGGTTGTTCCCATCCCAAGAGAAAGAAGGTTCGGCCGCATTCCCTTCCGAGGAAAGCTGGTGGTCGCCGTCCTTGTCGTGAAGCCAAACCGTGCTGTCTTGCGATCCCACGGAGGTGATAAGTGATTTGCCGTCGGCCGCCATTGCAATGCCCTCTTGCGAGGTTGGGCCAGAAGTCACCAGCTGTGGTTCACCGTCCGGGAAACGCTGCCGCCAGATATGTGATTCTCGTCCTGCTCCGATTCCTGGTTCGAGTTGTAGCTGTAATTTGTCACCCTCTTTGAGAGTGAGGTACAGCCATTTGCCGTCCGGCGACCAGGCACCTGACGTACAGGCGCTGTTGGCAAGACCAACGACTCGCCCGTCGCCAGCGCGCTCGAAAGGAACAACCCGGCACGGCAGAAATACTTCCTGACTGCCCATTTCAACGATCAGCACCCATCGACCGTCCGGGGAAAGATAGGAATGATGCGCCATGCTGCGGTCACCGGGCGGAACGTAAACCTCGCGCCTCTGCCCTCGGCCTTCGTCGGTGGTCACAACCACCATGTGCAATCCTTCTCTGATCTCAGAAAAGAGCAGCTGCTTTCCATCTTCGACCCAAGTCAATGACGACGCATTGGGCAGCAGCATGTGGGGTTCGCCACCGAGCACGGGCACTTCCCACATGTTCCAAGGCGGGATGGTGCCGTATGCAATGCGTGAGCCATCTGGAGAGAAGACTGGACTTAACTTCCACAGAGCGTCGTGGGTGAGCTGGACGGGCTCGCCGTTGGGCAGGATCTTGACGTAAATTTGGCCAGGGCCGAAGAAGGAATCACCTCCACGGATGAAAGCAAGCATCCGCCCATCCGGGGAGAGCGCCGGGTAAACCGCGGAGTCAGTGAAGAAAGTGAGTTGCTGCCATTCCGTGCTGGGCGCCGGGCTGCTCCGGGACGAGCGATATAGAAATGCTCCGGCTACGGCTGCGAGAGCAAGCAGCGCAACCGCAATATAGTAGTAGCCCTTTCGCAACGGGATTCTTGTCACGCCCGAGGTCACAGCCCGTGATTCTGGACCCTCCGTTTCCCGTTGTCCTGAAGGTGACGCAGGGACGCGGCCCGAACTGCTGTCGCGCTTCAGCCGTTGTAATTCTGCCCCCAGGTCAGACGCGTGCTGGTAGCGCAGGTTGGGATCTTTCTCCATCGCCCGATTGATGACTTCCTCCAACCTGGCAGGCAGAGCCGGATTCAGGCGGATGGGTGCGACCGGTTCTCGATTGAGGATGGCATCGAAAATGACGCCGGAAGTTTCTCCTCGAAATGGCAAAGTGCCTGTGGCCATTTCATACAGCACCACGCCGAACGAGAACAGGTCGGTTCGGGCATCCAGTTCCTTGCCTCGCACTTGTTCCGGCGACATGTAGACGACGGTGCCTACTGCAGTGCCAGGGCTTGTCAGCAGTTCTTCTGCTGTTGCAGTCGGCGTCGCAGAAACACCGCCCTCCCCGGCGACGAAGGCGAACTTCGCCAAACCGAAATCAAGGACCTTGGCGTGCACATTCTTGGTGACAAAAATGTTCCCAGGCTTGATGTCGCGGTGCACGACGCCCCTGGCGTGCGCCGCATTCAGAGCATCGGCGATTTCGATGGCCAGCGATAGAATCAGTTCGGTTTCCAGCGCACGCCCCGCAATACGGTGCTTCAGCGTCATTCCCTCCAGGAATTCCATGGCGATGAACGCTGCCTCGTGCTGGTCATCAATCTCGTATATGGTGCAAATGTTGGGATGGTTCAAAGCGGAGGCAGCCTGAGCCTCACGTTGGAAGCGAGCTAGAGCTTGTGCATTCTTGGCAACGTCGTCGGGCAGGAACTTCAAGGCAACAAAGCGGTGCAGCCTTACATCCTCGGCCTTGTAGACGACACCCATCCCGCCGCCGCCCAGCTTCTCGACGATGCGATAATGCGAGATGGTCTGGCCGATCATTGGATTGAAATCTTAGGACTCGCTGTTTGGCAAGTCAATGAAGCCGTGGATTTGGCAGAGCCTCGGAAGATTCTTGAGGATAAATCGTTGCCTCGCCCCTATCCGTCAAACGACGCGAGGTCGAGTCGAAGATCCGGTATAGAATTCGAGAAGTACAAGGGGCGAGCAGTCATGGAAACCCAGAGTGAACCCAGTCCTAGGCAAAATCCAGCCCAGGCAGCAGAGCATATCGCAAGTGCTCACCAGGTTCTTAAGGCGCTGCAAGAGAAGATCGGGAAGCATCCAGAACTCGGCGCCGCCATTGCGAAACTGGAGATGGCGCTGAATATTCTGACGGTGAAGACGGGTGGGATGCTGTAGCGGAATACCGGCGGGCTTACTTGTTCTTTTTCTCTTTGCTCATCTTTTTGGAAATTTCTTCCATCAGTCTGGGCTTGAGATCCGCCAGCACGCTGTCCACGATGCTGGCGACGGACTCCTCTTGGCCGCCAGTTTCACTATCAGATTCAGCGTCCGGAGTGGAAACTGGTGCTGCTTCGGGTAGGTTCTGTGTCGGGATCTGTGTCGCAGCAGCGGCATCGACGACAGATTCGCGAATGTGTTTCCAGCTCTCCCACGCTGCCGCCAGTTCCGATTCGCGTTGGCGCTCGTCCGCGTTACTCGAGGAAGCCCCACTCTGCGGGACTTCCGATGGCAACGCCGATTGTGAAATTGCGTCCCCACTCCCCGCTGCTGCGGCGGCAAAGGCCGCCCCTTGCGATTCAGACGTTGCTGCCTCGGCCGAGGCGCGAGGCAGAACCGAATCAACCAGGTTCGACAATGTTGGCAGGGCCGTCTCATTGATCGTCGCCTCGGTGATCGCCGCCACCAGCGAACTACGCTCCGCAGCTAACTCAACCGCTTCCTGATGCAGCTCATCAGTACTGCTGTACGCCGCAACTTCCACCGCCGGGGCGGACTGCCCGGTTTCATCGGCGTGCACGGCCGCCATCGCTGCGAGCGCCTTCTGCATCTCCTGCTCCAGGACTAGCGCAGACTCCGCGTCTGTGACCGCCACCAGGTCAGCTGTCCAGCGCGGCCCAGTGAATCGCTGTGACACTCCATGCCCATTCGAGGGTCCGAGCGTTTCCAAGGCGGCGGCAAAGTCATCCCGCTCCTCTGGTTTGGACAGCGTTTCGGCGGGAGCGGTGCTCGCGACTTCCTCCACCGGGGCCTGCGTTTCCGGCTGGGGTTCAAGAGCGGCACTCGTCGCCATTTCCACAACTTCCGGCTTCGTTTCCTCCACGACCGGCGGTTCGTTTTTCTGCTCCGCCTCCACGCGCTCGGGTTCTGCCGGAGTTTCTTCGATCGAAGCGGCAGTCGCGAAGGTCGCAACAACTTCGTCTCTCGCATCGGCCATCGTTTCTGGTTTTGCCTCTTCCATCGAAGTCGGCATCGTGACGGCCGGCTCGCTCGCAGTCACAGTCTTCACTTCCGGCTCCACTGTCGGTTCCGAGGCTTGGGTTCCGAATGCTGCCGCAGCGGCATGGATGGCGGCGATCTCGTCGGGCGTAATGTCAGGCGGTACGGCTCCGGGTGTGTCCACCGTTGGCTGTTCTTTGCGGACCTCAGGCTTTGGTGGCGGACTCTGCTCCTCAATCTCCACCTCCGGACCATGGCTCTGCGGCACGGGAATCTTCAGGCGGTTCTTCCATCCACTTTCGAGGTCACCGTATTCGTTGGAGGGAGCGTCGGTCTCGAGGGCGGACATCGCTTTAGCAAATCGGCCCGGCTTGTAGGGCGCGGGTTGAGGAACGATCCGATCTTCCAGCTTGGTGAGAGCGGTAAGCAGTTCGCTGGCTTCAAAAGGCTTAACGATGAAAGCATCAGCCCGAACCCGGCGTGCCTCTTCCGGCTTGAATGGCTCCAACTTTCCCACCGTCAGTAGTACCGGAATGCGCGCTGTCTCCTTGGACTCGCGCAGCCGCTGGCAGACTTCGAGGCCCCCGTAGCCCGGCATATACACATCGAGAACAATCAGATCTGGTTTGGACTCTGCAATCTTCTTCAGCGCGGCCGAGCCGTTGTTGACCGTAGTGACTTCATAGCCGGCATCGCTAAGGATTCTCCGGCCCATGTTCTGAGCAGTCACACTGTCATCGGCAAGCAGGATTTTGCGCGCCAAGCGATGTCCTTTTGAGCAATCGGAGGATAGGCCGAAGGTAACGTGTCCGGGACCCTAAGTCAATGAGAATAGACCTATTACGCAGGTTACGAGGGGTCAGTATCCACCGCGCCGAAGCGGGGTTCAGCGAAACTGGGACATTCCTCCCAGAAGCTTCGACTTAGAAGGGAACAATCTTGTGAATACCCTTTTTTTTCTTATGCTTGCTGGAGGCGACGGTGGAGTCGTCAGCAGTATCGTCGGCGGTCGAAGACGCTGAACCGGTACCCGTCCCCGCAGCCGTAACGGCGCCGGCTGGGTGGCTTCCACCCTGTATTTCATTCACCTGCTGGGGCGGAGGCAACGCTTGGTTTCCGTCGGCGGGTACGGTGGGTTTCAGTTCGTTGGCATCTGGGGGCGCAACATTGGGCTGAAGTTCGTTGGCATCTGCCGGTGCAGCAGGAGCAGTCGCGTTGGCGGCATTGCCCGGGCTCGCGCCCGCGTCTGCGGATGGAGGAGCGTCGGAACGAGGAGTGCTCTCATTGGGCGCGGGCGCACCGCTCACCGTCTCAATCGTGACTGACTTGTCATCGCCCAAGCCGCCGGACGCAGTTCGTGGGGTGGGCTGCATCACCGAGCTTGGGCTCATGGGCGTGGGATCGACCAGCGTGGGCTCACCAACCTTTGCCGCCTCTGCGACGTTCGGATGCTTGGCAAAAGCCCTCATCACTTTGGCGAGCGCATTGTCTTCCTTACGGCTGTCTTCCTCCGCCTTGTTCTGTGCAACCTCCGCCTTGGTGGGTTTGGGCACCGGCTGGTGCAGCGCCTCCAGCCGCGCCTTGGCGCTGTCAGCCCGTTCCATCACCGGATAACGAGTGATGATGCGGTCATAAGCTTCGGTGGCTTGCTTGGTGAATGCTTGAATGAAGGCGGACTTCGTGGCCTCGTTCAGCTTGTGGTTATTGTGCACCAACGCGATCTCGCTCTCGTACGACTGCCCGAGCAGGAACAAGGCCTCGTCGGCTTTGCTGTAGAGCGGGTATTTGTCCACCAGAGACTGCAACCGGGCGATGGCCGCGGGATACGATTCCCGTAAGTAATAGAAGCGCCCCACCCCAAACTCGCGCTCCGCAATTACCTCCTGCACTTCCCGCAGGTGTTGCTTGGCCTCAGGGATCAACTTGCTGTCGGGCCACTGCATGATCAGTTGCCGGTATTCTTCCTCGGCGCGCATGGCGTGGGTGTAATCGCGATCGGGCTTTTCCATCTCCTGATAGTGGATGTTCGCGATCTTCAATTGCGCTTCCGCCGCTTCCGGCATGTTGGGGAAGAAGGTGATGAAATCCTTGTACTGGATCTCGGCCTGTGCCAGCGCAGTGGAACCCCCCTCGTCGTACCAGGAGTCGGCCACGGCCAGCTTGGCTCGGGCGATGAATTCAGAATCCGGGTAGGTGTTGATCAGGGTTTCCAGAGTCAACCGCGCGAGGTCATAGCGGTTGTGCTTAAGGGCGTCCATGGCGCGATCGAACAGCACCTTGTCCGGCTGCTTGGAACTCACGTCTGCCAGAGGGTTTGTGGCCTTCTTGTTGGTGGCGCAGGCGGTGGTGAGTGCCAACCCAGCCAGCAGCGCGACTACCGCGATACGACGAGACATGAGACCTCGGAAGATCAGTTTCTAGTTTCTGGTTTCCAGTTTCTAGTTGTCCGTTACCACTGACGGCAGCGAAACTAGAAACTCGATTCTAGACTTTCTGCAGTGTAACTTCAGCTGCTGCCTTGAGCAGCTTTCGGGCGTTGCTAGTTGGATCGCCTGCACCGAACACGGCGTTGCCTGCCACCAGAATTTCAGCTCCAGCCCGGACGACCTCGGCTAGCGTATCCAGTCCAATTCCGCCATCGACCTCGATCCGGTAATGCAATCGCCGGCCTGCCCGCAAGTCCGCCAGTCTGCGGATCTTATGCGCTGCCGCCGGAATAAACTTCTGTCCGCCAAAGCCGGGATTCACTGACATCACCAGCACATAGTCAACGATGTCCAACACTTCGCTCAAAGTTTCGATCGGCGTCGCCGGATTGATCACTACACCCGCCTGGGCGCCGTGGCTACGAATCAGATGCAGCGTCCGATTGAGATGCCGGCAGGCCTCCTGGTGGACCGAAATCCAATCTGCCCCGGCTTCCACAAACTCGGCGATGTACTGGTCGGGATCCTCGATCATCAGGTGGCAATCCAGCGGCAAGTCTGTCGCCTTGCGCAGAGATCGCACCACCGGCGGACCAATCGTAATGTTGGGGACGAAATGCCCGTCCATAACATCCACGTGGATGACCGTGCCCCCGCCCTCGGCCGCCGCCCGGACTTGCTCCCCTAGGTGGGCGAAGTCTGCCGACAAAATCGAAGGTGCCAGCTCAATCAAAATGGGCTCCGGAGGGACGAGATTCACAGAAATTCTAACACGTGGTTAAGCTCTCACCTGCGGCCTTTCTTCGCGATCTCTACGATAAAGGCTGTTGGCAGATTCGTGTTGATCCGTGTAAATCCGTGGCCAACGCCTTTCCTCTGTGCCCTCCGTAGTGGTCATTTCACGCCACATTGGTCAGCCTGCAATCGCAAAAGGTACAATCGGAACTGACCATGCGAGTTCGCAAAGCCGTTTTTCCCGCCGCCGGGCTGGGTACCCGCTTTCTCCCCGCTACCAAAGCCCAACCCAAGGAAATGCTGCCCTTGGTGGACAAGCCCATCATTCAGTACGGCGTCGAGGAGGCTATGGCCTCAGGTTGCGACCAGATCATCATCATCACCGGCCGCGGCAAGCAGGCGATCGAAGACCATTTTGACGTCAGCTACGAACTCGAACGCATGCTCGCCGATCGCAACAAGACTGACCTGCTCGAAATCGTGCGTCATATTTCCGACATGATTCACGTCTTCTACGTTCGCCAGAAAGAAGCTCTTGGCCTGGGCCACGCCGTCCTCATGGCGAAAGAATTGGTGGGAAATGAGCCCTTCGCCGTGCTGCTCGCCGATGATGTCATCGATGCGGAAGTTCCATGTCTCAAACAGATGATCGACGTATTTGATGAAGTGAACGGCTCTGTGCTCGCCGCCCAGGTGATTGAAGGCCCGGCCATCTCGTCGTATGGCGTGCTTAAGGTCAAGCCAGCGGACGGCAGGTTCGGCGGTCGTCTTTATGAGATCGAAGACATGGTTGAGAAACCGAAGCTGGCGGATGCGCCGTCCAACCTGGCGGTGATCGGACGCTACGTCCTGACGCCGGGATTGTTTGGCACTCTGGCCGAAACCAAGCCGGGTGTGGGCGGAGAACTCCAGCTTACCGACGGCCTGAAAGCGCTGCTGAAGAAAGAAAAAATGTACGCCTACGTCTTCGAAGGCAAGCGCCACGACACCGGCGACAAACTGGGTTTCCTGAAGGCCACCGTGGAGTTCGCGCTGAAGCGGCTGGATCTGGGACAGCAGATGCGTGAGTATCTAAAGAGCCTGAAACTGTGAGAGTCGCGACCTCTATGTTCCCAGCGTGATCCTCAACTTCTTCGATTTCTCTTCCACACCGTTGGCCAGCTTTTCCTTGTGCGCGTCCAGTTTCTTTTCCACCGCCGCGCTGGAGAGACCCAGAATCTGTGCCGCCAGAATGCCGGCGTTGGTGGCTCCCGGCTTGCCGATCGCGACCGTTGCCACCGGAATGCCAGCGGGCATCTGAACGGTTGCCAGTAGCGAATCCAAGCCATTCAACGCAGTCGAAGGAATGGGAACTCCGATCACCGGCAGAGTGGTGTGAGCGGCAATCACGCCCGCCAGGTGTGCCGCACCGCCCGCACCGGCGATGATCACTCGAATGCCGCGGCCAGCCGCCTTGCGCGCGTATTCTGCGGTTCGCTCGGGTGACCGGTGCGCGGACGTGACATCGATCTCATAGGCGATGCCAAATTCCTCGAGCGCCTTGGCCGCCTCGCGCATGATGTCGAGATCAGAATCGCTGCCCATCACGATGGAAACCTGTGGTTTGCTCATAGACTCCTTTTTCCGGCGCTGTTCAGCGCCCGCGCTGCAATGTCCTTGCGGTAATGCGCGCCTTCGAAGCCAATCTCGGCGACTGCTTGATAAGCGCGGTCCACTGCGGTCTTGAGGTCCGCGGCCCTAGCCGTCACTCCCAATACTCGCCCGCCGGACGTAAAGTACGCGTCGTCGTGTTTGGTAGTTCCCGCGTGAAATACTTGCACGCCCGCAACTTTCTCCGCCTCAGCCAAGCCGGTGATCCGCCGGCCGGCTTCGAATGTTCCCGGATAACCGCCAGACGCCATTACCACGCAAACCGACGCATTGGGTGACCAACGGAAATCGCCCGCACTGACCCGCCCCTCGATCGACGCTTCCAGTGCCTCCACGAGGTCGCTCTCCAGGCGCATCAGGATAGGCTGGGTCTCGGGATCGCCAAAACGGCAGTTGAACTCCAGTACCATGGGCCCGCGTGCGGTCATCATCAGGCCGCAGTACAACACGCCTTTGTACTCGGCACCCTCAGCCTTCATTCCATTCACGACGGGCTGGGCAACGTGTTGGATCAGCCAGTTTTGCATCTGCTCGTCCAATATCGCAGGAGTCGAGTAGGCGCCCATCCCGCCGGTATTCGGACCGGTGTCGCCATCGCCCACGCGCTTGTGGTCCTGCGCCGCCACTAGCGGAGCTACGCGCTCGCCGTCGCTGAGCACAAGGAAAGAAAGTTCTTCCCCTTTAAGACATTCTTCGAGCACTACCCGCGCCCCCGCCGTGCCCAGCATCTTGCCACAGAGCATCTCGGCGGCGACTTCGCACGCCTCATCCTTCGTTTTGCAGATCACAACGCCTTTACCAGCCGCCAGGCCGTCAGCCTTGACCACGATGGGCATGTGAAAGTGCGGTAAGGCGGCGCGAACCTGTTCGAGGGAATCGCAAATGGCGTAATGCGCCGTGGGGATGTGGTGCCGCTGCATGAATTCCTTGGCAAAACTCTTACTCGACTCCAGCTGCGCCGCGGCCATGGTCGGCCCGAACGTCTTCCAGCCCTGGCGAGTAAATTCGTCCACTACGCCCAGAGTCAGAGGCAACTCGGGGCCAACTACGGTGAGATCAGGCTTGATCTGCGCAGCCAGTGCCAGTAAAGAAGCTACACTCTTCAAGTCGGCCGCAACGCACTCGGCCTGCGCAGCGATGCCGCCGTTCCCCGGCGCACAGTAAACCTTCGAGACGCGCGGCGACTGGCGTAGTTTCCACACCAGCGCGTGCTCGCGCCCGCCGCCTCCAATGACCAGAACCTTCATAGTTGGGAGACCCTAAGGGTAGGTGTCCTCGGAGCACGATGTCAAACCAAAGCAAAACTCACCGCAGAGGCACAGAGTCACAGAGGAAAATGGGGGCTGCGCGCTTCCCAATCATGAATATCTATTCTTCTTTTCTCTGTGACTCGGTGTCTCTGCGGTGGGTTTTGTATTTAACCATGCTTAACTGCGTATAATCGCGTGAGATGATCACCGGCTCCAAAGAAGATTATCTCAAGGCGATCCTGGAAGCCGAAAGCGAGGGCGAACCTGTCATTTCCGCAACACTCGCTCACTGGCTGGCCGTATCGCCGCCCGCGGTCACGATGGCGCTGCGCCGCCTGAAGAAAGACGGCCTGGTACGAGTGCAGGCCGATGGCCACGTTGCCTTGACTCCCGCCGGACGCAAGATCGCTCGCAAGCTTACCTTGCGGCATCACCTCATCGAGCGCATGCTGGCCGAGATGTTCGGCATGGAGTGGTACAAGGTGCACGACGAGGCCGAACGCCTGGAACATGCGGTTTCGCCCGACTTCGAAGCCAAGCTGCTGGCGCGGTTGGGGCGCGCCGGTGCTTGTCCGCATGGCAATCTCAGCGAGATGGAGAGTCCCGCCAGCCGCCGCCGCCGCGGGCTGCTGCTTCTGGCCCACGCGGAAGCAGGGAAGCATTATGTCGTCAGCGGTATCTACGAACGTGACCGCCGCCTGCTGGAATTCCTGGAAGACAGGGGCGTACGTCCCGGCGCACGGCTGCGTGTCTCCGGGCGAAACTACGATCAAACCCTGACGCTGGCCACCGATGCCGGCACCGTCGCCCTTGGCCGTTCGGCTGCGGAGCGAGTCTGGGTCACGAGTGATGTCCGAAGCGCCAAACGCACCTCGAACTAGCTTCCATCGTCCTTGATTTCACAGCGATTAACCATAGTTTACCCATTGATGTATACTCATGCTAACTTCGACCATGAGCGTAGGTTCCCGACCTCCACACACGAAGTCCACTGCGGCCCGCATCGCCGACGGCGGCGAAGTTGTCGTCATCACCCACGAAGACGTTGATCGAGCGCATGATCGCGTTCGGGTGTCCACAGCCCGCGCTCGGCGCGGTTTTTCCTCTCGAGCGAAGCTGCTGTGGCTGCTGGTTGGGCCCGGTGTTCTGGTCATGCTGGGAGAAAACGACGGGCCCAGCATGCTCTCCTATGCTGCTACCGGCGCGAAGTTTGGCATCGGTTTCTTCCTCCCCTTCGTTGCGCTGACGTTTTGCATGGCGATCGTGGTCCAGGAGATGACGGTGCGTCTGGGTGCAGCGACCCATCGCGGACACGCCGAGCTAATCTTCGAACGCTTCGGGCCTTTCTGGGGATGGTTTTCCATGATCGACCTGGGCATCGGCAACTTCCTCACGCTCATCACCGAATTCATTGCCATCCGCGCGGGCCTGGGTTTCTTCGGAGTTCCTCCCTGGATGGCAATCCTAATCGCGCTCGTCATCCTATACGGAGCGCTGGTAAGCCACCGCTACTGGACCTGGGAGCGGATCACTCTCGCCGCCGCCCTATTCAACCTCGTGTTCATCCCAGTTGCGCTCATGACCCATCCGAGTTGGCACTCAGTCGGCCATTCATTCATCACCTGGCAGCCTCTTCCCGGCTTCAATAAGGACACTCTTCTGATCGTGCTGGCCGACATCGGAGCCACGGTCACGCCCTGGATGCTTTTCTTTCAGCAGAGCGCGACCGTTGACAAAGGAATGACCACAAAAGACATTCGTTTCGGCCGCATTGACACGGTACTCGGAGCCGCGTTAGCCACTGCCGCCGCAGTGGCGACAATTCTGGCGACGGCGCCATTGTTCGCCCATCAGATGACGGCTGACACTTTCCAGGCAGCCGAGTTTGCCCAAGCTCTGCAGCCGCTGATCGGCCGCTTTGGCGCGTCGCTCTTTGCCCTCGGCATGGTTGAAGCCGGAATCGTAGCCTCGATCACGATTTCAACCTCGTCGGCATACGCCTTCGGAGAGGTAACCCACAAGCCTCACAGCCTGAATCTCCCCATGGGACAGGGCAAGGCCTTTTATTCTGTGTTGACGTTGTGCGCCGTGGCCGCGGCGGCCATCGTTCTGATCCCCGGGCTGCCCCTGGTATATGTGGTGCTCGTCGTCAACGTAGTCGCAGTTCTCGCCATGCCCCCCGCGCTCGTGTTCCTGTTCATGCTGGTGAATGACCAGGAAATTATGGGTGATCTGGTCAGTCCAAGGTGGGCAAACGGTTTGGCTACTGCGGTCGTGTTCATCCTGACCGCTGCCGGCGTGCTTTTCGGGATCAGCATCATCGCGCCCAACATCTTTGCGGCGTTGGGCGGGAAGTAGGGGAGACAGCCGTTATGACGCCAAAAGAACAGTCGCCAGTTTTGATCTCCAGCGCCGATCAAAAGCTGGCTTTATCCTCGCTCGAACACGATCAACTGGTTCACGCCAAGAAACACTTCATCCCCAGGCGGCACCTCAAAGGCCCTGAGCTGTTCGTGCTCTGGGCGCTCCGAATCTACCTTTTATTCATGATGGCGGTGGTCGGGTACCAGGTGTGGATCGCGGCGCACTGAATCACGATCATTCTTGACCTGCAACCCTTAGCCACAACTGGCATAATGAAGTGATGAAGAATCGACTTCGCCCCTGTGCAGTTGTCAACCTGGCTGTCTCCTTATCTCTTGGCCTCATAGCGCACGCGCAGCAAGACTCTCCAGCTCCAACCCCGCCCCAGAAAGGCGCGACCGTGACCACTCATGGAAAAGGAACATTCGACGTCAAGATTACCCCGCAGACGCCGGACGGCAAGTTCGAAGACGCCACCATGGGCCGCATGACCATCGACAAACAGTTCCGCGGCGACCTAGAAGCCACCAGCAAGGGCCAGATGCTCACGGCCATGACCGAGATCAAGGGATCGGCAGGTTATGTTGCGGTGGAGCGGGTGGCCGGAACGCTTGGTGGCCGCAGCGGCAGCTTCGTCTTGCAGCACAGCGCCACCATGACGCGTGGCGTCCCGCAACTGAGTGTGACGGTCGTGCCAGATTCCGGCACCGGCCAACTGGTCGGCCTTACCGGCAAGATGGATATCATCATCAACGCCGGAAAACATTCTTACGACTTCGAGTACACGCTGCCGACAACTCCCTAGGACCATTCCTCCGCGAACTCCGCGGCCGTTCTCCGCGACCTCGGCGTTTCCAGGTTTTGGCGAGATTGCCGGAACAAAATCCTAAGTCGCGGAGATCGCAGAGAACGGCTGCAGAGCACGCGGAGCAACCCCGCAGAGAGCCTCTATGCCTTTGGTTTCTGGCGCAATCCTTACCAGAACGACTAAACTAGAGAGAACAGGAAGGCCATTTCATGAATAGCTTTGGCAGCCGTTCTACTCTCCGCGTTAGCGGCCACGATTACGAAATTTATCGTCTCGACGCTCTCGACAAGCAGGGTATTTCCACCAGGCATCTGCCATTTTCGCTGCGCATCCTGCTGGAGAACCTTCTGCGAACCGAGGACGGCCGCAGTGTAACCAAAGAAGACATCCGCGCCCTGGCGAGCTGGAACAGCAAATCGAAGCCGGACAAGGAAATTGCCTTCACCCCCAGCCGCGTTCTTCTGCAAGATTTCACCGGCGTACCTTGCGTGGTTGATCTGGCGGCCATGCGTGACGCCATGAAGCACCTGGGCGGCGATCCCACCCTGATCAATCCGCTCCAACCCGTGGAGTTGGTCATCGATCACTCCGTGCAAGTCGATCAATTCGGCACGCCCAACGCGTTCCAGTTCAACGCCGAAATGGAGTTCATCCGCAACAAAGAGCGCTACGGATTCCTGCGCTGGGGACAAACCGCCTTCCGCAATCTGGCCATCGTCCCCCCCGACACAGGCATCGTGCATCAGGTGAATCTGGAATTCCTCGCCCGAGTGGTTTTCGTGCATGACGCAAACGGAAAGAAGATCGCCTACCCCGATACGCTTGTCGGCACGGATTCGCATACCACCATGATTAACGGTCTGGGCGTGCTGGGCTGGGGTGTCGGCGGAATCGAAGCCGAAGCGGCCATGCTGGGCCAGCCGGTTTCCATGCTGATCCCGCAAGTCGTCGGAGTGAAACTCACAGGGAAGCTGAAAGAAGGCGCCACCGCCACCGATCTCGTCCTTACCATCACCGAGATGCTGCGTAAACACGGCGTCGTGGGAAAATTCGTCGAGTATTTCGGACCCGGCCTGCAAGAGCTGCCGCTCGCCGATCGCGCCACCATCGCCAACATGTCGCCCGAATACGGCGCCACTTGCGGCATCTTCCCCGTGGACAAAGAGACGCTGGCTTATCTGCGTCTGACCGGCCGCAGCGAAGAACAGATTGCGCTGGTCGAAGCGTACGCCCGCGAACAAGGCCTGTTCCACGACGAGAAAACGCCGGAAGCCCAATACTCGGAACTGCTCGCGCTCGATCTCGCCAGCGTGGAATCGAGCCTGGCTGGGCCCAAACGGCCGCAAGACCGCGTCCCGCTCTCGCAAGCCAAAGAATCGTTCGACAAGGCGCTGCCCTCGCTGATCAAGCCCGGCAAAGGCGCGCCCCCGGCGACGGCCTCAGGCAATGGACATCTTCATCATGGCAGCGTGGTGATCGCCGCCATCACCAGTTGCACTAACACCTCGAATCCTTCGGTGATGATCGCCGCCGGACTGCTGGCCAAGAAAGCGGTGGAGCGCGGCCTGCAAGTCCCAACCTGGGTGAAGACGTCGCTCGCCCCAGGATCGAAAGTTGTCCGCGACTACCTGGAACGCGCTGGCCTGACTGGATATCTCGAGAAGCTGAAATTTCACATCGTGGGCTATGGCTGTACCACCTGCATAGGAAACTCCGGCCCGTTGCCGGAAGAGATTTCGAAAGCCATCGACGAAAAGAATCTGGTAGTGGCGTCAGTGCTCTCCGGCAATCGCAACTTCGAGGGCCGCATCAACGGTGAAGTTCGCGCCAACTATCTGATGTCGCCGCCACTGGTGGTGGCTTTCGCGCTGGCCGGGCGCATTGATCTCGACCTGCGCAAAGATGCCATCGCCCAGGACAAAGCTGGCAAACCAGTATTCCTCGCCGATCTCTGGCCGTCGCGCAGCGAAGTTGAAGAGGCCATCAGCAAGTCCATTACGCCGGACATGTTCCGCCGCAGCTATGGCGAGGTCTATCACGGCGACGACCGCTGGCGCGCCCTGGCCGTTCCCAAGGGCGAAACCTACGCCTGGGAAAAGGATTCTACCTACATCCGCCAGGCGCCGTACTTCGACGGCATGAGCGTGTCCCCGGGCGCTATCACCGACATCAAGAACGCGCGAGTGCTGGCGGTACTCGGCGACAGCGTCACGACCGACCACATCTCGCCCGCGGGTTCCATCAAACACGACAGTCCGGCGGGAAAGTATTTGATCGCACATGGCGTCAAGCCGGCCGAGTTCAACTCATACGGCTCGCGCCGCGGCAATCACGAAGTCATGGTGCGCGGCACCTTCGCCAACGTGCGCCTGCGCAACAAGATGGTCCCCAGTCTCGAAGGCGGATTTACCCGGCATCTACCCGATGGAGCCGAGACAACGATTTATGAAGCTTCGGAAAAGTACATCGCCGAAGGCGTGCCGTTGGTGATTCTTGCCGGCAAGGAGTACGGATCAGGATCCTCGCGCGATTGGGCCGCCAAAGGCCCACGGTTGCTGGGGGTCCGGGCCGTCATTGCCGAGAGCTACGAGCGCATTCATCGCTCAAACCTTGTCGGGATGGGCATTCTGCCGCTGCAATTCCGCGAGGGCGAGACGGCACAATCCTTGGGTTTAACCGGCGAGGAAACATTTGAGATCGGCGGCGTTCGCGACGTAGTCGAGCATTTCGCCGCTGGCCGCCAGGTGAAGGTGCGCGCCACCGTGAAAGGCAAGAGTAAGGAATTCGAGGCGCTATTGCGAATCGATACTCCTCAGGAAGCGCAATACTACGCCCACGGCGGCATATTGCAATTCGTGCTGCGGCAACTGCTGGCGGGAAAGCCGCAGGCGGTTACGGCATAGAACTTCTCGCCGCGGATCAACGCAGACGAATGCTGATCCAAACAGAGCTGTGCCTCAAAATGCCTTTCCCGAATCCATCAATATCGTCACCGGCCCGTCATTCACCAGTTCCACCTGCATCATTTCCTGAAAGCGCCCGGTTTCGCAGCGAAGGCCGGCAGCCCGAATGCGCTCTACGAAATACTCGTATAGCTTGCGCGCCTGTTCCGGCGGAGCCGCAGCGTCGAACGACGGTCGCTTCCCCCGTCTGACGTCTCCATACAAGGTGAACTGCGAAACCACAAGCACCGCGCCACCGGCTTCTCCCACCGCGCGGTTCATCTTGCCCGCCTCATCCTCGAACACCCGCAACCCAGCGACCTTCTCAGCCAGATAGTCAGCGTCCGCCTCTTTATCCGTGCTTGCAACTCCGAGCAAAACTAACAAGCCCCGCTCGATCCTGCCCACCACCTCGTCGCGCACCGTGACTTGCGCCCGGCTTACACGTTGTACCACCGCCCGCATCGAACACCTCCTCAACATAACAATCGCCACATATGCTCACATCGCTTTTCATTGACGCGGCTTGCGATCCCTCCTACAATTTGCCCTTTCCACCAAAGGACGCAAGCATGAACCGCGCAACCCGTTCCGCTCTCTTATTTCTGGCGTTGTCCGCCGCCTTTGTCCAAGCTCAACAGCCGCCAGCTACTCATAACGAAGTCGTCATCAAGGATGCCGTGGTGATGACCGTCACTCACGGCATTGTGCAGAATGGCTCCGTGTACATCAAAGACGGCAAGATCGCAGCCGTCGGCAAAAACGTGAACGCGCCATCCAGCGCAACTGTCATCGACGCTGGCGGAAAGTATCTGACGCCGGGCATTATCGACTCCCATTCCCACATCGCGCTCGATGATGACGTCAACGAAGCCACAAGCCCAATCACTCCGCAGATGATGATGATCGACGCCTTCGATTACCAGGATAAGGCTATCTATCGCGGCTTG
Organism: Acidobacteriota bacterium; assembly: GCA_013289795.1. Taxonomy (GTDB): domain Bacteria; phylum Acidobacteriota; class Terriglobia; order Terriglobales; family Acidobacteriaceae; genus JABCZH01. The sequence continues at coordinate 256,758 of JABCZH010000001.1, forward strand.
GCTGGCGGTGTAACCACGTCTCTGTTGTTGCACGGCTCCGCCAACATGATCGGCGGGCAGGCAGTAGTCATCAAGCACAAGTACGGACTAAACCGCGACGCCCTCCTGTTCCCCGGAGCGCCGCGTTCCATCAAGTTTGCCAGTGGCGAGAATCCCAAGCGCGTTTACGGCAGTAAGGACCAGCTTCCTTCCACTCGCATGGGGAATTTCGCTGTGCAACGCGAAGCATTCGTCCAAGCCCAGGATTACATGCGCGAATGGGACGAGTACAACGCCAAAGTTAAGAAAGGCGACAAGGACGCAAGCGCTCCCAAGCGTGACCTGAAGATGGAAGCGCTAGCCGATGTGCTGCGGGGAAATCTGCTGGTGCAGATCCACTGCTACCGCGCCGACGAGCTCCTCACCGAAATAGCGATTGCCAAGGAATTCGGCTACAAAGTGCGGGCCTTCCATCACGCGCTCGAAGCCTACAAAGTCGCCGACCAATTGGCGGCAAACAATGTTGGCATCGCCACTTTTTCCGATTGGTGGGGCTACAAGCAGGAAGCTTGGGACGCGATCCCGTGGAACGCAGTGATGTCCATGCGCAAGGGCGTGCGCGTGGCCATCAAGAGCGACTCCGGCGACTTTGCCCGCCGCCTGAATCAGGAAGCTGCCAAGAGCATTCGCTACGGTGGCGCCACCGACGAAGAGGCACTCAAGATGATTACGCTAAACCCGGCCTGGATCATTGGCGTCGATGACAAGGTAGGATCGATTGATGTCGGCAAAGACGCCGACCTGGTGATCTGGGATGGTTATCCACTCTCCAGCTACGGCGTTCCCAACAAAGTATTCATCGACGGCGATGTGTATTTCGACCGTTCTCTCCCCGGTTTCGGCATGACGCACTACTCGGAGGGACAATGAATCAGCTAACCGACATTAGGCCTCAGGTCGCGCGATGCGTCGTTGGTGGTCGGTCCCTTCGCCATTCGGCTCAGGGCAGGCTCTTGGTCGCTAGCGTAATTCTGTGCTGCTGCGCCATTCCCGCCGTCGCCCAGCAGAAGCCGGTCGTCTTGAAGGGCGGCAAACTGCTCACTGTTTCTCACGGCACCATCGAGAGCGGCGTGCTGGTGATGCAAAACGGCAAGATCACCGCCGTCGGCGAAGCCGGCTCAATCAAGATTCCCAAAGATGCCCGCATCATCGACGCAACTGGCATGACCGTTTATCCCGGACTGATTGACTCGGAAGACAATCTCGGCCTCACCGAGATCTCTGCGGAGCAGAGCACCAACGATCTCATCGAATCGAGCGAAGAGATCATGCCGCACATGCACGTCTATGATGCCTTCCATGCCGAATCGGAGCTGATTCCCGTTACCCGGCTGAACGGTGTCACCAACGCCCTCGTCGCGCCCGACAGCAAAGACACGCTGCCTGGCCAGGACTCATTCGTACAACTGGCGGGGAAATCCTCAGAAGACATGGTGCTCATACGCGATATCGCCATGCCGCTGAATTTCACCGGCGACCAGCGTCACAACGAATCCTGGGACAAAAGAAAATTCCCCCAGACTCGCATGGGCATGGCTGCCCAACTGCGCCAGGCATTCCTCGATGCTCAGGACTACGCCCAGCATTGGGCTGACTATGAGAGGAAGAAGAGCGAGGCCGCGCAAAAGCCCGACGAGAAAGCGAAGCCTGACGACAAAGACAAGAAGCCCGGCGACACGGAAAAAGATAAAGAAAAAGACAAGAAACCCCCGACCCCGCCCAAGCGAGACCTAAAACTCGAAGCCTTGCTACCCTACCTGCAAGGCAAGAAGCCGATCGTTCTCGCCGCCGAGGAAGCCAACGATCTGCAAACTGCGGTGTCGCTGGCGCACGAGTTCAAGCTCAAGTTTGTGTTGAGCCACATTAGCCATTCCCAGTCCGTCCTCGACTACGTGGCGGGGCTCAAAGTTCCCGTCATCGTCGGCCCCATCTACGAGGATCCCAAGCCCTACGAACGCTATGACGCGGTCTACGGTTTGCCGGCGCAGTTGTACAAACGGGGAGTCAAGATCGTTTTCGCGTCATTCGACGCCCACAATGTGCGCAACCTGCCTTATCAAGCGGGCTACGCTACGGCGTTCGGTCTGCCCCATGAGGAAGCGCTCAAGGCCATCACTCTGAATGCCGCCGAAACCTGGGGCGTGGCGGATCAGTTGGGATCACTCGACCTTGGCAAGACTGCCAACGTGGTGATGGCCAACGGAGATCCTTTGGACATGCGGACCGACGTGAAACAGGTCTTCATCGCTGGACAGGAAGTGCCCATGACCAGCCGTCAGACCCGCTTGCGGGATCAGTACTCGGGCCAGTGAGGCATTAATTTGCCTGCGGTTTGACCGCCTCAACGGCGAGCAGTTAGGATGCAGGTGGGTTGAGCCGGCGCATCTCCACTTGCTTGCGGCGGGGCCCTTCTTTACACCGATTCGTGCTGGCCATTACACTACTTCTTCCCTTTTGTTTGCCTTCAGGAAGGTGGGACGTTCATGGCCGTTGCCGCAAAAAAAGAGGTTGTCGAGAAAGTTAAGCAGATTGTCAGCGAACAACTGGGCGTGGATGAAGCCGAAGTCACCCCCAGCGCATCCTTTACTGATGATCTGGGAGCTGATTCTCTCGATCAGGTGGAACTGGTGATGGCCCTGGAGGAAGCTTTCAATATGGAGGTCGGTGACGAAGACCTGGAAAAGATGCTCACCGTCCAAAGCGCCATCGACTACGTCGACAAGCACGCGAGGGCCAAGTAAAAACTGAACCCGGTGCGCTCGCGAAATCCGGACATCTGGGAACCAAATCCGAATCACTCAGCATAAGGAGAACTCATGGCAGCCGTTGATGAGAAGGTGAAACAGATCATTGTGGAGCAACTGGGCGTGGAAGAAGGCGAAGTAACCGCGACCGCATCGTTTGTGGACGACTTGGGCGCCGACTCGCTCGATACCGTGGAGCTGGTCATGGCGTTTGAGGAGGCTTTTGAGTTGGAGATCCCCGACGAGGACGCGGAGAAGATCCGCACCGTGCAGGATGCGGTGGATTACATCAGTAAGCATGCGAAAGGCGGGAAGTAGTTGGCGCGACGCGTCGTAGTTACCGGGGTGGGTCTGATCTCAGCCGTGGGCAACACCACCGAAGAGACCTGGGCAAACCTGCTTGCCGGCAAGTCGGGCGTCGGTTCTATTACTTCATTCGACGCCTCGCAACATGCCTGCCAGATCGCCGGCGAGGTCAAGAACTTTGACCCGCTGAAGTTTATCGAGAAAAAAGACGTCAAGAAGATGGGTCGCTTCATCCAGTTGTCCATGGCGGCCGCCGAGGACGCCATGACATCCTCCGGCCTTCAGGTGACTCCCGAAACTTCGACCCGCGTAGGTGTTCACATTGGATCGGGCATCGGCGGGCTGGATGTCACCGAGCGGGAACATTCGAACCTGCTGAGTGGCGGTCCTCGCAAAATCTCTCCCTTTTACATACCAGCAACCATCATCAACCTGGCTGCCGGACAGGTGAGCATCCGCTACAACGCCAGGGGCCCTAACGAAGCCACCTGCACGGCATGCACCAGCAGCGCGCACTCCGTTGGAGACTCCTACAAGATCATCGCGCGCTGCGATGCCGACGCCATGATCGCAGGCGGCACTGAAGCCGCCATAACGCCGCTCTCCGTGGGCGGATTCGCGGCCATGCGCGCTCTCTCCACCCGCAACGATGCGCCGGAGAAAGCCAGCCGCCCCTGGGACTCAGGGCGCGACGGATTCATCATCGGGGAAGGTGCCGGCATTCTGATACTCGAGGAACTCGAATTCGCACGCCGGCGGGGCGCGAAGATTCTGGCTGAAATTGTTGGTTACGGCATGAGCGCCGATGCCCACCACATCACCGCGCCCGCCGAAGACGGCGACGGCGCTTACCGCGTAATGCAGAACACGCTGCAAGACGCGAAAGTGCAACCCGCGCAGGTGGGCTACGTCAACGCCCACGGCACCTCCACGCCGCTCGGAGACCGGATCGAAACCACCGCCATCAAACGCGCCTTCGGTGACCACGCCTACAAGCTCGCCGTTAGCTCGACCAAGTCGATGACCGGACACCTGCTGGGGGGCGCTGGCGGCCTGGAAGCGGGCGTCACCGTGCTAGCTCTGCGCGACCAGATATTGCCCCCGACCATCAACCTGGAAAACCCCGATCCGGAATGTGATCTGGACTACGTACCCAACCACGCCCGCAAGGCCTCGCTGGAATACGCCATGTCTAATTCATTCGGTTTTGGCGGCACCAATGGCGCATTGTTGTTCCGCCGCTGGACCGAATAACACACCTCCGTTCCAGAGCATCGATCGCCAGCCGTAAAGCCTGATCCACCAAAAGCCGATGAGTTTGGCAAGTACCCAATGCCGCGCACCGGGACATTGCTGGTAATAAGACCTTGGTACTCAAGGATTGTCCTTCTAACCCTTTGCCAAGCCTGGAGATGCAGGCCAGAATAGGGTCAGCAGGCAAGATCGAGATCAGATCGCCTTATGGAAAAAGCCATTGGAACGGCCGTTGCCCTCCCGCCTGCCGGTAAGAAGGCTGCGGCTCGGGCGGCGCTGGTTGATCTCAAGGAACCGGTCCGAACTGTGCTCGCGGACTGTTTCCGGCAGTTTGGCATTGAGACCGTGGTGGTGCCCGGAAACGCCGCCGAACGCCTGCAAAAGGAAAAGTTTGAGGCTTGTGTTTTGCATCTGGGACCGGCCGCGCAGCCGATGATGGAAGCGGCCCGCACTTCGCTATCCAACAGCCGCATGGTGATCTACGGGCTTGGCGGCAGCGCCCAGGATGCCATGCGCTTTTCCAAGTACGGCATCAATGCGGTTTTCCAGGAGCCTCTGGAACGGCACGCGGCTTTGAAGCTGGTGCGATCCACCCAAATGCTGGTGTTGCACGAACTGCGCCGCTACGTCCGCATTCCGGTGATCACCGAAATTACCGTGATTCTAGGCGGCGACAATCGCCGCCTCACCGCCACCAGCGTCGAACTCAGTTCCGGCGGTATGTCCCTGCGCAGCGCCGAGGACATCGCAGCCGGACAGTCGGTCGAAATCTCTTTTGCCCTGCTCACTCTGCCCCGCGTCTGGGTGCGCGGCACCGTGAGCTGGCGCAACGCGCCGGGAAAGACTCTCGGTGTTCGCTTTGATCCACAGGACGAACGCCGTCAGAAAATCAAACAGTGGGTTGACTCCTACGTCGACGGTTCATAGTTCTAATGCTCAATTTGTCATCCTGAACGAGCGTTCTCTGCGTGGCGAAGGATCTGGGCGAGCCGCGCGATGGGTCGCGTTTTCTGCGACCCCAGAATCGCGCGTTTGGCTCGCTTCCCTATAGCGACCGTGTAAAATCAAGACATACATGGCGGGCGCTGCCCAACTCGTGCAAATCGATGTCGGCCCCCCGATCCGGCAGCCGAAGCCGGACTGGCTCCGCGCCAAAGCCCCGGTCGGCGACAACTTCCACAATCTCAAGAAGCTGGCCCGCGGACTCGGTCTGCACACCGTCTGCGAGTCCGCGCAATGCCCCAACATCGGCGAGTGCTGGGACAACCACACCGCCACGTTCATGCTGCTGGGCGACATCTGCACACGCCGCTGCGGCTTCTGCGCCGTGCCCAAAGGCAAGCCTGGGCCGATCGACTGGCAAGAGCCGGCACGCGTTGCCGAAGCGGTTGCCACGCTTGGCCTGCGGCACGCCGTCGTAACCAGCGTCAATCGCGATGACGACAACCTGGGCGGCGCGCGCGTGTTTGCCGAAACCATCCGCCAGATTCGTGAGCTGACTCCCGGCTGCCGGGTCGAAGTCCTGATCCCCGACTTTCAAGGTCTGGACGAGCCTCTCCAGATCGTGCTCGACGCCCAGCCCGACATCCTCAATCACAACACCGAAACCGTGCCGCGGCTCTATCGCGTGGTTCGCTCCGGCGCGCGCTACGAGCGCACGCTGCGCCTGCTGGAGAACGCCAAAAAGCTATCGCCCGGCATGGTGACCAAATCCGGCGTGATGGTCGGCCTGGGAGAAACCGCCACGGAATTGATCGAAGTCTTCCGCGACCTGGGTTCGCGCGGCGTGGACATTCTCACCGTCGGCCAATATCTGCGGCCCTCGCGCGACCACTTGCCCATTGCCCGTTTCTACACTCCCGACGAATTCCGCACCTTGAAAGACGCCGCCCTCGAATACGCCTTCCGCCACGTCGAGTCAGGGCCGCTGGTGCGCTCCAGTTATCATGCGCATGAGCACGCGGACGCGGCTGCGAGAGTCTAGGCGATATACGCTCTTCCCGTGTAGCATGAATATGAATCTAGGGCTAATGGATCGCGGCTTGCGTGTGTTGCTGGGTGTCGGGCTCGCCATCGCGGGAATCTTGGTCAGTGGTCATCCTTACGTTGGGCGGTTGCTCGGCGTCGCCGGGGCTCTGGTGATTCTTAGCGGTGGCTGTGGGACGTGACTTGCGTATCGCGTGCTCGGGCTGAGCACGAAAAAGCAGAGTGAGAACGCCGGCTGACGGATTCGTGTTACATTCAGAACTTCAAAGGCGACGGACAAGAATGTCCGTCCCACACAAGAAGAAAGGCGGGGCTCGAAAGCCCCGCCTCCGCCGTCCGCAAAGCTATACGCGGTACTTATTGCAGAAGCAATGTACCGGTGCTGGGGTTGGTATCCACGGTACGCATGAGCACGGTCTGCGCCACCCCGGCGGTGTTGAAATTTCCGAGCGTGAGATAGGCTCCATTGGCGGAAGTGCCCATGGCCCCGTTGAAGCCGGAGACCGAATAACCCCAAACTGTGCCGACCGTCGGTCCGTGCGAGCCGCCATTGCTGATGGTAAGGAACTTTACGTGTCCCAACCCGTCGAAGGAAACCGTGCCATACGAGACCTTGGAGAAGGCCTGATTAGAACAGTGTTGGTTGGTTGGGCACGTGGTGACACTCACCCAGGTGCTGCCATTGTAGTATCCAAATTCGTTGTTCACATCCAGAAGTTGGAAAGCATAGGTACCTTTCAGGCTGGCAACCGACGTTGCCGAGGAAGCAGTTACAAGAACCATCGTCATCAAGATTAGGAACAATGCTGTTTTCTTCATGATTTCTCCCAGTGGTAGGTCACAACCCTCGTTCTGTCTGCCCTCCGGTGCCTGGCATTCAGATGACTTGTTTTTCGTCTGTCCCAGATTGGCACCAGCGTCCCAGATCGACAATGGCCTCTTGGTAATTGACGCCATCCCCTGTAACCAGCGGGAGGTGACTGAGGTTAGGAGAGCGGTTGAAAACAAGGGGTTGGCAAGGGAAAGGCTCGATTTTCGCGGAGAAAACCCTGTCCAAGCGGAGCTGCTGATCTGTTCCCTCAGAATATCTTGACGTGGATGGTCAGATACTTCTTGGGATTCTCGCGCATGGCTTTGATCAGGCTGCGGGTTTCCGTCAGCAGGTTGTTGGTGTTGTCATAGAGCGAGGGATCGTGCAAGAGCTTGCCGACTGAGCCTTCGGTGGAGTTGAGCTGGGCGCTCAACTCGGACACATTGTCCATGGTGATTTTTAGCTTTTTAGCGAAGGCTTCGTCGCGGGCCATGACGCCTATCGCGCCTTTGCCAGCATTGATGTCGTCGGTCAGGGTCTTGACGTTGGCAATGGTCTTATTGGCATTGTCGTAGAGCGTGGAATCGCTCAGGAACTTGCCGGCTGTGCCCTTGCCAGCTCTGAGGTCATCGATGATGTGGTTCAGCTTGTCGACGGTGTCGTTGGCGCTTTTATAGAGCTGGTCATCCACCAGCAGCTTGCCCAGGCTGCCCTTGCCGTTGGCCACTTGGGCAACCAAGTTCTGGAATTGAGCGACGGTCGCGTTCAACTGGTTATAGAGCGCGGGATCGTAGATCACTTTGCCAATCGAGCCCTGACCGCTTTCCACGTAGGCGACAATGCGGTCCACGCGCTTGAGCAGGGAATCCATGTTCTGCAACGTGCTTTGACTGGCGCGGACCACGTCTTCAATCTGCGGCGACTCTCGCGTGGTCATCACGTCGCCTTCTTGCGCCTCCAGTCCCTTGGCTTGGGCACTGTTAATATCGATGTAAGTCTCGCCCAGCACTCCTGCTGTCGAGAGCGTCGTGACCGAGTCTTTTCGAATGTTCTTGTGATACTTGGGAATGACCTTCATGGTCACTTGGACGGGGGCGAGTTGGCGGGCAGGGTCAGAGACGACCATGATCTTGGTGACGTTGCCGATGTCCACGCCTTGCAGACGCACGGGTGCGCCCTCACGCAGACCGCCGGCGTTGTCGAAATAGGAGACCAGGGTCATCTTCCGGGTGAAGATGCCTCCGGTGCCGCTCATCAACAGGATGAGGACGGTCAGCACGAGGCTGGCGATCAACACGGTGATTCCGACTTTCAGTTGAGACCACTTCAACTGCTTCTGGCTAGGCACTGGTTCTCCGTAAGAGCGTCATCGCAATGTTTGCGTGTGGTCCACTGCTCCAGACAATGCCCTGCATCATAGCAGAGGAGCAGGTCATCTTTCACGCCGCGTGCCGTAGCTTGGGCGAAATCAGCAAGGCTGCGAGATAGGCGGCCGCCCCGCAGCCCAGTGTGGCGTTAAGTCCGAACTGTATGGCGATAATCATAGCCAGCACCGAGCCCAGCACGCTGGCGCCCGCGTTCACGGCCCAGGCCCACTCCACGGTATTGTCCCTGGTTTCGCCTGCCTGGGAGGCGGCCAGGGCGCGTAGTCCGCTGGGGAATGGCATGCCCATGGCGAATCCCAACGGCGCCAGCAGCGCTGCACTCACGGCCAGCTTGACCACGAAAGGCATGCCGACGAGGGCATTCAAGATGGACGGCAGTATGAACACGTGGAGCAGAATAGTAGACGCAATCAGGGCAAGCGGGAGCACGCTTCGTCCGGCTTTGTCGAGCCAGCGGCGGGAAGCTAGGCTGCCAGCGCCGCTCGAGAGCAGCAGCAGAAATACCACCACGGTCAAGGCGTAAGTAGGATGCCCGAGAAAGAGTACGAAGCGCTGGATGAAGGCAATCTCCACCAGAATGTATCCCAACCCCACTGCCACAAAATAGAACAGAGGGACCACGCTTGGGCGGTTTCGCCCGCCGCGCAATGCCAGCGGAGTGACCAGGAACGCCCCCACCGCAGCCAGCGAAATCAGGAGCACCATGGCTAAGACGGCTACGCCGACGTTCACCTTCCAATCGAGCCCTTGAACCAGCCCGTGGCGTCGGCCGAAAATCTGCCCCAGCTTCAGAGTAAAGAAAAAGAACGGGGCGTTATCACGCACTGGAGCCACGTTGTAAGGGTACTGCCGGGCAAAGGCGTAAGGATCGTTGCGGGTGATCAGGGCGGAGAAAGGCGTCTCCTCAAACTTCGAAGGCATATAGATCGGCGTCAGCGCCGGGTAAGCGTCCATATGTGCGCGGACTGCCGCTTCTTCCTCGGGAGTGAAGCCGATCTTCTTGGTCAGCACCGCTACCGGAATGCCGTCTTCGTTGAGTTGACCCTGTGAGACCACTATGAAATTCCGGGCGGGATCGCCGACGCCCAGTTCGTGCAACGCCTGCATGGCGACGGAGACCACGCGCAGCGCCTCGCGCGGCTGGTGAAACTCCCAACGGGTGATGGCAAGCAGGCCATCCGCCTTCAAATGCTCGAAGTATTCGCGGAAGGCCTCGACGGTATACAGACTGTTCTCGCTGAGGGCAAAGGCTCCGGCGCCGGTCGAGGCCCAGGTATCCACCAGCGTCATCTGCACTACATCGAAACTCTGCCTGGAATTCCGAATAAACGACCGGCCGTCGCCCACATGAATGTGCACCTGGGGCCGCTCGTAGAGGTGATACGCGTAGTCGGCGTAACGGCCGCGCATGATGGTGTTGGCGATGATGGCATTGATTTCGATTCCAGTGACGCTGGGACTGCCGTTGGCCAAAGCCCGCAGCACGTCCACCCCACCGCCCGGCCCAATGATGGCGTAGTCTCCGCGTGGTCGCAGGATATTGGAGACCGCCGGTGGCGCGGACATCAGGTTCTTTTCCCACTCCGTTCCCTTCCACTGGCCAGGCGCGGCGTTCATGATGTAGGTGGAGGCATCGGCGTCAATGACGATGGTTTTGGCGTCGCCCTGGCGGTCCACTTCCGCGCGGGAAATCGCGTTCCAGCGCGAGAATTCAACCCATGCAGGATCACGGAACACGCCTTTGGCGTAGACGATGTCAATGAGCCTTGAGGAATGATTGGCTGCGATCAAAAGTAAAAGCACGGCCGCCAGGGCCAGCGTGAGTTGTCTCGCGCCCGGGCTGGCGGCCCACACCACACCCGCGCCTGCGGCCAGCGCGCCGGCGAACAAAATCGTGTTAGGGCCGCCCAGCCAGTTCAGCAGTGGGACCACCAGCAGGCACGCCAGCGCGCCCCCGGCAAGGTCGGAGGCGTAGAGCCGGGGAATGTGCTCCGCCTCGCGGGCGAAGAGAACCGAAAATTCAATGCCGGTAATGAAAAACGGAACTGCTGAGAGCAGGTAAATTGCAGTGAGCCGGGCGAAGTTCACCAGCGAAAGTTCGAGCGAAACCCCGATGTGCAGGCAGAGTTCCAGCACCGCGGGAACTGCCAGGGCGTTGGCCACGCAGAGCGTGGAAAGTAACGAACGCGTCTCGAAGCCAGACAGTGATTGCTTTCGTACATATGCAAACACACCGCCTGAGCCCAGCCCCAGCAGCGCAATCGAAATGGCGAGAAAGGCAAAGTGATAGAAGAGCACTACCGAGAACAACCGGGTCAGAGCCAGTTCGAGGAGCAAGGCGCTGCAACTGCTCGCCGCCACGCCGATCAAAAGAGCGCGCGGAAGTTTCTTTGCGGCCGCGTCGATCACGGGAGGCGCAAGAGTTTCGCTAGTGACGGACATTCGAGGTTTTGAGGGAGAATGCGACAGTCTAACAGAAGCGTCTGCCATGCTGAGCGATGTTCACAGCAGCTGCCCTCAGCGGCTGAAGCCCGACCATCATTTGAGTCTCCATCGGCACGACTGGAAGTCGTGCCTTCCCAGACCCGCGCCGATCATGAACGTCAGACACCGAGCAGGCTATACTTCTGGACGCATGAATGCTCGTGATCCTAAGCAACTGCTCTACCTCTCTCACGCCGACGTTGAGTCCATCGGCCCGCCCCTGGCTGAGATCATTCAAGCGCTTGAATCCATGTTCCGCGAAAAGGGCGAAGGCCGCGTGGAGATGCCGCCGAAGATCGGCGTCCACACTCTGCCCGACGCTTTCATTCATGCCATGCCCGCCTACATTGCCGCCCAGAAGGCAGTGGGAATGAAGTGGGTGAGTGGATATCCCGAGAACAGCAAGCGCGGCCTGCCTTATATTGCCGGGCTGCTCATTCTCAACCACGTCGAAACCGGCATGCCCCTCGCGGTCATGGACTGCACCTGGATCACTGCCCAGCGTACCGGAGCGGCGACGGCGGTAGCCGCCAAGTACCTGGCGCGCGGCGAATCAGAGACGGTGGGGATTCTGGGCTGCGGCGTCCAGGGCCGCAGCAATCTGGAAGCATTAAAGGTCTTGTTCCCCATCGAGGAGGTCCGAGCCTACGATGTTCACCCCGAACGTAGTGCGAAGTATGCGCAGGACCTGAGCGCGGAACTCGGGATAGAAGTCGCATCGGTGGCGACCGCGCGCGAGGCCGTGGTGGGCAGCGACATTGTGGTCACGGCCGGCCCCATCCTGCGCCAGCCGCACGCTACCATTCAGTCTGGCTGGCTCGCCGAGGGTGCATTTGCGTCGCTGGTGGATTTCGATTCCTACTGGCATCCCGACGCGCTCCGCCAAGCCGATAAGTTTTGCACCGACGACGTGCCCCAGCTTGAGCACTATCGCCAGATTGGATATTTCCAGAACCTGCCGCCGATCCACGCTGACCTGGGCGAACTGGTCACCGGGCGCAAACCTGGCCGGCAAACGCCCGCAGAACGTACTTTCGCCTGCAATCTCGGTCTTGCACTCGAAGACATCGCCACCGCGTCGTTGATTTACAAGCGAGCGCTGGAAAAGAGCGTGGGGACCTGGCTGCCGCTGTAGGTAGGTAGCGTCCGAACAGCCGCCGGGACGGCGGCGCTACACCTTAGTCTTCCAGAATCACCTGAGCGATGGCGTGCTCGGCGGTGTGAGTGAGCGAGAGTGACACGTGCTTTGTTCCCAGCTTGGCGGAAAATTCCGCTGCTTTGCCATGAAATGTGATCGTCGGACGCCCACCCGGCATACGGCTGACTTCGACGTCACGCCAGGTCACGCCGTGGTTCCATCCCGTGCCGATGGCCTTCATGGCGGCTTCTTTGGCGGCAAAGCGGGCGGCGTAGCGTTCCGCGCTATTGGCTTTCCCATCGCAGTAGCGAATCTCACCCTCGGTGAAGATGCGACGCAGGAAACGCTCCCCAAAGCGCGCGATGGAAGCGGCAATCCGAGGCACCTCGGCGATGTCGATTCCAGTGCCGACGATCATGAGGCGATCTGAATGAGCGTGCGGATCACATCCTGATCCTGCTCGGGGAATACCGTACGAAGATCGAGTAAAACTCGACCCTCTTCCACCCGGGTCACTATCGGCGGAGTTGAAAGCCGAAAGCGCGCAGCCAGTTCGTCGGCGCTCACGCCCTCTGTACTTACCGCCAGCAGGCGAGTGGGTAGGACCGCGGAAGGAGCGGCTCCGCCGCCAATTACCGATTCGCCGTCGATCACTTCGACAGAGAGGCTCGAAGACTGAACCTTGCCGGCGACTGCTTCCGCACGCCTTCCGATCTCTTCTTTCGACAAACGCATCATGCGGATCGCCGGGATGGCGTCGTGGTCGCCCTTTACATAGGCCATGAGAGTGGATTCGAGGGCGGCGTAGGTCAGTTTGTCCACGCGCAGGGCGCGAAACAGGGAATTCGACCGCATGCGTGCGAGCAGGTCACTGCGGCCACTCAGTATTCCCGCCTGCGGGCCGCCAAATAACTTGTCGCCACTGTAGGTGACGATATCCACTCCGGCGCGGAGACTATCGAGCACACTGGGTTCGCCAGTGACACCGAGCGCATCCAGATTGATCAGCGCGCCGCTGCCCAGGTCTTCCATCAGAGAGATGTTACACTTGCGGGAGAGTTCTACCAATTCGTCCAGCCGAGGCTGCTCGGTGAATCCAGTGATCTCGAAATTTGGGCTATGCCCGCGCAGCAGCAGGCGGGTCTTCTCGGTGATGGCGCGCTCGTAATCGCTGACGCGAGTGCGGTTGGTGGTTCCCACTTCGCGCAGCACGGCGTTCGACTTTGTCATCACATCCGGGATGCGGAACGAACCGCCGATTTCGACTAATTCCCCGCGCGAAACAATGACTTCGCCGCCTTCGCCAATCGTGTTAAGCGCCAGCAGGACGGCAGCGGCATTGTTATTGACCACGATGGTGGAAACTTCTGGTGACGCTTCGCCCAGCAGTTTGCGGAACAGGTGGTCCACGTGGACATCACGCTTGCCACGCTCCCCGGCTTCGATATCGAACTCGAGGTTCGAATAACCGCCCACTGTCTCACGAATGTGTTCCAGCGCCGAAGCCGCGAGCGGCGCGCGCCCCAGATTGGTGTGAAGGATGACTCCTGTAGCGTTAATGACCGTCCGGAGCGAATAGCTCAAAGCCTGCCGCAGCCGCCGTTCCACCGCATGGTCGAGGCCGGAAAGCGCCAAGTCGATGCCATGCTCGTCGAGCCTGCCAGCGCTAATTTCGTCGCGCAAGGATGCGAATACGGCCCGCGCAGCGTCGGTCACGGCGACTAATCCTTCTTGCGAAACCAAAGACTCCACGCCGGGGCGGCGGACAACTTCATCCACCGACGGAAGCTTGCGGTACAAGCCGGCCTTGGTTTCGGTTTTCACCCGCCAAGATTATGACATCCACAGAGCTGGTTGCCAAAGGCCATTCGGCGCGGCTAGGACCTATATGGATTTGAAAGAGAGCTTTTGATCGCAGAGAACGCTGAGAAAAACGGCAGACGGCGCGGAGAGAAACTCCCATTACCCGACCTCAACCAGGCCGTAACTCTTCTGCCAGCGGGTACGCATGTGGCGGAGTGCCTCTTTGATTTCTTTCTGTGAAATCTCGGGGTTGGGACCCTCGAGAACCGCCGCCGCCTCGCGTTTGGCGATTTCGAGTAATTGCCGGTCGCGAATCAGATTCGCCACCTGAAAACTGGGCATCCCCGCCTGGCGCGTGCCGAACAATTCTCCTGGCCCGCGCAGTTCAAGGTCGAGCTCCGCAATCTGGAATCCATCGCTGGTGCGGACCATGGCATCGAGGCGGCGTTCTCCATCTTCGGAAACCTTGCCGCCGGTCATGAGCACACAATACGACTTGGCAGCGCCGCGTCCGATGCGACCCCGTAGCTGGTGCAGCTGCGCCAGCCCGAAGCGCTCGGCCTGTTCGATCACCATCATGGTGGCATTGGCAACATCCACACCCACTTCAATCACCGTGGTTGAGACCAGAATGTCCAGTCCACCCTTCTGGAAGAGGCGCATCACCTGTTCTTTCAAGTCGGCATCCATGCGGCCATGCAACAGCCCCACGCGCAAATCAGCAAACAAGCGGCTCAGTTCCTTGTACATTTTGGCGGCGGCCTTGATCTCGGTCTCTTCATTTTCTTCTATGACTGGATAGACGACGTAAGTCTGATGTCCGGCCGCCGCTTGCTTGCGCACAAAATCCCAAACTTCGGGGGCGCGATCGTCTGAAACTCGGCGAGTGACGATGGGAGTGCGCCCCGGCGGCATTTCGTCGATCACGCTGAGGTCCAGATCGCCGTACAGAGTGAGAGCCAGTGTGCGGGGGATGGGGGTTGCGGTCATTACCAGGACGTCGGGTTCCGCTTCCGGGTCTATGGTAGCCGACTGTATTGGCGCTGCCTGCACGGGCGGGCCGCCCGCGCCTACATTGCCGGATTTCTTCATCAACTTAAAGCGTTGCAATACTCCGAAGCGATGCTGTTCATCGACGATGACGAGGCCAAGCTTGGCGAATTCGACTTTCTGCTCGATCAGCGCATGAGTGCCGATCACGAGTTGCGCGCTCCCCTGTCCGATATGGCGGCGGATTTCGCGCTTGCGGTCATCTTCGAGCGAGCCGGTGAGCAGCACAATCCGATAGCCAGCCGGCTCCAGAATGCGGCGCGCGGAGAAGTAGTGTTGCTGGGCCAGAATCTCGGTCGGCGCCATCAGTGCTACCTGGTAGCCGTTCTCCATGGCGATGATGGCGGCCTCGAACGCCACGATGGTCTTGCCCGAGCCTACATCGCCTTGCAGCAGGCGCCGCATGGGCGACAGCGTCTCCATGTCGGAAGCGATGTCCTTGAGGACCCGCTTTTGCGCTGCGGTGGGATGGAAGGGAAGGATCTTCTTGATGGCGGAACGGACGCGATCATCCAACTGAAACCGAATGCCGGTTTGCGCCTTCTGTTCTCGACGCTTTAGCTCGAGCCCAAGTTCAATGAAGAACAGTTCCTCGAAAATCAGCCTCACGTGAGCCGGGGTGCGCGACGACTGCAAGTCTTCCACGCTCTCACCGGCTTCCGGCCAGTGTACCCGGCGCAACGCTTCGAGCGGCGAGATCAAACTCAGCCGCCGCCGGACCATCTCCGGAATGGTGTCGGGCATATCTGCGGCTAGATTTTCCAGTGCAGAGTGGATCGTGCGACGGAACCACCGCGAAGTCAGGCGTCCTTGCCCAATGGCTTCATAGATAGGCACAATCCGGCCAATCTCGAGCGACTCGGCCAACTTCTTTTCGGCGGAATCAGATGAGCCGTTCTCCGAAGGTTCTTCGAGAATCTCGAATTGCGGTTGGACGATCTGAAGTTCACCGCTGCGATTGTCGGCTTCGACTTTTCCATAGAGAGCGACCACCTGCCCCGGCTTGAACTTGTCGCGAAGGTAGGTTGCATTGAACCAAATGCACTTCAGCCGCGTCCGCCCCTGCCCGGCTGTCATCTGGAAAATGGGCATACGGCGAGTGCGGAAGAGTCCGGAATTGCGGACTTCGGCGATCACCGTGGCCATCTCGCCGGCGCGCAGTTCGGGGATGGTGCGCGGGTTCAGCCGGTCTTCATAACGAAATGGCAGATAATGCAGGAGGTCGTCGACGGTGTGGATGCCCTTTCCCGCCAGCACGTCGGCGAGCCGTGGGCCGATACCTTTCACATATTGCACGGAAGTAGAAGGATCGAGCATCTGAACAGATGGTAGCAGGAGCGCGGCGTCCGCCACGGTGCGGTTGAATTGGGGAGGACTGCAAGAAAGTCTATGTCAAAGTCAGCAAGCAACTTCTTACAGGCGCTACTGGCTGTTTTGGTGGGCAACGTGGCATATTTTCTTCTGGAGAAACACCTGCCAGCGGCGGCCCAGCACAGCCGCTACAAGACCGACCTTGGAACCCTGGTCGATTTCTGGTTCTGCCTGGCGGTGTTTGGGGTCATCAAGACCGTTGTAGGTTGGCGAACGCGGTCTAAGCTCCCCAGAAACTGACCCCCTCTCCCCTTACCCTCAGGTTACTTTCGGAACCTCGGTAACTGGCCCGGAACCCGATAGAATCCCGCCAGCACCATGCAAAAGATCGCCATCCTCTACGACGCCAGCCAGGCGGTGCTCTCCACCTTTGACCTGGACGAAGTCTTGCAACAGATTCTCGTCATCGCGCGCGATTATTTCCACTTACAGAATGTCGCCATCTTGTTGCTGGATAACGAGAGCGGAGAGTTGTACGTTCGCCGCCAGGTGGGTTGGGACGAGGGTCAGGACAAGGTTCGTGTGAGGGTTGGGACGGGCATCACGGGAGCGGCAGCTCAACAGAAGCGCCCGGTCTATGCTCCTGACGTCAGTAAGGATTCGCGTTACCTGAAGACTTCCAAAACCACGCGGTCGGAACTGGCAGTCCCGCTCATGGTGCGGGACCAGGTGGTGGGTGTGCTGGACTGCCAAAGTGCCAACCCTAATCATTTTGATTCTGAGACTGCGGACATGCTCACGTTGTTTTCCACCCAGGCGTCAATGGCTCTGCAGAACGCGCGGCTGTATTCCCTGGAGCGGCGGCGTGCGTCACAACTGGAAGCCATCAACGCCATCGCGCAGCAGACCACGGCGGTTCTCGATCTGAAAGAATTGCTTTCCAAAGTGTGCCTGTTGATCGAGCAGGCTTTTCAGGTATCGCAGGTTTCCGTGCTTTTGAAGGACGAGGACGATCTGGTCTTGCGCGCCAGTCACGGCAAGTTGACGCCCCGGGTCCCCGAAGGCGGCCGTTTGCCCTCACGGGCTGGCCCCTGGGGACGAGCGCTCGAGGCCGGCAAGACCCTGGTAGAAAACAATGCCAAGGCCACATCCGACACAGGCCTCTACGTGGAAACCGACTCGCGCATGTGTATCCCTTTGGTGTCCTTCGGCCAAACCCTGGGCGTCCTGGTTCTAGACAGCGAACGCGCCGGGGCCTTCCACAGCAACGACACTCAGCCACTAGAATCCGTGGCCGATATCTGCGCCAATGCGATTCAGAATGCCCATTACGTGGACAGGGTCAAACAGCTGGCTTATTTGGACGGACTGACCGGAATATTTAACCGTCGATACTTTGAGCTACGCATGGCCGAGGAAATCGAGCGCGCCCGCCGCTACGATTCCGGCATGGGTGTGATCATGATCGATATCGACCAGTTCAAACGCCTGAACGACGAATTCGGGCACTTGCTGGGCGACGAGGTGTTGCGCCAGGTGTCGTCCATTCTGCATCAGCAGTTGCGCAAGATAGATGTGGTGTGCCGCTATGGCGGAGAGGAATTTGCCATCCTCCTATCGCAAACCAGCCCCCAGCACTCGCTGGCGGTGGCCGAGAAACTGCGTCGCATGGTCGAAACCTGGCAATTCCCCGGCGTGCCTCGCCCAGTCACCATTAGTGCCGGCACTGCGAACTACCCAGATCATGGAACTACACGGGATGAACTGGTGAAGGCGGCCGACGCTGGTTTGTATGCTGCGAAACAGTCGGGGCGAAACCGGGTGTGCCTCGCGCCTGATCCACAACGAGGACTTGCCCAAGCAGGCGGGAAGTAACTGCTCTGGTCAAGAAGTGGCCTTGTGGAAGTCTGCGGCCCTCCTAGAACAGGTTGCTCGGGGCTCGGTACTCTTTCTGAAATTCTCGCTCGACTTCCCGCTGGTGATCACGGAATTGTCGCTGCATGTCCCGCAGCTGTCGCCGGAATTCTTGTTTCTGTCGGAGCATCTCCCGGGTCTGCCGCTCCATCTCGGGCCCGACCTGCTCCATCGCCCGGTTGACCGCCTCTTCCATCGGAGGCCCAAGCTCAGCCATTTCCGATCCGAACTGGCTCCAGTCCTCCCCGAACCGGCTCCATTCCTCACGGGTTTCCGCGTCCACCTCCGGCGTCATCAGGCTTTCGCGCTCCAGGTCTGACTGTTTGCGCTCCGGCAGAGTAATGGTTATGTTGACTTCTTTCTTGTCACGAATTACGCCGATGCTGGCGGTGTTGTCCTTACGCGAACGCAACGCATGGCTGAAGTCGCTGCTGTCGTGAATGGCTTCTCCGTTGATCTTTACGATCACATCCCCGGCGCGGAACCCGGCTTTGTCGGCGCGGCTCCCCTTTTCGACCGAACGCACCAGCACTCCCTGGCCGTTCTTGGTTCCAAAAAAGTCTCCGAGCTGCGGAGTGAGGTTCTCCACCATCAGCCCACTGCGAGCCGAGGAATGCACCACCACGATCGACACCGGAATATCCATATCCCCAATGTCCGGCATAGGAGGAATGGGCGGAATAGCCGGCATCACGAAGTGGAAGTCTTTGCCTTTCGGCCCATAAGAATAGCCATAGGCGTAGCTATTCTTCCGTTCCGCCAACTGTACTTTGATGGTCATCGCTTGGCCATCGCGGCTGATGCCCAGAGCAACCACCCGTCCCGGCGGCGTTTCCCGGATCATGCGCCGCAGTTGTTCCACACTTTCCACCTCCGCGCCGTTCACCGTAAGGATGACATCGTGCTCTTTCAAGCCAGCTTTGCCCGCGGGAGCGTCCTGATCCACCATGGTAACTTCCACCCCTTGCTCTTCTTTCAGCTTGAGCGCGCCCAGACGGTCGGGAGTGATGTCTCGCGTGTCCACACCGAGATAGGAACTGCCGCCTACATCTTCGCTGGAGATTCCGAAGATCTCGTTTTTTGAATCAAGCGCGGCATTCTCTGCATGCGCCGCGACTGATACCAGCGGCAAGGTCAGCAGTGTGATGAAAATGGCATTTCGCATATGTACCTCCGTGTTTTCTCTTAGTGACCACTGCGGCGAAAGGAGATGTCGCCAGTAGTCGTTCGTACCTTGAGCACCGGCCCGCCGCCGTTCAAATCGCCCTCGGCAGTCACGGTCTTGGAGCCATAATCCCCGCCTTCGGTTGTGACCCGGATCTCCGAAAACTCTGATTCGATGCGGTGCCCGTTGGCAACCTCGATGGATGCGCGGATGCTCAACTTCACACTCGGCGCCACATAAACGGTAATGTCGCCGGCCGAAGTTTCCAGAACGGAATCGTTGCGCTCCCCGCCTGAAGCGATGAACTTAGCCTCAATACCGCCGGCTCCGGTCTCGGCCCGTGCGGAAGGCACGCCCAGCAACTCGATGCTGCCGCCCCCGGTTTCCGCCTTCACCGGGCCCTTGGCAGAAGCCAGCCGGATGCTGCCGCCGCCGGTTTCGATTTCTGCCGGACCGCCAATCTCACCCAGGTCAATGCTGCCGCCGCCGGTTGTGGCCGTGACTTTCCCGGTGCAACGATCCACCTGAATGCTGCCGCCGCCGGTTTCCAGTTCTGCGCCTTGCAAGCCTGAAATCACGATCACACTGCCGCCACCGCTATCTGCGACGATCTTTCCCTTGGCCGAGACCACCTTGATGGAACCGCCGCCGGTGTGCAGGCTTACGTCGGAGGACACATTGCCCACGTCGATGTTCCCGCCGCCGGTTTCGGCATTGATGACCCCCCCGATGTCATCGAAGCGGATGTTGCCTCCGCCACTCTGGGAATCCACTCGTCCTGCCACTCCTGTGGTGGTTACGTTGCCGCCGTCGGTCTCGACTTTGATTTCATCCATCTCCCGCGGCACACTGATGGAGAATTCGCCAGAGAACCGGTGTGGGCGGCCGCCCTCCCAATCGCCCACAATCCACGCAGTGTCGCCACGCACGTAGGCGGTGATCTTGTAGGAATCGAATTCCCGCCGCGCCTTGGTTTCGGATGAGCTGTAAGAATGATTGCGAATGACGTAACTGATGCCCTGCTGTGAGCCGCCGTCCACCTTCACCGTTCCAACATCCACTTTGACCCTGAGATTCCGCACCGCAGTCATAGACCCCGTGATCTCCTGGGTCCAGTTGCCGCCATCACCGAAAACACGGGTCTGCTGTGCCAGGGCCGCTGGCAGAATCAGCAGCAGAACCGCAACGAGTTTAGAAAGCCTTCTCACCATTCCACCTTTTTCTTCTTCAACGTTAATCAATCAAATTCCGGCATCTGGGCCAGCATATTGCGCGCCTGGGTCTTGATGTACTGGTTCGGATCGTTCTCCGCCAGCCGTTGCAGGACGGCGCGCACACTGCCATCGGCCCGCACCGGGTCCAGCAAATGCAGGGCCTCGGTCCGCACTCCGGGATTGGAATCGCTCATCAGACCTTCAAGCACCGCATCCCGTACCCTCGGATCGCTCTTTACGTAATTTCCCAGGCCGCCCAGCGCCTTCAGCCGCACTCCCGGGTTCGAGTCGTAACGCAGGGCATAAATCAGCGCTTCTCGAACATGGGTGTCATTGGGCTGCTGAGTCAGCAGATCCACAGAATCCATGCGCACTCCGGAGTTGTAATTGTTGCGGGCTGCGAACAGCAACAACTGCTGGATGCGCTGATCGTTCAGCGATCCTTGCGCCTGCTGGGTTGAAACCGTGTCGTATTTAATGCTGATCTGGTTCGATCCCGGCTCTTGCGAAATGGAACGAATGCCGGCAACCGAAGACTCAGCCGGTGCACTCAGCGAGCTGACGGCAATCGCGCCGGCGCCGCTACCGTTCACAATCTTGTAGGTGGCGCCAATGCCGCTGGCAAAACCGATAATGAAGATCGCGGCAGAAAGAGCGGGAGAGAAACGCATTTGCCGTAGCCACATCGCCGGGTCGAACATCAGGCGATGCCAGAAGCCGCCCTGACTGGTGGTTTCCAGCGCTTCCTGTAACCGCATGCGCGAGGACGCCACCAGGTTGGGGGTGGGCTCTTCCACCTGAAGTTCGGAGAGCACGGCGTGAAACTTGCGCGTTGTCTTCAGTTCAGCGGCGCAGTCCGTGCAACGTGCCAGATGCTGCTCTAACTCATAGCGGGCATCGTCCGGCAACTCGTTGTAGACGTACAGCAGAACGTTTTCTTTGACCCAATCACATTTCATAATTGCACCCCCGCATCGGGGAATCTCCCTTGCTTAGCTTTCATCTCATGTCCGCCAACGCGCCACGTAACTTCTGCGTCGCCCGAAACAACGTGTTCTTGGCAGTCTCTTCGGTGGTATTGAGGACCTCACCCACCGTCCGCAATTTGAGTCCGTGATAGTGCTTCAACTCAAACACCATGCGCTCTCGCGGCGTCAATCGGTCCAGCGCCCGGCTGATTCGTCCGCCCAACTCGCGGCTCATGAGGTCGCGTTCGGGGTTGGCACCGGCGCGGCCATCGGGAACTTGCTCCAGCACATCGTACTGCTCGCCCGACGCATCCGTCGCCACCGGAGCGTCTTCCTTGCGAACTTGCCTTCGCCGCAGATGATCGAGGCAGAGATTGGTGACAATCCGGTAAATCCACGTATAGAACGAACATTCGAACCGGAAGTTAGCCACGCTCTTGTAGGCCTTCAGGAACGCTTCCTGGTAAATGTCCTGGGCCTCGTGCTCATTGCCGGTGAGGTGAATGGCCAGCCGCAGCACCGCCTGGTCGTAGTGCCGCACCAGCTCCTCGAAGGCTGCGCGGTTGCCCCGCTGCGCCTCGCGCACCAGCACCGTGTCGTCAATGCGGCCTAGACTTTGCCCAGCCATGTGGCCCCGTCGCCTGGGGTCCTGGGTACTGCCCGCCTCGCCCCTTGAATCCCGTTCCCGTTGGGAACAACCGCCAACCGTAAATGGTACAGCCAGTGCTTCGGCTGGCATATTCTCTCTGTCCTCGACTGCTCCGGGTGCCTTTGCCGTCCCTCCCGGTTGCATAGCTATGGACGTGTCAGGATGAGAACCGTGAGCAGGATTATAGGGGAGGGGCAGGATTTCTGCTGACGCATTGTATTGTCAGGAAAGGTTTTAGGCGGTTTGATCTGCCGCCGCACCAAAAGTAACGCGGTTCGCTCTGGCAAGCCTCGCAGGGCTCCGGAAAAATCGATAAACCACAAAGGACACAAAGCTTCACAAAGGTCCGGGTTGAAGATTTCCTTTGTGTACCTTTGTGCCCTTTGTGGAACGGAACTAAGTTTGCCTACTCGCCCGCTTCCTTTTCGATCACAACTTTCAGGTGCGCGGTCACTTCCTTGTGCAGCTTGATAGGGATGGTGAACTCGCCCAGGGTGCGCAGCGGTTCGTGGATTTGAATCTTGCGGCGATCCACGTTGAAACCCTTCTTCTCCAGCGCGTCGGCCACATCTCCGGAGGTGACTGAGCCGAATAGCTGGTCGTTCTCCCCGGACTTGCGCTGGAAGGAAACCGAGAGCCCATCGAACTGCTTGGCCAATTCCTCGGCTTGGGTCTTTTCCTTGGCGGAGCGGCGCACCGAGGCAGCCTTCATTTGCTCAATGACCGCCTTGTTTCCCTTGGAGGCCTCAATTGCCAGCTTGCGCGGCAGCAGGTAGTTGCGCCCGTATCCCTCGGCGACTTTGACCACGTCACCGCGCGATCCCAGCGAAACTACATCTTCTTTCAGTATGACTTCCATAAGTATGACTCCCGTTCTATAAAATCTCTTTGCCGCAGATTCACGCCGATTTAGCAGATCAATCAAAGAACATCGTTGATCCGCGTCATCAGCGGCGGATTTACGATGCCCGCCCGGCAAACGGCAGCAGCGCGATATTGCGCGCCTGCTTAATGGCACAGGAAAGCCGCCGCTGATGCGGTGTGCACACGCCCGTCAATCGCCGCGGCGTGATCTTTCCGCTCTCTGCCACGAATTGCGCCAAGAGGCGGACATCTTTGTAATTGATGGCCTCAATTTTTTCGACGCAGAACTTGCAGACTTTCTTGCGCCGGAAGAATTTGCGGCCTCCGGGGCCGCCCTCGCCACGTCCGCCGGGACGCGGTGGACGGCGCTCGCCGCGATCGGGCCGGTCGCCGCCGCCGGAAGGTCGATCACCCCCCGAGGGCCGATCGCCGCCGGAGTGTGAGGATGCACTTGTTGTCGGTCTAGTTTCGTCAGCCATGATGCTCCTTAAAATCTGTCGTTGGTCGTGGGTCGTCTGCCGTTGGCTTTTCGTTCTGTAGCCGCAGATGATTGCGGCGCATCGATCGCTGGCCAACGACCAAAGACCAACGACGAACGACGGGGTTCCTATGCCGTAGCCGCCGGCGCTTCTCCGGCCGGTTCTGAAGGCGTTGGCGCGGGTGCCGGTGTTGCTGAAACCTTACGCCGCGAGTCGCGGATGGCCTTGATCTTGTCCAGCCGCTTTTGCTCTTCATCAATACGTACCGTCAGGAATTTGATCACCGGCTCGGTCACACGCAGACGGCGCTCCAGTTCATGAATCAGGCCGCCACTGCCTTCCAGGGTGAGCAGAATGTACAGGCCATCACGAAATCTGCGGACCGAGTAGGCGAGATGGCGCTTGCCCATCTTTTCGACGTTCTTCATTTGACCACCCGACGTGGTAACGGCGGTTTCCAGAGTCGAAATCAGCTTGTCCTGTTCCTCTTCCGGCATATCCGGGCGGACGATAAACATGAGTTCATAAGTGCGATTCATTTAGTTCTCCAAATCTGGCCACGGATTCTCACGGATCATCACGGATAAACCCAACGCAAATCCGTGTTCATCCGTGTAAATCGGCGGCTACTCTTTCTCTGGTTCGTCCGGCTTGCGGTTGTACCGGTTCATCGCCGCCGCCGGTCCTTCTTTCAAAATCGCTTCCACTGCTTCGGCAGCGAGGTCGAGCATTGGATCCACCAGTTTGAGCTGCGCCTTGCGGAAGGGCGAGAGCAGATAAGTCATCCCGTCTTCCACCTTGCGGTCCGGCGCGACGCCCATCCGGATGCGCAAGAAATCCTGCGTACCTAGCGCCCCAATCACCGACTCAATCCCGTTATGCCCCGCCGAACTGCGGTTCCGATGGATGCGAACCGTACCCAATGGAAAATCCAACTCATCCTGAATTACCACCAAGTCGGTTTCCGGCTTGGCGTCGTGCTCGGCCAGCAGTTCGCGCACCGAGAGACCACTCAAATTCATGAACGTCTCTGGCTTGGCCAGCAGGACCGTCTCCGAGCCGATTACCGCTTTCGCGGTCAACGCCCGGCACTGGCGGTTTCTCACTTCGACTTTCGCCTGCTCGGCGATTCTATCGATGACGAGAAAGCCCAGGTTATGCGGCGTGAACTGATACTCGATGCCCGGATTGCCGAGACCAACGATCAGCTTCACGCATCCAGCTCTTAGCTTCTAGCTTGTGGCTCCTAGCTTCCAGCCCACACCCAACCGCCATCGGCCACTCGCGCTTGCCAACGACCAACGGCCTGCCCTGAGCCGAATGGCGAAGGGACGAACGACCAACGACCGACGACCGATTACTTCTTTTCTTTCTTCTCTGCCTTCTTCTCCGCTTTCTCGGGAGCGGCAGCTTCGCCCTCTGCTCCCTCGACTTCCTGCTTGCCCTTCTTGATGACCTCGGGCTCGGCCGGGGTGGCGGCAGCATCGGCCGCAACCGCGTCCGGGGTCGCCACTACTTCTTCCTTCACGGTAGTGATGTGAGCCACCGGCAGGTTGGAATCCGAGAGAAACTTCAGTTTTGGGTTGTGCGGCAAGTCCGAAACGCGCAGCACCTTCCCGAAGACCAGCTCGCTGACGTCGGCTTCAATCGAAGTCGGAATATCGCCAGGCAAACACTCGATTTCCACTTCGCGCGTCACCTGTTCCAGAATGCCGCCTTGCGTCTTCACGCCCTCAGGCTCGCCCTTCAGCACGATGGGGACGCGGACCTGCAAGACTTTGTCCATGGCGATGCGCTTCAGGTCGATATGCAGCAACGATCCCTTGATAGGCTCGTATTGCCAGTCAACGATCATGGCCTGGGTGCGCTCACTGCCGTCCAGAGCCAACTCGAAAATCGTGTTGTGGCCGGAAGCTGAACGCAGGATGCGTGAAATCTGCCGGGGATCGAGAGTGACCGATAACGCCTGCTTTCCCGCGCCATACAGAACTCCAGGGACTTTTCCTTCGCGGCGCACCCGGCGGGCATCGTTCTTGGTGCCTGCGGTCCGCGGTTGTGCTTCCAGAATTGTGCTTTCAGTTGCTGTCGCCATAATTTTGATTCCTGTTTACAAAAATAACTTACTTACGGAAGTCTCTTCGTGAATCGACTGAATCGCGCGTCCGATCAACCCTGCAACCGAGCGAACCACAATCTTCGGTTCCTTCTTCGCCCCTTCCGACAGCGGGATGGTATCGGTGACCACCACTTCTTTAATGCAGGACTGCCCAATGATTTCCACGGCAGTGCCGGACAGCACAGGGTGGGAGCAGCAGGCGTATACCGCAGTAGCGCCGTTCTCCATCAGGGCGGCGGCGGTCTTGACCAGCGTTCCAGCGGTATCAATCAAGTCGTCGATCACCAGACAAGTTCGGCCTTGCACATCTCCGATCACGTGCATGACTTCCGCTACGTTGGCTTCCACCCGGCGCTTATCGACGATGGCCAGTGCACAGTCCATTTTCTTGGCGAAAAACCTTGCCCGCTCCACGCCGCCCGCATCCGGAGAAACCACCGTCAAGTTGGGCAAGGTCAACTTCCTGAAGTAATCCACCAGTACCGGCGAAGCGAACAGTGGATCCACAGGAATATTAAAGAATCCCTGAATCTGCGCCGCATGCGGATCGATAATGAGCGCGCGGTCGGCGCCTGCGGTGGTCAGCAAATCCGCCACTAGCTTGGCCGAGATCGGCGCACGCGGCTTGTCCTTGCGGTCTTGCCGCGAGTATCCGTAATAGGGCACCACTGCGGTGATGCGTCGCGCGGAAGCCCGCTTCAGCGCGTCGATCATCAGGAGGAGCTCCATCAGGTGCTCGTCCACCGGGCGCGAAGTCGGTTGAATCACGAATACATCCGCGCCGCGCACATTCTCCTGGATCTGGACGTAAGCCTCGCCGTCTTTGAATCTCGTGACCTGCGCCAGATTGCGGGTAAGTCCGAGAAACTCGCAAACATCATCCGCCAGGCGCTCATTGGCCGTGCCGCTGAAGATCTTGAACTTGTCATCCACGCGGCCGCGTTGCGGAGGTTTTCGCTCCGGCTTTTCCTCGGCGGTCATCTGCGGTTTCTTTTCCGTCTTTTCCGTTGCTGTCGCAAGAGTGGCCATGTGTTCAGCCTTTAGCTTTTGGCTCTTAGCCTTTAGCTCAACCCAACTGCCTCAACATTACGGTTAGCCAAAAGCCAAGAGCTAATGGCCAAGAGCTTTTTTCTGGCTGGGCCGCTAGGATTCGAACCTAGACAAAGTGCTCCAAAGGCACTTGACCTACCATTAGTCGACGGCCCAGTAACCCTAGTTTCCAGTTTCTGGTTTCCAGTGGGAAATAAGCATCAACAGAATACTAGAAACTAGAAACCGGAAACTAGAAACTTATTCCAATACTGCCGTCGCGTCAGGGTGCTGGTCGCCAGCGCCTTCACACCCATTTTCTGCAACTTGGCTGCGGCTCTCTGTGCCGCCGTACGAGTCGCAAACAAGCCGTAAATGGCCGATCCTGAGCCCGATAGCGAAGCATAAAACGCGCCTGCACGCTCGACCACACGCTTGACCTCAAGCAACTCGGGATATTGCGGAAAGACGACTCGTTCAAAGTCGTTTTCTATCCCGGTACGGACGAGGTCGAGAAGCGGGGTCTCGGCCCGGCCCCTGCCTCTGGCAGAGACACCGGATAAACCCTTCCCAGACTTGGCTTTGTCTTTGAATCTGCCTGGGGCGCTCAGCCACGCTGAAAGCACGCGACCGAACTCATTCATTCTATCGGACGGTTCGGCAGGCGTCAATTCGGCAGCTTGCATCCCATCCCAATCCGCAAACGCCTTCGGAGTCGAAACTCCAACCTCAGGCGTCACCACCACGCACGCCACCGCGGGCAAATCTGGCAGCGGATATACTTCCTCTCCGCGCCCGACGCCGAGCACGGTTCCTCCTACGAGAAACAGCGGCAAGTCCGACCCAACTTCCGCTGCAATCCGCAACCTCTCCGGCCCCGGCAACTCTTTCTTCAGTGCCCGCTCCAGCGCCAGCAGAGCGGTTACCGCGTTCCCTGATGCCCCACCGAGGCCACCTTGCACCGGCAAGCGCTTCTCAATCTCAATGACCACCCTCCCACGCGCCCTCAGCGCCGCCACCGTCCGCTCGACGATACGATAGCAAGTGTTCGACCGATCTTTGGGGACGCGCGGATCTTCCGAGCGAATCTCAACGCCCGACCCGCGCCCGACCTGGACTCGGATCACGTCGTGTAAAGCGATCGTCTGATATACCGTTAGCAGCTCATGGAAGCCATCCGAGCGAAGCGCACCAATGCGGAGCCCGAGGTTGATCTTGGCGAAGGACCGGACGGTGACCATGGATGAATGATTCTAACCACAGAGGGCACAGGGGTACACAGAGCAATTCTCTTGAAAGGTTTGATCCGTGAGAATCCGTGCAAATCCGTGGCTAAGGTCTTGATCAGCGAAAATCAGCGAAATCTGCGGCCCAAAACGTCTAGCTCCGACGTTTGTAATAAATCGCGAACTCGAACCCCGGATTCGCTGGGAACAGCTCTGCCACTTTCCTCAGCCGTTCGGCCATCGGTGACGGCGCCAGCAGCGGGTAATCGCGCTCCCGCAGATCGTGATAGTCCACGTCGATGTATAGCGAGAGCAGATAGATGGAAATCGCATCCGCGAACGCTGCCGCGAAGTAGTCGTTCTTGTGTTTCTCCGCATCCGGCTCATGAGATGTGGCCAGCTTCCGCGACTCCCAGGCATCGAGCGAGGTTTCGCCCTTCACGTTGGCTTCCACCTGTTTCCATGCCTGTTCGGCGAACGCCTGCGACACACCTGCCCGCTCGACGACCGCGTGCCCGACGTTGATATAAAACTCGAAGGCGACAGAGAACTTATCATCCATCAGGCGAGTGGAGATGAACACACACTGCGAGTCGCCGAGCTGGAGATTGCGATGGCATACGGCGTTGTCGCTGAGCCCGACATCGTAGCGGTCGGCGATGACCGTCTCATCGCCCTGATTGACGGTGAGCGGAACGAAATAATATGCCTTGTGGTGCAGCGCGGCCGCGGCGGAGTCGGGCACTGCCGCCACCATCCGTTCCAGGTCGGCGGTGGCAACTGTAACTTCGCCGGCGACGGCGTAGCAGATGCCATTCGGCGCCTGCGCGACGGGAGTCTGGCGGACCACCTCGGCCGGAGAACGCGTAATGGCAGGCGCAGCTTGCGACATGAGATGTATTCTATCGTACCCCGCGGTTTCGACCGGCGATACAATGACTGAATGTCCGCAGCCCGCCAACCGCGCTGGTATGTCATTCCGTTGCGGGTGTTGCTGGTAGCGTTCCTCCTGACGCTACTCGCTTTCGCGGTTAGCCTGCTTCTCGGCATTCTGGGGATCGTCATCAGCGCGCGCCTGCGCGGACTCCATCCCAACATGACTCTGGCCTATCGCCACATCGCCCTGCCGGCTGCGCTGGCCGCCGGCGCGGTAGCGCTGATCTTCGCTACTGTCCTCGAAGTCCGTAACTACCGCCAGGCGCGAACTTTGGCCCAGATCGCACGCGCCAGCCGCTAAGCCCGTGCTCTCTGTGGTTAAATCAAATTATGCGGCCTCGCATTGCCATTCCCGTGCCTCACTCCGGCGACCCGGAATACGCCAGCCGGTCTTTGCCGCAATACGAGCGTGCGGTTGAGAAAGCCGGAGGAGAGCCGGTCCCCATCCCGCTGGACAAGACTCCCGGCGAAGTTATGAAGCTGATCGAGCAGTGCGACGCTGTGCTGCTGCCGGGAAGCCGCGCCGACGTCGATCCCGCCAAGTACGATGCCGCCCGCCAGCCTCACACCGCCGCTCCTGATCCCGGCCGCGATACCGTGGACGAACTCTTGCTCCAGGACGCCTACAACATGAGGAAACCCGTGCTCGGCATTTGCTACGGTTTGCAGATGTTGAACGTTTACCGCAGCGGAACGCTCGTCCAGCACATCGAGTCGGCGATCAATCACGAAGCTGGAAGGAAGGTCGCGGTAGCGCATACGGTGGAGGTGGAACCGGCGTCGAAGCTGGCTGGGATTGTGGGCGAGTCGCACAAGGTTCCGGTCAATTCAAGCCATCATCAGTCTGCCGAGGTGATCGGAGACGGCCTCCGCGTCGTGGCTCGTTCGCCCGAAGATGGCGTGGTTGAAGCGGTTGAAGGCACCTCGCCGGATCACTTTGTGCTGGCGGTGCAATGGCATCCGGAGCGATCTATCGACGAAGACGAGCCCTCACGAGCGATTTTTCGGGCGCTGGTCGAGGCGGCGCAGGCTAGAAAATCCGCGCAGTCATAATTGAGCTGTTTTCTCCGCAATCAACTTCCTAATCTTCTCCACGAACTCCGCCGCTGGCATGTCTGCAGTCTTCTCGCTCCCTCGCGTACGCACGTTCACTTTGCCGGTTTCAGCTTCCTTGTCTCCGACCACCAGCAGGAACGGCACTTTCTGCATCGCGTGCTCGCGGATTTTGGCATTCATCTTTTCGTTGCGGCCGTCCACGTCAACCCGCACCCCGGCGGCTTTGAGTTGCGCAGCAACTTTACTTGCATATTCCACGTGGCGCTCGGCGATGGGAATCATCACCGCCTGCACTGGCGAGAGCCATACCGGAAATGCTCCGGCATAGTGCTCAATTAGCACACCGAAGAATCGCTCAATCGACCCATACAGCGCGCGATGCGCCATCACCGGCTGCTTGCGGGTGCCGTCTTCGGCCACGTATTCAAGGCCGAAGCGCGCGGGCAGATTGAAATCGAACTGGATGGTCGAAAGCTGCCACAATCGCCCGATCGCGTCGACTAGCTTGATATCGATCTTAGGCCCGTAGAACGCGCCTTCTCCGGGAACGGTCTTGTACTCGATCTTACGGCGCTTGAGTACATTCTCCAGCGACGCGGTAGCGTGGGCCCACGGCTTCTCGCTGCCTACAAAACTCGCGCGTTGATTCGGGTCCCAGGTGGAAAGTTCGGTCTGGAATTGGTCGAAGCCAAAGTCTTTCAGCACGTCCAAAGCAAAATCGAGACAAGCCTCGATTTCGCCTTCGATCTGTTCCGGTGTGCAGAAAATATGGGCGTCGTCCTGCGTGAATCCGCGCACCCGCAGCAGCCCGTGCATCACTCCGGAGCGCTCGTAGCGATACACGGTTCCCAACTCGCCCAACCGCAACGGCAAATCGCGATAGGACTTCAGAGAATCTTTGTAAATGAGAATGTGCCCCGGACAATTCATGGGCTTGAGCCGGTATTCGGCGTCGTCCAGTTCCATGACGTCGAACATGTTCTGCGCGTAGTGGCCCTCGTGCCCAGAAGTCTGCCAAAGCTGGCGACGCATCACGTGCGGCGTGTAGACCAGCGAGTAGCCGCGCTTGAGATACTGGTTGCGCATCCAGTCTTCCATCTCTTTGCGGATGATTCCGCCCTTGGGATGCCAGAAGATCAGCCCCGGCCCGGCCAGTTCCTGGATCGAAAACAGATCGAGCTGCTGCCCCAGCACGCGATGGTCGCGCTTCTTGGCCTCTTCCTGTTTGTGGATGAAGTCATCCAGGTCCTTTTTCGAGAAGAACGACGTCCCGTAAATGCGTTGCAGTTGCGGATTCTTCTCATCGCCCAGCCAGTATGCGCCGGCGATGTTGAGCAACTTGAAAGCCTTAATACGGCCCGTGGAGGGAATGTGCGGCCCACGGCAGAAATCCGTAAACTTGCCGGTGCGATAAATGGAAATCTTCTCATCGGGCTTGGTGAATTGCTCGATGAAATGACACTTCATGAAGTCGCCTTCGTCCTTGAACGCGGCCAGCCCCTGATCACGTGGCAGAAACTCGCGCGCATACGGGATATTCTGCTGTACGAGTTCCTGCATTTTCTTCTCGATCTTTTGCAGGTCCTCGGGCGTAAACGGCGTGGGCCGGTAAAAGTCGTAGAAAAATCCGCTTTCAGTCGGCGGACCGTGGCCTAGCTTGGTCTCGGGAAACAATTCGAGCACAGCCGCCGCGAGCAGGTGCGCGGACGAATGCCGGTAAACCTCCAGCGCCTCGGGATCCCTCTCGGTGAGAATGCGCAGAGGGGTGTCGTTTTCGAGAGGCCGCGTCAGATCGATAAGATCGCCGTTGGTCTTGGCCACCAGCGCGGCATCGGCCAACCGCTGGCCGATGGATTTGGCGACATCGAGCGCAGTGCTGCCCTTGGGTAGTTCCTTCACGCTCCCGTCGGGAAGCTGGATATGAATGTTGTCTGCCATAGGATTAGCATTCAAGTATAAAACACGGAGAGGCAGGAGTAGGCTGCGAGCCGGTGCTTTCTCTTTGCGCTCTTTGCGGTTTCTTCGCGCCCTTTGCGGTTAAAGCTTTTACCCCAAAGAGCGCAAAGGATCTCGCAAAGTTCGCAAAGGACACTTCGTCTCCACGCCGTCGGACTTCTACCAACCCGTCTTCTGCCCTTTGTTCTGCTCATCCAGCCACTTCTGCAAAGGTGCAAAGTAGTCCAGGATGGCGCTAGCATCCATTTGCCGCTGGCCGGTAAGGGCTTCCAGAGCATCGGGCCAGGGCCGGCTCTGGCCCATCGCCAGCATCTTGTTCAGCTTTTCTCCCGCCGGCTTGGAGTTGTAGAAGGTGCAACGATGCAGCGGCCCGTTGTAGCCGGCCTCCTTGCACATGGCGCGGTAGAACTGGAACTGCAGAATGCGCGCCAGAAAGTACCGCATATAAGGTACATTCCCGGCGACATGGTATTTGGCGCCGGGATCGAAATCTGCCTCGCTGCGCGCCACCGGCGGCGCCACGCCCTGATACTTCAAGCGCAAGTCCCACCACGCCTGGTTGTAATTGGCGGGAGTGATTTCCCCCGAAAACACTTTCCAGCGCCACTGATCGATCAGTAGACCAAATGGCAGAAACGCTACTTTGTCGAGGGCTTGTTTCAGCAGGAGTGGAATGTCGGCGTCGGCGGAAGGAACTTTGTCCAGCAGCCCGATCTGCTGTAAGTATTCCGGTGTGACCGCGAGCGCGATGGTGTCGCCAATGGCTTCGTGGAACCCGTCGTTGGCCCCGCCTTCGAAGAAATAGGGCTGGCCCTTGTAGGCCCGCTGATAAAAATTGTGCCCTAACTCGTGGTGGATGGTGATGAAGTCCTCGTCGCGGAT
The DNA here is from genome assembly GCA_013289795.1 of Acidobacteriota bacterium. Taxonomy (GTDB): domain Bacteria; phylum Acidobacteriota; class Terriglobia; order Terriglobales; family Acidobacteriaceae; genus JABCZH01. Next base: position 289,523 of record JABCZH010000001.1, read on the forward strand.
CTGGATGCACATTTTGACCCGCAGATCGTCCTGGTTGTCGAGGTCCCAGGCGCTGGCGTGGCAGACCACATCGCGATCACGGGGCTTGGTAAACAGCGAGCGCTCCCAGAAAGTCGGCGGCAACGGAGCAAAACCCAGAGACTTATAGAAGTTTTCGCCGTATCGCACCATGCCTTTGGGGTCGAGATTCTTGGCCTTCAACAGCTCGGTGAGATCGTAGCCGCGGCTGCTTTCCGGCAGTCCGAGCAGGGGAAAGATGTTGCCCCATTCCTGCGCCCAGGGATTGCCCAGCAGATCGGCGGGAATCGGCCCGTTCGCCGGTACCACGTTCGCTCCGTAATGCTGCGCCAGCCGCGCGCGGACAAACATATGCAGCGATAGATACAAGGGCCGTACCTGTTGCCACAGCCGTTCCAGCTCAGCGTTGAACTGTTCCGGTGTCATATCGTATCCGGCCCGCCACAGCGCGCCCACGTCTTTGAAGCCCATCTCACGTGCGCCCTGATTGGAGAGTTCGATGAATCGCGCATAGCGCTGGCGCATCGGCGCTCCCACCTTGTGCCATCCCGTCCAAACCTCCTGTAGCTCCTTGGGATCGCGGCTGCTACTCATGATGCGTTCGATCGCGGTGATGTCGAGACAGTCATCCGGCCTGCGGCAATATTTGCCTTTGCCGTAGTCGCCATCGAGAGACGTGCCGATTTCGATCATCTCCCGCCGCAGCTTTGGATCCTTCGGCGCCGGAGCGGTCAATCCCAGTTTCAGCAGCAAGAACTTCCTGGCCAGAGCCGGCGGCAATGCGAGGCCATCGAAACGCTTGGCTTGCTCCACCAATTCAGTGACCGCAGCCGTGCTTTGCTCATTGGCATCGGCCGCAATCGCCTCGGTATCGTCGGTGATAAAGTTTTCCTGCACCCAGCCCGCCCGCGCAGCTCGGGTATTGAGCTCGTTCAGACGGGCCTCTGCCTGGCTGATGAACTGTTCCGCCTCTGCCAGCGTGGGTTTCGAAGCACTCTGAGCTTCCATCAATGTGGAAAAACACAACAACAGCAGCAGGCAGCGGAATTTCATGAAACCCTCCGGTCGAAGATTATGAACGAGACTGCGGAAATTGTCGCGTGGCCCGTTTGCCGGCGCTACCGGGTCCTGGCCGATTCCCGGTCGTCACTCGCCGATATGCCCTTGTCTTCGCACCTCTTCCGCAATACAATCCGCATCGTCTTCTCGGAGGTGTTTTATGGCCGCCGCACCCAACTTGCCTGGCCTGACGCCCGTTTCTGCTCCTGAGCTTGCGCCACTCTCTGAAGGAGCGCGCATCGTCGACACGTTCATCGCTCCCAGCAAGACCTTCACCGACCTGCGCCGCAGCGCCAGTTGGTGGGCACCGTTCTTGCTGCTCTGTATCGTCTCGGTGGGCTTCTTCTATGTGGTAGGACAGAAGATTGGCTATCGGAAGGTAGTTGAGAACCAGATCCAGGCGTCTCCCAAGGCTACACGCCAAATGGAGCAACTCCCGGCTGACCAGCGCAGCGTGGCCATTGCTCGACAGGCAACCATCACCGGTTATTTCTTGTACGGCTATCCGGTGGTGATCCTGCTCTGGAACCTGATCATCGCCGCTGTTCTGTTCGCGACGTTCAAGTTCGCGGCCAGCGCCGCGGTGAAGTTCAAGACTTCGTATGCCATCGTCATGTACGCCAGCTTGCCTTTTCTGCTCAAAAGCATTCTGGCTTCAGTCTCGATCATGGCTGGAGCCGACCCCGACTCCTTCGCTTTGCAGAATCCGGCGGCGACCAACCCGGGCTACTTTCTTTCTCCGGGGAATTCGCCATTTCTCTATAGCGTGGCCACGGCGCTCGATGTTTTCATGATCTGGACGCTGATTTTGACTGCCATCGGTTTCACCTGTGTGAGCAAGGTGAAGCGTTCGACTGCGACGACGATCGTGTTCGGCTGGTACATTGTTTTTACCTTGGGATCCGCTGGATTCGCCGCGCTTCTGGCTTAGAAGTGATATACAAGACATCGGAGGCACTATGAAACGACTGTTTCTCGGCTGCATGTTTCTCGCGTGGACTGGAATGACGTTTGCCCAGACCAAGAACCCTGTCACCGACGTGGTCAAGGACGCGTTGGCCCGCCGGCAGAAAACAATTACTGCGGCCATCGAAGAGATGCCTGCCGACAAGTTCGGCTATAAGCCCACGCCTGACCAAATGACCTTCGGCCACCTCGCGCTCCACATTGTCGAAGCCAACAATTATTTTTGTTCGACCGCCGCCGGCATTCCTGAACCGAAGTCAGAATTGAAAGATACCGACGGCAAAGACAAGCTGGTGGCTGCGGTGAAGGAGTCGTTTACTTTCTGCGGGACCGCCCTGGACAAGGTGGACGATTCAAAGCTCGGCGATCCGGTTAAGGATTTTGGTGGCCATGACCAAACCCGGGCATGGGCGCTGATCGGCTTAGCCAGTTCTTGCGCTGACCACTACGGCACCGCTGCCATGTATCTGCGCCTGAACGGCCTGCTGCCGCCGACTGCGGAGAAGAAGAAGTAGGTTTTGTAGCAGTTGGCATCTTACGGCTGTCGCGACGGCAAGCTGTCTTCGCAGGTGGAGGCTGGACGCCTCGACGACAGCCGCCGGGACGGCGGCGCTACTTGAGTTGCACCAACTCCGCGGATGCAACTCCTGCATGCTGCGGCGCCCGCCAGGAATCGAAGATTGACACCTGATGCACGCATGAGACGGTGCAGTGCGGCGCACAGGATTTCTCCGTCAGGTATTCGCGGCGCAGGTCCTCGACAGTGTACTTTTCCAGCGGAATCGCAGGATAGCCGCGCTGCTGAGAGCAATAGTGCACCAGGCCGTCCTCGCAAACGTACAAATAGCGTGACCCGGCGCGGCAGCGCCACTGGTTGGGACGCCCTTGCGCGATGTTGTCCTGAAAAGCATTGACACGGGTGAAACTGCTCTTCTCAAGTGACTTCATCTCGTGATACACGCGCCGTTCTTCTTCGCCCAGTGGCTGCAACTGACCGGTGCCGTCATGAATGATTCCCACGGTTGAACTGAATCCCAGCTCCAGAGCGCGTTTGCCGATGGTCAGCGCATCCTGCGGATTGCACACTCCGCCGCCCACGACAGAGTTAATGTTCACGTGAAAGTCCGCGTGCTCGGCGAGGTTCTCGAGCTTCTTGTCTAGAACCTTCAAGCTTTTTTTCGATACGTCATCAGGAGTGACGTTATCGATCGAAATCTGTAGCCACTCGAGTCCAGCCCTGTTCAGCCGCTGAATGCGCTCCGGAACCAGAAAATATCCGTTGGTGATCAGCCCGGCAATCATTCCGTTCTTGCGAATGCGCCGAATGATGTCGTCCAACTCGGGATGCAGCAGAGGTTCGCCTCCGCTGATGGTGATCACCGCGGTGCCGAGTTCGCCCAATTTATCTATCCGCCGGAACATTTCTTCGGTGGCTACCGGCTTCGAGAAATCGTCGAACTCGTTGCAATAAGTGCAGGCAAGATTGCAGCGGCGAATGGGAATAATGTGCGCCAGCAGCGGATGCTCGGTCGAAGCCAGCGCCTTGGCCATCATCTTCGCTCCCCGGACGTTCCGGTAGAGCGCCTTCAGGCGGCGGCGCAGAATGGTGCTGGTTGAGGGCATGAGAATGTTGTTTTCATTAGAGCACACACGCCTCGTAAGTGCATCGATCCAACAGCGTTCGGCAGATTTGGCGGGGCGAACCGTCATGTCGTACCGCGAGCGGCATCTTCGTGGCGGGGCTATAATTGCGCCCACGGATGGCCCTCACCACTGGCACGAAACTCGGGCCTTATGAAATCCAGTCGCCGCTTGGTGCGGGCGGAATGGGTGAAGTCTATCGCGCCCGCGATACCCGTCTCGATCGCACCGTTGCCATCAAAGTGCTGCCAACGCATCTCTCCGCAGACCCTGAATTGAAACTGCGCTTTGAGCGAGAAGCCAAGGCGATTTCGGCACTGCAACATCCCAACATCTGCACCCTTCATGACGTCGGTTCCCAGGACGGTGTGGACTTCCTGGTTATGGAGTACCTGGAAGGCCAAACTCTGGCCGACCGTCTGGTGAAGGGCGCGTTGCCGCTGGACCAGGTGTTGAAGATCGGAGCGGAAATTGCCGCCGCGCTCGAAAAAGCCCACCGGCAAGGGATTGTGCATCGTGACCTTAAGCCGGGCAACATCATGCTGACGAAGTCAGGCGCGAAGCTGATGGACTTCGGCCTGGCGAAACCCGAACTGGCAATCGCAGGCAGTGCAAAAGGGCAGCTCACTCCTTCTACGCCAACCATGAATCTGGCTTCACTAACATCGGCTGCCTCGCCGCTTACGCAGAAGGGATCCATCGTTGGAACCTTCCAATACCTTTCGCCGGAGGTGCTGCAAGGTTCTGAAGCGGACGCTCGCAGCGACATTTTCAGCCTCGGATGCGTCCTCTACGAGATGGCGAGCGGGCGGCGTGCTTTCGAAGGAAAGTCGCAGCTGGGCGTGCTCACCGCTATTTTGGAGAAGGAACCGGAGCCCATCACGTCCAGTCAACCGCCGGCGCTGGATCGGATTATCCGAGCCTGTCTCGCAAAAGATCCTGCGGACCGCTTCCAATCCGCGCACGACGTTGCAATGGACCTCCGATGGGTGGCGGATTTCGGCGGAGACGCAAGCGAGAAAGGCGCTCACGAGGTTAACACGTCCTGGCTGGCGTTAGCCGCCGTGCTCTTCCTTGTGTGCATCGTGTTTGCTGGCCTCGGTGGTTTCTGGTGGTCGAAGCGGGCTGAGAATGTCCAGCCAATTCACGCCGAAATACCGCCGCCTGAGAAGTTCCCGTTCGATGCAACAGGTGATAACGCCGGCATGCCGGTGCTGTCTCCACAAGGCGACCAAATGGCTTTTGTCGGTCATTCCGCGAACGCCCAGTTCCTCTGGGTGCGATCGCTGAAGAATGACACATCGCAGCAGCTCGAAGGTACGCAGGGTGCGATGCATCCGTTCTGGTCGCCGGACGGACGATATGTGGGGTTCTTTGCCAACGGCAAGCTGAACAAAATCGCCGCCTCCGGAGGCCCAGTTTCCGTTTTGGCCGACGCTCCAACCTCGCGGGGTGGAACCTGGGGCGCTGAGTGGATTGTGTTCAGTGCAACCTTTCAAAGCGAGCTACAGAAAGTAAGTGCGCAGGGCGGCACGCCGACCTCTGCGACCGTGATGGATAAACAGAAACACACCACCCATCGCTGGCCATGGTTTCTTCCTGACGGCAAACACTTTCTCTTTCTGGCGACCAGCCACAACGGGGGAGATACTAAAACCAGCGGCATCTACTTCGGATCCGTAGACAGCACAGAAAGTCGCCTGGTTGTGGCAACGGATTCGGCGGCGCAGTACGGGTCAGGCTACCTGCTCTACCGGGCTAACACTGCATTGGTGGCGCAACCATTCGATCCAGAGTCGGGTAAGTTGTCGGGATCGCCGGTTCCACTGGTGAACAACATCCGTTACGACGCGGGGGTGTGGCGCAGCGTTTTCGCCGTGTCGCAAAACGGGCTCATCGTTTACCAGGCCAGCACTGCCGCCACCGGAGGCACGCGTCTGGTATGGTTCGACCGCTCAGGAAAGCAGCTCGGTGCCATCAGTGAGCCCGAGAACATGGCGACCGACGTACGCCTCTCACCGGATGGCAAGCGGGTGGCATTCATACAGCTGGGCGCGGCGTCCGGCGTGTGGACGCTCGACTTGGAGCGCAAAATCAAGACTCGCATCACCTTTGACCAGCAGACAGTTGGCAATCCTTCCTGGTCCGCGGACGGCAAGACGCTGATGTTTACCGCCGACCTGGCGAACCGCGGAGGGACGGTTGAAATTCGCTCCAAGGCTGCCGACGGTAGTGGGACGGAGAAAACTTTGACCGCCGAGCAGACTAACTATCATTCTCCGGAATGGTCGCGAGATGGAAAGTACTTAACCTACCTCTATGGTGACGGCGAGAAAATGGTCTCGCTCTGGGCCGTGCCCGTCGCCGAAGATGCCAAACCGTTTGCGGTGGTACAGCCGCCATCGCCGCAATCGAACATTTACACGTATCGGGTTTCACCTGACAGCCACTGGGTAGCGTACGAGTCCGACGAGTCGGGAATGATTGAGATCTACGTCACAACCTTCCCCGAAGGTAAGGGAAAATGGCGGGTTTCGACCAGTGGAGGAGCTAATCCGGTGTGGAGCGCAAACATGAAGGAGCTGTTCTTCCGCGACCTGACGGATCAGTTCTTCGTCTGTGGCCTGACCTTCAAGGGCTCGGAAATCGAAGCCGGCACGCCACAGCGGTTATTCCATGCCAGCGTGCCGGGAGTCGGAATCCCGTATGACGTTTCCGCGGACGGCCAACGCCTGCTGGTGGACCTGGCAGAAGAGGAAGGCACGGCCCCGCTTTTTGTGGTGGTCAATTGGCCTACAGAGCTGAAGAAATGACAGTGCACATGCAGTCCTACGATCGCGCTGCCACCGAATCGAACAGATTCAAGAATTGCAGCTTTTTTTCTGCCGGCAAGAACGACGCCTCAAACGAATTGCGCGCCAGCTCGCGCAAGTGTTCGTCTGTGAAGCCGAACGCATCCTGTGCCAACTGATATTCCCCGGCCAGCGTTGTCCCAAACATCGCGGGATCGTCGCTGTTCAGTGTGACCATAATTCCCTGGTCGAAATAGCGGCGCACTGGATGCTCTGCAATCGTCGAACACACTCCAGTCCGCAGATTGCTGGTCATGCAGATCTCCACCGGAATCTGTCGCCGCGACAACTCCTCCACCAGTTCCGCGTCATGCCAGGCGGTCAGTCCGTGGCCAATGCGTTCCGCTCGAAGGTTGAGCGCGCCCCACACCGAATCCGGCCCGGCCGACTCTCCTGCGTGTGCCGTCAGACGCAAACCGTTCTCCCCGGCGTAAGCATAGACTTCGCGGAACAACTCTGGACCCGCCTTGGCCTCGTCGCCGCCAATGCCAAATCCCACCACCCCCCGCCCTTTGTAACGAGCCGCCAGCTCGACGACGCTCTTTGCCTTTTCCTGCCCGAATTGACGGACAGCGTCAAAGATCCACAACAGCGAGATTCCAAAGTCCCGTTCGCCCCGTTCCCGCCCGCGCTCTAGACCTTCGAAAATCGCCGCAAAATCCTGCTTGCGCCAAAGACACACTCCCACCGACACATAAACCTCAGCGTGCAACACATTTTCTGCCTTAAGTTTCTGCATCAGACCGTAAACGACGAGCTCGTAGTCCGCTGCAGTTTGCAGATCTTCAGTGATTGCCTTGAACGCCAGCAGAAAACCGGTGAAATCTTTGTATTGGTAAAGCTGGTCCACTTCCGCGGGAGTGCTTTCCTTGCCGTGTTGCTTTCGCAACTCGAGGAGAGTGGCCGGATCAATCGAGCCCTCAAGATGCAGGTGCAACTCAGCTTTGGGTAGCGAGAGAATGAAAGGACTCGGAGGCGGAGATTCGAGAGGCAGCACGGCTAATTCTTCCCAGCAAACTCGCTGTGATGCCGGCTGTAGAGGTAATAAATAGTCAGGCCAATAATCAGCCAGGCAAAGAAACGCAGCCAGGTGAGGATAGGCAAGCCTGACATCAGCAGCACGCAAAACACCACACTCAGTACCGGCGCTGCAAGCCCGCCGGGGGCACGGAAACCGCGATGCCGGCCGGGGTCACGGTAACGCAGGATAATCACCCCCACTGACACCAATACAAAGGCAAAGAGGGTTCCGATGTTGGAGAGATCCGAAAGCGTGCCAATGTCGAGGAATCCCGCCGGTATGCCCACCAGAAATCCGGCAATCCAGGTCGCAGTCGCCGGAGTGCGAAAACGGGGATGCACGCGCCCGAACAGCTTGGGCAGCAAGCCATCTCGCGACATCGAGAACCACACCCGCGCCTGACCCAGCTGGAACACCAGCAGCGACGAAATCATTCCCATCATGGCACCGAAAAGAACGCCTAAGTGGATCCAGTTCAGCGTATGCGAGCCGGTTGTCTCCGCCAGCATCTTCATGCTGTTCACCACCGGTGCGGCGTCGTCTCGAACCGACTGCCACGGCACCAGTCCGGTGAGCACCACGGCCACGCCGATATAAAGCAGTGTGCAGACCACCAAGGTAGCAATGATTCCAATGGGAAGGTCGCGTTGCGGATTACGAGCTTCCTCCGCAGCGGTGGAAACCGAATCGAATCCAATGTAGGTGAAGAAGATGATCGAGCCGCCGGTCAGGATGCCGGACCAGCCCTCGGGCGCGAACGGATGCCAGCGGTTCGGATTGACGTACTGCGCACCCACAATCACGAAGGCCAGGATCGCGGCGATCTTCAGAATCACCATCACGTTGTTAGCTTCCGCGGATTCGCGGATGCCACGCACCAGCACGACCGTCAAGAGCATCACGACGAGAAACGCCGGAACGTTGAAGCCGAAATGCAAACCGGGGGCATAAAGCATGTCGCCCTTAAGGTTGGTGAGCCCTCCGGGAAGATACGCGGGCGAGATCCAACGCAAGGCGGGGTGCCAGCCGAACCAGTCAAACATGCCCACCAGGTGGGCGGCAAAACCCACGCTCACCGCCATGTTGCTGACGGCATATTCCAGAATCAGGTCCCAGCCAATGATCCACGCCACCAGTTCGCCCATCGTGGCGTAGGTGTAGGTGTAGGCACTGCCCGCGATCGGAATCATCGACGCCAGTTCGGCATAACACAGGCCGGTGAACGCACAGACGATTGCGACCAGGACAAGCGATAGAGCTAGAGCAGGCCCCGCGCCCGGCCTCCCCTGAGTGGCGTGGTGTCTGATCAGGAAGTCCAGCAGCGGGGCGTTAAGAATCGAGGAGGTGTCAAACTTCTGCCCACCGATGGCCGTCCCGATAACGGTAAAAATGCCGGAACCGATCACGGCGCCGATGCCCAGGGCGGTCAGCGAAACCGGGCCCAGGGTTTTCTTTAACCGGCGCTCCGGCTCTTCCGAGTCCGAGATCAGCTTGTCAATGGACTTGCAGCAGAAAAGCTGCACCTCCGACGTGCGGATAATCACGGTGGTTCGTTCGCTGGATGGTGGCTGTGCCAAAGAGCCTCTTGTTGCCTTGACGCACATGCACCTGGCATCGTCAAGCCTCTTGATTGGCTGCCAAGTGCTATGTGCTAATTGCTGCTTACCGCTTCGCCTGACCGCGCACCAGTTTCTTCACTTTGCTCTTCTTGGAGCCGCGTGCGTATTCACGCGGTTTCAACGGCTTCTCCGCCTTTTGCTTCTTGCGCGAGGCGCGTTTGGATTTCTTGCGTTCTTCTTTGGTTAACTTTGATGTATTTGCCATGAGTGCTGTTTGTCTCTCCTGGGATTCTCTATCGCCGAACTGCTTCAAGCCCGCTCCAACTGCGCGTACTTCTCCACCAGCTTCTTCAAACCGAAGCGAGGAAATTGTACCGTAATTTTGGCTTCCTCACCTTCGCCTTCTCGCTGATACACCGTACCTTCCCCATATTTCGGGTGCCGGACCTTCTGTCCCGGCCGGAACCCCTTCCTGCCCTTGGGTTCTTCGATTGGCAGCTTGGCCACGCTGAATTTCTTGCCCCGAGAGGCGAAAAACTCGGCGATGTTCTCAATCGAATTGTAGTTGCGCCCGGAATACGAAGCCGGAGCCGTCTTCCCCGGGCTGCTGGCAGCCCAGTTCGCGCTTTGATCTTCATCTTCGTAGGCGTAGTGGGTGCGGTCTGAATCATGAACTGCGGGGCTTCGCCCCGCCGGGTGGGCGAAGGCACCGGTCCCAACACGAGCTCTACGCGATGCTCCCAACTCCTCCACCAATTGTGGCGGAATCTCCTCCAGAAACCGCGAGGGCACACTGGCTTCGGGCAGGTCTGTCCCATAACGCCGCCGGTAAACTGCCCGGCTCAGAATCAGCGTATCCATCGCCCGCGTCATGCCGACGTAACACAGCCGCCGTTCTTCCTCGATGTCATCCGGCTGGAGGAAAGTACGCGAGTGCGGGAACAGCCCTTCTTCGAGCCCGCACAGAAACACCAACGGAAACTCCAGCCCCTTGGCTGCATGAAGAGTCATGAGCGTGATTTGCGCGCGTTCATCGTAGGCATCGGCGTCACTTACCAAGGCGGCATGATCGAGAAACTGGTCAAGCATCTCGCCGCGGTCGCGTGAATCCATGGCAGCGTTGACCAGTTCGCGGAGGTTCTCAATGCGAGAATACGCTTCCGGCGTGTCCTCTTCCTCTAATTGCTTGATGTAGCCCGTGCGGTCAATCAGGAATTTCAGGATCTCGGCAGTGTTGGCTGGAGCGCCGGGCGAGCGAAAGGGTTCTGTAGCGTTCTCATCACCCCGGGGGCGAGACGCTTCCTCGACGGCCAGCGGTTCGCCGGCGCTGTCGTCGGCATCCGGATGGAAGTCGAACCTGAGATTGTCCGGGTCGAAATCGGTGTCGTCGTCTTGCTCGGCTCGCGTGGGGACAGCCGCCTGAGCCTGCCCTGAGCGAAGCTGCGCAGCTGCCGCCGTCGGCTGCAATCTCTCCACGTAGCTCCCCGCCAGCATCGCCCGCCCGTCTTCAATGAGACTTCGAAAGCTCTTGAGCGCCGCAACAGCCCGTTGCGGCAGAAGCTGCCGCCGGATTGCCTCCCCAATCGCACCCCACAACGAGACTCCGTTCTCAAGCGCGATCTGCTCCACGGTTTCCATCGTGGTCCGGCCGATCCCGCGCACCGGCGTATTGATCACCCGCAGCAACGCAATCGAGTCGTCCACGTTGTGGATGACCTTCAGATACGAAATCATGTCCTTGATTTCGGCGCGCTCATAGAACGAAAACCCACCCACCACGTGATACTTCAACTGATAGCGGCGCATGGCCTCTTCAAACAGTCGCGACTGAGAGTTGGTCCGATAGAGCACCGCCGCACGCCCGTTCTCGCCCCGCTCAACCGCTTCTCGCAGATATTTCGCCAGGTAGTCAGCCGCGAACAGAGCCTCGTTCTCGCCATCGGGCGCTTCGTAGTAGCCGATCTTGGTGCCGCCTTGCCGCGCGGTCCACAGATTCTTGCCTTTGCGCTTGATGTTATTGGCCACCACCGCCGACGCCGCCTGCAAGATGTTCTGCGTAGAGCGATAGTTTTCTTCCAGACGAACAATCTTGGCCTCGGGAAAGTCCGCCTCGAACTCGAGAATGTTGCGAATGTCCGCGCCCCGCCAGGAATAGATCGACTGATCTTCATCGCCCACCGCACACACGTTGTGGCGGTCCCCGGCAAGTAGCCGCATCAGTTCGTACTGCGGACGGTTCGTGTCCTGATACTCATCCACCAGGATGTACTGAAATCGCCGGTTGTAGTAATCGCGTACCGCAGGGGCAGCTTTCAGCAGGCGCACCGCTTCGAGCAGCAGATCATCGAAGTCGAGCGCGTTGGCCTTCGCAAGATCTTTCTTGTACTCGGCGTAAATGTGCGCCACGCGCTCGGTCTTGGGATCGGCCGATTGCAGGTAAGCTTCCTGCGGGTCGAGCATGTGATTCTTGGCCCAGGAAATATGCCCGAGGGCCGATCGCGGAGTGGTCTGCTTGTCGTCGATTCCGAGGCGCTTCATGATCGACTTGACCAGTTGCTGCTGGTCGCTCTCGTCATAAATCACAAAGCTCTTGGTGAGCCCAATCGGCAGAGTGCCGGGAGCTGAAGACGGAATCCGCAGCGCTTCGATGTCCCTCCGCAGCAACCGCACGCAAAAAGAATGGAATGTCGAGATGACCGGCTTGGCAATCGACAATCCGCCAACCAGTTTGTCCACCCGCTCGACCATCTCCGACGCAGCTTTGTTGGTGAAGGTCATCGCTAGAATGGATTCTGGCATCGCGCCCATGTGCTCCATCAGATAGGCGATGCGGTAAGTGATGACGCGGGTCTTGCCGCTCCCAGCGCCAGCCAGAATAAGCACCGGCCCTTCGGTGGTTTCCACCGCTTCGCGCTGCTGCGGATTGAGTTGGGAGAGAAAAGTCATCCTGCTTTCTCTGCCCTCCCCGCCTTGCACTCCTCGCACGGACACCAATCGCGCAGAAACTGCCAGGAATAAATCCCCAACTCGTGGCCGTCGTTCCAATGGAACTTAATAGCGTACTTGCCCACAGCGTCGGCTGACTCCGGTCTGGCCGCAGCCTTGAACATGGGCAGCGCTCCGGGCGCGGTTTTCGGAGACTGTCCCGGATCTCGCCCGGCTTTGCCGCGTTCCTCGTCACAAAGCGCGCAAGGGCAGGCATCTCGCAGATACGGGAACGCGTAGTGCGACTGGTGGCCGTCTTTCCATTCAATGTCCACACCCGTGCCCGTGGTCAGGTTCACTTTCACGGATTTGGGGTCAGTAGAGGGCACTCAATTCAGTATCGCATAGAGGAATACAGCCTTCCCGGTCGGGCAGGCCATGTGCGCCGTACCCAACTTGTAACCGCCGTTACCCCTCGTAGCGTAGTATTAACCCAGAAGCCCCCCGCCTGAGTCATAATTACAGACATGGCCAGTTCTGCCGACATCGCGGCGCAAATGCCGCCCCAAGTTCGCTCCACCGCGGATGGCTACCGTCTGGGCGATCCCATCGCCGACCAGCACGGCACGCTAACATCCGCTGACGGCACCTGTCTTTTCTACCGCTACTGGCCGGCTGAGGTCTGGAGTGGCCGGGTGGTGATCGTGCTACACGGCATCGGCTACCACAGCGGGCCTTACAAGGTCATTGCCGACGCGCTCAATCCGCGTGGCATCGCGGTTTACGGCCTCGATGCCAGAGGTCACGGCCTCTCTTGCGGACCCCGCGGTCACACGGGAAGTGCTTCTGCGGTCGCGCAGGACGTTTCTGCCATCGTGGACTTCGTCATACAGCAGCAACCGCACGCCAAGGTTTTTCTGCTAGGCGACAGTATGGGCTGCAACTATGCCCTGGACTATGCCAAAGACAGCGCTCAACTCGCTGGTCTGCTTCTGCTGGCCCCGGCCTTCTATGTGGACAGCAGTCAACTGCTGAACCTCGAGAGCGCGCTACTCTTGCCCTATTTCTTGCTTGGACATCGCAAGCCGGTCATCGACCTGGTGGGAAAGCGACTCGATGAAAGCTCCCGCGACCGACAGTGGATTGCCACCCGCCGCGCCGATCCGCTGGCCTATAAGAAAGCCAACTTCGGATACTTGCTCGACATTCAACGGCTCATATTCGGGTGGAAGCGTAAGATCGCTCCGCAGGTTCGGGTGCCGATTCTGATGATAAAAGGTGGAAAAGACCGCGTGGTCAGCCACCGGGACTGCGAAACCTTTCAGAGGCTCTCTGTTTCTCCCGATAAACGCTTCGAGGTCTACCCCGAGGTGCCTCACACCACGCTTTGGGACCCGCAGACTCCAGAGATTCTGGGAACGGCGGGGAAGTGGATTGTGGAGCATTAACTCCGGCAACAGTTGCCGAAACCACCCCAACTCCGGTAAAATCTATACTTTGCACCCGGATTTCTGATCCTACCTGGAGCAGTCATGGCACAAGTTTGTGATATTTGCGGCAAGAAGCCGCTGTTTGGAAATGCGATCAGCCACGCCCACAACGTGTCGCGTCGGCGCTGGAACGTCAACCTGCGCCCCGTACACGCCAGAGTAAATGGCGCCACCAAGCGCATCCGCGCCTGCACGTCCTGCATTCGCAGCGGCAAAGTGGTTAAGGCTTAGAAACAAACCACAGAAGACGCGGAGTTTTCACAGAGGAGTGCATTTCCCTGTGCCCCTCCGTGCCCTCTGTGGTAAAGGAACTTACTCCACGCCCAGGAGTTCGATGTCGAAGATCAGCGTCGAGTTCGGCGGAATCACCGGTGGATGTCCGTTCGGCCCATAGGCGAGATCGGGCGGAATCCGCAATTGCCGCTTGCCGCCGATCTTCATTCCCGGTACGCCTTCTCCCCAGCCTTTGATGACCTGGTCCAGTCCGAACGAAATCGGCTCTCCGCGGTCCACCGAGCTGTCGAATTTCTTGCCGGTGGTCAGCCATCCCGTGTAGTGGACTTTGACCGTCTGGTGAGGCTGAGCGGTGGCGCCAGCGCCGACTTTGATGTCCCAATACTGCAGGCCATCGGGCAGCTTAGTGCCGTCGCCGGTAACTCTAGTGGGCGCACTGGTGTTCGGTTTCTTGGAACTGCTCTGCCCCCAGGCGAAAGCGGCGGTCAGCGTGAGAATTGCGATTAGAAACGTAAGCTTCAGCATCAAATTGTTCTCCCGATATTCGATTGCATTCCCAACTTAGAATCTGAACCTGAGCTTTGGATTTTAAATTGCCGGCCGGAAATCGCCAATTGCTGATTGCTATGCGAGCGCGATCACATCAATTTCGACCAGCACATCTTTGGGAAGGCGGGCTACTTCAACCGTCGATCGTGCCGGCGGACTGGAGGGAATGTACCGCCCGTACACGTCGTTCATCGCGGCAAAGTCTCCCATATTCTTCAGGAACACGGTCGAGCGCACGATTTTCTCGAGGCCTGTCCCGGCCGCCTTCAGAATGGCAGTCAGGTTCTTGAACACGCGGTCGGTCTGGGCCGCGGCATCGCCCCCAATCACTTGTTGCGTCGCTGGATCGATCGCCACCTGCCCCGAGACGAACACAAACCCATTCGCCCGTATGGCCTGTGAGTAAGGCCCGATCGCTTGAGGAGCGTCTTTAGTCGAAATCACATCCCGCATGAAACCTCCAAAATCTTAATCGCCGCTGCTTTACGCAGATCAGCGCTGATCTCAAATGCTCGTAGCTCGGATCTTGCCGACGACGAACGACCGACGACCCCACGACTAAATCTTCTGCAACCTCTGCACATCATGCACACCAGGAATCTTGCGCACGCCCGTGATTATGTTTTCCAGGTGCTTGAGATCGATGATGTCGAGAATAACATCGATGTTGCCCTGACCGTTCGAAGTGCGAGCTTCGACATTGCGGATATTCGTTTTGGTGTCGCTGATGACGGCGGTGATTTGTTTCAACATGCCGAAGCGGTCATCACAAAACACCGTGATCTTGACCGGATACGAACCCGCCGCGGCTTCATCTCCTGCCCACTCCACGTCAATACGGCGCTCCGGTTCGTACATGAGGTTCACCACGTTAGGGCAACTCTGGGCATGCACGGCGACGCCCTTGCCGCGCGTGACATAGCCGACGATGTCTTCGCCGCGAATCGGGTTACAACAACGGGCACGGTACACCAGCAGGTCGCCCTGGCCCTTCACCCGGATGGCGTTGTTATTGCTGTCACCTCCGAAGACGCGCCGCACCACGCTGGCCAACCCGCTGGATTTGTCGCCATCGCCGGTCTCCGCTGGTTCGCCGGCCGCGGGAGCCAGCCGCGCCAGGATCTGCCGTGCCGAATACTTTCCGTATCCGATTCCGGCCATCAGATCATCGGGCTGGCCCAGTCCGTAATCCGAGGCAATCTTCTGCAGTTCTTCGTCCCTGATCTCCTTCAACGGCACGCGATACTTGCGCGCTTCCTTCTCGATCAGCTTCCTCCCGATTTCAACCGCACGTTCCCGCTGATGAATATTGAGCCAGTGTTTGATCTTGTGCCGCGCCCGCGAGGACTTGACCACCCCCAACCAGTCGCGGCTGGGCTTATGTCCGGGCGCGGTGAGAATTTCGACGATGTCCCCGCTGTGCAGCCGGTGTCGTAGGGGCACCATGCGGCCGTTCACTTTGGCGCCCACGCAACTGTGTCCCACGTCGGTGTGGATGGAATAGGCGAAATCGATGGGTGTTGATTCCCGGGGCAGCACCACAACTTTACCCTTGGGGGTGAACGTGTAGACCTCCTCGGGATACAGGTCAATCTTCAACGTGGAGAGAAATTCAGTGGGATCAGAGACGTCCCGCTGCCACTCGACCACTTGCCGCAGCCAGGCCAGGCGCTGCTCATCCTGCGCCGATACCGGGCCGTCTTTGTACTTCCAGTGGGCGGCGATGCCCTCCTCAGCCATGCGGTGCATCTCTTCGGTGCGAATCTGAAGTTCAAAAGGCGTGCCGTCCTCTGTGATCACCGAAGTGTGCAGCGATTGATAGAAATTCGGCCGGGGCATGGCGATGAAGTCTTTGATGCGTCCCGGCACCGGCCTCCACACGTTGTGCACGATGCCCAGCACGGCGTAGCAATCCTGGACCGACTTCGCAATGACCCGCATGGCGTACAGATCGTAAACCTGGTCGATGTTGATCTTCTGCCGTACCAGTTTCTTGTGAATGCTAAACAGGCGCTTGATACGGCTCTCCACCTCGGCCGTGATGCCTGCTTCTTTCAGCTTGTCGCGCAGCACTTGTCCCACGCGCGCCAGGAACTGCTCGCCCTTCTTCCGGCGCGCTTCCACAGCCTTGTGCATTTGCTCGTAGGTGATGGGATCCAGGTAGCGGAATCCCAGGTCTTCGAGTTCGCCGCGAATCTTGCCCATGCCGAGCCGGTGAGCAATGGGGCCGTAAATCTCGAGTGTCTCTTTAGCGATCTTCTGCTGCCGATCGGGCTCAAGATGTTCGAGGGTGCGCATGTTGTGCAGGCGGTCGGCCAGCTTAATGAGCACCACGCGAATGTCGTCCACCATGGCCAGCATCATCTTGCGGAGGTTTTCCGCCTGCTGCTCTTCCCGGCTGGCGAAGTCAATCTGGCTGATCTTGGTGACGCCTTCGACGATGTGGGCGACCTGCTCACCGAACTCCTTGCGAATATCGACAATTGTGACCGAAGTGTCTTCCACGGAATCGTGCAGCAGGCCGGCCGCGATGGCGACTGGATCCATCTTCATTTCCGCAAGCACCCGCGCCACGCCCAGAGGATGTACCAGGTAAGGCTCACCGGAGGCGCGGGTCTGTCCGGAATGGTTCTTCTGAGAATACTCGTAGGCCTTCTTCACCAACTCCAGGTCGTCGTTGGGGCGGTTGGCGCGCAGGGTGCGCATCAACTCGCGGAACTTGGTCACCGTGAGAGTGGTGGTCGCGATCTGTTCGCGCAAAGTAGCCATGGTGGACTGAGGCCGCGGAAAGCGGCCAACGCGCGGGTTGCGGGCGGCCGGCCTGCGATTGATTATACCGTCTGAGAACTATGATTCAGAGGTTCGTGGTTAGCCAAAATCAGGGCAGCAAGTGATTCATGAGCAGCAAGTTAGATCGCCACGGGCTGTCGGACGACCTGATAGAGTTGATTTCAGGTATTACGCGATGCCTCTCAGGGTTCTGGTCAGTGGTTCGTCCGGCCTAATCGGAAGCGCCCTTGTCCCAGCCTTACGCGCCGCTGGCCACGACGTAAAACGTTTGGTACGCGGCGCGGTCACCGCCCCCGACCAGATCTCGTGGAATCCGACTGGACCGCTGGCGCCCGAACCCGCCTCCGGTTTCGACGCCGTCGTTCACCTCGCCGGAGAATCCATCGCCACCCGCTGGACCAAAGCCAAGAAACGTCGCATCATCGAAAGCCGCGTGCCCGCGACACGGCATTTGGCGAATGCTCTGACCAAGGCCCAACAACGCCCGCGAGTGTTCATCTGTGCCTCAGCCATCGGGTACTACGGCGACCGCGGCGAAGAGAGTTTGCGGGAAGATAGTCCGTCGGGAAAGGGGTTCGTCGGAGAGGTTTGCCACCAATGGGAAGCGGCGGCCCATTCGGCGGCCAGCGCTGGGATTCGCGTCGTGCAGATCCGCACCGGAACCGTGCTCAGTGTCGCGGGCGGTGCACTGGCGAAAATGCTGCCTCCGTTTCGTATGGGCCTTGGCGGAAACATAGGCAACGGCCGCCAGTGGATGTCATGGATAGACCTGCGCGACGAAGTCGGCGCGATTCAGCATTTGGTTGAGACCGATTCGATCAGCGGCCCGGTCAACCTGGTCTCACCCAACCCCGTCCGCAACGCAGAATTCACCAAGACCCTGGCTTCGGTGTTGCACCGTCCAGCTATCCTCCCCATGCCTGCGTTTGCGGCACGCCTCGCTTTCGGTCAGATGGCGGACGAACTCCTGCTCGCCAGTCAGAGAGTGCAGCCGGCTAAGCTCGTATCGAGCGGGTACAAGTTTCAGTTCTCTGATTTGCGTGATTCTTTGGAAAGCGTCCTGCGCAGGTAACTAGAAAACCAAGCGGCTTGAATTCGATCATCAATTGATGTCGACTATTGTTTGGAAGTCGAGCTTTGGATCGTTTTTTGAAGGGCCTCCACCCTTAGGGGCCCGTGGCGCCCGGCTGCCTCAACCACGGTTTGACCATTATTATTGCGAATACTCAGGTCAGCGCCATATCTAATGAGTAGCGGAATGGCATCATTGTCTACCGTGGTAAAGATCGGAGTTTCGCCGTCGTCGTTACGAGCGTTTACATCCGCTCCAAGCTTCAGGAGTTCTTCCTCTACATCTGTGAGAAATGTTTCGTGAAGTGGAGTATTGCCCTCGTGGTCTCGCGCATTTACGTCGGCGCCCGCTTCTCCTAGTAGGCGCACACACTCCACTCGTGAGCCATCCTTATCCTTATAACGAAAGTCAGCTGCGGCAAATATCGCGGTTTTCCCCTGGTTGTCGCGTGCCTCCAGCTTAGGGTGATAACGCAGGATTTCACGCACCATATCTGGATTCCCCGACTCTGCGGCATAAATCAGCACGCTGCCCGCTCCCGGAAAGCCAAGCGTCATTCCTCCGCTTTCTTCCGTCACCGTCTGAGCATGAAAGTCAGCATTCGGATTGGCCCCATAGGCAATCAAATCTCGCGCCCCTTCCACATTCCCCGCTCTGGCTGCGCCCAAAAGGGCCAAATCTTTGTCGGCATCGTCATTCTTGCTGGCGCCCGCACTGATCAGCAGCTTGAGGACATCCGGTTGACCACCTGCGGAACTCAGCAGTCCAGTTTGCGACGATGGCGAGAGATCTCCGTCGGCATCTCGCCTAGGAGGGACAACGAGGTCCAGCGGTACGCCAGCATTTAAGAGTTCACTCACTGTCCCTATTTTGCCGCGTACCGCTGCCTCTTTAAGAATCCTCTGCGCCTCAGGGCTGTGAAAGTCGAAGTGCTCCGCCCGCAACGCGGTGACCAACCCTTCATCCCCCTCGATCCAACGATCAGTTCGCGCAACACGGTCTACTTCGTCCTCAAGGGCAGTGATGACCGCCGGCATTCCAACCCATGCACCGACGTAGTCTAGGACGCTCGCAGCCTTACCGTCGATCACAACCGTAAGCTCATAGGACGGATTGTCTGTCACTGTTGCAGAATACTTTGAATCCATCGAGTAGAAGTTGCCGCCCACGAGATGTCGTGCAAGTTCCTCCACTTCCGCGCGGGTAACTGTGCTGGTATGTCTTCCAGGGGCGACTACAAATCCGTGACCTTCGAAGACGATACTTGCCCCGTCAAGCGTGACCTTGTAGGACGGACAGGAGCCAAAACAACCTGACCGTTGGAGCGAAATAGCTATCCTCGAATTGTGCAGTATTGTCGGTGCCGTTATGTGTCTAGTGGGCAGCCGCCCCGGAGGAACGAGATCAACGTACTCCTCGACTTCCGCGATTGTGGGTCTTCCCTCCTCTTCAAAAGGCACGAATCGCCAGCGCAGAATCTCGTCCCGCAGCTGGGGCCAGAATTTCATCGTTGCCTCGTCGCTCTCAGCCTCGGCGTCCTCGACATTACCCCCATAGGAAATTGTTAGCTTCAGATGAAACTGGTTGAAGCCGCCGGTTATGCCTTGCATAGGAATTGTCCGGCGGTGAGGCTTGATTTCGTGAGTTTTGGCGATGTCGTAGTCAAACGACGGATGGCGACGCTTTATGTCCCCGGCGCACAGGAAGACACCAGTCAGTGAAGCGAACGCAACACCGATGCGGAGGGCATTCGACATATCGCCGAAACAGAACCAACAAGAATCATACTCTCAACGCATCCCCGTCAGCACTGCGGCAGGTCGCGATGCATCTCGTCAAGCAGTTTTGCCAGCAGTTCGGCTCGCTGATCGGTGGTCAACTCGCGCCTCAGCTCTTCCAGTGCCAGCGCCACAATGTGGTAATGATGCGCCCCGGCATACTTGGGATCGGAAGTGATTTCGCGCCACAGACTATGCATCAATTCCAGGTCCTGTGGGCGCATTCGGGGAGCATGCGGTCCCAGCAGGTATTCGTGCAGCTTTCCATTGGGCTCATGGACTTCGACCGTCAGGCGCGGCCGCGGCTCGGGCAGCTTTTCCCACGCATCTCCGGTGAGCTTGGCCTGCTCATCGCTGGTTAGTTTGTTCGAAAGTCCGCAAACGATGCGGCTCGAATCAAGCCGTTGCGCGGTCAGGACAATTGCCTCAAAAACGTCGCTTGCCGGCACTACCAAAAGCGAAACCGGCTTGCCTTCTTTTTCCGCTACCGCAACAGCTGCGGTGAACAGCTCCTGCTCGTAGTGATCGAAGACCCGCGCCGCCTCAACCACGGCGCTTCCGCTGAAAGTGTGTTCGCGATGGTACAGGCGGGCCGTCATTACCACCACATCCTGTCGCAACGTATCTGTGGAGCGGAGGACGTCATTCAAGTAGTAGAGATTCCGCGGGTCGCGGACAGCCACTAAGACGTTCCCCGGACGAACGCCCAGTGCCCCGCTGCCGAGTTCCTGGTTTCCATACACCCGGAACTGATCCAGATTCTCCGGCTTGCCGTGCCGCGCCTGGGTTACCTTGTGTTCGGAATAGGCGAAGATGGCGAAAAACACTGCGCTGAAGGTGACTCCGGCAATGGTGGCTTCCGTCTTGGTGAGCAGATTCACAAATGCGGTAGTGAGCAACACCGCGGAGATCACAATCAGTCCAGCCGGCACTTCTTTACCGCCGATGTGGAAGTTTCCTGGCACTTTCCATTGGCGATTCAGCGGCTCGGTGTAGCGCAGCACCAGAACGGCTAACGACTTCAGCGCAAAGCTCCAAATCACGCCGAACGCATACAACCCGGCCAGCACGTAAACATTGCCTTTGCTGAGGATAATGGTCAGCAATTGCATGCCTACGATCATGTTGATGATGCGATAGCTGGTGCCATAGCGGGGCTGAGGCTTCTGAAACCAGTCGGTGAGCACACCGTCTTCGGCCACGCGGTTCAACACGCCATTGGCGCCAACGATCGAGGTATTCTGCGCGCCCGCCAGAATCAGAACTCCCACCACCACCACGAATCCGTGGAACAACAGCTTCAACACGATCGGGCCCGCCAGATACATGGCAATTCCGCCGATCAGATTAGCGAAGTAGTCGGGCCTGACCTTGTCCGGGATCATCATCACCGCGAAGAAAGACACCAGCGAAGTGAACAGCAGGCTGTAGACGAAAATCACCAGCCCGGTCTTTTCGAGATTCTTCAGCTTGGGGTGCTCGATCTCACGGTTGACCTGCGCCAGGGTCTCTTCGCCGCTCATGGCCAGAACCGAATGTCCGAATCCCACAAACAGAATGATCCAGGTCAGATGACTGAGCCAGGTGCCATGCAGCCAGCCCATCGATTCCCGCGTAATCGGCACCACCCCCGGCTGGAGTGGGTTCGGCGGCAACTGGATGGGACCGCGGAGAATGGTGATGGTGCACCAAACGATCAGGATCACCACCATCACCGTGGTGATAATCATGATTTGCAACGCCTTCTGGCTGGATTCGTGGATGCCCTGGATGTTCTTCCACCAGAAGTAGCAGACCACAATGCAGGCGAAAGCGGCCGCAAACGTATTGTCCGGAAAAGATTGCAAAGGATGGCCGAGATAGCGGGCAATGTCTCCAATAAAGCCCGCGAGATACTGTCCGGCAGAGACCGCGCTAATGGGGCCGGTCAAAACGTAGTCGAAGAGCAGGGCGGAAACCGAGATCTTGGCCAGCGTGCCACCCATGGCTTCCTTGACCACGCGGTACACGCCGCCGCGAACGAACATGCTGCTCGATTCGATATAGAGCGCTCGCACTGCATAGCTGAACAGCATGACCGCGAGGATGAACCAGGGTGCGCTCTTCCCGATGACTTTCTCGGCGTCACCGCCGGCGTAGTAAGCGGAGGACGCCAGGTCGGCGAGCACAATGGCCGACGCTCGCCAGAAAGAGATAAACGTCAGCATCACCGTCGTGGCAACGAAGACCTTGACCGCCGGCCGTGTGACGTTTTGTGTTGGGGATGACATGCCCAAAGGCTGGAACGAACGCAAACTTAGAAATCTAACACATTGGGCTGGAGCTTATCAGTGAGGGGCAACCGCTGGCGTAGCTTTCCCTGCCTTCGGCGCCATGTAGGTGTGCGTGATCCGGTCATGCCAGCATAGTTCGTCCTCATCCAGAAAGCACCAGGCGTATCCCATGGCGAGTGAGAGCCCGGAAAGGATCGATGCCAATACCCTCCAGCGGCGGAGACGGCGGGGAACAGCCCGGCCGTCGAACCGGTGCAGCTCCAGCTTGGCCAATTTCAGTCCTGGCGTGCTCCCAGCGTGTACCAGCAGAAGGTACTCGTATGCCGCCCAGAACGCGGCCAGCAGACCTGCCGCCACCGGTACCCACTGCCACAGCGGCGGTGCGATCGCCGTAATGCGGAAAAATATATAAGCGAAGGCTGAGAACGCGGCGGCTACCAACACGGCATCCGTCATCCCGGCCAGAATTCGTCGAGTCAGCCTCGCAGGCTTCAGCGGTAACTCGAAACCCGGCCTTCGCTCGTCCTTAGGCTGCTCCGATGATTCAATCGAGATGCCGCCGAGGGCAGGGGGCGGAGGTAAGACCTCCGGTACTTCCAGGATGCGCGGACGGTGGAACACCGGCTCTGCCAGCTCTTCCACGACAACCGGTGGCACGAACAAAGAACGAGGGAAGGCCAGAATCTTGCCGGCACTGTCTCGCGGTTCAGCGGCCGGGACATCGTGCACAGGCTGGGTGGTTTGTGGCTCCACGACCGGAGCAGGGTCGGGATCCATGGTAATGGCCAGCTGTCCACTGGTTTGGAACACTGCCGGGCTGCTCGGCTGCGCGATCAGCGAAGGCTCAGCGGACTCAAACTTCAAATGCAGCGAGGGATAGCGCGGAGCCCGCGGGCGCCTGCCCCGGTAGTGATTGACTCTGGCCGCTACCTCCCGGCGCCAGGAATCCAGTTCTGGGGGCTGACAAGGGCTCTCAGGCGTCACGACAGCCGTGCTCTCATCGTTCGTTCCCTCGCTCTGAGAAACTGTCGGCAGCGAATTGTTGGCGTTCGCCGGGCCGACCGGCGGTTCGGCATATTCCAAAACAAATCGTGGGGAGGGCTGAACCGACTTTTCTTCCAGGCTGGCGGCAAATTGCTCTTCGCTGACACCGAATGCTTCAGGATCAATCAGCCTCGGGGTTGGCCCGGGCGCGGAGTCCGCATCAGGTTGGAATCTGGATTTCATCACAGGAGCAAAATCAGCAGCCATGTGGCCGCAGCCCAGCATGTTTTCGGGAATAGGAACGCCTCCGAACTTTGCCTGTCAGGCCGTCCCCGTGCTAACGTCACCGTACCCCCGAGTGAAGTCTGCTCCGGGGAAGTTCGTGCGCTTCCGATGAGTTCCCGCACACGATTTCTTATCACGGCAACGTTCGTCTGTCACCTGATACTCGCTGTTTCACTAGTTACCAGCCAGTTGCTTTCTCCTTCTGCCGCGGCACAGGATTTGCCCAACACATCTTCTCCCCTTCGCGGAGAGGACGTCACCATCACCGCCCTCCAGCAGGAGAAGCAAGGTACGCTCTACCAATTGCATGGAAACGCCGAAATTCACTACGGGACCTACATCCTGCGCGCCGACGAAATGTCATACAACTCGGAAACCGGCGACTCGAAGGCTGTGGGTCACGTCGTGCTCGAAGGCGGGCCCAACGACGAGCGCATCCATGCCAGGCGCGGCACCTACAACCTGCGCTCCGAGATCGGAAGATTCGAGAATGTCACCGGAAGTATCGGCATGCAGCTCCATGGACGCCGGCTTATGCTCACTTCGGCGAATCCGTTTGTCTTCACCGGGGCCGCAGTCGAGAAAAACGGGCCCGACCACTACAAGGTTTACGACGGGGTTGTGACCACCTGTGAGTTGCCCCGCCCCAAGTGGGACTTCCATGCCCACGAGGTTGTGGTTGAGGTCGGGGGCACTGCGAAAATCTACCACAGCACCTTTGCCATCGAAGGTATTCCAGTTATTTATTTTCCATTTGCCACGTTGCCGGCACAGACCCTGCCGCGGCAAACCGGCTTTCTCATTCCCAACCTCGGATTTTCCTCCACTAAAGGCACCATCTTCGGGGAATCGGTATTTTGGGCGATCAATCGCAGCATGGATGCCCACATTGGGACCGAATACTTTTCCAAGCGGGGCTGGGCGCCCCAGGGCGAATTTCGCGCCCGGCCCAGCGATAAATCGTTCGTGGATTTGAACTATTACAGCGTGCTTGACCGCGGCATTGGCAATCCCCACGTGGATCAGGGCGGCGAGGAAGCGCGTCTGACGGCAGAGGGCGAGTTTGGCCACAACCTCCGCGGCGTTGCCGACATCGACTATCTGAGTTCTTTCGTCTTTCGCCTGGCCTTCAGTGAGACCTTCACCCAGGCCGTCAACTCTGAAGTCAAGTCCGATGCCTTTCTTTCCAATACGACCCGCGGCTTTTTCTATAACCTCTCCATGCACCGCTATCAGGATTTTGAGAGCTCGACTCACGGCGATGTCATCACCATTCTCCACGCCCCCGGAGTGGAGTTGTCGAGTGTCGATCAGCCGCTGGGACGGTCTCCTTTCTACTGGTCGTACGATGCGGCGCTTGAGGGCCTCTCCCGTAGCGATCCCTCCTTCGGCACCACGCCTTCCTTCAGCACCGCTCCCTTGATCGGGCGGTTCGACCTAAGTCCGACTCTGTCGTTGCCGTTGCAGTTGCACGGATGGTCAGTTCGCCCCGAGCTCTCCGTCCGGGACACCGCCTACACCCAGGACCTCCGGACTCTTCCGAACGGAGAAAGACTAGCCGTTTCCGACAGCATCAACCGCAAGGCTTTGGATGCTTCCCTCGAAGTTCGCCCTCCCGCTCTGAGCCGGGTCTTTGATCGTGAGGTTCTGGGGCGCAAGTGGAAACACGTGATCGAGCCGCGTGTGGTTTATACCTACGTAACCGGGGTCAGTAACTTCTCCAACATCCTTCGCTTCGATCAGCGCGATATTCTCAGCAACACTGATGAAGTGCAATACGGCTTTGTCCAGCGCCTTTATGCCAGGCGGACCTCCGGCAAACCAGACTGCGGCCAGCCGGGCATGCCGGCCCTGTTCATTGGGGGCGTAGCTCCCCACAGCCCTGTGCCGTGGCAGCGGCAACAAACTCCCGTGGATGCGCCCTGCGAAAACGGAACTCAGGTGCGGGAAGTTGTTACCTGGGAGCTGGCACAAAAATACTTTCTCAATCCTACATTCGGAGATGCGCTGGTCCCGGGCCGAAGCAATGTACTGACCAGCACCGTTGATCTGACCGGCATTGCCTTTCTGAGCTCTGCCCGCCATCTGTCGCCGCTGGTCTCCCGCCTGCGCATTCAGACCAGCGCCAAGACCGATGTCGAGTGGGACATGGACTACGACTTCACCCTGGGCCACATGACCGCCAGCACGGTGCTGGTCAATTATCAGCTGGGACCACTCACGCTCGGGGGCGGCGATGCTTTTCTCCAGGTGCCCCCCGAAACCACCAACACCACTGCAACGCCCTCGCCGCAAGCGTTCAACCAGTTCCGGCTCTTGATGGGCTATGGTCACACTGGCAAGCGGGGTCTGAGCGCCGCTACCAACATCGGCTTCGACGCGGATCTGGGGTTCCTGCAGTACGCCGCCGCGCAAACCACCTACAACTGGGATTGCTGCGGCTTCAGCGTTGAATTCCGGCGCTTTGCTCTGGGATCAGTACGCAACGAGAATCAATATCGCTTCACCTTCGCGCTGGCGAACCTGGGATCGCTGGGAAATTTGAGGCGGGCGGAGAGATTATTTTGAATCTGGAACTGCTTTCACCTCAGTACAGTCGACGTGGGGGAGGGTCGCCGTTCAGATCGGACTCCCTTCAAATCCACTGAGAATCGCAGCTTGCAGCAGTGTTTGATCGGCGGTCACGAATACCCGGCCTTGAGGTGTGTTTCCGCACCATTCCAACGCCGCTGCCAATTGGAGTGCATCCGCTGCTCGCAGGTCGTAGTGATTCACCAGTAACGCCGCTTGTGCTCGCAGCGCATCGGACGGCTGCACAACTGACCATGCGTCGGCGAGAGCTGCTGCCAGCCCGCGGGCCTGGATCCACTCGCCGGGGTCGAGTTGCTTCATGCGTACCAGCCTTGCCAGGGCGCTTGCGATCTCGACGGACGTGGCCCACCACACAACTACCTCGTAGCTCTTGTACAAAGTGATGGCCTGGGGTGTAGTTCCCTGACGGACACAGAGAGGTACCAGTGCGCTCGTGTCCCAAAATGCCGAAAGCCGGGCTACCGGTTTTCCCGTTCTCTCCGCCATACCTTCTCCATAACATCATCGGGAACATTGCCCGGCGGTTCTGGCCAAGCGACCGGTGAACGCGGCTTTTTCAACGGGGGCGCGAGAACACCCCGCGCCACTAGCCGCCGTTCCTGCTCGGAGCGATCTTCCAACCGGCAGGGGATGATGCGGGCCACGGGCTGGTTGCGGTCGCAGACCAGGACTTCCTCGCCGTCCTTCACCAGTTGGAGATGGGCGCTAAGCCTCGCTTTGAGGTCGCTGATATTTACCGTACGCACGGCTCTATTCTAACATATATGACCATAATAGTCACATTGCTGTTTTGGCAATGAAATCATGGTGATGCGGCCAGAAACGCCTGCCCTCCTCCCGTATTAAAATAATCATGTGCCCCTATCCCCCGAACTGACTGCCAAGCGCGCTTCGCTGGACGACCGCATTCGCGCGCTCGGCCGGACTCTGGTCGCCTATTCCGGCGGCGTCGATTCCGCTTTCCTCGCGTGGTCGGCCCACCAGGTGCTTGGCGCGGATATGTTGGCAGGCATCGCCGACTCACCCAGCCTGGCTCGTGCCCAACTCGCTGACGCGATCGCCTTCGCCCGCGAGCAGGGAATTCCCCTCGAGATCATTGCCACAGCTGAGTTCGATCGTCCTGAATACATTCGTAACGATGCGGCGCGCTGCTTCCATTGCAAAGACGAGTTGTTCACGGTGATGCAGGATCTCTGCCAGCGACGCGGATTCGACTCCATCGCCTACGGTGTCAACCTCGACGATCAAAGCGACTTCCGTCCCGGCCAGATGGCGGCCCAGCGCCATCAAGTGGCCGCGCCGCTGCTGGAAGCGGGTTTGACCAAGCTGGAGATTCGGGACCTCGCCCGTGATGCTAGCCTGCGTATTTGGGACAAGCCTGCCTCCGCCTGCTTGTCGTCCCGCATCGAGTACGGCCGCCCGGTGACCCCTGCGGTGCTGCGCGTCGTCGAGCAGGGCGAAGACTCCCTGCGCTCCCTCGGCTTTCGTCAATTTCGTGTCCGTCATCACGGAGACATTGTTCGCATCGAGATTGCCGCTGACGAGATGCCTCGCGCTCTGGCGCCCGAAATGGCCGCCGAATTCACTCGCATCTTTAAGTCCCTGGGCTTCAAGTTCGTAACTCTTGACCTCGAAGGCTTCCGCTCCGGGTCGCTGAACACGCTTCTCCCCGTGAGCCTGCTTGCCCGCCAGCACTGACCCGTTGCACACGCTCGGGGCCCAATGCCTCTGCCGCCCGTACCGGCGCTGCTCCGTATGAGATAATCTTGCTTTGTATCCAATGTACAGGCGGTTTCTAACGATGTTCGTACGGCGATCGATTTTTGTCCTGGTGCTGGTTTGTCTGGGTTGCTCTGCCCAATCGGCGCCACCCGACCAGGTAATGCGCATTGAGCGTCAGGTGCGTACCTACTATTCTGTGCCTGCGGCGGTGAAGATCACGGTGGGGCCGCTTCGGACCAGCGAATTTCCCGGTTATGATGCGCTAACCGTCCACATGGACAGCATCGAAAAGAAAGCTGATTACGATTTCCTGCTCTCCAAGGACGGCAAGACGCTGCTGCGGATGACCAAGCTGGACCTCACCAAGGATCCCTATGCCGAGAATGTGAAGAAAATCAGCGTTGGCGATCGCCCGATTCGCGGCAAGAAGGACGCCAAGGTGGTAGTGGTCAATTACGACGACTTCCAGTGTCCGTTCTGCTCCCGCATGCACCAGACCCTGTTTCCAGAGATGCTGAAGGAATATGGGGACCGGGTGGAATTTGTGTACAAGGACTATCCCCTGGCGGAGATTCATCCGTGGGCCACGCATGCAGCGGTCGATGCCAACTGTTTGGCCGCACAGAACGGCGACGCCTACTGGGATTTGGCGGATTATCTCCATAACAATCAGCGGGAGATCAGCGCGGCCGGGCAAACCCGTGACCTGCAATTCGCGGCCCTGGACCGCTTGACCACGCTGCAAGGGCAGAAACACGAACTGGACCAGACGAAGCTGCAATCGTGCATCAAGGCGCAAAACGATGATGCCATCAAGGCTTCCGTGCACGAGGGCGACAGCCTGGGGGTTAACGCCACTCCGACCATGTTCGTGAACGGACAGGAAATAGATGGCGTGGTTTCGGCCTCGGAATTCCGTACGGTGCTGGATGCGGCCCTGCAGCAAGCGGGTGTTCCCGTGCCCGCCCAATCCGCCCAGGCAGCACCGGGCGGGTCTCAAGCGTCCGACAAGTAACCAGAGCAGCAGCAGAACCGTAGTGGCTGCGTAAGGCGTAGAGAAACGTGTGGAGAAAAATCGAGTGAAGACTAACTTGCCATCACGTCGCTACCTGACCCCAACCGTAATTGCGTTGCTGCTCGCCGCCGGCATCGGGTGCGGGACCAAGCAAGTCGGCGACGACGTCGCTGCCTCCGTGGACGGCCGCAAGATCTATCGCACCGACGTGGAGAAGTACTACCAGAATCAGACCGCTGGCACGCAACAGCAGCAGCCCGTGGGTGAGCAAGCCACCAGTTTGCGCCTCAGCATCCTGCGTGAGTTGATTGACAACGAGATCCTCATGCGCCGCGCCGAGAAGCTCGGCCTGCTGGCCACCGACGATGAAGTAGAACGCAAACTCAACGAGATCAAGTCGCCTTATACCAAGGAGGAATTCGACGCCCGGCTTGGCGAGAAGAAGATTACGGTGGACGATTTCAAACGCGATCTCCGCCGCTCTCTCACCGTCGACAAAGTCCTCAACAAGGAAGTGACCTCGAAGATCAACATTTCCGATCAGGACGTCACCGGCTACTACAACGCTCATAAGGCGGAATTCAATTTGATTGAGCCGCAATACCACCTGGCGCACATCTTTGTGACCACCGCGCCCAATCCCCAGGTACATAACCTGAAGAACGACAAAGCCCAGAACGAGGCCGATGCCCGCAAGAAGATTCAGATGATTTTGAACCGGCTCGATAGTGGCGACGACTTTGCCACTCTGGCGATGAATTTGTCCGAAGATCCGGAGACCTCAGGCAACGGTGGAGATCTGGGCTTCGCTCCCGAATCTTCGTTGAAGAATACCGATCCGGTGACTCGTGATACCGTGATGAAACTCAAGCCGGGCCAATACAGCCAGATCGTCACGGTCATGAACCCGATGACCAAACAACTGGTCGGCTTTCGGGTGGTGAAGCTGATCGCGAAGGAACCCGCGGGACAACGTGAACTGGCGGATCCCCGGGTGCAGGAGGCCGTTCGCTCCCAACTGCGCGACCGGCGCGAGCAGTTGCTGAAGTCGGCATACTACGAGGTTCTGCGCGACCAAGCCAAGGTGGAGAACTATTACGCGGAAAAGATCCTGCAGGGCAACGGCGTGCAGTAGCCATCTTACTCCACAATTGCCAGCACATCCCCGCCCTTAACATTGCCGCCTTCAACGACCAGGATCTTTTGAATCGTGCCTTTCCGAGGCGACTTGATCTCGTTCTGCATCTTCATGGCTTCCATCACCACGATGCCCTGCCCGGCCTCAACCTGAGCTTTCTCCTGGAGCAGAATGCGGATCACTTTGCCGGGCATGGGTGCAGTCACCTTGCTGGGGCCGGTGTCATCGCCGGCACCGGCTTTGCGGCCGCGCAGCGAACGGGGATCGCGCAACTCCGCCGCGTAACCCACCCCGCCCACCCACAAGTGCAAGCCGGTCGCCGTACGTTCGCGTTTGATCTCGTATGCCTTCCCGTCAATCAGAACGGAAAGCACTTCGCGCCGCGCCAACACCGCATCCACCGGAACCTCGCGACCATCCAGCCAGCATCGCCAGCCAGTGTCGGTCCGCTCCAGCTCCAGGGGGTAAGTCTTGCCGTCGATCTGAACCATCGCATCCACGCTAACAGTTTAGTGTGGAGCGGACGGTCTTGTCCGCAAATCCCAATTATGGACGGGGCACCCTTGAAGGTAGAATGAATGCATTGGCAACACCACCCGCCCAAGCGGGCCCGCATCCACAAGCCATGCAGCTTGAGGAAAGAGCAGGGATCAAGAGCCAACACAGGCCTGAGCTTTTAGTTCACAGCTGCGGTTACTCCGAAGGCCAAAATGTATGCTCCACCGTTGAATTCATCGGTTGCTCCGACAAATACACGGCCATTGACCACAATGGGACCCGTAGCTGGGTAACCGGTTGGGATTTCACGAAGCGTGGCTCCAGTCTGTGTGTCGATGGCGTAGAGCGTGCCGAGACCCGCATCCGAATTGGCGTACAGCACGCCATTGGCGACAGCAACCGGGAAACGGGTTGAAACCGGAGCGGTCCAGATCACATCGCCGGTCTCGGCGTTCAGGGCGGTGATGGAACCTCCCGAGGTGTACAGGATCCTATTGGCAAGAGCAGCCGCGACGGAAGGAGCGCCCAAGGTGTACCCCCATATCGTGTGGCCCGTAGCCGCGTCAAGAGCAAATGTGCCGGAGCTTAGGCTGACGAAAACCATTGTCCCGGAGGCGACCGCGCTCCTTCCACCGCCGCTGAGATACCAGAGCAAATCGCCGGATCGGTTAAATGCGTAGCATCCTCCATCTTCGCATACGAAAGCGCGGCCGTTTGCCGCTGCGGCTGGGTAAGGTGCCGCCGCCTGAATGTTGTAGTTCCAAAGGAGCTTTCCTGTCGCCTGACCTACAGCCCAGAAGATTCCGCTATCGTCCGAGACAAGGACAACGCCATCCGCAGACGTCGACGCCAACGGGGAGGTGAAAAAGCCCGTTTTGAGGTTCGCAATCCATACGGTTGTTCCGTTGGTGGCGTTAACGGCGGACAGCTGGCTTCCGAGATCGGAGAAGGCAACGCCGTTACCGATGGATGCGGCGCCGTTACCGTCGAGGTTTTGCCAGACGTAACTGCCCGAAGTTTCGTCCAAACCGGACAGGCTGGGGTGGGCGCCGTTGTCCCCCGCTACGATGATGTCCGCGTACGTGGTCAAGGGCTGCGGGACAGAGTTGGCCTCGCCGGCTGCATTCAACTCCACTACCCAGAGGACGCTTAGGTTTGTCACGTTGCTGGCGTTGAGCACAGTCTCATAAGGATTGAAGTACGTTTGGCCGGCATCGAAGCCGACTTGCAGCCAATCGGTGGTAACCCCTAAAGGGTGCGCTTCGTGGCCGCCACCGGCGCCGGAAAGGATGGGTTCTCCGGGGACTGCGGAGGCGGAGATTGTGATTGGCATGGGAGGGAACTGGCCCTCCGGGACTGACCTGGGCTGCGATGTTTGGGCCATCAGTACGGAAGGAGGCACAAGGGCCAGCAGCACGGCGAACCGGCCAAGGGAGGGATACCGCATAGGAACCTCCAGCTTATAGCGCCGTCACTTTACACCCGCCGGCGAGGTTCCGCAACGTAAAAAGTCGGGCGCGAGATCCGAAATGACGGCAGGTCAGGGCCTCACAGGTCTCCATCCCGCAGCGCTTCCGCCCTTGCCATCCACTTCCAGCCGGAAGCAGCCGGGGCTGGCCGGCTGCTCTCCGTAGTTTGGGCGTCCAATATCTCGAACAGTCCCGCGGCAATCGCGGCGATGCCAGCATCGCCACGCTCGGCTGCGGGAACACCAGACTTGAGCAGTCGGTCGAGATATCCCGTGTCAATCTTCCCCGCAGCAAATTCCGGGTCGCGCAGGATGCGCTGGAAGAGTGAAATGTTCGTCTTGATCCCGCCCACAAAATACTCGTTCATGGCCCGCACCAGCCGGCCAATCACCTGAGTGCGGTCGCTCCCATAGCAGATCAGCTTGGCCAGCAGCGGATCGTAATCGAGGGGCACTGTCCAACCCTCGTACATGCCGCTATCCTCGCGGATTCCCGGCCCTGACGGCACGGTCAGCAGTGTGATCTTTCCCGGGCTAGGGAAGAAATTCTGCTCGGGATCTTCGGCATAGATGCGGCACTCTATGGCATGGCCGCGAATGGCGATGTCCTCCTGCCGGAATGGCAGGCTTTCCCCGGCCGCAATGCGAATTTGCAGGTGGACCAAATCCAGTCCCGTAACTAACTCGGTGACCGGGTGCTCCACTTGCAACCGAGTATTCATCTCAAGAAAATAAAAGTTCTTCTCCTGATCCACCAGAAACTCGACGGTGCCGGCGTTGGTGTAGCCTGCGGCTTTCGCTACCCGCACCGCCACTTCGCCCATGCGCCGCCGCATATCGGCATCTACAATGACGGAGGGCGACTCTTCCAGCACCTTCTGATGCCGCCGCTGAATGGAGCACTCGCGCTCCCCGAGATAGACCGTGTGGCCCTTCTCGTCGGCCAGTATCTGCATTTCGATGTGGCGTGGATTCACGATGGCTTTCTCGATGTACACCTCGTCATCGCCAAAGGCCCGTCGGGCTTCACTCTTGGCGGCATCCAGGGCCGCCGCCAGATCTTCGCGCCGATGCACCAGCCGCATGCCTTTGCCACCGCCTCCGGCAGCCGCTTTCAGCATGACGGGATAGCTGATCCTTTCGGCAACCTGAACTGCCTGCTCAACGGAGTCCAATCCGCGTGAAGTCCCCGGTACAAACGGGATGCCGGCCTTCTCCATGGCCTGACGCGCGCGGGTCTTCGATCCCATCGCATCCATAGCGGCGGAACTAGGGCCGATGAACTTCACGCCCGCGTCGGCGCAGGCCTGGGCAAACTTGGCATTCTCGGAGAGGAATCCGTAGCCCGGATGAATCGCTTCAGCCCCGCTCCGCTTAGCCACATCCAGAATCTTGCCGAAGTTTAAGTAAGACTCCGTCGCCGCCGCTGGCCCGATGAGATGGGCCTCATCTGCCTTCAGCACGTGCAGCGAAGCGCGATCGGCGTCAGAGAACACCGCAACCGACGTAATACCCATTTCGCGGCAGGCGCGAATCACCCGCACCGCAATTTCGCCGCGATTGGCAATCAGGATCTTCTTGAACATGGGTGAAAGTATCGGTCAGTATCCATGGAACTTTCGACCGCCCAAAACAAAACCCCTTCCAGGCGGGAAGGGGTTGTCATCCATCAGGAACGCTACTTCGGCTGGTCCAGAGTGACGCCGCCTTCTTGTCCCGGCTGCTTTTCCGCTTTGGCTTTCTTGGCCGCCATGGTCTTGTCCACCCACTCGTCGGCGGTCTTCAGATCGGCTGCGCGCGCTCCCGGGTCATCGCACTCCAGATCGGCCTTTTCGCGATACATCAGGTTCATGTAGGCCATGGCGTCGTCGTACTCTTCGCGCAATTGCATCGCTTTTCCCAGCGCGTCGATGCCATCCATCACGTTGGCCCAATTCTTGTCTTTGAGCGCCGCACACACTTTCTTGTCTTTCAGGGGCTCTTCCGGCTTGAGCCCCAGCTTGGCGCGTTCTTCCATCCGGGGCACGTAGGTCTGGGTCCAGTCAATCACGCCGATCGAGTAATAGGCTTCCGGATCGTTGGCGTCCAGTTCTGCGACCTTGTGGTTGTACTCTTTCGCCATGTCCAGCTTCTTCATGTTGAAGTACAGCGAAGCAATGCCCTTTAGGCTGGTGACTTTCTGATCGTGGCCGGGATTCGTCTCCAGCACCTTCTTGAACTCGTCCACGGCCTGCTGCCCAATGCGGTTGTTATCGTCCGTGTCGACCCCAGGAATGTACTGATTGGTCAGGGCCGTCGCTAGGTAGAGGCGCGCGTTCAGGAGCTTGGGATCCAGGGTTACGGCTTGCTGGAAGTGGTCAATGGCTTCTTCATAGCGTGCGTTCTTGTAGGAGGCCACACCCTTGTTGAGTTGGTCGCGGGCTCTCAGTTTGTCGCAACCAACACCAGAGAACAACACCAGGCCAACCGCCGCGAGCGCCAGCACTCGTATGCAGTGTCTCATTGCTTTATAAGTCTCCCTTGCCACAAGAGCTGCTTCACAGCCGTGATTCGCGAATCGATGCTGCATCGACAGACAACCCGCGAAACCAGGAACTGCAGCCGGTGCCTGCATCCAAGCGACGCTCATCAAAGAGCAGGTAATCTGCCGGGAGCCAGCCCCACTCCACTACCCCCCGGCTTCAATTTTGGCGGTAATCAACCCCACCTTATCGACGCCTGAGGCGTGGGCGATATCAATCACGTTGGCTACATCGGCAAAGGGCACATTATCGTCTCCTTTGACGAACATCACCTTCTCAGCCCGGGTCTTGAAGATATCCGTCAGGCGAGCCCCCAAGGCATCCCAAGTAGTATCTTCGTTGTTGATCTTCACTCCTGGCTCGTTCCCGGCGCCGCGATCGATGAGTTGCACCACGATGGTGCGATCCGGGGTGTTGTTCTTAGGAGCGTTCGGCGGCGGCGGTTGCGGTACCAGGGCGTCCAATCCCTTGGGCTGAGGCGGGTTGATGACCATGAAAATAATGATCAACACCAGAAGCACGTCAATCAGCGGGGTAACGTTCATGTCTGCGCTCTGGCCCCCGCCGGAGCCGACTGCCATACTCATATAGATCTCCTCTGACGCCTAGTTATTGCCCGCCGCCAGTCGCGCCGGGGGCTCCCAAAGCAGCCTTCTTCTGATCGGTCAACAGGCCCAACTCGTCCACGCCCGCGGCCCGTACGTTGTCCACTACCGCGACCACGGCCCCAAACCTGGCACGTGCATCCGCCTTTACGTACACTCGCTTGTCTTGTTGGCTGACCAGGCGGTCCTTCACTTTTTGCGTAAGCTGATCCACCGGAATCTTGTCACTGCGGAAGTAAACCGTGCCATCGCGCATCACCGACACAACCATGGCGTCTTCTTTTTCGGCATCCGGCATGCGCTCCGGATTGTTTACTTTGGCCAGGTCCACACTCACGCCGTTTTGCAACATAGGCGTGATCACCATGAAAATAATCAACAGCACCAGCATCACATCCACCATGGGTGTGACGTTGATGTTGGAGTTGACATTGGCGCCTTCATTCCTCTTGCTCATTGCCATAAGGCTGTTCCCCTGCACCCACACTTAATCTCGTTCGCTAGCCGGAGGTCCGCTTCGATGGGCCTGGCACTGGAGGCATCATCGCAGCGCCAAGCCGCAATTCAAGGTCGAAAGCCAACTCCCCTTCGCGCCACTAAGACTGCGACCTGCGCATACCCCGCCGCTTCAGGAAGTAATCGATCAGTTCACTCGAGGAGTTGTCCATCTCCACGTCGAACGCTTCCACGCGACCGGTTAGATAGTTGAACATCATAACGGCCGGAATGGCCACGAACAATCCGACGGCTGTGGTCACCAGCGCTTCGGAAATGCCGCCCGCGACCGCGCCTAAACCGGTGGTCTTGCTGCTGGCGATTTCTCTGAATGCGTTCAGAATACCGACCACCGTGCCAAACAGTCCGACGAATGGGGCAGTCGAGCCGATGGTGGCCAGTCCGCCCAGCCCACGCTTTAACTCGGCGTGAACAATGGCCTCGGTCCGCTCCAGCGCGCGCTTGGAGGCTTCAATGGTCTCGCCCGGGATATCCGCACTGTCTTGGTGGGCGCGGAATTCCATCAGGCCGGCAGTTACTACCTTGGCCAGGTGGCTCTTCTTGTTGCGCTCCGCGACTTTAATGGCCTCGTCGATCTTGCCATCGCGCAGCGCTCCAGCGACCGCAGGAGCAAATGCCCGCGACTGTTTGCGTGCCGCGCTGAAGGCCATCCAGCGGTCGATCATCACGCCGATCGACCATCCGGACATGATGAAAAGGATCACAACGACGATTTTGGCCAGAATGCCCATTTGTTTCCAGAGCGAAATCGGGTCAAAACCTACGGCCTGATCCTGAAAAAGCCAGATTGCCATGGTGGACATGCTGCTCAGAGTGTGGGTTGCTAAGTTGGCTACGAACATGAGTTGCTTTCCTCCTGGAACTTGTCTGGTCCCGGCTGCCGGATTTAACCTCCCGACAGCGTGAAATTAAACGTGATCGTGGTTTCTACCTCTACCGGCTCGCCGTTCAAAATGTAAGGCTTGTACTTCCACTGTTTTATGGCCTCAATCGCTGCCGGCGCCAGCATGGGATGCCCGCTGATCAGCCGCAGGTTCTGAATCGATCCATCCTTGCCGATCTCGGCTTGCAGCACCACAGGTCCTTGGATGCGTGCTTGCCGGGCCAGGGGTGGATAGGCCGGCTGAATCTTGCGAAGGAGGAGTCCCTGGGTAACACCCTGGGAGACGCGAACCCGTTGCGGCGTGGCCACCTTGGGCACGACCGGGGTCGAACTGATAATGCCGCCAATGACCCCACCCATCTGTCCGCCCGGCACCCCGCCGGGGACGCCGCCGACTACCCCGCTCGCTGACATCACCGGCGGTGGCGCTTCGTCTTCCTTAATCATCTGGACTTTCTCTGGAATCTTGGTGGGGGTCCGCAATTGCCCGTTTACGATGTCGGTTTGAACCTGTTTCACCACCTTCATGACTGCGGCCGGAGGCGGCGGTGGTGGTGGCGGGGGCGGTGGGGCGACGAGGAAGGTCATCAACTGGGTCTTAGGAAGGGCCTCGGTAAACAGCAGCGGGATCAACACCAGAATGCCCACCAGCGCGATCTGAAAAACAAACGAAAGCGTCGTAGTCATCCCCCGTTTGGTTCGCAGTTTGCCGCCCGATTCGATGAGGCTGTCTTCAAACATAAATTGCCCTCCTGCCCTCAACTAGCCTTAGACACCGACTGCCTCCTCTTTGCTCCCAGACCCGCCTTACAAAGCCTGAATTGAAGGCCGCAGAATACTACCTCAAATGTCCGCCAATCACAAACTTGTGAAGCAACCACCAGCGGCTTGCGGCTTTACACCTTGGCTTTCACCTTTTCTCCGCGGGTACTTTCCTTGCGGGAGGCCGCTTCCATAGGCAGTTTTCCCCGGTTGCTGCGCCAATCCTGGTAGGCCACGAGGATCGGAGCCGCAATGGCAATCGAGGAATAGGTTCCGATAAGGATACCGATCACCAGGGCAAACGAGAAGCCGTGCAATACCTCGCCTCCGAACAGATACAACGCCAGCACGGTGAGGAAAGTCAGCCCGGCCGTCAGGATCGTCCGGCTCAGGGTCTGGTTGATGCTGCGGTTCACAATGTCGGAAAGCTTCTCGCGCCGCATCAACTTCAGGTTCTCCCGGATGCGGTCGAAAACGACAATCGTGTCGTTGTTCGAATAACCGATCAGGGTCAGAATGGCGGCGATCACAGTCAGGGAGATTTCTTTGTTCATCAGCGAAAACGCGCCCACCGTGATTAGGGTGTCGTGAAAGACCGTCACTACTGCGGCGACGCCGTAGATCCACTCGAAGCGCACTGCCAGGTAGATCAGCATGCCAGCCAAAGAATAGACGGTAGCCAGCAGGGCCTGGCGGCGCAGTTGTCCGCCCACCTGCGGCCCTACGATTTCCACGTTGCGCACCGCGAAATTGGAAAGAAAGAAGCCGTCCGACAGGGAAGCAACAACCGCCGGATCGGCCGCAGCCCTTAGCTGGTCAAGCGAAGTCAGCACGCCGCCTTTTGTCTTGTCGCGGTAATCCACAATGGCCTGGGCCTGTGCGGTGTAGCGCTGCTCCGCGTCGGTACCCGCGCGCAGCGGGTCTTTCTGTAGAAAGTACGTCTTCAGCGCCAGTACACTGGCGTTGTTCAAGTCTTGCTTGCCCTGGGGAGCGTTGGTTTCGAGCGCGTTAATGATCAAAAGCTTGCTGCGGTCGAGGGCCTGCTCGTTAGTCTCCTCTTCAGAAACCCCGATCAGAACCTCGTTGCCGCTGATCTGCCCGTAGCGCTGTATGCGCACGTTGCGCAGTCCGGCGCGGTCCATGGCGGCGCGGATCGCGTTGTCGTCCGGTGTCTGGGCGAACTTCACATACACCAGCGTTCCGCCGCGGAAGTCAACCCCATACGGAATGCCGTGCCAGAACAGCATGGAAAACAGGCCGGCCACGCTGAACACCAGAGAAAACGCGAGGAAGTACCACTTCTTCCCCAGGAAATCGATGTTTGCATTGCGAAAAAATTCCACCTAACAGAACCCCGTTTCTTTAACTATCACTATCCGATGCTCAACGCCTCGCCGCGCTCTTTGCGGTTGAGGATCCAGTCAAAGATGACGCGTGACACAAAAACCGCCGTGAACAGGTTGGCGAACAACCCGAAGCTAAGCGTCACCGCAAAACCGCGAACCGGGCCGGTGCCAAAGATAAATAGAATGATTGCCGACACAATCGTGGTGACGTGGGTATCCACAATCGTGATCCAGGCATGGCTGAATCCCTGTTCCACAGCCGACGGCGGGGTTTTGCCGCCCCTCAGTTCCTCGCGGATTCGTTCAAAGATCAGTACATTCGAGTCTACGCCCATACCGACCGTCAAAATCACCCCGGCGATTCCCGGCAGCGTGAGCGTGGCGCCGCTGAAACCCAGGAATCCGAGCAGAATAATCAGGTTCAAAATCAGCGCGATGTCCGCGTTGATGCCCGCCGCGTGATAGTAAACCAGCATGAAGATCAGCACCGCGAGCATGCCGATGACCGCCGCAGTCACCCCGGCGCGGATGGAATCTGTACCCAGCGACGGCCCCACCGTACGTTCTTCCAGATACTTGATGCCCGCCGGCAGCGCGCCCGAACGCAGTACCATGGCCAAGTCCTTGGCTTCCTGCTCGCCAAAGCGGCCATTGATCACGCCGGTGTCGTGAATCTGCTCTTTGATGACCGCAACTTCCTGAACCTTGTTGTCCAGAACGACCGCCAGATTGTCACCGACGTGGGCTCCAGTGAAGGCGCCAAACCGGCGTCCACCCTCACCAGTCAGATTGAAAGTCACCGAGGGCTGGCCGTTCTCATCCCGGGAAGGTTCCGCTCCACGCAGGTCGCGGCCAGTGACCGCCGAAGCGCGCGAAATCAGGTACCAGACCTGACCGGCGTCGCCAGCGGCGGCGCCGATACTATGCCCCGGCAACAACATCGTATCTGGCGGCAGCACTCCGTTATTCTGCTGCAACGCGGCTTGTTCGCTTGGGTAGGGCCCGCCCATGGACTGGCGAATCTCCAGCATGGCGGTGGACTGCATGATGTCTTTCACGCGCGCCGGGTCGTCAATCCCCGGCAGTTGCACCAGAATTTGATACTGTCCGAGCCCATGCTCTTCAATGATGGGCTCACTTACACCCAACTGGTCGATGCGGTTGCGAATGGTTTCGATGGCCTGGGTCACGGCGCGCTTCTTTAGATCAGCCAGCGCCTGCGGCTTCATGGCAACCGTCCAGCTATTGTCTGCGCCAGAGGTCAGGCCATACTCAGGAAGCCGGTCCTGCACAATGGAAAGCAGATCGGACCTGGATTCCGACGGCACTCCTTTGAGCACGATCTTCTCTGGCTCATTGACCGGATCGGGTTTCGTGATCTCGGCATAATTGACTTTGCGCGCCCGCAAATCAGTCTTCAGACGCTCGATGGCATTGTCAGAATCGACCTTGACCGCGTCGTTCACCTGGACTTGCAAGATCAGGTGGGTTCCACCTTTGAGGTCCAACCCCAGGTGAATGCGGTTCCCCACCGCCGCCAGCAAGCCTTTGCCTGACCAACTGTCCGGTATGCCGATGATTCCAAAAAGGAAGACCACCAGGGTGGCCACGATAACGCCCATCTTCCAGCCCAAATTCTTGTTCATAATGATGACTTCACTCTTAAGATTGTGATGCGGCTCAACCCCTTGCCGCCTACGCCTTATCAGCCGACTTTCCGGCATCATCGGCGGTCGTAACCGACGAAACCGAGGCCCGGCTGACTTCGATCTTCAAGTTATCCGGCGGAACCCGCAAATGGACATAATCGTCCCTGAGGGCGATGATAGTGCCCCGCAACCCACCGCTGGTCACGACCTTGTCCCCGGTCTTAAGCTCGCTGAGCATCTGCTGCCACTTCTTCTGGCGCCGCTGCTGCGGCATGATCAATAAGAAGTAAAAGATCGCAAAAATGAAGATCAGCGGCGCGAATCCCAGAAGTCCCGCCGAGCCGCCACCAAACTGAATCGCCAATAAGTGCTGCACATTCATCAGGATCAAAACCAAGTCCCTAGCCAGGAACGGGAGTCAGCGCAACTGCGCGCACTTGCTTCGCAATTTACCGCTGGAGCTCTCGCGTACCTGGGCGGAGATTCCTTAAACTTCGGACACGAACAAGGGATGCCGGTCTATAGGTTTAAGCCGAGACCAGACCTCAGAGAAAGCGGGCCCCACTCCCAAGTGCAATAGAATGACGCACCGCGCGCATCGTGTCAAGGTAGAAGCTCAGGTTGTGGACGGTGTTCAAAACCTGGGCCAAAACCTCGTTCGAAGCGTACAAGTGCCGGAGATACGCCCGCGAATACCGCGAACACACCCGGCAGCCGCATTTCGGGTCGAGCGGCTCCTCATCTCCCGCATAGCGCGCCTGCTTGATTGACACCTTTCCTTGTGAGGTAAACAGCAGGCCATGGCGCGCCGCCCGCGTGGGCAGCACGCAGTCCATCATGTCGATGCCGAGGCCCGCGTACTCCACGATTTCTTCCGGAGTGCCCACGCCCATCAAGTAACGCGGTTTGTCCGCCGGCAAATGCTCGAGCGTGGACTTGACAACTTCTCTGGTCAGGCCGCGCGGCTCGCCGACGCTGAGCCCGCCGATGGCATAGCCGGGGAATCCGATGTCAATCGTCCGCTCAGCAGACTCCTTTCTGAGTGAGGTGTCCATTCCGCCTTGGACGATTCCGAAGAGCGCCTGCGTCTGCTCGGAGTTTCTAGTTTCTAGTTTCTGGTTTCTAGAATTCGTTTGACCAGAAACTGGAAACTGGAAACTAGAAACCCGATTCCAAGGTACTTCGCTCTTATACTCCTCAAAATGTTTCTTGCTCCTC
This sequence comes from Acidobacteriota bacterium, assembly GCA_013289795.1. GTDB lineage: Bacteria > Acidobacteriota > Terriglobia > Terriglobales > Acidobacteriaceae > JABCZH01. Next base: position 330,953 of record JABCZH010000001.1, read on the forward strand.
TCCGCCCAGCGTAGCGTTAACTCCATCGACTGACGCATGCGCTTCGCATCCGCCGGATATTCGGTGCACTCGTCGAACGCCATAACGATGTCTGCGCCGAGGCCAATCTGCGCCTCCATCGCACTTTCCGGGCTGAAGAAATGCGAAGAGCCGTCTAGGTGTGAACGGAACGTCACACCTTCCTCTGTGACTTTGCGCAGTTCGTTGAGGCTGAAGACCTGGAACCCGCCTGAGTCGGTCAGAATCGCGCGCGGCCATGCCATGAAGCGATGCAGTCCGCCGAGCTTTCTGACCTGATCAACCCCCGGCCGCAAGTACAGGTGATACGTGTTGCCGAGAAGAATTTGGACGCCGAGTTCCTCGAGCACGTCCTGGGACACGCCCTTGACCGAGGCCAGAGTCCCCACCGGCATGAAGACTGGAGTCTCGACTTCGCCATGAGGCGTAATCAGCCGGCCGGCTCGCGCGGTGCCGCTAGTGGCTTCAACTGTGAAAGTGATCGACACTGCTGGGATTGTATCGTCTGACTGGGGTTGCCTAACCTCTGTGGTCCCCTGTGCCCTCTGTGGTTAAGGCTTTTCCCGCAGCAACACCACCGCATGCGCGATGGCAGCGTTGTCGGTGCCCATGCCTTCTGGAGTCTTAGCCTTCAGCCCAACGCAATTAGATGGAATATTGAGAAGCTTCGCAACGCTCTCGCGAATCGCAGCCGCGTGCGGCCCAATCTTCGGCGCCGCCAGAATCAGAGTGGAGTCGACATTAATGATCGAGTAACCAGCGGCGCTCGCCCGCGCCAAAGCCTCCCGCAAAAATACCGCCGAGTCCGCGCCCTTCCACTTCGCATCCGATGGCGGAAACAAAGTACCAATGTCGGGTGCCGCCACGGCGCCCAGCAAGGCATCCGTCAAGGCATGGAGCAGCACATCGCCGTCGGAATGCCCGCCTAGGCCATGGGAGTGGGGCAACGTAACGCCGCCAATCCTCAGCGGAATGCCAGCCTTGAACTCATGCGAATCCCACCCGTAACCAATTCTCAAGCGCACCCCTGTTTCGCAGCGGATTTACGCGGATCAACGCGGATTTCTTTCCTTTGATTTTCAAAAGCAAACGCCTGAACTCAGGCTTAACCCCGAAGTTGAGCAGTAACCCAATTTCCACGTCCGTTGCCCGCAGATAGTTCAATAGCTGCTTCTCGTAGGCAATATCGATTCCGCGGGCAGCCTTGAGTTCCAACAGCACTTTTCCATCGGCCAACATGTCTGCCTTGAAGTCTCCTATGCGACGGCGCCGAAACCAAACCTCAATCGGAACCTGTTGCTGAACGTTGATACCGGCTTCAGTTAAGGCAATGCCCAACCCCGCCTGGTAGACGCTTTCAAGAAAACCATGCCCCAGTTCATTGTAGACATCAAAGAATACGCCGATGATTTTCTCGGTGAGGTCCGCATGTTTCAGGCCAATGACAGAATGCATGTCACAAGTTAGGGTTATTTCCCCAAATAGAACTCCGCCAACTCCATATCTGCCGGCGTCGTGATCTTGATGTTTCTCGCCGATCCCATCACCACGGCTACTTCGTGTCCCGATCGTTCCACCAGAGAAGCTTCGTCAGTTCCCATGAATCCATCGGCGGTTGCTTCGTCGAACGCCTTCTTTAGCACATCGAAACGGAACCCTTGCGGTGTCTGTGCCATCACAATACGCTCGCGTGGGATGGTGGCCGTGATCACAGCGCCTTCCGCCGTGCGTTGCACTTCTTTGATGGTGTCAACCGCAGGCACTCCAGCAATCGCAGCGCCATACTTCTGGGCGGCTTCAATCACATAGTGAATGAGTTCCGCAGTGACGAAAGGCCGCACCGCATCATGGACCAGAACAATATCATCCGGCGACGCGGAAGTCGCTGCGATCGCGTGAGCCACCGACTGCTGCCGGTGCTCGCCGCCTTCCACCAGACGAACTTTTTTCTTCAGAACGTCCTTCGCTTCTTTTTCCAGACGCGCGCGGAATCCTTCGATTTCATTGGCTCGCAATGCAATGCAGATCTCGCCGACTTCAACACTTGCGACAAACTTCCGAAGGGTATGAATAAGAATCGGGGTGCCAGCGAGTTCAGTAAACTGCTTCGATGCGGCAGGCCTTTTGCCCTTGGCGCTCGCAGCCGAGGCCATACGTGTGCCCAGACCCGCAGCCGGAATAATGACGACGACCTTCATGACGGGCTGTCAGTATACGAGGGTGGCTTGGAAGGTTACAAATGGGTCTACTGCGTTAGTGTGGGGCGGACACTTTTGTCCGCCAAAAGCGTGGAGTATCATCAGGCCTCAGAGAGTAGTGTTCTCTGGAGTCCATGAACAACGCCGACCTGCGAGAATACGTCACCGACGCTATCAGTTTCTCGGAGCCTTGGCGGATCGCCTATAACTTGGCGCCAGCCGCAATCGTGGCCATCTATTTTGTGCTCAGCTATCCATCCTCCAGGAAAATGCCTTCACTCGATTTCTGCCTCGGTCTGTTCTTGCTGGCGGTCATAGCAAACGTTGCGTACTGCGCAGCCTACATCGTCGATATCTTTGCCCAAACCTCGAGGTTTCGAGAACAACGGCAACGATACCGCATGATTCTGTTTGCAATCGGAACGACTTTTGCCGCAATCATCACGCGCTTCGTGGCGATGGGCATGTTCCAGCCCGTCAACCAGTAAGGGGGCAGAGCCGCGCATTTTGCCTCAGTCTTTCTATGGCATTTCCTTGCGCGCATTTTTCACCACACCCGGCAATTCCTACCTGATAAGCCCGGTCGCGACTCTCCGTACACATCCCGCAAGGGTAAGACCGGCCACAACTTACCCGACATCTCTCCCACTGACAACGTGGCCCTCCAGTTGCGCAACCAAGATTAGGCCGCGTTTGGGCCCGGCGAAATGTGCCTTCGGAGGAACTGTGAAACTAAATCGTTCCTGGTTCTCGTTACTGACATTTTGTGCCAGTGCGTCGCTGCTGGCCGGGCTCGCTATCGCGGTAGTGTTCACTGGCGCGTCGGTAGTTGTGGCCGCCGCTGCTCCCGCAGCCGTAGAGGAGCCCAATCCAGTGGCCGCGCGGCCGATGTTTTCTGGTGTTATTACCGACAGTCAATGCGGCGCGCGTCATGCCGAAGGATCAGGGAAAAGTCCGGCAGAGTGTACTCTCGCCTGCGTGCGAAACGGCGCCAAGTATTCGTTGGTCAATGGAGGCAAGAAATACGCGCTGGATGGAAATGCCGACGAACTTGGCAAATGGGCTGGTCAAAGAGCCACGCTTGCCGGCACTCGTTCCGGAGAGACTATCAAAGTGAGTTCAGTCGGCAATCCACGTTAAGCCCGCGCCCGCAACTACTCGGCTGGGCGGTCCACCATCATGGGCTGCGGCTTCTTGGTTTCTCCGTTCGGTACCGACGCCACCGTCGTAGTGACCACGACTGCGGGACGTGATTCGTGACGTGGCCCGGCTCGCTCATCCCACTTTCCGAAGATCATTTTCCCCGCCGTGGTCTGCAGCACCGAGGTCACGGAAATATCGATGGTCTTACCAATCATCTTGCGCGCGTTGTCCACCACCACCATGGTCCCGTCGTCAAGGTAAGCCACGCCCTGGTTGTATTCTTTGCCTTCCTTCAGCACGAACACTTTCATGATTTCGCCTGGCAGCACGATCGGCTTGAGCGAATTGGCCAGTTCGTTGATGTTCAGCACCTCCACGCCCTGGAGCTGCGCCACTTTGTTGAGATTGAAATCGTTGGTGATGATCTTGCCTTCATATAACTTGGCCAGCTCGATCAGCTTGAGATCGACCTCGCGCACCGCAGGGAAATCGTCCTCCACGATCTGGATCTGCACCGAAGCGCCTTTCTGCAAGCGCTGAAGAATGTCCAGTCCACGGCGCCCGCGATTGCGCTTCAGGGAGTCTGCGGAATCCGCTACCAGTTGCAACTCGCGCAGTACGAACTGCGGAATCACGATCAGTCCATCGAGGAAGCCGGTTTCGGCGATGTCAGCGATGCGTCCATCGATGATTACGCTGGTGTCGAGAATTTTGTAACTCTTGCGGGACTGTTTCTCACCGCCGAAAACTCCGCCTAATGCCGCGAGGTTCAGCAAGTCGCCTTTGTTCGCGCCCACGATCAGGCCGACGTAGGCCATCAACAGCATCACCATGATTTGCAGGAAGCTCTGGGTGTGTCCTGCGGGAATGCTGCTGCGGATCACCAGGGCGAAAAGGTAGGCGCCGAAAATCCCCAGGATGCTGCCGATCGCCGCTCCGATCAGCCGGGTCAGGCTCATCAGCCGCAGGCGCCATTCGAAGACCACAATCGCGACGCCAAGAAACGCGCCGACTGCGGCGTCTATCCGAGGATCCAGGCCGAAGGGCTGAATCAGAAAGCAGGTAATGGCAACAAAAATGACAAATAAAAGACGCACCAATATTAAGTCCACTTGCACTTCCTCCCGGGACCGTAAGGCTAGTTGAACCCGGTCCCGCACCGGCCCGCCACCTTCTGAAAGCCATCGGCGAACCAGTCATCTATTTGCGGAGCATATAAGAGAACCAGCTATGAAACTGCGCCCCGCCCTGCCTCTACGTCCGGCACGAAACCAACATTATTCCCCTGAAGTATATACCCGGGGTAAAGCGGTCACGATTACGCTGGTCACAAGTACGTGTCGATCAAGCGCTCTTCCAAAGCCTGGCCCGCGTTCCTGATAGACTTTTGCCCGTGAAGGCGATTGTCATCAGCCGATTAGGCGGCCCCGAAGTGCTTGAGATTCGGGACATGGCTGAACCCGTAGCCAGCGCCGGTCAAACCCTGGTGCACGTCGAAGCCGGTGGACTAAACTTTGCCGATTGCATGACCGCGAGCGGCGGCTACCCGGGCACTCCCAAGCCGCCGTTAATTGCTGGACGTGAGTTTTGTGGCGTCAGAGAGAGCGATGGCCAACGTGTCATGGGCTACACGCAATGGGCAGCCTTCGCCGAACGTGTCGCCGCCCCGTCACAGTTGTTGTGGCCGGTTCCGCTGGGATGGAGCACGGAAGAAGGCGCTGCTTTCCCGGTCAATTACTTCACTGCATACTTCGCTTACTGGAAGTCGGGTCTGCTGACTCCCGCAAAGAAGGCGCCTCGTGTTCTGATTCACGCCGTCGCCGGCGGAGTAGGAACCGCGGCAGTGCAGATCGGCAAACTGCTGGGCGTGGAAATGTACGGCACGTCATCTTCGGATGACAAGCTCGCACGCACAACCGCGCTCGGTTTGCAACAGGGCATCAACTACAAGAAGAGCGATTACGAGGAAGCCATTCGAGATCTCACCAACGGCGAAGGCGTCGATGCTGTATTTGAAATGCTGGGTGGTGAGCACACCAATAAAAGCGCCCGCTGCCTGCGAGATTTCGGCCGGGTGATTGTCTACGGCAGCGCCACCGGAGAGAAGTCGCTGCTCGACACTCGCCTGCTCTACGCCAAAGGCGGCAGTGTGCATGGACTATGGCTCACTTATCTCTCGGCCAATCGCGAGTTGATGAGCGAGGGCTGGAGGCAACTCGCATTGTGGACTTCGCGGGGACATCTGCGCCCCGTCATCGGGAGCGTTTTTCCATTCGAGAAAGCCGCTGATGCATACCGCTTGCTGAGCGAAGGAAAAAGCTTCGGCAAAGTCATTTTGAGAATCCGAGAGTAATAGCGTCGGTCACTGTCCGCTGGCGAACGCGGTAGTCCGCAAGCGGTCACACACGTCGCTCCGTCCCCATACTTTCCCGCAAGGAATCAACATCTGCGCGTTCCAAACTTTTGGCATTGCGCGTGCATTCTTCGCTCTCGTGTTAAGAGTGTGTGAAAACTTGTCACAATTTGTCACGATTGCAGTTTTCTCAAATAGACTAAACAAGCGACTGCTGTATGCAGTCGTAAATTGCTAACGCTGCGCGGGGCAAACCGTCCAACTGAGTGATTGCAATCTTAAATCGGGAAGGAACTTTCGAGCATCTAGGAGCGTATTAGCTGATGACGGAAAGCCGGGCAGACCAACCAGCCCGCCCGGAAAGTTTCAGGGGTTGAGGGACTGGCTCACACTCGGTTTGGCGGCCCAGGTGAGCGCAATCCCTGTAGCAGAGAGCATCAGGTCCTTGCGGCCTGGTTGCTTTCTTCTTAACCCCGCCGCAGCATTGTAGGCCTTTGGCGGAGAAACGCAAGTTTTTTTGCAGAAGGCAGGTCCAAGCCGCCCAGAACCGGTTCCCGACGTTCGGGAAAGAAAAAGGAGAATTGCATGAAGTTCGCAAAGGTTTCCAAGGGCTTGCTGCTGGGCTTGAGTTTGCTGCTGGCAACAAGTGTATTCGCTACTAACATCCACAGCTACAAGGGATCGCTGCAACTCGAGAATTCCGTGACCGTGAGCGGAAAGACCCTTCCCGCAGGCGACTACTCGGTGAAGTGGGAGGGCACGGGTTCGAGCGTGCAGTTGAGCATTCTTCAAGGCCGCAAAGTGGTTGCCTCAACCCCGGCGCGGGTCGTTGATCTGGATCAATCCAGCGTTTCAGACTCCACCGTGCTGAAGAACAACGGCGATGGCAGTAAATCGCTGGCCGAGATCCGTTTCGGTGGCAAGAAGTATGCAATTGCCATCGGCGAAGAGTCGGCTGACATGACCGGCAGCTCGAGGTAAGAGAATCTGCCGAGAGGGAAAAGGGGGAGCGCATGCTCCCCCTTTTTTATTCCTCTGCTCTGCTCGACTCTTAATTCGCCGATGCCAGCACGTCATCGTAATAGTTGACGAAAAGACGATGGGGCTTGTCCTTCAATCCCTTCAACGGGATCTTCTGTTCAATGCTGGTGTTTCCCGTCAATCGTGCGCGGCCCAGAAAACGCACGCTGCCATCCGCCAACTCGATATAGAGCGGTACCAGCATGCGGAAGTTCGCGTCCACGTTGCTCTGAGTCAACTTGAAGGCAAACTCCATGTCACCAGCAGCGTTGTTATCGATTGAACTTTGCATATTGTAGCTGGGCAGCTGCGTGCCGTAAACGGACTCGTCGAAGAACCAATCCATTTTTCCTCCGCCGAACCCCGCCATCTCCGGAGTCATGTGTTTCTCCACCATGGCCTTGAAGTCTTCCGTGGTGGCAGCGCGCCCGGCGTAGGTCTTCACGAAATCCTGCATCGTCGCCTTGAAATTCTGATCTCCGGTCTGCTTATCCCACATCATCATGCGCACCATGTGCAGAATGTAGGCGCCCTTGGGATAGATCAGGTCACGGGTAAGGTTCATTCCCGTGCGGCTGTTGTCGAGCCGGTATCCCAGCGTCACGGGGCCGGCGTCGATGGCGCGATACCCTTGCGGGTCTTTCATGGTCAGCAACTCGCGCTCATCGTTCCAGAAATCGATGAACTTCTTCGGATTCTTCTCCACCACTTGCAGGAACAAAGAGGCCGACATGTCCGCGAAGCCCTCGCTCATCCATTGATCGCGATAGGAATTGAACCCCACCACATTTCCCCACCACTGGTGGGCGACCTCGTGGGGAGCTACAGTCTTCCAATAGCCGCGATCACCACGATCCAGCCCGAGTTGGTGGCGCACTGTATTGTCATAAAACGAGCAGATCGGCAGCCAGACCAGCGTCGGCCAGGACTGTCCGACGCCACAGGCAGTTTGCTGCGTCATCGCCAGCCGCTTAAAGGGAATTGGGCCGAAGTAATCGGTGTAGAGCTCCATCGAGATCTCCCCATCGGCCAGCGCTTTCTTCTGCATCGGAGTGGTATTCATGTTGCCCAGCGCGACCTCGGCCCGTCCGCCAATGTAATCGTGTGTCACTTCGAGGTTATCCTCGCCATTCGCCTCGTGCTGCAGGTTCTTCACCCATAACGGCGGTTCCTTGTTGGCATAGGATTGCACCACGTAATCGGGCTTAGTGATCTTGGCCTCCTGCACATTGAAGTTGCCGAAATTGAAGCCGGCCACGGTTTGTGGCACCTCGCTTTTCCAAACTGAAGTGGTGTGGTCACCTTCACTGCTCTCCCTGACCAGGCTCCCTGTCGCCGTGATTTTCATTCCCTTTGGAATGTGGAAGGTCAGGTCGTAGTTGGTGAATCCCCCAAAGGCCTGGCTGGGATTGTTGGGATACCAGCTATCGCGCGCCCCAGGAGCAGGAAAGTAGTTGCCGTTGCCTTCGTTCCAGACGGCGTCCTTACCGCCATACGAGGTCACTATGGTGAGCTTCTCGCCAGTTGCCAGCGGGCTGGGCAAAATCACCGAGAAGAACTTCGCGTCTTCATCCTTCCCCTGTTGAATGAAGGAGAGTGGCTGCCCGTTCTCAGTGGTAACACTCTGCACCCGCAGCGTTGGATAAAGTTCAAAGGGCACCACTTTCAACCCGTTCACCTGGGAAACGAACGCTGTGGTTGCCTTGCCAACGAGATTGGCATTCTTTTCGAGAGTAGTGTCGAGCTGTTGGTGCTCAATGCGTATCAAGCCATTATTCTGCGAACCCGAAGCCGTATCCTGCTTGTATTCGTTCGACAGGTGAAAGGCCGCCCACACTCCCATCTTCTTATCGTCGTAGGTGAGCAATTCAACTTCTTCCGGAGCTACGGGGAACAGCAGAGGCGGGGCACCGTGAGGATCAATCGCGTACACTTCCTTGTCACTATAGCGCTGGCCGTGAATGAAGGCCACAAACAGGCCGCCCGGCGCGGTCCCGCTGACGTCCTGCAAGATGCGGGCATCGAGATTAAACCGCAGTGCAAGATTGTGGCGTAAAGCGTTTTGGCTGTTGTGTAGCAGGTCGGCGTCGCAGGACGCAGTGGCCGCGCCGCCAACTTTCTTGATTTCTTCGTAGGTCTTGTCAGTGAAACGCATCACCAACTGGGTGAACTTTTCGCTGAATTCGTTTTCTTTGGTTAGGAGTTTCAGGGTGCCGCGCTCGATGGCCAGCGGCGGGTCGAGCACCATGTTGCCTTCTCCGACAAACACTGCGCCCGTGACCTTGCCCTCGATCGCAGAGACGAAACACACATTGCCCGAGGTCAGATGAAACGTCGCGGCATCGCGCTTGAGCGTGAAGTCCTTTACCGAGACCGCCTCGCTGCCCAGCCCAATGTTGCGCAGTTGCTGATAGGTCGGGTCAGAGTTCGGGGCGGAAGGCGAAGTCTGGGCGAAGAGACCGGCGGCGGAGAACAATATCGTTGCGAGGCAAAAGGGCAAAAAGCGCGATGAAGATGGCATGGAATCTCCTGGCGATCTGTGGAGCCCCTGGGAAGAAGAACGTGCCATTATCCACGGCGGACGGAAAAAAACAAGGACTTTTAGAGGTATAGGCGAAAATCCGTGCTTGAAAGAGTCTTAACCTAGTGTGCCCCGCCTCGGCGAGGCGCCTGCCGGTAGATTTTGTTTCAGTGTGCCTCGTGAGCCTCGAGTGTCTGCTCAGTACTTTGGCATCTTAGGATCGATGCGGTCTGCCCAGGCCAGAATCCCGCCCGCCAGGTTGTGCACCTTCTTGAATCCCGCCTGCTGCAGGAAGTCCACCGCTTTGGCGCTGCGCACTCCGGAGCGGCAATGGGCCACAATCTCCCGGCTGGAGTCCAGTTCGTTCACGCGCCGGGGAAGATCACCTAGAGGGATTAGATGTCCCCCGATGTTGCAGATCTGATATTCGTGCGGTTCGCGCACGTCGAGCACAAACACGTCTTCTCTGGCGTCGAGACGGCGTTTCAGTTCTTCCACCTGGATTTCAGAAATCCCAGATCCCACAGGTTTCTCCTTGCTGGTTTCTTCACCCCGGATTCCACAAAACTCATCGTAGTCTATCAGTTTTGTGATGGTGGGATGCTGGCCGCAAGCCGGGCAGTCGGGGTTCTTGCGCAGTTTGAGCTCGCGAAACTTCATCGCCAGAGCGTCTACCAGAAGCAGCCGTCCGATCAGCGAATCGCCTCTCCCGAGAATAAGCTTGATGACTTCCGTGGCCTGAATCACGCCGACCAGCCCAGGCAGAATTCCCAGTACGCCGCCTTCAGCGCAGGATGGAACCAGTCCCGGCGGTGGCGGCTCGGGATACAGGCAGCGGTAGCACGGTCCCTCTTCTGTGGCAAAAACGCTGGCCTGACCTTCAAAACGGAAAATCGATCCGTAAACGTTAGGCTTGCCGGTGAGCACACAGGCGTCGTTCACCAGATAGCGCGTCGGAAAGTTGTCAGTGCCGTCGGCGACGATATCGAACTCGCGAAACAAATCTAGGGCGTTGGCGCTGCTCAGACGGGTCTCGAATTTTCGGACATTCACAAACGGGTTAATCGCTTTTAGTTTCTCTGCCGCGGAATCCAGCTTCTTGCGGCCCACGTCGGCGGTGCTGTGAATGATCTGCCGTTGCAGGTTGGTGTAGTCCACCACATCGAAGTCCACGACTCCCAGTGTGCCCACGCCCGCCGCTGCCAGGTACAACGCCAGCGGCGATCCCAACCCGCCGGCGCCAATGCACAGCACTCGCGCCGCCTTGAGCTTCTGCTGCCCTTCCATCCCTACTTCGGGCATGATCAAGTGACGCGAGTAGCGCAGAATCTCGTCGTTATTCAAAACGGCGGCCTCGGGTTCAATCTCTGGAATGATGGTAGCCATAATAACCTCTGTGTCTGGGATTTCGTGGGATTGTGAACTGCAGGACTACCGGCAACAGCAACAACAGCGGCGGGTGTGACAGGTGGCATTCATGGGGAAGCGGTCCATCTAGCTGCGGCCTCCAGCGATCGAAGGCACTATCGAAATGTTATCACCATCCTTGATGGCAGTTGCTTCCTTTTGCAGGTAGCGAACGTCATCGTCGTTGAGGTAAACATTCACAAAGGAACGCAGTTTACCTTCCTCGGTATAGAGATGGCGGCGCAGGTCGGGGTGCCTGGCGGTCAAGTCGGACAAGGCATCGCCCACTGTACCGCCCTTCACCTGGACGTCCGCCTGTTTTGCTGTGTATTGGCGTAGGGGCGTCGGAATGTGGATTTTAGTCATACACCTAGTTGATGCCCGCGCCAGCCATAGGATTCAGGTGCGCCCCATAAACAAGTCGATTTCGACTTCCTCATCCACCAGCTTCTTGCCGTTCTCCTCACTGCCGGTCAGCTCGAACGAATTGGTCGTTACCGCTCTGCCTTTTTCCACACTGGTAATCACGTACGAACAGCCGAACCAGTGCGCCTCGGCCAAATCCGTCGGTGACCAGCGTGCAGGATGGTCCGGATGCGAGTGGTAGAACCCGACAATGTCCTCACCCCGCTCTCGCCCTCCGCGCTGAATGCGAATCAACTCTTTGGGGTCGATGTTGTACCGGTTCTGCGGCGAGTCTTTCCGGGTGTTTCCGCAACGCGCGACCGAAGTCACCACCCGAACGTCGCCGTTCACCTGACCCAACAGCACTCCGCAGGACTCGTAAGGATACGTTGCCTCGCCGTGTCGGCGGAGGGAATCGTAATTTGATCGGCTAATCCTCAGCATGAGTTACTTCTTCGCCACAGAGGACACAGAGGTACACAGAAAACCGCGAGTCCTCTGTGATCTCTGTGTCCTCTGTGGTAAAGACTTACCCCTCTTCCCAAAACCTCTCACTTAAATACTTATCCCCAGAATCCGGCAGGATGGCCACCATAACGGCCTGCTCATTCTTCTTAAGTTGCCGAGCGACTTGCAAACAGCCCACGATTGCCCCGGCGGAAGACACTCCTACCAGCAGGCCCTCTTCCCGCGCCAGTCGCCGGGCCATGGCGTAGGCGTCTTCGGTCGAGATCCCGAGGTCTTCGTCGGCCAACGACGCATCGTAAATCCTCGGCACAATCGCGCTGGCCATGTGCTTGGTGCCTTCAATGCCGTGGAACGCGGAATCCGGCTGCAGAGAAACGCAGCGCACTCGCGGGTTCAACTCTTTCAGGCGGCGGGCCGTGCCCATGAAAGTTCCGCTGGTGCCCAGCATAGCTACGAAGTGCGTGATACGTCCTTCGGTTTGTTGCCAGATTTCGTTAGCCGTGCCATGGTAGTGTGCCTGCCAGTTGGCGTCGTTGGAATACTGGTCGGCATAGAAGTACAGATCGGGCCGCTCGGCAGCAAGTTGGCGCGCCTTACGAATGGCGCCATCCGAACCGTCTGCTGGGTCCGTATAAATAATGTTGGCGCCGTAGGCGTGCAGAATGCGTTTGCGCTCCACGGAAACATTTTCCGGCATGCAGAGCGTCACTGGAAAACCCTGGGCGGCAGCGATCATGGCATAGGCAATGCCGGTGTTGCCGCTGGTCGAATCGAGCAGAATTTTACCGGATGTTAACTTGCCAGCAGCGCGGGCTTGGGCCACGATGTTGACGGCGGCGCGGTCTTTGACCGAGCCTCCGGGATTGAGCCACTCCGCCTTGCCGAGGATTTCAGCTGCGGGCAAGTCGCGGGAGATACGCGCCAGCCGCAAGAGCGGGGTGTTGCCAATCCGCTCCAAACTGCTCTGGCCGAGAGCTGTATGCTCACGGGAGACAGACACTTGCGCCAACTTTGACGGTGCTTTTTGCATGCAATGCGAACTTTACCTTCGTGACCTACGTAACCCTGGTTAGACGCGAAACCACGCACGTAGACTGGGGAATTAGATTATAAGGAAGGTGGATTGGTTCCACAGAAGATGCGCGCTGGTTCCCTTTACCGGGAATGCGCATCTAACCAAAAGAAGAACGAAGGAAGAAATGCTAACCAAGACAGAACCTCGGACCTATGACGAAGCCTTGAACTGGCTGCGTGAGCATGGTTTTGACCTAATCGAAGCTCCCGGCACACAGGGACGCGTGTTCCTGAAAAAGTACAACGTCTCGGCTGCCATCCAGAAAGACGGCGCCGACGGTGTTAAGATTTTTGCCTATCCCGGATGCATGATTGGAAGCGAGATCTCCAAGCTGGTAAACCGCGGATACCAGCAGTTTCTGAAAACCTCGAAGAACGAAATCGCCGCCACGGCCGACCATCTGAAAGCCCTGCAGCAATTCACCGAAGAACTGAAGGAATGCCTCGGCCTGCCCAGCCTGTACAACGAATCGTTGGGCACGGTCAGCGAATCCTACCATTACGATCGCATTGAGAACCGCGACAAACCTGCTCCCGAACGCCCCAAACGACCTTGGGAAAAAGCCGGAATACCGCTGGCCGCCGTGGCTAAGAAGAGCCCGGCGTAGTTGATCGAGTAGTTGCGAGCGGGCACTTCTCCCCACACTTGTTCACCCTCTTCCACGATTCCTCCGCAGGCCTTATTCTTGACAGGAAGGCCGTTGCCCTCGAATGACGGTTTCTTCCTGCAAGTCATGAATCCATTTCGTCTTTATGCATTGGCGGTGGGCGGCTGCGGCGTGTTGTTCGCCGTTTACCTTCTTCTGCGCCGCAAACCCAAACGCCCCGAAGATCTGGAGCGAGAACGTCGCGAGTGGCTCGACCGCATTGGCCGAATCACCGACGGCACGGTCATCGACGTCCAGGAACTTGCTCGCGACGATCAGAAACAATCAGTTCTGTTGATTTTCCATTACGACGTAGCGGGAGTCTCTTACGAAGCCTCGCAGGACGTCACCTACCTGCGGCAGCTCATCAATCTTCATTCCTGCCGTCTCGGCCTGCCGACGTCCGTCCGTTACGATCCCCAGAATCCCGGCAACTCGATTGTGGTGTCGGAGAGATGGATGGGGTTGCGGCAGTAGCGAGCTTTCAGCCATCAGCACTCAGCCATCAGCACTCAGCCATCAGCTAAACCCTGCATACCTGACCGACAGTAATCCAAACGACCAAATGCCAAGTGCAGGTTTTGCTGAATGCTGACGGCTGATTGCTGAGAGCTTTCAGCTTCCTGCTGCGAATCCGCCGCTGTGCGCGAAGGTGAGGCGAAGGTATTTGTGGGGGTTGACCGGGGTATCGTTGATGCGGACTTCGTAATGCAGATGTGGTCCCGTACTGCGGCCGCTCAGACCGACGTATCCAATCGTATCGCCGCGGTGCACATACTGCCCAATCGCGACCGCGAAGTTGGCCAGGTGTCCGTAGCGGGTGGTGATCCCGTGACCGTGGTCCAGCGCAATCGCCTTGCCGTAGCCGCCCAGGAAGTCCGCAAATAGCACCACGCCGTCCGCCGGCGCGATCACTGGTTGTCCGTACGAAGCCGAAATATCGACTCCGCTGTGGAACGCTCCCTCACCGTTGAATGGGTCCGTACGCTCGCCAAAGGATCCCGTCACCGGGCCTTCCACGGGCCAGACGCTGGGCGCAGAGTTGGCCCGCAGCCAGTCCGCCGTAGTGGCGTCACGCGTGAGTCCGAGAGAAATGCCGGTAGCCGCTGCTCCGCTCAAAGCTGTGTCTTTCAGGGTGTAGAGGCGATCGAATGACGAACTGACCTGCGAGTCCTGTAGCGTATCGGTGGTTGGGGTAAGAATCGGATCGGTCTTCAGCCCGTAGAGCGAAGAAACCTCGTTGGCCAGCGATCCCAGGGACGCAACCTGAATGTCCCGCTCCTTGGCGACTTGTTCCAGCTGGGTATAGCGGCTCTTCAATTCATCTTTTTGGGCGCGTAGTTCATTGAAGTGGGAGACCTTCAACAGCATGCGCAGGTAGGAGCTGGCAATCCCGGTCAGACTCAGACCGCCAATCGCCGCGCCCACCACCAGTACGTACAGGTAATGGACCGGGATGGGGATCTTGCGTAACTGCCCATCTTCACCGCGTGCTACGAAAAGAATGTAGAAACGCTTGCGCAATAGGCTCCTTCAATGTCGTCAGGACCGGCAAATCCCCAGCGTTTCGGGTTATTGACAATCCCTGCGTCCTGATTCCAGCATCGTTCCCTTTAGCGGGAAGCAAGCTGATCGACCGCTTTCTCCTACCAGAACCAGACTCAGGTCCGAAAACGTTGTGCGCTGCAAGTAAACGTCCATGCAACGCTTAGGCTCGGCCAAAGGTGTTTGGGAAACAGCAAGGTCACGGTAACAAAGCAGGTCCATGTCTGTCAATGACATAGGGCAACCTTCCGGGTTACGGAAGGCCGGGTAGAAGTTATCGTCCCGGGGGCGGGTAACCTTCCCCGCCTGTTACCAGACGGGTTCTTCAGCGGCTTTGGGACTGGCTTCCCGTTCTGGCTGGCCCTTCACCGTGCCCGTCTCTTATATATTGAATTCGCTTGCCTCTGCGCGAAAAGTCGATCATCGAGCGAGTGCGCTCGCGTGCAAAGCGCCGCGCCCCTATCCGCGTTGGCATCGGCGACGACTGCGCCGCCCTGCGAATCCCCCCCGGACACGAAGCGCTCGTGACCACGGATTTCAGCCTTGAAGGGGTTCATTTCCGGCGCGAGTGGCACGCTCCCGAAGTTGTCGGCCATCGCTGCCTTACCCGCGGACTGAGCGACATTGCCGCCATGGGAGGCCGGCCCATTGCCGCGTTTCTGTCCTTGGCCTTGCCGCGAAACCTGCCGCAACACTGGGTTGACCGGTTTTTCGACGGCCTGTTGCACCAAGCCGATGCGTTTCAGATGAACCTCGCTGGCGGCGACGTTGCCCAGTCCCCTGGCGGGATCCTCGCTAATATCGTCGTTGTCGGGTCCAGTCCTAGGGGTAAGGCCGTACTGCGCTCGGGCGCTAAACCCGGCGATCGCATCTACGTGACTGGCGCGCTCGGCGGATCCGCGGCGGCGTTGAAAGTACTCTTTTCGGGCCGTAGACTTCATCCCGCTGACTTCCCTCAGCACTTTTGCCCACGGCCCCGTATCGCCGTCGGAGAGTTCCTTCGCAAGAGGCGCCTGGCTTCCGCCATGCTTGACATCAGCGACGGCCTCTCCACCGACCTCGCTCACATTTGTCAAGAAAGTGGAGTTGGGGCTGAGGTTCGTGCAGAGGCCATACCCCTCGCCTCCGTCGGCAGGCCCGCCCACGAAGTTGAGCTTAAGTCCGCCCTGCACGGAGGCGAAGATTACGAACTGCTCTTCACGGCTGCGCGCAGCAAGCAGGTACCGCGGCACATCGCCGGCGTTCCAGTAACCCAGATCGGCCATATTACCCGGGGAAAACACGTCATTCTGATGAACGAAAAAGGCATGGGGTTTGAGCTTCGTCCCGAGGGTTGGGAGCATTTCAAACCTCGCTAGCGACCAACGCCGAACGGCCAACGACCGGAGCAGGCTAGTGACTTTAGTGCTCCCCAAACCTTGTCTTTCGCTATCGCCCCGAGGCCGCGGAGTCTAAATTAGAAACATGTCATTCCCTCGATTTGCTTTCCTACTTCTTGCCGTCGGCATGTGTCTCACCGCCGTGCAAGCACAAAAGACCTCCGAGCCCATCGTGGACAACGCCTTCGTCGAGCAGCAGTTTGGTTCCAACTGCAGGCTCATCGGCATGCCTTCGGTGCGCGGAGATCTCGACGGCGATGGCGTGGAAGACATCGTCATTCCCGCACACTGTACCAGTCCTTTGATGGACCAGGCCGAGAACAACTACGTCGTCATCGATCCCTACGACTCTTTCTTCGGCTACGGTAATCCCAAGGTGACCACTGCGTTCGTGGCCGACGATCCGCAGCGCCGCGGCTTCTCCCTGTTGGTAATCCACGGAGCCGGCCCCGATGCCTGGCATGCCGCCGTTCCTAAAGCGAAGTTCATGCTGGTGAACATTCCCTTCCGTGATATCAGGCTCAGAAAACTGCAAGTGAAAAAGAAGCCTCGTTTGGCCATTTATGTGGCCGAAACCGGCGGCGACGCCATGACCTCGATGGTCTATTGGGATGGCAAGAAATACCGTTACGACCCCATGGGCTCCAGCATGGAGTAGGGCCCTACTGAGAACTGAGAACTCGGAACCGAGAACTGATGTTTGGGGTTCTGTTTTCTAGGTTCCGGCTCCTAGCTCCTGATCTTCTGATCCGCGAGAATCCGCGTAAATCCGTGGCCCTGTTTTTCTCAGCGATCTCCGCGTCTCCTCTGCAACCTCTGCGTTTTAAGATTTCCCCTGTGTTCCCTGTGCCCCCCTGTGGTTCACGCATTTCCCGCTATAATTCCCTCTCGCATGAACCGCGAACAAAAGCTCGCCGAACTCCAGAAACGCAATCACCTCGCGGAAGACGGTGGCGGCCCGCAACGCCGCGAACGCCAGCACAAAGAAGGCAAAATGTCGGCCCGCGAGCGCATCGAGTTCCTGCTTGACGAAGGTACATTTGAGGAGACCGACAAGCTGGTCACCCACCGCTCCAACGACTTCGGTATGGCGGAGCAAAAGAACTACGGCGACGGCTTCATTACCGGTCACGGCCGCATCGAGGGCCGCGTGGTCTTCGTCTTCGCGCAGGATTTCACCGTTTTCGGCGGATCGCTCTCTGAATCGAACGCGGGCAAAATCGTCAAAATCATGGACCTCGCCGCCAAAATGGGCGCGCCCCTGATCGGCCTCAACGACTCCGGCGGCGCCCGCATTCAAGAAGGCGTCATGTCGCTCGCCGGATACGCTGACATCTTTCTAAGAAACACTCTATACAGCGGAGTCGTGCCGCAGATTTCCGCCATCATGGGCCCGTGCGCAGGCGGTGCCGTTTACTCGCCCGCCATCACCGACTTCATTCTCATGGTCGACAAAACTTCCTACATGTTCATCACTGGGCCCGACGTCATCAAAACCGTCACCCACGAGGAAGTCACCAAAGACCAGCTGGGCGGCGCCATGACCCATAATGAAACTTCCGGGGTCGCGCATTTCCTGGCGCATGACGACGCCGAGTGCCTTTCGATGGTGCGCGAGCTGCTGAGTTTCCTGCCGTCCAATAATGTTGACGACCCGCCGCGCAAGCCCTGCAACGATCCCATCGACCGCGCCGACGCCGCTCTGGACACCATCGTCCCTGACCAGTCCAACCTGCCGTACGACATTAAAGATGTGATTCACGCCGTGGTTGATGACGGCTATTTCTTCGAGGTGCAAGAACATTACGCCAAAAACATTGTCGTGGGATTCGCCCGTTTGAATGGCCGCCCCGTCGGCATGGTCGCCAACCAGCCTGCTTTTCTCGCCGGCACGCTCGATATCAACGCGTCGATTAAAGGCGCACGTTTCGTGCGTTTCTGCGATTGTTTCAACATTCCACTGGTGACGTTCGAAGACGTGCCTGGTTTTCTGCCGGGCACGAACCAGGAATATGGCGGAATCATCAAACACGGCGCCAAGCTGCTGTTCGCGTTCGCCGAAGCGACGGTACCAAAGGTGACGGTCATCACCCGCAAAGCCTACGGCGGAGCCTATTGTGTGATGGCCTCGAAGCACATCCGCACCGACGTGAACTACGCCTGGCCGACAGCCGAAATCGCCGTCATGGGCCCCGAGGGCGCGGTGGACATCGTCTACAAACGTGAGTTGGACCGAGCCGATAATCGCGAAGCGGTTCGCAGGATGAAGATAGAAGAATTCCGCGACCGGTTTGCTAACCCCTACGTGGCTGCTGAGCGCGGTTATGTCGATGCGGTCATCCAGCCCCGGGACACCCGCAAGAAGCTGATTCAGGCGCTCGAAATGCTTGAAACCAAGCGCGACAAGAACCCACCGAAGAAGCATGGGAATATCCCGCTGTAGGTTGCTGCCTCTTGGCAAGCCGTCCAAGATGTGGCATCCTTAGAACGAACTGGCGAATAAAAGGCGAATTATGAGCGAGGCCTTCCTCGAGTTCGACGAGATCGGTTATTGGTCCGAGATAAACCTAGAAATTGTCCGCGACTATGCATCCGCGTATTCGAGGATCCTGAATTCAAAGAAGCTGCCCCATATTTACATCGACGCGTTCTCTGGGGCTGGAACCCATATCGCAAAAAGCACTGGCCAGTTCGTTCCGGGAAGTCCGACCAACGCACTCAACGTACAACCTCCGTTTCGCGAGTACCACTTTATTGATATGGATACCGCAAAGGCGGATTACCTGCGAAAGTCGGCTGGAGAGCGACCAGACGTGCACATCTACTCGGGAGACTGCAATGACGTACTGATCGATCAGATATTTCCAACCTTGAAGTTCGAGAGCTACCGTCGGGCGCTCTGCCTATTGGACCCTTATGGACTGAACCTGAAATGGCAGGTTGTTTTGCATGCAGGCCAGTTAGGCACGATTGATATGTTCCTGAACTTCCCGGTTATGGGCATGAACCGCAATGTACTCTGGAAGAATCCGGACAAAGTTGCACCCGCGCAGATCACTCGATTCAACCAATTTTGGGGCGATAGCTCTTGGGAGCAGGCGGCCTATTCAACGACGGGCATCCTATTTGGTATTCCCCAGAAGGAGTCAAACGAATCAATTGCTATTGCTTTCCAGAAACGCCTGGTCGACGTGGCAGGGTTCAAACATGTACCAACCCCACTGCCGATGAGGAACAGTACTGGCGCCACTGTTTACTACCTGTTCTTTGCGTCACAGGTAGGAGTGGCGGGGAACATCGTGACAGATATATTTGAGAAGTAGGCAACCGTTGGAGAGGTTTAGTGTCTCTTAACTCCCACATCGAATGGACCGACGCCACCTGGAACCCGGTCCGCGGCTGCACCAAGATCAGCCCCGGCTGTAAGCATTGCTACGCTGAGACGTTTGCCGAGCGCTTCCGCGGTGTCAGAGGTCATCCAACTTGTCCGGCATCACTTGGGTCATCGTCGGTGGCGAGAGTGGCCCGGGCGCGCGCCCCATGAAGAGAGAATGGGTGGTCTCGATTCGCGATCAGTGCCGTGAGCAAAAAGTCCCCTTCTTTTTCAAGCAGTGGGGCGGAGTTCGCAAGGCCAAGAATGGCAGATCGCTCGAGGGCCGCACCTACGACGAGTACCCAAGCCGGGCAGCGGCGCCAATTCCCGAGAAAGCGAAGTGCGCGGCCTTTGCACAGGAGTTCGCGTGCCATTCGCAAGCCAGGTTGGTTCAATTCTTGTAATCTCAAAAAGCAGGCCCAGCACCCCTTTCCCCGCCAAACTTCCGTAACCTAGCCTACTCTTTCTCCTCATGCGACCCTAACTTTATCTCTACTAAGTAAGGTAAGGAAAGTGATGTTGCCGTCGCATCTATCTGTAAGCGGTACTATACTGGTCGCGGACGATCAAGCCGCGAACCGCGAATTACTTGACGAACTCCTCAGTTCTGAGGGATTCAATGTCCTCACTGCTCCCGACGGCGCTGCTGCCCTTGAGCACTTGAACCTGGTCAACGTTGACTTAGTGTTGCTCGATGTGATGATGCCTGAGGTCAGTGGCTTTGAGGTGTGCGCCAGGATAAAAGCCAATCCCGATACCTACCTAATTCCCGTAGTTCTGGTGACCGCGCTCTCTGACAAACAAGACCGTATTGAAGGCATCCGCGCGGGCGCGGACGACTTCCTGACCCGCCCCGTGGATCGCACTGAATTACTCACTCGTGTCCGCTCGTTGATGAAGCTAAAGCACCACACCGACGAGTTGGAGCGGGCGGAGTCGGTCTTGTTTAGCCTTGCACGCAGCATCGAAGGCAAGGATCCGTACACCCACGGTCACTGTGAACGACTGATGAATTATTCCGCCAGCCTGGGCGAGCATCTGGGTCTGCCTCAAGAACAGATCGTCGCTTTGCGGCGCGCCGGCATCGTGCACGACGTTGGCAAGGTCGCCGTGCCCGACGCCATCCTTCTGAAACCCGCCAAGCTCACTCCGGAAGAGTGGAAGCTGATGAAGGAACATCCCATAGTAGGTGAGCGCATCTGCGCCCCGCTCAAATCGTTCCGCGCCGTGCTTCCCGTTATTCGTCACCACCACGAGAAACTGGACGGTTCGGGATATCCCGACGGCCTGCGTGGAGAAGCCATCCCGGTCACCGCAAGAATCCTCACGGTCGTGGACGTCTATGACGCACTGACCACCGAACGGCCGTACAAGCCCGCTTTTTCAATGACCGATGCTCTGAAAACCATGCAGCAGGAAGTGGCCAAGGGATGGTGGGATCCGCAAATCTTCGAGGAGTTTGAGCGCCTGATCACCCGCGGCACCGTGAACCTTCTTTCCAAGAGCGCGGGTGCGACCAAGTGACCGTTGCCTCAGGTGCGACTCCATGAAGACCAGTGCGGTGATTGGGAACTGGCTGTCGAAGGGGCGATGGCGCATCCACATCCTGCTGGTCCTGTTGATGCTTCTTCCCATCGCGATTTTCGCTTACTCCGTTGGCCGGGTGCTCGGCCTTCAAGCCGAAATCCACGCCGTTGATGAGAGTGCCCAGATCGCGCACGTCTCCGCCACACTGGTGGAAGAACACTTCCGCCAGAGCGCCGCGTTCTTGCAGTCGATTGCTGGCCGCCCTTCCTTCAGCTCAGCCTGGATGGAGAAAGATGGGCGCATGGTGGAACTCAATCTTGCACAGGCGCACGCGTTGCGTCCTGACTTCACTTTCTTGGGGGTGTTCGACTTGGATGGCAATCTGCGCGCCATCTATCCCCCTCAGTCGAATTTGCTTGGCGGGAACTTCGCATACCGTGACTGGTACAAGGGCGTAGCCCGGCGATGGGATCCCTATGTCTCCGAGGTCTATCACACATCGATCTATCCCAACCAACTTGTGGTTGCGATTGCGGTTCCGTTGAGAGACGACGCAGGCGAACCCATCGCGATTCTCATGGCCCCCTGTGCGGTCGATACCATGAGCCGCCAACTGGTGGAGACGAAACTCGAAAACGGCTGGACCATTTCACTGGTGGACCAACACGGTCATCTGTCCGTCCGCCCCAACATAGATTCTCATGCTGCTGCGGTGGATCTGAGCGGCTACGAGCCTGTCAAACGCATGGAGAGCGGTGAGTCCGGCTACGGCATGTTTGCGCGCGACGGCGACACATTTGCCGTCCGCTACGAACCCGTGCAGCCTTACGGTTGGGGTGTCCTGGTTGAGCAGCCCGCGTCTGTCCTGCACCGAACTGTTGCGGTAGTGGAAAGGCGCGTATGGTGGCTGGGCCTTGCGTTCCTAGTCGTTGGCCTGGCAGTGAGCGCGTTCCTGGGGTCACTCTATTCTGAGCTAGAGGTGGGCAACCGATTTATCCACCTGTCGACGGATCTGTTTTGCGTTGGTGGTTTTGACAAGTGTTTCAAGAAGTTAAACCCGTCCTGGGAGAAGGCCCTGGGTTTTACCGAGCAAGAGCTGATGGCAAAGCCTTACACGGAGCTCGTCCACCCGGATGATCGCGAGGCGACGGTAGTCGAAACGTCTCGAATTGAGGCTCCGGGGACTACTTCTTTTGCCTTCGAAAACCGGTACCTGTGCAAAGACGGTTCTTATAAATGGCTCTCCTGGAACGCGGTTTCTGTACCCGAGCAGAACCTCACTTATGCCGTCGCGCGCGACGTCACCGCGCGCAAGCAGATAGAAGAAGCGTCGCGAAAAAGTGAGGAGGAGATTCGTCTGTTGGTAAACCGCGTCCAGGACTATGCCATCTTCATGCTCGACCCCGCAGGAAACGTGGCCAGTTGGAATGAAGGGGCCCGGCGCATCAAGGGCTACGAGGCCAATGAAATCATCGGCCGCCATTTCTCCTGTTTCTACCCTCAGGAAGACATCCAGAACGGCAAGCCAGCACGCGAACTCCAGAGAGCCGTCGCTGAAGGCCATTACCAGGAGCAAGGCAGGAGATTGCGCAAGGACGGTTCCCAGTTCTGGGCCGACGTGGTCATTACCGCGCTGCACGACGAATCCGGCAAGCTGCGCGGATTCTCCAAGGTCACCCGCGACATCACCGAGAGCAAGCTGGCAGACGAGGCCCTGGAGAAAAGCCGGGAAAACCTTCGAGCACTTCTCGAAGTTGCCCCCGATGCGGTGGTCACGGTCGACGACCAGGGAAAAATTGTCATGGTCAACGCCCAGACTGAAAAGATCTTTGGCTATCAGCGCCACGAACTGTTGGATGAACCGGTTGAAAAACTCATCCCCAAGCGGGTACGAGAGGGGCATTCACATCAACGGGCAGGCTACTCCGCAGCGCCTCATCCCCGCGCCATGGGAGCAGGCCTGGAACTCAACGCACTGCGCAAAGACGGCACTGAATTCCCCGTGGAAGTCAGTTTGAGCCCCATTCAAACCAGCGAGGGCTTTCGCGTAATCAGTTCCATCCGTGACGTCTCCGAGCGCAAGAAGGCGCAGCGGCAAATCGAGCAACAAAACCGCGAGCTTGAACTGCGTAACCGCGAAGTCGAGCGCGCCACCAAACTCAAGAGCAGGTTCCTGGCCAGCATGAGCCACGAGTTACGGACCCCTCTGAATGCGATCGTTGGCTTTTCCGACCTTTTGGCTGAAGGAACTCCCGGCCAACTCAATGAGAAGCAAAAGCGTTTCGTAGACCACATCAAACAGGGTTCGGCCCATCTGCTACAGCTCATCAACGACATTCTGGATCTTTCCAAGATCGAGGCTGGTCAACTGGAACTCCACTGCGAGGATTTCAACGTCAGCGATGCTTTGCCCGAGGTTCTGTCTACCATCCGCCCGCTGGCCATGGCAAAGAACATCCAGGTCCAGCAAACACTACCAAGCGATGTATCCGTCCATGCCGACCGCGTCCGTTTCAAACAGATCCTTTACAACTTGTTGAGCAACGCCGTGAAGTTCACACCCAAAGATGGCAGGATCTCAATTGAATGTCACGAGGCCGAGAGCCAGGTCAATCTCTCGGTAGCCGATAGCGGCATTGGCATTCGGCCTGAGGACCAGAAACTAATCTTCGAGGAGTTTCGGCAGGTGGAGGGCAATTCGCAAGCTGCCCAGCAAGGCACCGGCCTGGGACTGGCCATTACCAGGCGGTTGGTCGAGCAACAAGGTGGCAGGATTTCCGTGCAGAGCGAACTCGGTCAAGGCAGCCGGTTCACTTTCACTCTTCCCGCAGGAACCAAAATGACGGTTGCCTCGCCTCATTCGTCCCCCCGGTTCGCACCTACCAGCGGCCTCGGCAAACCATTGATCCTGGTCGTGGATGACGAGCTCTCAGCCCGGGAATTGATCTCCAGTTATCTCGATCCGGAATATCGCACGGTTGTAGCCGCAACCGGCGCCGAAGCCGTCAAGAAGGCGCAGGAACTGCGCCCCGATGCCATCACCTTGGACGTGTTGATGTCGGAGGGCAACGGCTTCGAGACTCTGGTTGCACTGAGAAAGAATCCGGAGACTGCAGGTATTCCGATCATCATCGTTTCCATCGTGGACCAGAAGCAGGTGGGGTTTGCCTTAGGAGCAGCCGATTACCTGGTCAAGCCGATCCGCAAGCCGCTGCTCCTGGAAACGATCCGCAAACACGTAGCGTCGCAACCCGACGATGATGCTTCCATTCTGCTGGTGGACGATGACCCCAAGACTCTTGAGCTGTTGGAGGAAACCCTGCGCTCCGCAGGGTATGAGACACAAAGCGTGCGCAGCGGCGCCCGTGCGCTCGAGGTGTTGTCCTCCAAAATGGTGGGAGCGGTGATGCTGGACCTCCTTATGCCGGGCATGAACGGCTTCGAGGTCATTCGCCACATTCGGCAAGAGCCTAACCTGAAGGAACTGCCGGTCTTCATCATGACCGCCAAGGCCCTGACCACCGATGAGCGCGACGTTCTCAGCCGTGAGACCCAGGCCATGTTTCAGAAGAACGGGTCCTGGCATCAGCAACTGTTGGTTGAAGTGGACCGGGTGGTTCGCAAACGCGGGCGTGGAAAGGCGGCGGGGCAGCCATGAGCAAGGTTCTGATTGCCGAAGACAACCCCGTCAACCGCGAACTGCTCCGCGAATTGCTAGAATCTCGCGGGTTTTCCGTGGCCGAGGCCTGCGACGGTAAGGAAGCCCTTCGGGAAATTGAGAAGTCGCGCCCCGATATTCTGCTGCTCGACCTCGACATGCCCGTCCTGGATGGCTTTGCTACGGTGCTCCGAATCCGTGAAAACCCAAGCGTCGCTTCGCTACCAGTGCTTGCCGTGACCGCCTACGCCATGCAGGGAGACCGCGAGAAGGTGCTGGCCTCGGGGTTTGATGGCTACTTGTCGAAACCCATCCAGTCACGTGTTCTGTTTGAGGAGTTGGATCGGTTACTGGCGAAAACTGGCGGCGGAGAGAATCCGGCTGCGAAGCAAGCTGGCGCTGGAAAAGGATAGACCCTCGCGCCCAAACATTAAGAGTCCCGAGGTGGTGTTGAACTCATTCGTCTCAGCCAGTAGCTCGCTTTAGACCCTCGCCAACCTGCGTTTCATCGTTCACCTTGCGGCGTGCGATGCTGCGATTGTTGCTCGGGCTCCGGGCTAACCGCCAACCGGATAAACCAGTTCAACGCCTCGGGACTCTATCTTGCCTTTGACATGATGTTCACGTTCGCCTCGACCAGCACCTGACTATAAGACCCTTGCTCACCCTCTCCACTTTTCATCTTGCGATGCCGCAGAGTGACTTCGCTTGAGCCCCGGACGCCGCACCAACCGGGAAAACTTTAGAACGTGTCAAAGAACGATTGCCTTTGTACGCTTTCTATTTTCAGAGTCAACGAAAAACCGCAGCCTGCAACTGCTCTGAATGCAGGCAAGTGCAGACACTCCACAAGCCAGTGACCAATATTGGTGCACGGGGGCCAAGCGTTGTCGTCGTCATGCCAGACCGAGCGGGATTTGCCGGGCTCGTCTGTCTGCAAGTCTGATCCGGAGATAAGACTGCAAATGTGGAAATCGGCTGTAAACCGCGACAGAAAAGGATTTTAACGACTCACCCCGCGAGCAGTTAGGCTACAATGTTGCCCGCTGGCCACGCCAGCGAGTTGGGATAACGGAGAGCCTATGCGGAACGCGGGACAACACCAGCACAGAGCTTCGAGAATGCCATCACTGGCCGCGCTGGCAAGTGCGGTAGTCCTGGTGTCAGCCGCCATGGTCGTCCACGCGCAAGCCCAGACCTTCACGGTGCTTTACACCTTTACCAACACAGCGCAGGGATGGCAACCCGAAGCCGCGCCCATCCTCGATTCTTCCGGCAATCTCTATGGAACCACCTTGTTCGGCGGCACTGCCGGCGGCTTCGGCACGGTGTTCAGGCTGGATACCAAGGGCAATGAATCAGTGCTGTACAGTTTTTCAGGGACACCCGATGGAGAAGATCCAGACGGAAGCCTCGTTGCGGATCGATCCGGCAATTTGTATGGCAACTCTCTTTATGGTGGCACGGCCGGTGGCTACGGCACCGCGTTCAAGCTCGATCACAGCGGCAAATTGACCCTGCTGCACAGCTTCGCCTCCAATCCCGATGGCGCCGATCCTCACGGAAGTCTGATTGGCGATCCTCAAGGCAACGGCTACGGCACCACGCAATACGGCGGCGCGGCGGGCGGTTTTGGCACGGTATTCAAAGTGAATGCGACGGGGGAAGCCGTGCTGTACAGCTTTGCCGGAACGCCTGACGGAGAAAATCCAGAGGCGGGCCTTATCAGGGACAGAGCCGGCAATCTTTATGGAACCACTGTCTACGGCGGCACCGGAGGCGGTTTTGGAACGGTTTTCAAACTCGATCCGACGGGCAAGCTCACTTTGCTCCACAGCTTTGCGGGGACGCCGGACGGCGAGAATCCCTATGCCGGGTTAGTCGGAGACTCCGCCGGCAACGGTTACGGCACCACCAAGTACGGCGGCGCGGCGGGTGGCTTCGGAACCGTCTTCAAACTGGACAGGACGGGCAAATTCACCTTGCTCCACAGTTTCGCTGGGACGCCGGACGGCGAGAACCCGGTAGCTGGCTTGGTCACGGATCCTGCTGGAAACATCTACGGGACAACCTTCTATGGTGGGACGTTCGGCTATGGATCGGTCTTCGAAATCGACACCACTGGCAAATTCACTGTGCTGCATAGCTTCAACGACTCGCCGGACGGAGCGAATCCCATGGGCGGCTTGACCCGGGATGCTGCCGGCAACCTCTACGGCACCACCAGCGATGGCGGCGATCTCAGTTGTGGGTTCTCCGGGTGCGGAACGGTATTCAAGGTGACTCCGTAACTCGGGCCAATAAAAAATACCGCCGGTGTTGTCACCGGCGGTAGTAAAAGATCGCAGAGCGCAGAGCCACTACTTCCGGCTGGCCTTCCGCGCCATTTTCTTGGGCGGGATGGGGTATTGGCCATCATCGTCGTAGAACTTCCGCGGTCCCTTGTCGCCCTTCACGCCCGGCATCGGCTTGTCGGCACTCGAACTGTAGGTAGGCTCGTTGGCCGCAGCCAGCAGCGGCGTCGTAGTGGTGTACATGGCTTCGTCATACTTTCCACCCGACGGAGCCTTTGCCACGGCAAACACGCCGAAAGGCTGGCCACTTGCATACGACACACTCAGATAGTCGGCCACCATTAATCCGTTCTGCGAATTGGGCAGCCAGCTCAGCTTCATGGGGCCTGCCAAGACCTTTGCCGCGGTCCAGGTCTTCCCGCCGTCCTGGGACGTCGTGAACCCAACGTAGAGCTGGCAGGTCGCCTCTGAGCAGTTAGTGTTTGAGTACCCGTAGGTGGTGACGGCCAAGTGTGCTGAGGCCCCAGAAGTAGCGTGATCTATGCCCAGCCCGGGAATGAACAGGTCCACAGCGCCCGTCTTTGGCACGATGGGAAGCCGCGCTGGAGATGTCCACGTGGTCCCGTTGCTGGAGGTGCTCATCACCAGATCATTCGCGTTGCAGCCGGCGCGAAAACGGCAGTCCGACCAAATCACGTAAATGTTTCCCGCCGCATCGATGTCCGCCGTTGGCAAACCTGCACTCCGTATGCCGCCCGCGTCCTGATGCTCCTCAACCCCGGCGATGTTGACCGAACTGCTCCAGCTAGCCCCGCCATTATTCGAACTGAAGGCTGCCATACCGCCGGTGAAAAGACTCACAATCGGCACCACCACGTTGCCATTGGGCTGCACCAGGGGTTGGCCACCGATGCCGGAGAGACTGTCTCCCGTCGTCTTGGCAGGTCCCCACGTCTGCCCGCCGTCCGTCGAGGTGCTCATGAACACCAGGTCGCCGTCGGCCGGGCTGTCCCACTCCACGTAGCAATGCCCATAGAACTTGCTGGTACTCGTGTTGTCACAAACGATCCAGTTCTTGTCGGAATCGATGTCGCTGGTCACCATGACAGGCGCCCCCCAGTGGATTCCGTCGGTCGAGCGGCTCACTGCCACCAGATCGTTGTTTCCAATCGGAAGAGTGCAGATCAGCCATACACCGTGCGCGGCGTCATAGGCCACCGAGGCATCGCTGGCGGCGGAGAACGTTCCGCCTTGATAATTGACAGTCAGGCCCGGAAGAAGGCCGCTGGTCCATGTCTTTCCGCCGTCTGTAGACGTTGAAAAGCCAACGTCGGCTCCCCCGCCGTCGACAATGCGGGCCACCTGAAACGCGCTCACTATGGTGTTGCCGAAGGCAAATGTATCCGGCTCGACTTCGGTCGCATGCTGGGCATCAGTGTCGCTGAAAGTATCAGTGCTGATTCTTGTCAGCGTGAACTGCGCGCTGGCCGGAATTGCCACCATCACAGAAACCGCCAGGATCAGCAAGCCTTTCAGGGAAAGGAAAGTATTTCTGGCAGTAAAGAGTCCCACGGGTCGTCGCATCATTAGGGTCGTGTCCTTAGACTGGGAGTTAACGCCGCCGAGCCGTTGCTGGGCGGAATGGGGAGGGCATTCGCTCGGGTGCAACGATGCGCGGTAGTAGCAAGCGCGTAGCGAACATACAACGCGGGCTCCGGGCTGTCAATGTGCAGTTTTTTTCATCTTTCCCTGGCATCTGCGGGCGACAACACCTTCCGGAGTGTCCCTGCCGAGTCACTTCGCAGACTCTACAAGGTTGACTACACTGTGCTGGGGGGTGCACCCATGGCTACGTTCAATGCCGGCGGAAGGATCATTAACGTCAACCCAAACCCGTTTCTGCGTGTGATCGCGCTGGCTGTAGCGGCGTTCTTCCTGATCATTCTGCTGTTTGCATCAGTGACCCGCGTCGAATCCGGCCACGTCGGCGTGCTTACTCTGTTTGGCCGTGTGACCGGCGAGGTGCTGCCCGAGGGCATCCATCTCATCAGCCCGTTCAAGACCAACAACGAGTTGACCATCCGCACTCAAGAGATCAAGGAATCGGCCAGCGTCCCCTCCAGCGAAGGCCTGGTGATGAATCTCGACACTTCGTTGATCTACCATCTGGATCCGGAAAAGGCTTCGGATGTATTCCAGAAGATTGGCCCCGGCTATGAGACTGTGCTGATTGAACCCAATCTGCGGGCCGCCATCCGCGAAGCAACCGCTTCCCACACCGCTAACGCGTTGTACACCGGCGAGCGGGAAATGGTGGCCAAGCAAATCCACGATCAGATGGCGGGCATTCTGGGCGGCCGCGGAATTCTTGTAGAAAGCATTCTGCTGCGTGACATTCAGCTGCCCCTGACTTTGAAGTCGTCGATTGAAGCCAAGCAGCAGGCCGAACAAGACGCCCTTGCCATGAATTTCAAGCTACAGAAAGAAACTCAGGAGGCCCAGCGCAAGCGAATTGAAGCTCAGGGAATCCGCGACTTCCAGCAGATTGTTGCTCAGGGGATCAGCCCGCAACTGCTGGAGTGGAAAGGTATCGAGGCCACGGAGAATCTTGCCAAGAGTCCGAATAGCAAAGTGGTCGTGATCGGAAACAGCAAGAATGGGCTGCCATTGATTCTGGGGCAGTAAGCTGAGTTGAGGATCGGGGACCGGCGCTCTTCGATGAAACCGCTGATACCATAACCTGGTGCCGCCCCTGCTCGATGTCCGCAATCTGAGCATCTCATTCTCCGGTCAGGATCAAACACACCTAACCGCCGTCCGCGACCTCAGCTTCACCCTTGCTCCCCGCGAAGTTCTCGGTCTTGTCGGCGAGTCTGGGTCAGGGAAGTCGCTCACTGCTCTTGCCTTGATGCGGCTGCTACCACCGGCGGGGCGAGCCACAGGCGAGATTCTGTTTTCAAACGGGACCGCTCCTCGCGATTTGCTGCAAGTGCCCGACGAACAGATGCGCAGTCTGCGCGGCTCCCACATTGCCATGATCTTCCAGGAGCCCATGACCGCGCTCAATCCCGTCATGCGTGTCGGCGATCAGATTGCCGAGGCCGTCCGCGCACATACTCTGATCACAAAAAGCGCTGCATGGGACCGCGCCGTCGAGGCCATGAACGACGTTGCCATCCCCGACGCCGCCCGGCGTGCTCGCGACTATCCCCATCAGCTTTCCGGCGGCATGCGCCAGCGCATCATGATTGCCATGGCCATCGTCAACCGCCCGCAATTGCTCATCGCCGATGAGCCCACCACAGCCCTCGATGTCACCATTCAGGCGCAAATCCTCGAATTGCTCTCCGAGCTACGGGAAAAGTTCGGACTGGCCATGCTCTTTATCTCGCACGATCTCGCGGTCGTATCCCAAGTCGCCGACCGGGTGGCGGTGATGTATGTCGGCAGTCTGATCGAGCTGGGGTCTAAGCCAGACATCTTTCGCTCCGCAGCCCACCCCTACACACGCGGTCTGCTGAACGCCGTGCCCACGTTGAAAACCGACCGCACTCAACCATTGCGAACCATCGACGGCACCGTTCCACCGATGCACGCCGTCCCAGCAGGATGTCCCTTCGAGCCGCGTTGCGAAGTGCGCATTCCCGAATGTGCCCGCGCTCTGCCTCCACTGCTGGAGGTCGCTCCCGGACACTGGGCCCGGTGTCCGGTGCTGAATGGAGCCTAGCCCAAGCGCTCTAGTGAACTGTTTTGAACTTCTTCGGTGCGTGTGTCATAGTCTTGCCGAGTCAGTTGGATTCCTTGCCCGTGGACCACTGGAGCCTCCGGGATGATAGGCAAGAAGAATAGTGTGCGGATTGGCGCGGCATCTCTCGCAACCCTCGGCACTGTTGTAATAATTCTAGGCACAGATCGCCTTTGGCATGGGCTGAATGCTGTGCTTGCGGTCTTGATACTTGCTGGCCTCTGGATTGCGCTTTACCTCGCCGGAGCCTGGGCTACTATCGACCCAGCCGAACTCGATAAACAGTTTCCCCCGAGCGACAAGGAACTCCGTCGTCGAAGAAAAGCGTTCTTCGATTGGCAAGGGCGTCGCTAATCACAAAATCGCCACCACCAGGCTTCCCCTGCTGTGCAAAATCCCCCGGAGGTCTATAATCGCCAATTCGCCCGGTGACGAGTGCGCATTCTTCTAATCAGCGATATTCATAGCAATCTCGAAGCGTTGGAAGCTTGTCTGGCTGCGGCCCCCGCCCACGACGTCGTCGTGAACCTGGGCGATCTCGTCGGCTACGGCGCCAGTCCCAACGAGGTGATGGAACGTTCCCGCGCCTTGGGGACGACTTTCGTCCGTGGCAACCACGACAAAGCCGTCTGCGGCCTCATGGACCTCAAGGATTTCAATCCCGTTGCCGCCCTGGCAGCAGAGTGGACCCGTGAGGAACTCACACCTGAGAATCTCGAGTGGCTGCGCGCCATGCCGCATGGGCCGGTGGATCTTGAAGGTTATCCCGGTGTGCAGTTGGTGCATGGCTCGCCGATTGACGAAGACGATTACGTGGTCACGGTTCGCGACGCGGTCGAGCCTCTGCTCATGACTCCGGCTCGCGTCACGTTCTTCGGACACACGCATCTGCAGGGATTATTTGAAACCAATAATGTCCAGCTCGAGGCTTTCCGGCCTGCCTACAAGACCGTCGGACAAAGCGAGATCAGCGAGTTCCCCCTCAGGAAGGAATTGCGATATTTGGTGAATCCCGGCTCCGTAGGACAGCCGCGCGACGGCGACTGGCGCGCGGGCTTCGCGGTATATGACTCCGACTCCGGTGTTTTGACTTTTTGCCGGGTTCCTTACAGTCTCCAGTCGGCGCAAGACCGCATCCTCGCCGCCAACCTGCCGCCGCGCCTGGCCACGCGCCTGGCCATGGGACGATGAACCGAACCCACTCGAGGACATGCTAATGCCCAAACGCGTTCGTTTGCGTTCTCTTTTATCCCTGACGTACTTCTTGATCTTCGCAGGCGTTGCCCACGCCGCCACGCGCGTCCACAGCTTCCAGGAGGTAGCGATTTCGCCCGACGGAACTCGTGTCGCCTGGGTCGCTCCAGCTGAGAACGCCGGCGGAGAGTCGATTGGTGGTTCAGCGATCTACGTTGGGGACCCGAACTTACCCAACTCTAAGCCGATTCGTATTTCGGCCGTAGCCGGCGGCGAAGCTGGCAGTGAAGACCACGTCGCATGGTCGCCGGACAGCAAACAAGTGGCATTCATGTCTGACGCGGCAGGCGACGGCCAGGCGCAACTCTATGTGGCCCTAGCCAGCAACGGAGTTGCCCGCAAGCTCACCACGCTGACCGGCGCCCTCGTCGATCCTGCCTGGTCGCCGGATGGGAAATCGATCGCCTTCCTATTCACGGAAAATGCCCCTCGCAGAGCGGACCCGTTGCTGGCCATGGTCCCCGAAACCGGCGTGATCGCCGACAAGGTCTTCGAGCAGCGTCTCGCCGTAGTTGACGTAGCTTCCGCCAAAGTCACTCAGCTTTCGCCTGCGGACATGTACGCTTACGAGTTCGACTGGTCTCCGGACAGCAATAGCTTCGCCCTTCTGGCGGCCCACGGCGCAGGCGATGCCAACTGGTATGTTGCCCAACTCTACACATTGGGCATGGCTGCCCCTGTTCTGAAGCCGATCTACAAGCCGCATTTCCAAATCGCTTGCCCGCGCTGGTCGCCCGATGGCAAAAGCATTGCCTTCATCTCCGGCCTGATGAGCGATGAGGGATTCGTTGGCGGCGACATCTTCGTCGCACCCGCCAACGGCGGAGCTGCCCGCAATGTCACTCCTGGAGTTGCTGCTTCGCCTACGAATCTTTACTGGCGTGCGTCCGGAGAGATTCTATTCACCGAAAACGTCGACGGCGAAGCTGGAATCTCCACCGTCAATGTCACCAGCGGCAAGGTCTCCACGCTGTGGACTTGGGCCGGAGTCATTGCCACCGACGAATTCCGTTCCGGCATCGCCGTTTCTCTGGCCTCCGACGGACGGACTTCGGCCGTGATTAGTCACTCATGGAAGCAGCCGCCGGAGATTTGGACTGGCCCGGTTGGCCAGTGGAAGCAGATGACACACAGCAATCCCGCGATGACGACGCCTTGGGGCGAAGTCAAGAGCCTGCATTGGCCGAGCGATGGCATGAAGATTCAAGGCTGGCTGGTCTATCCCAAGGACTACGATCCCAGCCGCCGCTATCCCATGGTGGTCGTGGTTCACGGCGGACCGGCAACTGCAGTGCACACCGGCTGGCCCGACACGTTTTTCAACACCCTGGAACTTTCAGCGCACGGTTATTTCGTGCTCAATCCCACTCCTCGTGGCAGCCTGGGTGGAGGCGAAAAGTTCACCGAAGCCAACATCAAAGACTTCGGCTATGGAGACTTTCGCGACATCCTGGCGGGTGTGGACGAAGTGGTGAAGACCCTCCCCGTCGACAACGACCGCATCGGCATCACTGGCTGGAGCTACGGCGGATATATGACCATGTGGGCGGTCACGCAAACCCAGCGCTTCCGTGCCGCGGTTTCCGGTGCCGGCCTCGCCAACTGGCAAAGTTACTACGGCCAAAACGACATCGACGAATGGATGATCCCCTATTTTGGTGCATCCGTGTATGACGATCCCGCCGTGTACGCCCGCACCGCTCCCATCACCTTTATCAAGAACGCAAA
The DNA here is from genome assembly GCA_013289795.1 of Acidobacteriota bacterium. GTDB lineage: Bacteria > Acidobacteriota > Terriglobia > Terriglobales > Acidobacteriaceae > JABCZH01. The sequence goes on from JABCZH010000001.1 coordinate 364,710, forward strand.
AACGCCCACACTGCTCCTGGTCGGCCAGTACGACGGCGAATGTCCAGCCCCGCAGTCCCGCGAGTTCTGGCACGCCTTGAAAACTCTCGGCGTCCCGACCCAGTTGGTGATCTATCCCGGTGAAGGCCATGCCTTCGTTCAGCCGGACCATCAGCGTGACGTGATGCAGCGAGTGCTAGCCTGGTTCGATCACTATCTGAAACCTGCAACTGAGAACTGAAACTGGCGCTCCCTGTGATCCTCTGTGCCCTCAGTGGTTAAGATTTTGTTTCGATGTAGACTCTCTCCATGCCCTCGCAACCCGGAACCAGCAACCTGTCCGCTCCTAGAGGCGGTGGTCCTCCCGAGCATTACCTTACTGCCTACAGCGACGGTGGTGCGCGCGGCAATCCCGGTCCCGCTGGGTACGGCGTCGTTATCCAGGACCAGGCTGGCAAGAAAATCGCGGCGCTGAGCGAGTATCTCGGCCACCAAACCAACAACTTCGCCGAGTATCAAGGACTGATCGCGGCGCTCGAATATGCCGTTAAGCATGGCCACAAGGCGCTGAAGGTGGTGAGCGATTCGGAACTGCTGGTTCGCCAGATTAAAGGCATCTACAAAGTGAAGAATCTGGCGCTAAAAGACCTGCATGCCCGCGCCAAAGAATTGATCGCGCAGCTCGACTGGTTTTCCATCGGCCACGTCCTCCGCGGCCACAATCAGGAAGCCGACGAACTGGCCAATGCGGCGATGGATAAAGGCATGGGACGCAAGAATGTAGCCGTCGGCGTCGCCGTCCGCGCGACTCCCGCCCCCGAAAAACAGGAATTTGACGGCGTCGTCCGCAATGGCAAAATTGAATTACAAGAGGGCATTCTGCCCGAAGGTGCCCGGGTCCAGGTCCGAGTCAAAAAGTAATTCCTCTGTGAACCTCTGTGCCCCCTGTGGTTGGAAACGGCGGTGTCCTAAGGCACCGTCTCGGTCGTCTCTCCCGACCGCGCACTCTCGTTTCCGCGCACATCCAGCGCCGACACCGAATAAAAATAAGTATGCCCAGGCGCGACGTTCACGTCGCGAAACGCCGGAGCGGTCACAATACCCGAATTGATCTTCTGTGCCTCGGCACCCTCTTCCCGCCGATAAACGTTGTACCCGACCAAATCCGCGTCCGTATCGGGAGCCCAAATCAGATCAATAAATGGTTGCTGACCCACTCCCGAAAATACTGCCTGCAAGCCCGTGGGCACCGCTGGAGGGAATACATCGTGGGCAAAGACTATCACCGCCGGCGTGTCTGCGCTCTCAAATTCGGTGTCAGGCTTTCCTTCCACATGAATGACCGTCACAACCGTTGCCCGGTACGAGTATGTTTTCTCCCACTCGAAATTGTGATCCGCAAGCTGAGTACTGCCTAACGGCTCTTCCCCCGCCACAGCATCTGCGGTCGCTCCCTCTGCCCGGCGATACACGCGGTAGAACTGCTTCACTGTCGCGGCCTGTGTCTCCTTCCAACCGACCACGACGCCTTCCGCGGTGATCTGTGCTTGGAAATCAGATGGCGCCGCTGGGGCCACCATCGCCGGCACCGCGACGACATTCGAGATCCCAGCACTCCGGTAGTTCTGGTTCAAAATGGTGACTGCATAGAAAATCTGGCTGTTCGGGTCGCTCCCCAGCAGCGACGCCGGTATCGCATCGATAAACATAGACTTACTCTGAGCAGATGATTGCGGCTGAGAAACAGGCAGCACTCCGCCCGCGCATCCAGGGCGCATCGCACCGGGGCTGCGGCACACTACGACGCCGCCGGCATGGTGGAGGGGAAGGTTGTCGGTGGTCTCGGTGGGCGCCGTCCACGCCAGGTAAACCCGGTCGCCCTTGCGCACCGCCCGCAAGTCCGTAACCGGCCGCGGCAAGTTCAACGAGGGCGGTCTAGGAATGCCAGGAACACCGCAGGCAGTCAAGCCCAAAATCGACAGGATGCACAGCCAGCCGGTATGGCGCGCGAGTCTCAGCACTTGATTCCAGGTCAAGCTAGGAGGTCTACAGGATGTACCGGCTCAAATCCTGGTCCTTCACAATGTCCGCCAGCATGTGCCGCACATAGTCCGCATCAATCTTGACATGCTCACCCTTCTTATCAGGCGCGTCGAAACTGATCTGGTCCAGCACGCGTTCCATAATTGTGTGCAGGCGGCGGGCGCCGATGTTCTCCGTGCCTTCATTCACGCGAAAGGCAAAGCGGGCAATCTCTTCCAGCGAGTCGGTTGTGAACTCCAGTTTCACCCCCTCGGTTTCGAGCAGCGCGGTGTATTGCTTCACCAGCGACGATTTCGGCTCGGTCAAGATGCGAATGAAGTCAGCCATCGTCAGCGACTGCAACTCCACGCGAATCGGGAATCGGCCCTGTAGTTCCGGGATCAAATCGCTCGGCTTCGAAACGTGGAAAGCCCCTGCGGCCACAAACAAAATGTGGTCAGTGCGCACCATGCCATAGCGGGTGTTGACCGTCGTCCCTTCCACAATAGGCAGAATGTCGCGCTGTACGCCTTCGCGTGAAACGTCCGGTCCATGGCCGCTTTCGCGCCCCGCAATCTTGTCGATCTCATCCAGAAAAATAATGCCCGAGTCTTCTACGCGATCAATCGCCGTCCGCGTAACCTGGTCCATGTCAATCAGCCGCTGCTCTTCTTCCTGGATCAGATACTCCAGCGCCTCATTCACTTTCATTTTCCGCTTCTTGGTCCGCTGGCCGAAGATATTGGGCAACATGTCTTTGATGTTGACGTCCATCTCCTCCACGCCTTGGTTGGAAATGATCTCGAACGAAGGGAAATTTCGTTCACGGACGTCAATCTCCACCATTCGCTCGTCCAGCTTGCCCTCGCGCAGCTGTTGACGCAGCTTTTCCCGAGTGCGCGACTGTGACTCTCCCGCCGAAGTTGTCCCTTCCAGCACAAATCCCGCCGGGGAGGCCTCAGTCCGAGGCGGCGCAATCGGCGGCAACAGGATATCGAGCAATCGCTCCTCGGCATTGAGTTCAGCCTTGTCGGTGACATCTTCCAGCTTTTCTTCGCGTACCATCTCGATCGCAATCTCCACCAGATCGCGGATCATCGACTCCACATCGCGGCCCACATAGCCGACTTCGGTGAACTTGGAAGCTTCCACTTTCAAGAAAGGCGAATTGGCGAGCTTGGCCAGACGGCGGGCAATCTCCGTCTTGCCCACCCCGGTCGGGCCGATCATGATGATGTTCTTGGGTATGACTTCTTCAGACAGTTCGGGCGTCAGCTTCTGCCGCCGCATGCGGTTGCGCAATGCAATCGCCACGGCGCGCTTAGCGTCTTTCTGTCCGATGACATGCTTGTCCAACTCGGCGACGATCTCACGCGGCGTGAGTTCATCCAGCGAAACCTGCTCTTCTTCGACGGTTCCAGGAAGATAAATTGCCATATTTAAAATCCTTACTTGTTGGCCACCCCTGTCTCCAAGCGGGTTCAGCCAATGACCAACGACGAACGACTAACGACGGGTTCCTACAACTCCTCGATCGTCACCTTGTCATTGGTATAGATACACATCTTGCCTGCAATCTTCATCGCCTCTTCGGCGATCTGCCGCGCCGAGAGCTGCGTCTGTTCCGCCAGCGCCTGCGCCGCCGCCTGCGCATAGGGGCCGCCGCTGCCGATGGCCGCAATCCCGCCGTCGGGCTCAATCACGTCGCCCTGACCGCTCAACAAGAAAGTCTGGTCTTTGTCGGAAACCAGCAACAACGCCTCAAGATGCCGGAGGAACTTGTCGGTCCGCCAATCCTTGGCCAGCTCCACCGCTCCGCGTCCCAGGTTCCCGTGATACTGCTCCAGCTTCGCTTCAAAGCGGCTGAACAGCGTGAAGGCATCCGCCGTCGAACCAGCAAACCCTGCGAGAATCTTGTCCTGATACAGCCGCCGGATCTTCTTAGCTGTGTGCTTGATGACGGCCTCACCCAAAGTCACCTGTCCGTCCCCGGCCAGCACCACACTGCCATTCCGGCGGACGCACAGCACCGTCGTCGATCGGATCAGTCGCTTGCTTTTCATAAGCGCAATTCTTGATTATAGCAGCGGAAACCCTGTGCTCCTCTGTGCCCTCTGTGGTAATGAACTTAGGAACCAAGACAAATCTTGCAGGAGGCAAAATGGCAGAAGTCACTCTTTACAAGCCGGACGCGACCGTTCGTTATCCCAACGCGACCGATGCAATCGTGCAAAACGGCGTGCTTTCATTTTTCTTGCAGAAAGATTCCATCCACCCCTTCGCGCAGAAGATCCAGACCAATGTGCCCTTTCTGGTGGTGGAGGATCAGGGAAGTTAGGCGCTTCAACTAACCACGATATCCGCAATCCGCACGGCGTCGGCGCACGCCCGCACATCGTGAGTGCGAATGATGTGCGTGCCCTTCAGAATCAGCGAGGTCTCGGTCGCGATTGTTCCCAGCAGCCGGTCTTCCAGTGTCGCGTCTGCTCCATTCCGCGCCAACGCCCGCCCGATAAACGACTTTCGCGACACTCCCGCCAGCAAGGGATAGCGAAGTCCGTGGAGCTCATCGAAGCGTTTGAGCAACGGATAATTCTGCTCCAGATTCTTGCCGAATCCGAAGCCAGGGTCCAGCACGATCCTTTCCCGCTTCACGCCTTTGGTCACGGCAAAATCAACCCACTCCCGCAACTCGCGTTTCACCAGCATGACAACGTCTGCCACGGGAGGCAAACTACGCCACTCTTCCGGGCGCCCGCGCATGTGCATCATCACCGCCCCGCATTTCAACGCGGCCAGCATTTTGACCATCTGCGGATCCCAGCGGAATCCGCTGACGTCGTTCACAATCTCGGCTCCGGCTTCAACCGCCGCGCGTGCCACCTCGGATTTGTAGGTGTCCACCGAAACCACGGTTCCAGGACGTTTCTGCTTCAGCGCCGCAACCACGGGAATCACCCGCTCCATCTCGTCCTTTTCGCTGATCGGCTGTTTTTCAGCAGAGGCCGTGGCAGTTACCAACTCGGTCCCGATTTGAACTGCCGCGCCAGGTCTCGTGGACTCGCCACCTACGTCAATGATGTCCGCGCCCTCGTCCAGGAGTCGGAGCGCGTGCTCCACTGCACGGTCGCGATCAAAGTACAGCCCGCCGTCAGAAAATGAGTCGGGCGTCACGTTGACCACGCCCATAATCAATGTGCGCTTGCCCAATTGCAGCGAGCGCTTGCCGATATTCCACTCGAAGACCGGACGCATGTCGCCGATTCTAAACCTTGATGGGACGTTGAGGGGTTCTGCGCGTTATCCTCTCGGCATTCTCTTGGCCTGCCGCGCACTCGCCGTCCTCGCTCCCGCTGGGCCCGTGCCCGTAGGCGGCTTGCGCATTCCGTTCAGCAGGTCTTTGAGGACGACCGCGTTGTTGCGCTCGGCATTTCGGGAAGCGAACAGCAATGTCAACTTCTTGCGGCCGTGTGCCAGCCGGTAAAGTTCGATCAATGCCTCCACGGCTTCGGGGCGCCCCAACTCCTTGAGGTACTTCTTACGAAAAACGCCCCAGGCGCCTGGGCTGGCGTGGAACCACTTGCGTAGCGCATCCGAGGGAGCCAGGTCGCGCAACCACGCGTCCAGTGCCGCTCGCCGCTTGCTCACACCGCGCGGCCATAAGCGGTCCACCAGTACCCGCTTGCCATCCGCCTTCGTCGCTTTCTCGTAAACTCGTTTGACCGCAACTGACATAGGTTTTGCTCTAATATTGTACTTCCGCGAAGAGGTTCACATTCTGAAATATATAATTTCCAATCTGAAATCGGCTCTGTTCGTTGTCGCCCTCCTCGCGGCTTTCACCGGCTGCGATATCCAACGCCGCAAGAATGACGCCGAACTCGGCCTCAACCCGCAACAGGTGGCGGGCCGCCGCATCTACGACAATTACTGCGACCGTTGCCACGCCCCTTACTCCTCTCGCGGACGCCAGGGTCCCAGCATGAAAGGCATTTTCAAGCGGCAGTACCTGCCTGAGAGCAGCATGCCCGCCAACGACGATCGCGTGTCTGACATTGTCCGCCTCGGCCGGAACAAGATGCCCGCCTATGGCCAGGTGCTCAACCAGCAGCAGATCAACGATTTGCTCGCCTACCTGCACACTCTATGAAGCTTCCATCCGCGGCCAACGTACAATATCCAACGTGAGCGCTGCTGCCACAACTCCGGTGCTCGATGACGCACCCTCTTTCCGGCAATTTACCCGCTGGCAGCGATTCCTGCTGTGGCTGATCGAGTGGGCAGGATTTCTCGTGATCCGTATCATCGGATCCACGCTTAGGATCGCCGTGTCATGGGAAGAGGGTTCTCCGGGCTCGCTTCAGGCGCGCCCGTTCGTGTATTCCTTCTGGCATACCTGCATGATTCCGGCGATGTATCTGTGGCGTGGTCTTCAGATTCGTGTCATGAGCAGTGACAGCTTCGACGGAGAGTATACGGGCCGCATCATGCAGAGGTTCGGTTTCGTCAAAGTTCGTGGTTCGAGCAGTCGTTTCGCGGTCCGCGCCTTGCTCGGCATGCGCCGGGCGCTGGAGCAAGGTTGGATCGCCGCGTTCACGCTGGATGGCCCACGCGGACCACGATTCGTCGTGAAGCCCGGCCCCGTTTCCCTGGCGGCGTCGACTTCCGTGCCCATGGTGGTCTTCCACATCGCGCTGACTGACGCCTGGGTGCTCAACACATGGGACAAACTCATGATCCCCAAGCCATTTTCACGCGGGCTGATGCGGGTGAGCCGGTGTATTCCGGTCCCGGCAAAAGCAGACGAAGGCCAGAAACAGAAGTCTCTCGAAGAACTGCAAGCTGCGCTGGACCGAGTAAGAGAATTCGCCGAAGCAAATGCGCACAAAGCGGGCAGGGCGGAGTTTCCGATGGGCTGAGCCGAAGAACCCGTGCGGAGAACGGGTACCCTCGCCCGTCCAGCGGAACTGAATCTCTACACGAATTAGATTCGCGATCTGCGTTCCTCTGCGCAAATCTGCGGCTTCGTTCGTATACAATTTTCCTGACCCCATGGCTGCCACCATTCTCGACGGCAACAAAATCGCCGCTGAAATCCGCGCGGAAGTCGCGGCTGAAGTGAAGACAATGGGGGCCGCCGGAATCCGTCCGGGCCTAGCGGTTGTCCTGGTCGGACACAACCCAGCCTCAGAAATCTATGTACGGGGCAAAGTCAAGAGCTCCGAGGAAGTCGGCATTTCCAGCGAACAACACACGCCTCCCGATAATGTCTCTACCGGGCAACTCCTTAGCTTGATCGCCGACTTGAACCGCCGCGATGAAATCGATGGCATTCTGGTCCAGCTTCCCCTGCCCTCGCAGGTCGATTCCAAGAAGGTCTTGCTCTCAGTGGATCCAGCCAAAGACGTCGACGGTTTCCACCCTATGAACGTCGGTTTTCTTTCGACCCAAAGGCCTGGCCTGGTGCCATGCACGCCCGCCGGCATCATCGAGATTCTGAGTCGAAGCCATATCCCGATTGCGGGCAGGGAAGTGGTCGTCGTAGGACGCAGCGACATTGTGGGGAAGCCGGTGGCCATGCTACTGCTCAACGCCAACGCCACGGTCACCGTCTGCCACTCGAAAACTCGCGATCTCCCCGGTGTTTGCCGCCGAGCTGACATTCTGGTCGCCGCCATCGGCCGCGCTGGGATGATCACTAGGGATTACGTAAAGCTGGGCGCTACCGTCATCGACGTCGGTATGAACAAAGTAACCGATCGCGCCGAGTTTATGCGGCTGTTCGCCGGGAACGCAAAACGCGAAGAGACTTTTCGCACCAAAGGCGCAGTGCTGGTCGGGGATGTTCATCCTGAAGTCGCCGAAATTGCAGGCGCCATCACTCCGGTGCCCGGCGGCGTTGGCCCACTGACCATCGCTATGCTCATGGCCAATACCGTACGCGCCGCCAAGCTGCGGTGAGGTGTGCCTGAGTTTTCAAAGGCTTGAAGACGTCCACGAGTCTCTGCGGTTCAAGATTCAGATTTCCCCTGACGGAGCGAACTTGCTGAAGGTCGGACTCACCGGCGGCATAGCCGCCGGCAAATCGGTTGTAGGTGAAATGCTGGTCGCACTCGGCGCGCACCTCATACAGGCCGACGCGGTCTCGCATCAGCTCATGCAGCCCGGCGAGGCCGTCTATCAGGAAGTCGTACGCGCTTTTGGCGCCGGAGTCCTGAATCCCGACGGAAGCGTGAACCGGGAGCGCCTGGCCGAAGCTGCCTTCGGCGGCGGGAACAAACCCTCCCGCATTCAGGAGTTGAACAAAATCGTGCATCCTGCCGTAGTTAAGAAGCAGGACGAATGGATGGAGTCTGTGGGCCGCCGTGATCCGAAAGCCATTGCTATCGTCGAGGCCGCCCTGATTCTCGAAGCAGGCGCCGCCATGCATTTCGACCGCCTGCTGGTGGTGACTTGCCGTCCCGAACAGCGCGTCGAACGCTGGGCAGCCCGGAGAAACGTAGATGTGGAAACCGCCCGTCTGGAAGTGGCACGGCGAATGGCAGCTCAACTCCCGGACGAAGAAAAGATCAAAGCCGCCGATTTCGTGATCGACAACTCTGGTTCGCTCGATGAAACCAAAGCACAGGTCGGGGCGCTTTACCCCAAACTCCGGGAAGAAGCCCAGTGATAGAACAACTCAGCGTGAAGAATTTACAATCGATGTAGATCCGTGCAAATCTGTGGCTAAAAGGTTCTTAACTTTATGAGGCTGTTGCGCCCAGTCGTTCTCGCACTCTTTCTTGCGGGTGCTTTTTTCTATTTCACCACCTATCGCCCTGCTAGCGGAGGTCTGGCAAGTTGGATCAGTCGTCCCGCCAAGCTCGAAATCACCGAAGCCGCCAGTAACAGCAACAACGAGAATCCGCTCGACGCTGAAGAACAAAACAACATTGAGGTTTATCGTAAGAACATCGCCTCTGTTGTGAACGTCAAGTCCCGCGCGGTGACTTTCGATTTCTTCTACGGCCTGGTTCCCGAAGAAGGGCAAGGGTCCGGCTTCATCATCGACAAAGCCGGACACGTGCTGACCAATTACCATGTGATCGCGGAAGCTCGCCAAGTCGAGGTCGTGCTGCACAACCGCAAGTCTTACAAGGCGACCATCGTGGGTACCGACCGTTCGCACGATCTCGCCGTGCTACTGATCAAGGCTCCGGACTTGCAGCCTATGACCCTCGGCGACTCCACACACTTGCAAGTCGGCCAGAAGGTTTACGCCATCGGCAATCCCTTCGGGCTGGCTGGCACATTGACTCGTGGAATCGTCAGTTCCATCCGCTCGGTGCAGGAACCCGACGGCACAGCAATCGACGAAGCTATCCAAACCGACGCTGCCATCAATCCCGGCAACTCCGGCGGACCACTGCTCAATTGGCACGGTGAAGTCATCGGCATCAACACTTTGATCGCTTCGAATGTCGGACAAAGCGCCGGCATCGGCTTTGCCATTCCCATTAACACTGCCAAAGCTGTGCTGAACGACCTCGTCACACGGCCGGGTGCGGCGTCCGGCGCTGGGCGTTCGCACTATTCCCATCAACTCTGATCTCGCCGATCAAATGAGCCTTGCCGCCGACTATGGCTTGTTGATTGTTCAGGTGGTCGCGGGAGGGTCCGCAGACCGTGCCGGTTTGCACGGCGGCAATGAGCGCGCTTATCTCGGCAATGTGCCGATCATGGTGGGCGGTGATCTTATTATTGCCATCGATGGCGAGAAGATCCAAGACCAGCAGGACCTCGCTCAAATGATGAACAAACACCGCGCCGGCGACGTAGTTCGCGTCACCATTTTCCGTGGCAAGAAAAAGATGGATGTTCAGGTGACCCTGGGCGAGGCTAAGGAACAGGTTTAGGCCTCTTCAGATCCGTGGTCAATCCGTGCGAATCCGTGGCGTTCTTGCCTTTGACTTTCCCCGGCCGGCACGATAACTTTATCTCGCTGCCTATGACTGCCGTCCGCTAGTTCACCGTTGCCCGGTTTCATAACCCGGTGCCAAAGTGTGCGCCGACCCTTCTCACGTAATGGTCAACTGTAGAGAGGACATTCCCATGGACTTCGTGGACCAAGCACTCGCCCGCCGGCTCGAATCAGCCGAAGAGATGCCGCAAGTGCACTACGCAAGCCTGTATCAGAAACTCAAACCCGAGATCGGTGCCGCCGTCGAACCCATCTGCGGCGGGCACATGATTTTTGCCGGTCTCAATTCCCCCATCGGCCGCACCGTAGGCGTGGGTTTCGATGGCACGGCTACAGCCGCCGATCTGGATCGCATGGAGCAGTTCTATCGCTCGCACGGCGCGCCTTCTCAGATCGACGTCTGTCCGCTTACCGACCCGCTGCTGTTCGAGATGCTCAAGCAGCGAAGTTACGTGATGGCGGAGCTAAACAATGTCCTGTTTCGGCGATTGAACGATGATGATCGAGAAAAAGCCGTCCAAACGCCGTCCGGCGTGACAATCCGCCAAGGACACGCCGAAGAAGCTGAGGCGTTCGCGTCTATCGTGGTTCGCAGCTTCTTTCCCAACGGTGACGAACCCGAAGGTTTCGCTGCGATGATTGCTCCGATTTACCGATCTGAGGGAAGCATCCTCTTCACGGCGGAAGTCGACGGCCAGCCGGTGGCCTGCGCCGCTGGCCTGATCGTTTCGGAACACCGCATCGTGGCGCTGTTCGGGGCGGGAACACTCCCCGAATTCCGCCGTCGCGGCCTGCAAACCGCGCTGTTACGCCGGCGCATGGAGGTCGCGTGGAAGGCTGGTTGTGAGTTTGCCGTCATCGTCACTCTGGGAGGCACAACCTCGATGCGCAACGCCGAACGCCTGGGTTTCCGCGTTGCTTATAGCAAGGCCACGCTGATGAAGAGTACGCAAGGCTGAGTACTCACCGCCGAGGTCGCAGAGCCCGCCGGGGAGGCAAGACTCCCTCGGCGCCCTCCGTGATCTCTGTGCTCTCTGTGGTTCAGCTTTTTGACTTGCCGAGTGGCCTTAAGCTGCGGTTTCCTCAAACCACTCCTCGATCTCATTCACTTCCTTATCGCTCAGCCGCAGCTCACCCGCTCGCATCACTCCCTCAGCCTGGCGGGCGTTCCTTGCTCCGACAATCGCCCCCGTCACGGCGGGATTCCGCAGCGTCCACGCAATCGCTATCTCACCTGGTGATCGCCCATGTCGCTTCGCAATCTCCCGCAATCGCTCCACCAGCGCGAGGTTGCGCGAAAGTCTCGGCTCGTTGAACTCCGGATCACTCTTGCGCCAATCGTCTTTCGGCAGCTTAGCTGCCCGTTCCGCCGTCATTGCTCCAGTCAGCAGACCCGAAGCCATCGGAGAATATACGATCACGCCAATGCCTTCCCGCAGGCAGTAAGGCAAAATGTCCTCCTCAACATCACGGTGAACCAGCGAGTAAGGGGGCTGCAGCGAGGTAACTGGCGCAATCGCCTTGGCGCGCCGCAATTGTTTGACATCGAAGTTCGAGACCCCAATCCAGCGCACCTTGCCTTCGCGCTTCAGATCGGCCAGGGTCGACCAGCCTTCCTCTAGTTTCGGCGAGTCGGGATCAGGCGGCCAGTGAATCTGGTAGAGATCAATCACGTCCACTCCCAGCCGCCGCAGGCTGGCTTCCACCTCACGCCGAATGGAGGCAGCATCCAGGTTCTTAGTGACGTTCCCCTTTGCATCAGCGATCAGCCCACACTTGGTGAAAACATAAGGCTTGGCGCCCGACCAGCTATTCAGCGCCCGGCCAACCACTTCTTCCGAATGGCCCACGCCGTAAATGGCGGCGGTATCAATCCAGTTGATGCCCATTTCCATAGCGCGGTGAATGGCCGCAATCGAGTCTTCGTCGTTTTGCGCTCCCCACGCAAACTGCCATCCGGAGCCGCCGATCGCCCACGCTCCGTAACCCACCGCTGTAATTTGCAAATTGGAGTTGCCAAGCTGCTTGGTTTGCATTTCAACCTCCTCTAAAATTGGATTCTTTTCACCTTGCGTCGGACGCCGCTTCTTATGAATATTGATTCGATTCGCAAGTATTGTCTCTCTTTTCCCCGGGCCGCGGAAAACCTGCAATGGGGCGAGGACCTCTGTTTTAAGGTGGCAGGGAAGATATTCTCCGTCGTGAGTTTGGGATCGGTGCCGCAAGGTCTGTGTTTCCAAGTGCACCCCGGAGAAGTTTGCCGAATTGTGCGAGCAGGAGGGAATCGGACCAGCCCCTTACGTTGGACGCTATAAGGGGGTGTTACTGGAACGGTTGGATGTTCTCTCGGACTCTGAACTGCGAGAGTTTATCCGCGAGTCCTATGAAATGGTCGCCAGCAAGGCAAAGACGAAAGCCAAACCCCGCCGGAAGACAAAAGCAAAATAAGACCAGCAATCTGGGACCGACCTCCGTGATCCTCTGTGCCCCCTCCGTGGTTAAGGAGCCTTTGACTCTCGATCTCGCTGATTTGACTCCCCGTCGCCGCCTAAGCTAGCCTCAAGAGTCTTCACACGACCCTGATTCCATGCCGCACATACGCATACCACTGATTTTGTTGATTTTGGCGGTGCTTGGGTGGGTTCAGGGATCGCAGGGTTCCACCGTCCGTCCCGTGCATGCCAGCCACGCGATTGTGGCCAGCGTTCACGAGCTGGCGTCCAGAGCCGGGACAGACATCATGCTAGCGGGCGGCAACGCAGTAGATGCAGCCGTGGCCACTGGGTTCGCGCTGGCCGTTGTGCACCCCGAGGCCGGAAATCTCGGAGGCGGTGGGTTCATGTTGATCCGCATGGCCGACGGCACCACCCACTTCATTGACTATCGCGAAAAGGCCCCAGCGGCAGCCACCGCCAACATGTATCTGGACGCGCAAGGCAACGTCATCGAGGACGCCAGCGTGGTGGGCTACAAGGCAATTGGCGTGCCGGGATCAGTTGCCGGCATGGTTTACGCCGAAAGAAAATACGGCAAGCTGACGCTCAAACAAGTGATCGCTCCAGCCATTAAACTCGCCCGCGAAGGGATTGCCCTGACGTGGGAAGACGCCCGCGACCTCCGTGAAGAAAAGAGTCTGGCGACGTTTCCTGATTCCTACCGGATTTTTCAACGCGATGGCAAGTACTACCAACAGGGCGAGATTTTTCGCCAGCCCGAATTGACACGCACCTTGGAGCGCATCGCCGACAACCCTGACGATTTCTATCGCGGCGCCATGGCGCGGGACCTAGCTGCCTTCATGCAAGAGGGTGGAGGCTTGATCACCGCCGACGACCTCGCCAACTATGAAGTAAAGGAACGCGAGCCGGTCCGTGGCAGCTATCGCGGATACGACATCATCAGCGCTCCCCCACCCTCGGCGGGCGGAACCGCGCTGCTTGAGATTCTCAACATTCTTGAAGGCTACGATCTGGCGAAGCTGGGTAATCGCTCCTCGCAATCCATCCATTTGACGGTCGAAGCTTTCCGTCGCGCATATTTTGATAAAGCGGAGTTCATGGGAGATCCAGACTTTTCACGTATTCCAGTAGCGCAGCTCATCGACAAGAAGTACGGCGCTGCCTGGCGCGAGTCCATTGACCCCGCACACGCCACTCCCAGCAACGGCCTGAAGCGTCCCGCCATCTTCAACGAGCTTGAGCAGTACGCCCGGCAGAATTCTCATCCCTTTCCAGTTCGCGAGCCTGACCACACTACTCATTACTCCGTCGTCGACGCCGCCGGCAATGCCGTCGCCGTAACCACAACCTTGAATGACAGTTTCGGGTCGCGGGTCACCGCTGGGAGTCTGGGCTTCCTGTTGAATGACGAAATGGATGACTTTGCCGCCAAGCAGGGGGTGCCGAATTTGTACGGGCTCGTCCAAGGACCGGCCAATTCTATTGGTCCTGGCAAGCGCCCGCTCTCTTCTATGACCCCAACCATTGTCCTCAAGGATGGCAAGCTCCTCCTGCTGCTCGGTTCGCCAGGTGGGGCTCGAATCGTTACTACAATTGCAAATATCCTGATGGCGGTGGTGGATTATGGTATGAACATTCAGGAGGCGGTGAACGCGCCGCGCTTTCACCATCAGTGGCTGCCCGATCAGGTGAGCGTGGAGCAGTGGTTCGCTCCGGATGCGATAAAGTCATTGAAGCAGATGGGGCACAAGATCGAGATCGGCGAGACAATAGAGGGGGAATGGACACCCTATTGGAGCGACGGTGAGTGCATTGCCATTGATCTCGCGAACGGCGAACGCCTGGGCGCGAGTGACGGCAGGCATAACGGAAGGCCGGTTGGATATTAAATGTTGAAGGCAATTTCTACTTTCGTTCACGTCAAGGAACGGCTGCACCCGGGCCTGCTCGACGGTTTGGTGCGGGGCGGGGCGCAGGTGATCGAAATCTTTGCCGCGCGCCAGCATCTCGATTACGCCAACCGCAAGCAGCACGTGCGCGAAATCGCGGATTGGTTTCGCAGTACCGCGATTCCGCTGAATTCCGTGCACGCACCACTTTATTCCGACTACGAGTGGGGACGCACCGGATCTCCTCCCCTCAACATCGCCGCCATCGACCGCGCCGGCCGGGTCGAAGCCATGGACGAAATCAAGCGTGCTCTCGAACTCGCCGAGCAGATCCCCTTTCGTTTTCTGGTGCAGCATATCGGAGTCGCCGGGGAATCGTTTGATGACCGCAAATTCGACGCTGCCATGACCTCGATCGAGCATCTGCGGGCGTTTGCCAAACCGCTGGGCGTGAGCATTCTTATCGAAAACATTCCCAACGAACTCAGCACGCCGGAGAAACTGGTGGAGTTCATTCGCGCGGCGCACTTTGAGGACGTAGGCATCTGTTTTGATCTCGGCCATGCTCATCTCATGAGCGACGTGCCCCAGGCCTGCGAAACCTTGAAGAACCATATTCGCTCAACCCATGTCCATGACAACGCCCGCGACCGAGACTCGCATCTGTGGCCGGGAGACGGATCAATTGACTGGAAGCAGGCCATGGAGGTGCTGCGAACCGTGCCTCACCAGCCTCCCCTGCTGCTGGAAATCGAGGGCGAAGAGAAGATCAACCCGGTCGAAAAGATCGAGGGAACATTCAAAAAGCTGGAGGCGCTTTAACCGCGAGCACGCTAAAGAAATGCAGATTTTCTCCGCGCTTTCGGCGTCTTCGGCGGTAAACAATTTGAACCCTATGGCATCTCCCATAACCACTATCGCTGAAATCGGCAAGCATGAAGGCCAGGCCGTTACCATCCGCGGCTGGCTCTACAACCTGCGCGAAAGCGGCAAGCTGTTGTTTCCGCAATTTCGCGACGGCTCCGGGGTCATTCAGGGAGTCGTTCCTAAGAATGCAGTTCCTGCCGAAGTATTCGATGCGGTGAAGGGCCTTACCCAGGAATCGAGCGTGATCGTCGAAGGCAAGCCCCGTGCCGACAAGCGCGCTCCCGGCGGATTCGAACTCGACGTCTTGAACGTGCAGGTGGTCCAGCGAGTTTCAGAAGCCGATCCCTATCCCATTTCGCTGAAAGAGCACGGCGTCGATTTTCTGATGGAGCATCGCCATCTTTGGGTGCGCACGCCGCGCCAGGCGGCGATCTTGCGTGTGCGCGCCGAAATCATCAAAGCCGCACGCGACTTTTTCGACGACCAGGGCTTTACCCTAACCGATCCGCCAATTCTGACGCCGGCAGCCTGCGAAGGCACCAGCACCTTGTTCCCGGTCGATTACTTTGACGAGCAGGCGTTCCTCACCCAGTCCGGCCAGCTCTACATCGAAGCCACCGCCGCGGCGCTGGGCAAGGTGTATTCTTTCGGTCCAACGTTTCGCGCGGAGAAATCCAAGACTCGCCGTCACCTCACCGAATTTTGGATGGTCGAGCCCGAGGTCGCCTACGCCGAACTCAGCGACATCATGGACCTGGCCGAGCGCCTAGTCAGTTTTCTGGTTAATCGGTGTCTGGAGAAACGCCGCGCCGATCTGACAACCATCGGTCGCGATATATCCAAGCTTGCGAAGATAGAGGTCCCATTTCCGCGCATCTCCTACGATGAAGCAGTGAAGATGCTGCAGGAAGCGCATGCCAAGGGCGCTTTGGAAAACAAGTTCGAATGGGGCGGAGACCTCGGCTCACCCGACGAAACCTATATCTCTTCGCAATTTGACCGTCCGGTGATGGTCCATCGATATCCGGCGAAAGTGAAGGCGTTTTACATGGAGCCTGATCCGCAGCGGCCGGAACTCGCCCTGTGCGTGGACGTACTCGCGCCTGAAGGTTACGGTGAAATCATCGGCGGCTCCCAGCGCATGGCGTCGTACGATTTACTGGTGAAGCGGATTCACGAGCACGGCCTGCCCGAGGAAGCATTCAAATGGTATCTGGATTTGCGCAAGTACGGCAGTGTGCCGCACTCTGGATTTGGCATGGGAATCGAGCGTGCCGTGGCCTGGATCTGCGGCCTCGAACACGTGAGAGAAACCATTCCGTTCCCACGCATGCTGCATCGACTTTATCCATAAATCGTTAACCACAGGGGGCACAGAGGAACACAGAGCAATTGCCGTCAAACAAGCAACCAACCTCTGTGTTTCCCTGTGTCCTCTGTGGTTAAGCTCTTAAACTTATGACAACCACAACTGCATCGTCTTCCAACATCACTCCCAAGAAGATTCGCGTGATTGGGGTTCCTCTCGATCTCGGCCAATCCCGTCGCGGCGTAGACATGGGCCCATCCGCCGTCCGTGTCGCCGGTCTCGAAGCGCGGTTGGAAGCTCTCGGCCACATCGTAGAGGACGGCGGCAACGTGGCCGTTGCCATCCCTGAGCAGAAAAAAGAAGGCGACCCTCATGCCAAGTATCTCAAGGAAATCACCGCGACCTGCACCAAGCATGCCGAACTAATCCTGAAGACGCTGGAAGCCGGCAAAGTCCCGCTTTCGCTCGGAGGCGATCATTCCATGGCGGTCGGCAGCGTCGCCGGGGTAGCGGAATTCTATCGCAAGCAAAACCAGAAAATCGGCCTTATCTGGATCGATGCCCACACCGACATAAACACCCCAGACAGCTCTCCCAGCGGCAACGTTCACGGCATGCCACTCGCTGCCATCATGGGCCTCGGCCCTCCCGAACTTGTTAACATTTTCGGCTTTTCACCTAAGGTGAAGCCGGAAAACTGCGTGCTGGTTGGAGTGCGCGATATTGATGCCATCGAAAAAGAAAATGTCCGCCGTGCCGGTATCGGAGTCTTTACCATGCGTGACATTGACGAGCGCGGCATGCGCACCGTTATTGAAGAAGCTTTGCGTATGGCCGGACGCGGCACCGCTGGCTATCACGTCTCGCTCGACATGGACTGGATCGATCCCGAAGACGCGCCGGGCGTGGGCACTCCTGTCCGCGGCGGCGCCACTTATCGAGAAGCTCACCTGGCCATGGAAATCATCGCTGACCACGGTCGCATGTTGAGCTTTGAGATCGTGGAAGTGAATCCAGTGATTGACGAGCACAACCGGACTGCGGACCTGGCGGTAGAACTGACGCTGTCCGCCTTCGGCAAGAAGATCTTGTAACGCCGCAGTCCTCGGCGGTGTGGCGCGGGCGTCTCGCCCGCGCTGCCCTGTACACCGATCAAAAGCCTACTGCGTCACCGTCTTCACCGCGTCGCCGACCTTGAACCCGGCTCCCGAAACCGTCGTGCAAACTGATGAGATGTCATCCACATCGGTGACCTTTACCACTCCCACCGACGTTGCCAATCGGCGAATGACTTTTCCCGTGGATGGATCCTTGATCTCCTTGGTGACACGTTCCACGTTGAGCTGATCGCCGACTTTGACTCCGTTCTTGGCGCCGACGTTGAGGACGATCTGCCCGCTGTCCACCGCTGCCACCAGGCCTTCGACCACAATTGTCCGGGCCACGAGCTTGTCTTTATCGGCGATGACTTCCTTGCTCATGCTGTCGACCGCCGCCTTGACGGCCTCGCCGATGATCGTGCTCTGGAAGTCGCTGCTGCCGAAGTCGGCTGCTCCGCCGCCGAAGCCGTGCCAATTGCCTCCCCCGCCGAGCAGCGAGGTGCTTTCCCGCGACGACTCACCCTTGCCTTCGGCCACGCCCAGGATTTCACCGGTATCGATGTCCACCAATCGTGCGGTCACGGCCACAATGGCTTTGGACTTCTTGTGCCCGACGCCGCCCAACCCGAATCCACCAAAACCGCCACCGCCACCACCGATGTTCGTGTTCTTGGTTTCATTGCCGAACTGTGTGATGCTGCCCACGATCATGGCGTCCACGCCCAGCAGTTTCCCGATTTTGGCCGCCGAGTTCGGGTCGGCGCGATCGCTATTGGAAAAGTTCTGCTCTTTCAGGATCTTGTCCAGCGCCTTGCGCTCGATCACCGAGTAACTACCGTCCTTCACCAGGTCCGTCACCAGTAGGTCCGTAATACCCTTGCCCACGTCGACATCCTGCCCGAAGAGCGCCGCTACACTGCTGTGGACGGTCGCATAGTCGAAGTCGAAAACCGCCACTCGCTTCTTGCGGCCGGTCGCGGGCGCAGCAGTCTGGGCCGAAGCCGTGGGCACCATGCCAGCCAGCGTGGCCAGCACCACCAAGCACAGAACAGCGTTTTTCATGATCGCCTCTGGATTTAAAGGTTTAGTGACCGGAACCACCCGACCCCGAAGGCTAACTCCGGGTGCAACGCTTGTCAACCCGCAAAGCCCTCCAATATGGAAGAATGAGCAGGGACCTCAACCATTTCGGAAATCATGAAGAAACTTCGTGTTGGAATCCTGTTTGGCGGACGTAGCGGTGAGCATGAAGTTTCGCTACTTTCGGCCGCCTCGGTCTTCAATGCCATTGATAAGAACAAGTACGAGGTTGTGCCCATTGGCATCACCAAGCAAGGCCACTGGGTCACGGCCGCGGATGCCGAACGCCTTTTGAAAGGTAAAGCCGCTGACCATGAGGATCGTCATCTCCGCGCCGGAGATCCTCAGGCGACCTCCTCCGCTGCAGTCCTGGCGAGCGGTGAGTCCGTCGTAGTGCCGCCCGAACCGCAACAGCCGGGCAGATCGTTAGCTGCATTCCAGACCGAGAACGCGATGGTTCGCCGCGCCGCCGACCGCGCCATTAACGTGGACATTATATTCCCTGTGCTGCATGGCACTTTCGGCGAAGACGGCACCATTCAGGGACTGCTGGAGCTCGCTGACCTCCCTTACGTCGGGGCCGGAGTCCTGGGCTCCGCCGCTGGCATGGACAAAGACATTATGAAGGCCTTGTTCCACGCCGCTGGCCTGCCCATCGTGAAGAATGTGACCGTTTTGCGGGGCGACTGGGAGGCTGAACCGAAGAAAGTTCAGAAATTGGTCGAGAGCAGGCTGAAATATCCCGTGTTCGTGAAGCCCGCGAACCTGGGATCATCGGTAGGAATCTCCAAAGCCCATGACCGCAAAGAACTCGATCCTGCCATCGACGAAGCCGCCCGTTTCGACCGCAAAATCGTCATCGAGCAAGGTGTTGGAGGCCGCAAACAAAAAGCCCGTGAGATCGAATGCGCGGTTCTCGGCAACGACGAGCCGGAAGCCTCGGTGCCCGGAGAAATCGTTCCCGGCCAGGAATTCTACGACTACAACGCCAAGTATCTCGACGAGGGCTCGCAGCTCATCATTCCTGCGAAGCTTTCAAAGGCCGAGACCAAGCGAGTGCAGCAACTGGCCATTGCTGCTTTCAAAGCGGTGGACTGCTCCGGCTTGGCCCGCGTCGATTTCCTGATGGAACCAAAGACCCGCAAAATCTACTTGAACGAAATCAACACCATGCCCGGATTCACTTCCATCAGCATGTATCCCAAGCTGTGGGCGGCCACTGGCGTGGCCTATCCTGAACTCATTGAACGGCTGATTCAGCTGGGCATGGAACGCCATCAGGACAAGAAGAAGAACCAATACACCCGCTGAACCCGAGCCGGTTTCGCTGTGACTCTCTGTGCCCTCTGTGGTTAAGGTTTTGACTTGTCGAGTTCGCCCCGACTGCGCTATTATCTAACTAACCGGTTAATTAATATGCCAACCGCCAAACCCCGTCTCGGTTCCCGTGGCCGCCCCGAACAAAGCCGTGCCGCCATCCTACAGGCTGCAGTACGCGAGTTCTCTCGCGAAGGCGTGGCCGGAGCCCGCATTGACGCCATCGCCCGCACCGCTCGCGTCAACAAGGCCCTGCTCTATTACTATTTCAAGGACAAAGAAGCCCTTTACTCCGCGGTTCTAGACCACGTCTTCGGAGGCCTGACCGCCGCCGTCAACGCGGCTTTTGCCTCGAATGTCCCTCCCCGGGAAAAGATTCTGGCCTACGTCCGCGCTCATTTTGACTATGTTGCGGGACATCCTCTTTACCCGCGCATTGTCCAGGGAGAAATGATGAGCGCCGGGCGCAACGGTTCCAGCCAACTCGATCGCATCGTTAAACAATATTTCCGTCCCCTGGCCGGCCGGATTGCACAGGTGCTTACCGAAGGCATGGCCGCCGGTGACTTTCGCTCCGTCGATCCCTTACAGTTCGTGCCTTCCATGATTTCTGTGATCGTTTTCTATTTCATCAATGCACCAGCTATGCGATCGATGGCCGGTATTGACCCCCTGCAGCCGAAGCAAGTCGCTGCCCGGCGCGCCGCAGTGCTGGATTTTATCTCCGCGGCCCTATTGCGGCAGCCTCCTTCACAGCGCAAGGGAGCAAGCAAATGACCTGGTTCACCAGATACTCCATTTCTGTCGCAAGTTCTCAGTCCGCCGGTCCTGCACCGTCGCTCGCCGAGAGCACCGCGACTCGCCTATCGTCTGCAGATAACCTTTCCCTGTTGGGAGTCGTATCCATGTACGGAGATCAAAAACAGGGAGTTCACTCATGAGTGTTCGCAATAAATTCCTCATCATCCTCGGTGTCATCTTCAGCGCCGCCCTGACGTACTACTTCGTCTCCACCCCCTCGAACAAGGATTTGATCCTCATCGGCACCGTCGATTCGAACCAGGTGATCGTCAGCCCGCAGATCGGCGGCCGCCTGGCCAAGCTTCTGGTGGATGAGGGCACTCCGGTCAAGCAGGGAGATCTCATCGCGGCGCTTGATCCGTCAGAACTCGAAGCCGAGGCCAGCGCCGCCGCCGCTACCATCGACAGCATGAAGTCCAAGGTCGCCGAAACTCACTCCACTCTCGAAGCCACTCAAGGGTCGACATCGAGCGGCGTTACCAATGCTCAGGCTCGCCTGGAATCCGCGCGTGCGCAATTGCTTCAGGCGGAAGCTACGCTGGTCCGTACCGAAAGCGACAGTCGTCGCACAATTGAACTGGCAAACCAGGGTGTTGCCTCCGACCAGGATAAAGTCCAGGCCCAATCCAACCTGGCCGCACAAAAAGCTCTCGTCCAGTCATTACAGCAGCAGGTCAGCGCCGCCGAAGCCGATCTGAACACAGCCATCGCCAATACCCATCAGGCTCATGCCGCCCAGAGCACGGTGGAATCCACACGTGCGCAGTTGACCAATGCCGAAGAGCTGCTCAAGCAGTCGGAGGTTCGCCTCGGCTACACCAAGATCTATGCGCCGATCACCGGCACGGTCTCGGTGCGCGCGGCCCGCGAAGGAGAAGTGCTGGCTCTGGGACAGCCCATCGTCACCATCGTCGATCTTAACGACACCTGGGTGCGCGCCGCCGTCCCTGAGACCGAATCCGACCACATCGGCCTCGGCGACACGCTGCGCATTCGCCTGCCAGGTGGCACCGTCACCCCTGGCAAAGTGTTTTTCAAATCCGCCGAAGCCGACTTTGCCACCCAGCGTGACGTCAGCCGCCGCAAGCGCGACATCCGCACCATCGTGCTCAAAGTTCGCCTCGAAAACCCTAAGGGCGCATACGTTCCCGGCATGACTGCGGAAGTATTGGTTTCTCCGCAGCAACTCCGGACCGACGCCTCGGCGGAGCCCCGTCCGTGATTTCCGATCTCAACTCCGGAAACGAAGTGGCTACCGCACCCTCGAACGGGCACGACTCCGCGCCTGGGGTAAATGCCATTGAAGTCCACCACATCGTCAAGAAGTATGGCGACTTTACCGCCGTTGACGACGTTTCCTTCACCGTGCAGGAAGGCGAGATTTTCGGATTGCTCGGTCCCAACGGCGCGGGCAAGTCAACCCTCATCCGCATGACGACTACGCTGATCCCGATCACCTCCGGCCACGCGCGAATCCTCGGTCACGACGTGCAGAAAGAGCCGGACGCCGCCCGCCGCCTGATGGGAGTGATTCCGCAGGCATTGACCAGCGATCTGGATCTGACCATAGAAGAGAATCTCAATATTTACGCCAAGCTTTACGATGTTCCCGCGAAGAAGCGAAAAGCCGCGATTGACGAACTCTTGCAGCTAGTCGATCTCACCAAGTGGCGTTCCGCGCAGACCAAGACTCTGTCCGGCGGCATGCGGCGACGCCTTGAAATCGCTCGCGGCCTGGTCCATAGCCCGCGAATCTTTTTCCTCGACGAACCCACCACCGGGCTCGACCCCGTCTCTCGCGTGGCCGTCTGGGAGATGCTGACCAACATCAAGAGCCAGCGTAAGCTCACCATCCTCATCACGACTCACTATATGGACGAAGCCGACCGCCTCTGCGACCGCATCGCCATCGTTGATCACGGCAAGCTGGTCGCACTCGATACTCCCCCCGCGCTGAAAGCCAGCGTGCCCGGATCGAACGTCATCGAAGCTCAATTCCTGAACGCTCCCGCCGACTGGGACCAGCGCCTGCAAAAGTTGAGTGATGTGACTTCCGTCCAACACGAGGGCGCCGGCATGTATCGGATTCTCACTGGAAACGGTTCACAAACCACCACTGAGTTGGTGGAATCCGCGGTCAAGGCCGGAGTCGGCGTCAAATCCCTCTCCGTTCAAAACACCACTCTGGACGACGTTTTCGTTCACTACACCGGCCGCCAGCTACGCGACGAACTGGTGAAAGCTCACGCCTTCACTATGCCGCAGAGACCAGGATTGCAGCCGTGAACCACATAATGGCGATCGTCGAGCGCGAAATGCGCAAGTTCTTCCGCTCCCCGGCGCTGATGATGGCGTCCATGATTTTCCCTCTGGTGCAGCTTATCGTGCTGGGCAACGCCTTCGGAGGCAAGATCCGCGACGCCCGCCTTGGCCTCGTCGATCAGGACGGTGGCACGCAGGCGCTCAAAATCCGCGAAGCCTTCGACTCCGTGCGCTCCAACATGCGCACCTTCGAGCCGGTTTACTACCACGATCCGAAAAGCGCAATGGACGACGTCCGCAACGGCAAAATCGACGGAGCGGTCATCATCCCTCCCCAATATTCACGACGCGTCTATGAACAAGATCAGCCGCGCATCGCCCTCGTCGTCGACAACACCGACAACTTCATGAGCTCAGCCCTCGAGGATGAACTCAACTCCATCACCGCCGCGTTGAACCAGCCCACGGTCACTCCACGCATCCTGCAGCAAACCGTACTGCAGATTGTGGAGCTGTATCCCTACGTCGAATACATGAAGTATCTACTGCCTGGCTCCATTGCCCTCGCCATGTTCGTGTCTGTTATGATCGGCGGCGGCATGCTCTACATTGACGACAAGGCCCGCGGCGTGCACGAAGGCTATCTGGTCACGCCCATCACCAAAACCGAACTGGTCTTTGGTCTCAACGGGGCCGGCGCCATCAAAGCCGTCATGACCGGGGTGGTCATCACCATCATCGGCTCGCTGCTGGCAGGTGTTGGTACCCTAACCAATCCCGTCACCGTGATTGGCCTGTTCATCATGATCGTGCTGACCTCCCTCGCCTTCAACACCATGATGTTCCTGATGATGGTCCGCGTAGAAGACCCGCTGGTGCCACGCGCCATTTTCGGCATCCTCAACACGCTGCTGTTTTTCCCCAGCGGCTCCATTTATCCGATTCAAGCCTTCCCTTGGTGGCTGCGGGCCATCGCCAAAGCCGACCCGTTCACCTACGCCATCCACGGCTTCAAGTCGCTGCTGTTGAAAGAAACCGGATTGAGCGCCATCGTTCCTGACATGATTTATCTTTCCGTCTTTGCGTTTGTGACGCTGGCCATCGCCACACCGCTGTTCAAGAGAACCCTATAGATGACCGCCGAGAGGCCAAAGACAGTCGAGAGATTCCACGTTTTCCTCCGTGCAACTCTGTGTCCCCTGTGGTTAAAGCGTTCTGATTGCACCAAAGATTTCTCCGCGATCTAGGCGGTGAAAGTCTTTTGGTTCGCCGCTGGCATCAGCTAAACTTAAAGCGGCATGACTCTGCTCGACGCCAAACCCTACGACGCGGCCCCAAGTCGTCGCCGCCGCACGTGCATCGTGACGCTGGCGGTGGCTGTTCTACTCGGTGCCGGGCTGACTTACCACTTCCGCAACTACGCTGAGCGCGCCGCCGCGGACCGCTTCTTCTCCGCATTGCAGAAGCATGACTACGAATCGGCCTACGCCGTATGGTTCCACGATGCCGACTGGAAACACCATCAGGAAAAGTACTCAAGCTATCCCTTCAACGATTTCTACCGCGACTGGGGCCCGGGCGGCGAATGGGGCGTCATCAAATCGCACGCCGTGGATTGCTCGCTCAGCCCCGGCGCCGGCAGTGGTGTGATCGTGCAAGTCACCGTGAATGCCCGCGCCCAGCACGCCTACATCTGGGTACAGAAATCCGACAAGACGCTATCGTTTTCGCCCAGTGAAATCGAGTGTGGCAACTGGTGGACCTGGGTGACGGAGTAGCTTCGGAGCCAGCCATCCTGCTCTGCATCATTGTTGGGGCAGCTTGGGGACGACGAACTCGTCGAAGTAGCGATAGATTGTGTCGCGATGAGCGGCGCGGTAAGCGGCATAATCCTGCGCGATTTCCTTGTCGGCACGGTTCAGAAGCGCGAACGGCTCAGTAAACCCAGCATGATCAATCTTGACCAGAGCGGCGAGCGACGGATCGACCTTCGAAACTCCGGGCTGCGATAGCGCGAGAACCATAAGATGTAGAGCATCTGATTCTTCGGCGAGCGTATGGCGATACTGCGTCTCATTCGGAAACTGGAGTTTGAATTTTCCCTGCTGCCATTGGAG
The DNA here is from genome assembly GCA_013289795.1 of Acidobacteriota bacterium. Taxonomy (GTDB): domain Bacteria; phylum Acidobacteriota; class Terriglobia; order Terriglobales; family Acidobacteriaceae; genus JABCZH01. Next base: position 389,872 of record JABCZH010000001.1, read on the forward strand.
GCGCCTTCCGGTGTATACCATCCACGGCTTGAACATTGGATCCTCGGTATGGAGTGACGGGTCCACACTAACTCGCGGTCCTTTTCCTGCGCCGACGATTTTCGCCTTGTCCTGCAGGCGAACCCAGTTCAGGCTAACATTCGCTCGCTGCGCCCATTGTTGAATGCCTCCCCAAGAGGCCTTTTCGTAAGGCTCAGCGACAACCGCGTCAATGTACTTAACCCGAGCATCCGCACTCTTACCCATGGCCAACAATGCATCACCCCAGTACCGGTAAGCGGTCTCGCGGTTCGGATCGATTTCGGCGGCGTGGGCAAACCACTCGCCGGCGCTGCCGTTCACGTGCTGCTTGAAATAGACGTCACCAATGAAGAGGGCCGCATAGTAATTGTTAGGATCGAGAAGCAGAGTGCGTAGGTATCCGGTGCGTGCTTTGTCGAGGTCCCCATGAGCGAAGTCAGCCTCAGCCGCCTTCATGGCATCGTCGACGTCCTTGCGATCTGAGAATGCGGCCTCAGAACCATCCACTGGGATCAAGAGCAGTCGCTGTACTGCGGCGCTGTTATCGCCCTGCTTCTGCGCCTGTAGCGCGATCGCTCGTGCGCGTATTCTGGCTTTCTTGCGAAGTTCGGCGTCCGGCAGAGTGGCAGCATGGGCCGCGATCGAAAACGCCCAGTTCTCCTTTATAGTTGCGTCATCGGGATGATCGGCGGCAAGCTTCTCAAACAGCGGCATGGCATCGACAAAGTTGCCTGCATTAAACAGTTCGATAGCACGCTGGCGCTCGGGGTCGCTTTTCGGCTTAGTGTCGGCTGAGTTGGCTGACGGGGTGGACTGCGTCTGCGCCGAGTGTGGCTGCTGCATCTGCCGGTGCAGCAGGCCACTAATGGACAAAAGCCAAAGTCCGAGCCAGTAGTGTAACTTCACGTATCTCGCCATTCTGTGCGCCATCCGCACAAGAGCGGACGCACGTCGCACTTTCAATCGCCCGCTGACGTTACACTGCCATCTGCTCCACGACCCTCACCAACGAAGCCTCATCGCCAACATTGAGCGCCGTCTTCGACCGGTCAATCTGCCGCATGAGGCCACACAGCACTTTCCCCGGCCCGACTTCGACGAAAGTCTGCACTCCTTGCGCAATCAGCAGCCGTATCGACTGTTCCCACTTCACCGCTCCCGTCACCTGCTGCACGAGGGCATCGCGGCTGCGGTCGGCATTGTCTAGTAATGTAGCATCCACATTGCAAGCCACGGGAACCGCGGGCTTCTGAAGTGTCAGCACACTCAAATCCGCCGCCAGCCGATCCTGTGCCGGTTTCATCAGCGAACAATGGAAGGGTGCGCTGACCTGCAACAGCACCGCGCGCTTGGCGCCGCGTTCGCTGGCTAGCTTCGCGGCACGCTCAACCGCCGACTTGTGTCCCGAGATAACAATCTGCTCCGCCGAATTAATATTTGCCGGTTCGCAAACCTCTCCCTGCGCGGCGTCGTTGCATACGCCAGTGACTCTCTCCAAATCCATCCCCAGAATCGCTGCCATCGCACCCACGCCCACCGGGACGGCTTCCTGCATGTACTTGCCTCGATTGCGCACGGTGCGCACGGCGTCTCCAAAGTTGAGCGTGCCCGCGGCAACATGCGCCGAATACTCACCCAAGCTGTGCCCAGCAACGAATCCCGGCCGCAAGCCTTTCTCCGCCAGCACGCGAAACGCCGCCACCGACGCCGTCAGAATGGCCGGCTGAGTTATTTCCGTCAGCCGAAGCTGCTCTTCCGGCCCTTCGAAGCAAAGCTGCGAAAGCTTGTAACCCAGGGCTTCGTCGGCCTCGTCAAATGTCGCCCGAGCAGCCGGATATTTCTCGGCCAATTCCTTCCCCATGCCGACCGCTTGCGATCCCTGTCCCGGGAAAAGAAATGCGATGTTGGAGGATGAAGTTGGCATTGAAGAATGTTGCTCGCTAAACGCTAGCGGCCACCGCTGGACGAATCGCCGCCAGTTCCTTTTCTATTTCTCCATTGATCTGGTGCTCGGCAAACTCCGCCGCCACGCGAATCGCATTCTTGATGGCATTCGCATTCGACGACCCATGAGTGATCAAGCACACACCCTTTACACCGAGCAGCGGCGCACCGCCGTACTCCGTATGGTCCAAACGCTTCTTGAAATCGGCAAACGCGCTGCGCGAAAGTAAATACCCAACCTGCCGCGTCATCGTGGCTTTCAGCGACTCTTTCAGCGTGTACCGCACCAGGCTGGCCACACCTTCCGAGATTTTCAGCGCCACATTCCCCACAAACCCATCGGCCACGATAACGTCCACTGCGCCGTTGTACAGGTCGCGGCCTTCCACATTGCCGATGAAATTCAGCCGCAGCTGCTTCAACAGCTGCATGGCTTCCTTGGTGAGATCGTTGCCTTTGCTTTCTTCTTCTCCGATCGAAAGCAGCCCCACCCGCGGACGCTCCGTGCCAAACATGGCGCGATAGTAGATTTCCCCCATCACCGCAAACTGCTCCAGATTTCGCGGCGTGCAGTCCACATTCGCGCCCACGTCGAGCAGCGCTGCTGCCGTCCCCTGTATCGTGGGGAACACCGCCGCCAGCGCCGGCCGATCCACGCCCGGAATCGCCCCCAACACCATCTTGGCCGTTGCCATCGCGGCACCGGTATTGCCGGCGGTCACGAACCCGGCTGCGCGCCGGTCACGCACCAGGCGCAGCCCTACACGGATCGACGAGTCGCGCTTGGCGCGCACTGCCTGCACCGCTTTGTCTTCCATGGTGATGACTTCGCTGGCGTGAACAATCTCGATCGGGAGTTCGCTGGCGTTGGGATGGCGCGCCAGTTCCTTACGGAGGGTTTCTTCCGGACCCACCAGCAGGACACGAACGTCATAGTGCCGCGCCGCCTGGATCGCACCTTCGATCTCAGGCTTGGGCTTGCGGTCCGAACCCATTGCGTCCAGAGCTATGACGCTTGGCATGGAATTGCGGCTAGCTGGCTTCCTTGACTTCTACTACTTCGCGACCCTTGTAGTAACCACATTTGGCGCAGGCACGATGCGGCAGCTTGCGCTCGTGGCAGTTGGGACATTCTGAGAGCGAACGACTCTTCAGAGAATCATGGGCGCGACGACTGCCGGTGCGCGCTTTGGAGTGTCGCCGTTTTGGATTTGGCATTGATTTCCTCTCTAGATATCTTTGTCAATCCGAGCCTTTCGAGGCGCGGAAAGCGCCCAAGGGCTCAGTTCTCTAACTTACCCCGCAGATCCTTCAACCCTGTCCATCGCGGATCTTCCACCGGATCCGCGCACGAGCACCGCTTTTCATTGAGATTGGCCCCGCACTGCGGACACAATCCTTTGCAATCCTCGCGGCAGATGGCTCTCAGGGGGACTGCCAGCAACACTTGTTCCCGCAGCACATCCTCGAGCTGTAACCCGTCCCCTTGATAATAACTGATTTCGGCCTCAGCGCTGGTCACCGAAAGCTCTTGTCGTCCGGCGTCGGCCCCCAGCGGGCGATACAGAAGATCGAAACTGTGCTTCACATCTGTAACCACCGGCTCCAGGCAGCGCGCGCAATCCGTTTCCAGTTGCACGGCCAACTCGCCGTCCAATCGTATATCCTTGATTGTCTGATGTTTCCCGTGACGCTCCTCGACCAACTGCGCCCGTCCCCCGGCCTGCAACGGGTTGAGCTGCCGGAAATCCGGTCCCAGATCAATAACTCTGGGAGCGAGTTCCTCCCGGAAATCCACCGGATGCAGTTCCAACTCACGGATTTCGATGAACATCGCGACCTCCGCGCCCCCACTGGATACGGCTCACGACGCGGAGCACGCTCACAAGGGTAACTTCTCTCGGGAGCTACATTTTAAGAATAATGGCCGCCAGAGCGGAGTGTCAAGAAAAGCGGCGCAATCGCGCACCTATGCTATGCTATAACATCTCTTGGGGATGCATATGGCGACACTGTACGTGGAAAACATTCCGGACGAACTATACGACTCACTGCGGTCGCACGCCCGCAAGCACCGCAAGTCGATTGCCGCAGAAATCTTGGCCATGCTTGAGCAGAGATTCCCCAGCGAACAGGAATTAAAGAAACGCCGCCGGATCTTCCGTCAGCTTGGGCAACTTCGCGCCAAAGCACCACTCGGTGCCGGACCTTACCCCTCCACTGAGCGAATGCAGCGTGAGGACCGTGAACGTTGAAGACGTTCGTGGTCGACGCCAGTGTCGCGGCTAAGTGGTGCCTCCCTGAAAAGGACGAGCCCATGGCCCCACAAGCCCGTCAGTTGCTGGATGCGTACGTCCGCGAAGAGATCAGATTGATCATTCCCGATCTGTTCTGGCCGGAGTTGGGAAATGTTCTGTGGAAAGCAGCGCGTATGGGAAGGGTTTCGAGTGGAGACGCTTTTTCCGCGCTGGAATTCCTCCACGGGCTCAACATCCCCGCCTATTCATCTGTCGATCTTCTGCCTGAAGCCTTACACATTGCGCTTCTTTACAGCCGAAAATTCTACGACAGCCTGTACGTTACCCTGGCGATCAACCATTCAGTCGACCTCGTAACCGCCGACGAGCGTCTCGCCAACGCCCTGGCTGCACATTTGCCCGTGAAATGGCTGGGGGCGGTATGAAAGGTTACCGACAAGGCGTAAGATTCCGCCATGTTCGCCCCATTCTACGCCCTGTATATCATGATCCTGCTGATAGGGATTGTGGTATGGGTCGTGATCCGGAGAGTCGACCGTTAAAGGTATCGCAGACGTCCGGCGGGCGGCTCGTCCGGCCGCTCTGAAGTGCATACCCAGTGCCTAGCCCAAAATCGGCAATGTTCTTATGCGCCTCTTCGTCGCCGCATAAATCGCGTTGCACAGCGCCGGCGCCAGCGGAGGCACCGGCGGCTCACCTGCGCCCGTCGGAGCTTCTGTACTCCGCACAAAATACGCTTCCACCGCCGGAGCTTCGTTCATACGAATAGGCGAGTAGTCGTCAAAGTTTCCTTGCACCACTCGACCCTTCTCAACAGTGATCTGCGCTCGCAAAGCGTTGGTCAGGGCGAAATTCACTGCACCCTGAATCTGCTGCTCCAAAATGTTGGGATTCACCACCTGGCCGCAATCGATCGCCCCCACCACCCGATGCACCCGCGGCTGATCGTTTTCCATCGTTATCTCAACCACTTCGGCCATGTAAGTTCCGAAACATCCAAAACAGGCGATCCCGTGGTAGTGCCCGGCTGGCAGAGGCTTCCCCCAACCGGCCTTCTCCGCAGCCATTTGCAGCACGCCGCGCATGCGTGCCGTCTTCCAGATCGTGTCGAAATACTTGATGTCTTCGTCTTGCGCCAGCAGATGCAGCCGGTATTCCAGGGGATCTTTCCCCGTCGCCGCGGCCAGTTCGTCGATGAACGATTCTGACGCAAACGCCGTCTCCAGCCCATACACCGAGCGCATGTAGCCGGGAGTAATTGGAGTCACGGTCATCACGTACTCAACCAGCGCATTGGGAAGGGAATAAATGAGAGACGCTTCGTCCGGAAGATCAGCATCTACCTCAGGCGACGATCCCGGAAAACCTTTCTGAGTGTTGATCGACGGTTCCACGATACGATGCGAAAAAGCCGCCGGCCAGCCCTTCCCGTCGAGCACGCCACTCAGCACGTGATAACTCGCGGGGCGGTAACTGGAGAACCGCATATCATCTTCCCGCGTCCAGATCACCTTGACCGGCACACCCGCCGCCTTCGAAACCATCGCTGCCTCGACGGCGTAGTCGTGATCGAGCCGGCGTCCAAAGCCACCACCGAGAAGCGTCACGTTGATCTTCACCTGGTCCGAATCCAGCCCTACTGCCTTGGCCACGGCATCACGAACATCCGGCGGCCATTGCATCGGCCCCCAAATCTCGCAACTCGATCCCCGGAAATGAGCTGTGCAGTTGCCCGGCTCCATGGGAGCCTGCGCCATAAGAGGCGTCTGATAGGCCGCCTGAATCCGCCTGCCCGCAACCTTGGAGACATCTCCTCTGGAGTAAAGAGTCGCAGCCTTGTTGGCAGCGGATTTCTTCAGCACATCAACAATCGCCGCCGAATTAAGGTCCTTGTTCCGTCCTTCATCCCAGCGAACGTTGAGCACGCGCCGCCCCTCCATCGCGGCCCAAACGCTGTCAGCGACGACGGAGACCGCCGAGTCGCCGATCCTTCCCACAAAACCAACGCCAGAAATTTTCTTTGATTCTTTATCGTCGAAGCTCAACACAGTGCCGCCGATCACCGGGCAACGCGCCAGCAGAGCGTATTTCATTCCCTTTACGCGCAGATCGATGCCGAAGATCGCTTTTCCATCTACCTTGGACGAACCATCCAGCCGAGGAAGCGGCTTGCCGACAATCTTGAAATCCTTCGCATCCTTGAGCGGAGGCACCAGGGGGATGGGAAGCCCCCCGGCTCTGGCTGCCAGGTGCCCATAACTCAAGCGGCGGTTCGAAGGTGCGTGCACCACTGAACTGTTCTCCGCCACGCATGCCGATCGAGGCACACCCCATTCGAGCGCCGCGGCACTGATCAGCATCTCGCGCGCCGCCGCACCCGCCTTACGCAGCGGGTCCCACGAAATCCGCAGGCTCGCGCTAGAACCGGTTTGCTGGTCGCCATAGAGTGTAGGATTAGCCCCAGCCTGCTCAATTGTGATCTGCTTCCAATCCGCTTCCAGTTCCTCCGCCAAGATCATCGGCAAAGCCGTGTGCACGCCCTGTCCCATCTCCGAGCGCGCCACCACGATCGTGATTTTGCCGTCAGACGTGATTTTCAGAAACGCATTGGGTGCGAATGCGCACGAAGCCGATCCATGCGGCAGATAGAAGCCAATCACTAGCCCGGCTCCCGCCGCTGCCCCCACAGCAAGAAATTCTCGCCGCGAGAACGAACTCATCGCCCGCCTCCCGCAGCCGCGCGATGAATTGCCTTGCGGATCCGGTCGTACGTGCCGCAGCGGCAAATGTTCCCGGTCATCGCCTGCGTGATCTGCTCATCGCTCGGCTGGGGAGTCTTTACCAAGAGCGCGGCAGCCGCCATGATCTGGCCCGTCTGGCAGTAACCGCATTGCGGCACCTGTTCCGCAATCCATGCTTGCTGCAGCGGATGCAGCCCATTCCCCGGCAAACCCTCAATGGTCACGATGTCTTTCCCGACGGACTGCGAAACCGGAGTCGAGCAAGATCTCACCGCCTCGCCTCCCACGTGCACGGTGCAAGCCCCGCACAGTCCAGCACCACAGCCAAACTTGGTACCGGTCATTTGCAGCGTGTCACGCAAGACCCAGAGCAGCGGCGTTTCCGGCGGGACGTTGACCTGGTGCTCGCTGCCGTTTACGCGCAGAGTGATGTCGGCCATGTGGGATGGAAGGATACGGCAGACATCGTACTCAACCACACGCCAAAAAGAAATAGCGGAAGAAACCGAACGTCCGCAGGCTTACGAACTTCACCATTTCATCGGCCGAGGACGACAGTCTTCACTGCTACACTATCCCCCATGCTCCCCGGACGCGCCACTCCCGAAGGCACCGCGCACTACCGTGAACGCCTCCCGCAATTACGCGATGCCGGCCACTTCCGCCATCCTGAGCACGCACCCGGACCAGCCGAGCTGTGGATGTCATCCATCGGCGCAGGCACCTACCTCGGCGAGCCCGACGACGCCACCGACCTCGAATATACCGCCGCGATGGCGGCTGCACTCCGCTCTGGTATCAACGTACTCGATACCGCCATCAACTATCGCCATCAGCGCTCCGAGCGCAATGTCGGCGCCGCGCTCCGGCAAGTCGTCGATTCCGGAGAAGTGAAACGCAACGAAATTGTCGTCTGCACCAAGGCTGGCTATCTCTCGTTTGACGGCGACCTGCCCGCCGATCCACGCGCCTACTTCTTGCGGGAATATGTGGATTCCGGCGTCATCGACCCTGCCCAGTTGGCTGGCGGCATGCACTGTATGACCCCGGCATATCTGGAGAATCAAATCGAGCGCTCGCGCCGCAACCTGGACCTCGAAACCATCGACGTCTTCTATGTCCATAACCCCGAATCACAACTAGCCGAGGTTCCGCGTGAGGTTTTTCATCAGCGGGTGCAGGACGCATTCGCGATGCTGGAAAAGCAAGTCCAGATGGGGAATATCGCGTATTACGGCGTCGCCACCTGGAGCGCTTTCCGTCTCGCCGAAGGAGCGCGCGACTACATCGGGTTAGAGGAGGTCGAAGCCTTGGCGCGCGTGGCGGGCGGAGATCAACATCACTTTCGTTTCGTCCAGTTACCGTTCAATCTCGCTATGCCCGAGGCTTTCGGCCTGGCCAACCAGCGCATAGTAACGGAGAAAGAGAAACAGAAGATGTCATTGCTGGGGGCAGCGTCAAAGCTGGGGATCGCAGTTGTTGGCAGCGCTACCCTCTATCAAGGGCGTCTAACCCACGGCATGCCGGACTCTGTCCGCCAGATTCTGGGGCTGCCTACCGACGCCGAAAACGCGATCCAGTTTTCACGTTCCGCCCCGGGACTCATTACCGCTCTGGTAGGCATGGCGCAGCACGAGCACGTAACGGCAAACGTGAAAGTGGCGTCAGTCCCGCCCACGCCGGCGGAAAAATGGAATCACCTGTTCACCAAATCCTAGCTGAGTGGGTTTGCTGAAGGCTGACAGCTGACTGCGTTACTTCATCTCCTGCAGCTTCGCCGAGGCCAGCTGCGCGATTTCGCTGGCTGGGTTTTCCTTCTTCAGCTGCTCGTAAATCAGTTTGGCTTCGAGAGGCTGGTTGCTGGCCTGTAAAGTGGCGGCCAATTCGATCTGTGCGGTCGCTTTGCTCACCGTCGTTGCCGGCTTGGCTGCCAGTTGTTTGTAGACATCAATGGCCTGCGGGTTGCGGTTGGTATTGCGATACACCGATGCTAGCGCGAACTTTGCCAAAGCCGCCAGATCCGCATTGCGGAACGACGCGACCTTCTGCAGTTCGCGTTCCGCGGCTGCATTATCGCCCAACTCGGCCGAGGTCAGGCCCAGGAAATAATGTGAAAAATCAGCCGCATGAGTGTGCGAATACTTGTCAGCGACTTCCTGAAACTGCTTGTGGGCCGCGGTGGCGCGCTCACTCGAGCTGGCAAAACTCGGATTGTCCGGCTGTGCCGGCATGTTGGGCGGCCGTACCGGCGTATCCAGCGTGCGGATGGCTGCGCCAAACTCGACGCTGGCCTTCTGGTCCTGCTGATTGAAGTAATACCACGTCCCCCCGGCCACGCCCACGACCACCAGCGCAATAACCCCGATGATGATCAGCCGGCTCTGATGCTCAACCGACCAATGCGCGGTCTTCTCCGCCATGTCTATCGTGGTCTTGGTGAACTGATCGGTTTTCAGGTTGTGACGGGTTTGTGCGCGCACGAACTCCCCTTCGGCTGCTTGATCAGCAGCCTGACAGTCTCTCAGTCTAACAGGCGAAATTCGGCACCGTCAAAGAGGGGCGCGCACCCAAAGCAAAAGCCGCCGAAAGTCCGGCGGCCTGAAAGGATCTTGTCACAAATCTACTTGGACGCTTCCTCCAGTTGCCCCTGTTCCAGCTTTTCCTGGCAATCGATGCAATGCCGCGTCCATGGCACTGCATCCAGTCGCTTGGCGTTGATGTCTTTGCCGCAGGAGATGCATTCCCCGAAGGTGCCTTCGCGGATACGCGACAAAGCGTTCTCCACCATTTGCAGCAACTGACGATCATTGTTGCTCTGATGAAACAAGAACTCTTTGGTGTAAGAACTGGCTGCGCGATCTGCAATGTCCTGCGCTGAGTCTTCATCCACCGTGCGGCCATCCTGCTCGGTGCGCGTGACCATGCGGCGCAGCTCCTGCTGCCGCGTTTCCAGCCTCTTCTTGAATGCGTCCAGCTTCTTTTTTTCCATGGATAATGACTTCACAGCCCGCCTCTCTGGCGTCCCTAGCTCTCTTGGGTTAAACGCAAATGATATGCGCCTAAATTAAGATGCGTCAACTGCCCTCTAGGATTCCCATTTCGGTCGCTGCGTTTCAAAAAGGGAAAAATCGCCTCACCGTGGCAACGGTCTCTCCAGGTTTGCCAGCGCGTATCCCATGACCGCCATCGCTGCCGCATTCTCCCGCAGCTCCTGCGGAACAATCTTGTCCACGGTGTCCGCCGCAGAGTGATGGTAGTTGAAGTAAGTGCGCCCGTCCTGCATGATGCCGAGCGCAGGAACACCAGCTTGGGCCAATGGCGCAATGTCCGCTCCCGGGCTGAACTCGACCCTACTGATCAAGTTCGCCCCGAAGCTTTGCAATACCTCCTGCGCCGGCTTGAGCAACGGCAACGCCTCAGGTGTAACCTTCGCCCAAAAGCCCAGGGGGTGTGAGGCTCCCAGATCGCTTTCGATGGCCGCTACATGGTTCCCAATTTCCGATGCATGGGCTACCGCGTAGGCGTCGTGGCCACGCCCGCCATTTTCTTCATCCATCCAGGCAATCACCCGAATCGTGCGCCGGGGATGCAAATGCGACTCTTGAATCAACTGCGCCGTTTCCATGGCCACGGCAACTCCGGCTGCATCGTCGATGGCTCCAGTCCCCAAGTCCCACGAATCCAGGTGCCCGGAAACGATCACGATCTGTTCCGGATGTTCGGAACCCTTGAGATCGCCGATGACGTTATGACTCAGGACTTCCGGACCATTCTCCGAAGTAAGGGTAAGATGCATCTTCACTCTTCCCTGGACGCTGAGCCGCGCCAGCAGGTCGGCATCTTCGCTGGTGACAGCGCCGGCGGGAATGCCCGTTGGCGCACTCCACCCTGTGTGTGGCAGGCGGTAATCCGCTCCCCCTACCGACCGCACCACGCAGGCCACAGCACCCATTTCCGCCGCAATCTTAGCGCCGGTCGCGCGATACTCGACCGCTTCGCCATAGGCCTCACCCGACAATCCGTTGGCCGCCTTCCGCTTGTCGAAAGGGAAATCGAAGGCGACGATTTTCCCCGCTACTTTCTCCCGCCCCATCGCCTGCAACTCGGCGAAGTTTCTCGCCACCACGACCTCCGCGGTGATCCCATTTGCCGGCGTGGCCGTATTCCCACCCAGCGCCGTCACTACGATCTTTTGGGTAGTTCCCGGCGCTTGTCCCGGATACTCCCTCAATTCGGCAGTGTCGATGCCGCGCATCCAGCGACGCACGCGGACTTCTTCCAGCCGGACCTCAAGCCCAAGCCGACGCAACTCGCTGGCCACATACTCGACCGCGGCTTCTGCCTGCGGTGAACCCGAAGGGCGCGGACCAATGTTATCCGTTAGGTGTGCCACCTGCTGATAAGCGTAATCGTCCGCCAGCGCCGCATCGCGAATCGCCACCAACTCGCTCGTCGATTTAACGTTGGATTCTTCCCCCGCACCGGCCGCGGGGGACAAAACAACCAGAGCAACCAAGGGTAGAACTGCAGTTCGTAGGCGCATGTCGATTTGTGACTGTAGCTGGCTGTTGCACAGTCTGGCAAGGGAGTCGGCTATTTTCCCGCCTACCAGCGTTATTCGTGTCAACGTTCAGTGAAGTATGATGCACGAAAAAGCGGCCCCATTTTCTGGGGCCACATTCTCAAAAGAGGCTGGTCAGGTAGGAGTCAGGACAGGCGATGCAAGGGACCGGACCGGTACGCGGGTCGGCTCAAAGAAGGTCGAAAACAGAGAGTGAAGGTCAATTCGTGGCGGCCTCTTCCATTGCCATCGAAAGAAGCATTTGCTACACCAAATGGACACGCCCGCGCACCCGCAAGCACCCTCTTCGCAAAAGACTGTAAAGATTATAGTTAGACTGAAGCGATACTCTAGCCAGCGGATTTATCCGAGAAGGCAGGACGGCCGGGTCTGCACATTCCTGCACATACGCTGCAGGGCACTGTTCTCTTTATGTCTTAGTTGCTTACGAATTTCCCGCCACGGTGCGCAGTTTGCCAGGCAGGAAATGATACGGAGGCCAGGGTCCGCTGACCGACAACTCACAATTCTTAAGTTGCTTGGCGGCGGTGCTGTAGCGGTTCTGGTACTTCTCCACCGACTTGGAATCAATCAGGTGGGCAATGTCGATCAGCATTCCGTTAGTGTTTACTCTCTTACAACTAATTTCTTCTTCCAGCGGGTTAAACATCTTGTGCACCTGTACCGACAGGGCTCGCGCCTTGGTCTGGCGCTCACGGTCCTTAGAGGCCTTTTCCCGCAGCCTTAACAGATACTCGCCGCCAACCGATTGCGGCAATGGCAACTCCGCCAGCGCATCCCGCAGGGAGCCGTCCCGCACCAACAACTTCAGGTGCATTTCCGATTTACCGCGCAACCTCTCGACGCTCAGCCCGAAAGCTCGCCGATTCGCGCGCACCGCCTGCCTCAGCGCCTCGTCGGTGTCAAAGATGGTGCCAAAACGGAACGGAAGCACCGTCCCGGTGCGGAAACACACGCTCACCACATGTGCATGCTCCAGCACTGCTTTATCTTCAATTTTTTGGGTAGCGCGGTCGTATTCGCTCACCACCACGGCAAAATCGCCGCTCGGATAGCTCAAAACCGGGGCTGCGTTCACTCCTTGAATGCCTTCCAACAGGAAGGGGCGCCGCGCGCGTGTTCCGTTGAGGGATTCTTGCTCGGTGAGGCAATATGCGTACCACGCCATATAGGGTCTCCGTACCTAGTCCAAGGCATAAACCTCCACCCAGGACGAGACAGTTAGTTACGGCTAATGAACCTTTGGAAGAAAGGGCGGTACCACGACTGGGTCGAACGCTTACTACCACGTCCGGGTAACATGTTACTTCTAAAGCGGCGACAATTGCAACACTTTTGTAACAATTTGTAAGAGGAAGGCTGCGATCGGTAGCGAAGACGCGGATTCCCACCCTCCGGGGTTCGCGGAACCTGTTGTGTAGCGTTGACTTGCGCTCATCCTGTCCGTAACATGCCAGCCGAGAGGTTACCTGCCTTTGATCGGCCAAACCATCTCGCATTACCGCATCATCGCGAAGGTGGGCGGGGGCGGAATGGGCGTGGTCTACAAGGCTGAGGATATAAAACTCGGCCGCTTTGTCGCCTTGAAGTTCCTGCCCGACGAACTCGCCAACCACCCGCAAGCGCTCAACCGTTTTCAACGTGAGGCCAAAGCCGCGTCCTCCCTGAACCATCCGAACATTTGCACGATTTACGAGATCGACGAAGCCGACGGGCGAGCCTTCATATCCATGGAACTACTGGAAGGGCAGACACTCGGACACATGATCCATGGGAAGCCGCTGGGAACCGAGAAGGTGCTCGAACTCGGCATCCAGATCGCCGATGCACTCGACGCCGCACATGCCAAAGGAATCATTCACCGGGATCTCAAACCTGCGAACCTATTCGTGACCACTCGCGGGCAGGCGAAGGTTCTCGATTTCGGCCTCGCCAAGGTCCGCTCTAAGCCGGACAGCGTTGCCCCGGGCGCCCCCACTGTAGACTCGGAGGACGGTCTCACCAGCCCTGGCAGTACGCTTGGCACCGTCTCTTATATGTCGCCGGAGCAAGTGCGGGGACAGGAACTCGATGCCCGTACCGATCTGTTTTCCTTCGGAGTAGTCCTCTATGAGATGACGACTGGGCTACTCCCGTTTCGGGGCGATACCTCAGGGGTGATCTTCGAATCGATTCTCAATCGAGCACCGGCCCCGGCCATCAGGTCGAATCCCGAGGTGCCGCCTCAGTTGGAAGCGATCATCAACAAGGCCCTGGAGAAAGATCGTGACGTCCGCTGCCAGTCCGCCGCCGAGATGAGGGCTGATCTCAAACGCCTGAGGCGCAACACGGCTTCTAGCGGAGTGCCAGCTCTGGGATCGACTCCGCACCCGAAAGCACTGAGGAAGCGTGCGCTGTTCGCCGTGGGCACGCTCGCCTTGCTGGCCCTGCTGGTGATAGGGATTTATCTGCGATCTCACAGAGCAGGTGGAGCCATCGACTCCATTGCAGTCCTGCCGTTCACCAATGTGGGAGCCGACCCGAACACGGAATATCTGAGCGATGGAATCACCGAAAGCCTCATTGACAACCTTTCGCAACTGCCCCGTCTCACCGTAATGTCGCGCAATTCGGTTCTCCAGTATCGAGGGAAGGAAATCGACGCGCAAACCGCCGGCCATGCGCTCAGAGTGCAAGCTGTCCTGGCTGGCCGGGTAGTCCAGCGGGGCAACGATCTCTCAATCGACGCTGAGTTGGTGAACGTCGAGAACGACAGCCATATCTGGGGTGCAACGTACAACCGAAGGCTCGCTGACCTGCTTGCGATCCAACAGGAAATCACGCGAGATATCTCCGACGAACTCCGCCGCAAGCTGAGCGGGGAAGATGAGAAGCAGCTCGCCAAACGCCTGACGACCAACCCCGAGGCTTACCAGCTGTATCTCAAGGGACGCTACTTTGCGGAGAAGCTCACCAAAGAGGGGGTGGACAAGGGAATTCAATACTTCCACCAGGCCATCGACATCGATCCCAATTATGCCTTGGCCTACGAAGGACTGTCCTATGCCTACTACAACAGCGATGATTTCTTCATGACACCGCAGGAATCGATGCCTAAGGCGAGGGAGGCGGCAAAAAAGGCATTGGAACTGGATGACACGCTTGCGGAAGCTCACACTGATATGGGAACAATTCATTTCTGGTATGACTATGATTGGGACGCTGCGGAACGGGAATTCAAGCGGGCCATCGAGCTCAAACCCAACTCTGCGGATGCCCATGTGTGGTACGGCTGGGAATTGGTTTCCGTGGGGCGGGTTGCCGAAGGCATCGCAGAGAGTAAACGAGGCGTGGCGCTCGATCCGCTTTCCGTCGAGGTCAATGGATTAGCAGGTCAGAACTTGTACTATGCCCGTCAATATGATCAGGCAATCGAGCAACTCCGTAAGACCCTCGACATGGATCCGGATTTCTGGCTCGCGCGCATGCTTTTGGGATTGGCCTATGAAGCCAAGGGAGACTTTGCCCGTGCGGGCGCAGAGTGTGAGAAAGCCCGCGCAACCGAAGCCACAGTACCTTGGCCTCTCGCTGAACTCGGCCACGCCTACGCGCTCGCGGGCCGCAAAGACGATGCCGAAAATGCCCTTAAGGAGCTTGAAGCCTGGTCAAAACTTAGCTATGTCCCCGCATACAACTTCGCCGAGCTGTATATCGGTCTGGGCGAAAAAGAGCAAGCTCTTGCCATGCTTGAAAAGGCGCATGCGGATCGATCCATGCTCCTGACGTTCCTTATGGACGACCACGAATTCGAAAGCCTGCACTCGGCACCCCGATTTATGGATGTGGCTCGACACATCGGTCTTTCTCAGCAATTTTGAGAAAGCTGCGGCGGCACAGCAAAGCTCATGCCGCAGGCCGGGGCGAGAGAACAGTTAACCTGCAAGATCGGGACGCATAACTATTTCTTCTTTAATCCGTCGTCGGCGTCTTTGGCGGCGGCACGCTCTTCGATCACCCGGTTCACCACCCGCAGCATCTCATCCAACGGGGCCGGTTTTCCGGTCCAGATTTCGAACTGCCGCGCAGCTTGTTGCACGAACATCTCGATGCCCGGGATCACTTCCGCTCCGGCTGCCTTCGCCATTTTCATTAAGCGCGTCTCCGGCGGATCGTACACCATATCGAAAACGTAACGCGTCCTAATCTCATTTTCATTGAGGGGAGATTCGCGGGTGTTGCCCATGCCCACCGAGGTGGCATTGATGATCACGTCAAACGTCAACTTTTTCAGATCGGCGCGCTTAACCAACCGCGCCCGCGCCGAGCGCGCCAGCTTCTGGGCTGGGCCCAGCGTGCGATTCAGGATGTAAACTTCCGCGCCCCGCTCTTTGAGTCCATACACTGCCGCCCGCGCTGCGCCTCCGGCGCCCAAGACCAATATCTTGGCCTGCTCAAGCGAAATCCGCTGTTGCAATGGACGTACCACTCCCGCAGCATCGGTATTGAAGCCATATAACTTCCCGTCCTGGGCGCGCACCAGCGTGTTGCACGCCCCGATCTTGGTGGTGTGGGCATCGGTGTTGTCGAGGTGCGAGACGATGGCTTCCTTATAGGGCATGGTGATGGAGAGGCCGTGAATGGGGATCTCCTTCACGCAGCCCAGCAAGTCTTTCAAAGTCTTGGCGTGCAGCGCCACGTAAACCCCGTTGACCGTCTCCCGCCGCAGCGCGGCATTCATGATCGCCGGGGACAAGGAATGCAGCACTGGGTCGCCGGCCACAGCATAGACTCGCGTTGCCGGATCAACCTGTTCGATGCGATAAGTGCTGCGTAGTTCCTGTGCTGTCACCTGCCCGGGCGCGGTCTTCTCGTCCTCACTGACTGCGGCAAAGGTGAAGGCGCTGCCCGCGCGCACGCCCAGCACCCGGCTGATGATTCCTTGCTCGCCCATGCACAAACCGATCAGGGAATACCGATCGCTGTTCTTCTCCAGGAACTTCATCATCACCACGTTGTCGTGCAAGGTGGTGGCCGTGGTGACAATCTTGTAGAAGTCGGCGGGCAGGGCGACCATCTTTTCCAGGGTTTCTTCCAGCTTCTTGGTGCCTCGAAAGTCGTGGTAGGAAAGGATCAGCGCGGCCCGGGTTCGCAGCCGTTCCAGCTGTGTCCGCTTGCAATGGACAGCACTTTGCAATTCCATGTCCACCAGTTGACAACCAGCCGCGGCAGCCTTGGTCAGGATGTCCAATTGCGAAGCCACTGAGCCCCGGAACTTGCCTCCGTTGGCCACACGCCGGCAAGTGGCTATGGTGGACACATGGGGGTGGTACTCGGTGAATTGCTTGATACGGCCGAGGGCCAGCACCGGGCGGGCCAGGTAGTCTAACCTGAACTCCAGAAAAGTGTTGTCCCGAACCAGGGCTTCAGCCTTTTCCACAATCTCGGAGGGGTCGGATCCGGTGACCGCCACGCATACCCGGGGCAAGCGCAACGGCCGAAAGCGAGCTACGAACTGATTGGGGGCTGCCGTCATCTTCTGTTTTGTTGAGTGGCGCGATATTACAGGCGCGTAACTCCAGATTGCAACAGGGGATTAAGGTTTTTTGCGGGAAGGAACTTTTTGACCTAACCGGGCTGGCACCAGCGTAACCTTGACCGTCCTGACCCTAGTTGCTACTGTCCGGGCTGGAAGTCTTTTATTTTTCTGTAACTTAACCGAGATGAGGCAGGACCTGAGGTGGTTCTGGCTTCGGAGGTAACATGAAGAAAACAGGATTGTTGCTGGCCTTGTCGCTGGCTATGGGGACGGCTGTTGCGCAAACCAGCGGGGGCGCCGCAGATCAACCCACTCCCGCCGGGACGGTGTCAACCAACGTCAATTTTCCCATCGAGAGTATCGTGAATCCGAACAATACAGACCTGCAATGCGCAGGTTTCGTGAACAAGCAGCCTTTGCCCAACGCCAGTTATGTGGCTGGCGGCTTGGACACGCCTAATACGGCTCAGTATGCCAGCGGCGATCTCATCTTTCTCGCCGGCCAAGGCTATGAGCTGGGCAAGAACTACCGCATCGTCCGCGAACTACGCGATCCCAATCGTCGCGAGGTGTTTGATGGCCAGGCTGCCATGCTCAAGGCCATGGGACAGCCCTATGCCGAATTGGCGATGGTACGCGTGGTGGACACGCGCAGCAAGTCGGCGATTGCCCACATCGAGTTCAGTTGCAGCCCGGTGGTTCCAGGCGACATCGTAGCCCAGTATGTCGACAGGCCTGCACTGCCCCTCCATCCTCCAATGCGCTTCGACCGCTTTGCCCCGCCTAACGGCAAGGCCAGCGGTCGCATTGTGATGGCGAAGGATTTCAACGCCGAACTGGGTACCGGGATGAAGGTCTACATGAATCTTGGTGCCAACCAGGGAGTGAAGGTCGGCGACTATTTCCGCGCCGTCCGCTCGTACGAAGCCGACCTGCACAACCCGGTGGATTCACTTTCTTTCAAAGCCTCCACCGCGGAAGACACCCAGGCCAAGCCACCTTCCATCGAGCAGACGATGTTTACCCATAGCAGCGGTCCTGTCATTCACGTGGCCGCGTTCCCGCGCCGCGCGGTGGGTGAAATCCTGGTTCTGCAGACCACCCCTACCACTTCCACCGGCATGATCGTATTCGCCATGGAAGACATGCACCTGGGCGATGGCGTAGAACTGGATCCGCAACAGTAGAGTTTGTTCAGAGTTTTCTTCACCCGCTGAACGCTTAAGGGAGAAGCTGAAAAGCTTCTCCCTTTCATTATCTTGATTCCCCATCTCCAAATACTTCCGCGGTGAACGCCTCAATGGTCGCGCCTTTCTGCCACGCATCCGGCGGCAGGCCGGCTTTGCGGCAGGCCTGCTCCAAAAACGTCACCCGGTCCCAGCCGTGTTCGATGGGCACTTGAGGAAGCAGCAGGCCACGATGCCCTTGCTGGCTAATGAGCAGGCCGTGCCTTCCGATCACCACTTCTTCGGCGCGGATCGGTTGCAGCCCCGACAGAATGCTCAGCGAAACTTCCAGGTCCGGAGCCTCCTCGCGGGTCACCGGAGCAAACCGCGTGTCCTCGAAGGCCGCTGCTCGTGCCGTTTCGGCGATAGTCCGATAGAGTGATGCCACCGGGAACACGAATCCCACGCAGCCGTGCAACTGCCCGCGGAAATAGATTGTTGTGAAAGCCCCACGCGGCTCGGCTAAATGCGGCGAAGGAGGGTCGAGCGGGTTCTCGCGCTGTTCAAGAGCCGATTCGATCGACTCATGCGCCAGCTTTAGCAGGATGCTGCGTTCCTCTTCCGTAAATTCTGGCTGCGGGAATTCACGGCCGGGTGAATCCGTTGGCGTCAATTCGTTCTGCTTGCGAGAGGAGCTTTCAGGTGGCGGCGACATCGCGCTTCCTTCGTCGGCTCAGCACGAAAGCGCGGCGGCGGCTCTTCACCACCTGGCGGTCGATCTTCGACCAGAAGGCGATGAAATAATCACCGGCGGAGAGTAGCGACAGCAACACCATGAACCAGATTGCCAGCCGCGCGATCCAGTGGACGGGAAAGATGTAAGGGCCATACACCGGCCATTCTTTCCAGCGATGGTCGAGGATCACGGCCACCACGGAGATGCTCTGCACCAGCATTTTGAACTTGCCGAGATCGCTGGCTTCAATGGTGAAGCCTTCCGAGGCTGCGATCGACCGCAGTCCGCTGACCAGAAATTCCCGGCCGATGATGACCACTGCAATCCATGCTGGAACCAGGCTGGGATTGAATTGCACGAGCGTGACAAAAGCAGCCGCAATCAGCAGTTTGTCTGCCAGCGGATCCAGCAACATTCCCATGGTGGTGATCTGTCCGCGCTTGCGGGCCAGGTAGCCATCAATACCGTCGGTAATCGACGCCGCAATAAACAATGCTGATGCCAGCAGTTCCTTTTCGCCGCCCGCGCTCTGAAAGCGGTTGGTGGAAAGAATCCAGATCAGCAGCGGGATGCTGACGATGCGGGTGAGCGTGATGGAATTGGGAAGATTCACCGGGACGCGGAACCAATGCGTCTAGATTATCCTCCACTAGGGAGCGCGATTGCAACGCAGGAAATGAGGGCTGTCGCACCAAGGTTCACGCCAGCGCGCCGCGTGATCGGAGCCTTGTCTTAATCTCTCTTGGCCGCCTTATACCCGGCCTTCTTGGCGTCGTCCACGGTCATGAATTTGCCGGTCTTCGTCTTGCCATACCAGCGTCCGCCTTTATGGTAAATGCCTGTGTCTAAGTTGACCCAGACTTTGTGGCTGGCTTTGGCGGCGGCAATGTCTGAGGCTGAAGGCGCGGCGGAAGCAGGCTTCGCCGGGGTCGCAGCCGGATTCTGAGAGGGGCTGTCCTGCGCCGTCGCGGACCCGGCGGTCCACGCGCCCATCACCAGTAACAATGCCAGCGCTGCGGTACTCGCCCTACGCATAAATCCCGCGCTGCCGGATGGTTACAGCCACCCGATCGATAGCCAGCATATAGGCTGCGATTCGATTGTTGACGTGGTGGGCCTCGGCGAATCGAACCACATCGTTAAAGGCTTCTACCATGATGGTTTCCAGCTGTTCGTTGACGACCGATTCCTTCCAGAAATATCCCTGGCGGTCTTGCACCCACTCAAAGTAGGAAGTGGTCACGCCGCCGGCGTTGCAAAGGATATCGGGAATCACGAAAATCCCCTTGGAGGCCAGAACTTCATCGGCCGAGGCGGTGGTGGGGCCATTGGCGCCCTCTGCCAATATCTTGCACTTTACCCGCTCCGCGTTGCGGCTGGTGATCTGGTTTTCAGTAGCAGCGGGAATCAGGATGTCGCATTCGGTGACCAGAAGCTCCGCCGGGTCCACTTTGTCGGCTCCTGGGAATCCAGTGATGGTTCGGTTCTTTTGCCGGTGTTCGCCGAGCGCCTTCACGTCAATCCCGTTCTTGTTGTACAGGCCGCCATCCACTTCGAGGATGCCGATAATCTTGTAGCCTGCTTCCGCCATCAGCAGTGCTGCATTCGAACCCACGTTGCCAAATCCTTGCACGATCACCCGCGTGGCCTCTTTCTTCAGTCCCAGCTTCTTGATGGCTTCATCGCAGACGATCATGATGCCGCGGCCGGTGGCTTCGCGGCGGCCGCGCGATCCGCCCATGTTGATGGGCTTGCCGGTCACCACCGCCGTGACCGTCTGCCGCATGTGCATGGAGTAGGTGTCCATCATCCAGGCCATGGTTTGCTCGTTGGTGTTGACGTCGGGCGCGGGAACATCTTTCTCCGGACCGATGAACTCGAACAACTCCGCGGTGTAGCGCCGGGTCATGCGCTCCAATTCCGACTGGGACATCTTGTGGGGATCGCAAATGATGCCGCCCTTCGCCCCGCCAAACGGAATATTGACCACCGCGCACTTCCATGTCAT
Source organism: Acidobacteriota bacterium (assembly GCA_013289795.1). Taxonomy (GTDB): domain Bacteria; phylum Acidobacteriota; class Terriglobia; order Terriglobales; family Acidobacteriaceae; genus JABCZH01. Next base: position 410,843 of record JABCZH010000001.1, read on the forward strand.
CCAACTGGCGAGGGCGCGGACTTCGTCGAGTGTAACGTCTGGCGCATAGCGGACGCCGCCCTTGGCCGGGCCCCGCGCAATCGAGTGCTGCACCCGGAATCCCGTGAATACCTCAAGGCGGCCGTTATCCATGGCCACCGGGATGTGTACAATGAGTTCGCGATTGGGATACCGCAGGACTTTCCAAATTCCTTCATCCAGATTGAGCTTCTGCGCGGCCAGATCGAAGCGCGCCGACTGCGCCTCCATGGGGTTAAATTCACGTTCGAGGGCGGCGGTTTCCAAAGTGGTGGCGGTCATGGCGTCTCCGATTGCTGCATTCCGGTGCTGGGCTGGCCGGCTCCGGACAATTGTCCCGGATTTGTGCGGATAGCCTCAAAAGTATAAGCAGGCAGGGGCGGCGAGGCAAGTAACAGGCGCGGGCCCCAGACCGTGCAAGCTGAAACTCAACTCTTACCCTCCACCCTTGCCCGCACCGTCCCCTTCGCCAGCTTCGCCGAAATCTCATCCCCCGCCTTCACCTTCCGCGCATCCTTCAGCAGCTTCCCCGACGCATCAAACACCAGCGCATATCCCCGCTCCAAAATCGCCACTGGCGAAAGCGCCTGCAAAGCTGTCTCTATGCGTTCGATTCGAACTCTCCGCTCCAGCACGAAATTGCGAAACGCCGCCACCAACCCGGTGTGATGCGCCGCCAGATCTTTCCTCATCCCTGACAGCACTCGCCGCACGTCATAGTGGCGCACTGTCGCCGACAAGCCCTCAAACCGTCGCCGTTGTTTTTCAATGATCCCACGCTGCGCCTGCCCCAGCCGGTGCCCGAGTTCGTCCAGCCGCTGCTGCCGCCGGTGAATCAAGTCCATGATGCGGCCAAACGCCCCGTGCTGCGCCAGTTCCGTCAGATTCTTCCGCACCATCAGCAACTGGTAGCGCACCGCCGTCTCCAGCCGCCGCTCAAGGCCTTCCATCTGCTCTGCAATTTCCTGCCGCGAACGAATCACCAGTTCCGCCGCCGCCGAAGGCGTGGCCGCCCGTAGATCCGCCACAAAATCAATGATGGTGAAATCCGTCTCGTGCCCAATCGCCGAAATCACCGGAATCTCCGACGCCGCAATCGCCCGTGCCAGACCCTCATGATTGAACGCTGCCAAATCTTCCGCCGACCCTCCGCCGCGAGCCACGATAATGACATCCACCGAGCGCGTCTTATTGAAGTGCCGGACTCCCGCCATGACCTCAAGCGCCGCCCCATCCCCCTGCACCTGTGCCGGATATATAAGGACGTTCACGCCGTGGTGCCGCCTGCGCAGAATATTAAGGATGTCACGCAACGCCGCCGCCTGTGGCGAGGTCACGATCCCGATCCGTTGCGGCAGCGTGGGAATCGGCTTCCTGCGACTCGCGTCGAACAATCCCTCAGCTTCCAGCTTGGCCTTGAGTTGCTCGAACGCGACCTGCAGCGCGCCTGCGCCTTTTGGCTCCAGGTACTCCGCCGAAATCTGTAACTCGCCCCGATCTTCGTAAACCGTCACCCGCCCGCGCGCAACCACCACCATCCCGTTCTCAGGCCGAAAGCGTAAGAGCTTCGCCGAGGAGCGGAACATCACCACACGCATCTGCGCGCTCGCGTCTTTCAGGGTGAAATAGAGGTGTCCCGACTCATGGGCCTTGAAGTTCGAAATCTCGCCTTCCACCCAGATGTCGCCGTACTCGCGTTCGACATTAGTACGTACTGCGGCGACCAGGTCGCGTACCGTCCAGGTTCGGCGTGCTGTGGGGATAAACATGAAGCCGAGTTGGTCGGAGGCAGACACTCAGGTAAAGTTTACCGTAGGGCAGCTTATCGCCGGAAACCGATCAGCCTTTGTCTTTTGTGCCGGGTCATGTAGAGTTTCCGCATGCGGCGGAAATGGTTGTTCGGCTTATTCACCGTTATAACTGTGTGGCCAGTTTTGAGCCGCGCAGAGAGTTTAGAAAAGGACATCAAAAAGGCTGTTGAGCGCAGCACGCTCGCCCAGTCCGGCACGAAGCCGTTCCATTTGAAGGCAACGTTTGCACCCAGCTTTGAAAGAGACAAGGATTCTGGGCGGACCGGTGAAGTCGAAATCTGGTGGGACTCGCCGACGCGTTGGAAAAGGGAAGTGCGGTCGCCCGGGTTTCATCAAATCCAAGTCATCAACGGGCCTCACATCTGGCAAGAAAATGAGGGCAACTACTTTCCGCAGCGGTTAGAACGGACGGCCACGGAATTGATTGAACCCATCCCGCCTCTCGAACAAGTGCTGAAACAAGCACGGGGCGCGGAGACGCGACGCATCGGCCCCATGATCAACCTGAGCTGGACCACGCCCAGCGGTACGCCAGAAGTCCCTAATATTTTGAGAGGATGGGTTGCTTTGAGCAGTAACACTGGTTTGCTGCTTTATGCAGGCGGCCTCGGATGGGGCGCGGAGTTCAAAGACTATGCGGACTTTCACGGGAAGATGGTCGCGCGCACCGTCAATGTCGGATCAACCCAGCTGACCGCCAAAATCACGACGCTCGAGGATTTAGCGGAGCTTCCAACTGCGTTCTTCGACAGTACCGTCCCGGGTGGCGATCCGCACTCGTTAAGGACTGTTGTGATGGAGGAAACATTTCTGCGCAAGAATTTGCTTTCACCAGGAACTACCTCATGGCCCTCGGTGCAGGACGGCCCACTCGAAGGAAAGGTAACCACTGACGTCGTGGTCGATTGCGATGGAAAAGTCAGAGACATTGAGACCGTTGTTTCGGATAATCCGGCCCTGAACGACGCAGCGAAACAAGCCTTCTTGGCGCTACGGTTCAAACCGTTTTCCGAAAACGGCGCGCCGGTTCAAGTGATATCGCAGTTCACAATGCCATTCAAGACGAGTCGGCCCGCAGGCGCTGAAATCTTCGATAGTGCCCGCGGCTACTTCGAGCGCGGCAGGCATATCGCCTTTCCGGCATTCGGCAACGGAACGCCGTATGTGCTTCGCGCGGAGTTTGAGGCTCAGACGCGTGAAGGCGGAATTGCGAAAGGCCGGTATGAAGACATATGGCTAACCAGCACCCAATGGCGGCGTGAGGTCGACTTCGAGAATGGGCAATATGTCCGGTCGAGAAATGGAGAGCAACTGTACCAATTAGTGAGCGGCGACTACTCCTCCTTGTTGCGGCTTGTCATGCAGGTGATGGAACCCATTCCGGCGATCGATACTTTTGTCGAGTCGGATTGGAAGATTCGACGCGATACGGTGAACGGCGTTCGTACGGTGCGCGTGCTCGCAGGATATGTGAACCCGGAGGGACAACTGGACGCGGAAAGCGCCAGGGCATACTGGTTTAATGATGCTGGCTCGTTAGTAAAGACTTATAACCTCGGAATCGAAACCGAGCGGTCCGAGTTCACGGACTTCGCCGGAGTGAAAGTTGCTCAGCATATCGACGTGATCAAAGACGGGAAAGTCGGGATGCGAATCCACGTTACGGAACTAGCGCCTGCTGGAAATGTTCCGACGAAAATGTTTGAAATTAAGGGCCACGAGTGGATCCGGGCGTTCACGGCAGAAGCGAGATGACACAAGCGTTCTTCCTTCGGCTGGCTCGAAATCGTCTACTTCTGCCCACCTTTGCCGATGCTCTTCGCCGCCACAAGACGTTCCAGATGTTTCTTGAAAGCCGGCAGCAATGGATTGCCAGTCTTGGTCGCGACATCGACCGCCTTCTGAACATTTTTCATTGCTGACTCGGGCTTGCCCGCTGCTTCCAGGCAATCGGCCAGACTGTCATAGACGTTTGCCGACCGCGGATAAAGCTCCACATTGCGCTCAAAAGCAGCCATCGCCTCGTCAATCTTCTTGTCTCCCAGCAGGTGGTAGCCCAAGGCGTTGATTTCCTGTTCGGCGGAAACTTGGAATCCGAAGCGCTCGGAAAGTTCACGATAATGTCGTTCCACACCCGCAAGTCCTCCGATGCGCAGGTCCGTCTTCTCGTCGCGGGGCATTGGCCAGCCGGCAAAGATCAGTCGCAGGCCTGCATAGTGCGTCCGCAGTTCGGTTGACCCGTGGACCTCATCGGGATAGCGCACCGAATCCACGACGAAACCTCTCGGGCGTTCAGCGCCCACTGTCTTCTGCATCTGCTCAAATGCGTCGTTCATATCGCCGCCCTCGTTCCCGAGCGAGAAGAAGAGCGTTTTGTTGAATTCTCTTTGCCGGGAGAGGAATTCCTGGACATCGCGCACGGTGCGGGCGTCGTCCCACCACAGGCTCGGGCTCGAAGCGATGTAGGCGTTGAACAGGTCGGGACGGGCGATCATGACGTGAACGGCAAACAAACCGCCGAGTGAGTGCCCCACGAGAATCCGATACGGTTCGGTAGGGTAGCGTTTGTCGACTTCAGGCATCAACTCCATCTGGATGAAGTCGAGGAATTTGTCAGCCCCGCCAGTGGTGGGAAATTGTTCGACCGAGCCATCCGAGTGTTTTACGCCGGCGCGGGTGGGCGTCAGGTCGCGGTTGCGGTCGGTGTTAGTGATGCCGACGACGATCAGCGGCGGCATGAAGTTGGCATCGGCGAGGAAATCAATGATGGCGCCAATTTCGTTGACGTTCGGGCCGCCGTCGGTGATATACAAAACCGCATAGCGGTCTGTTTTCCCGCGCGATGCGGCCGGCATCCGCACCCACATCAACCGATCTTCATTGAGAACATTCGAGTGAACCAGCAGGCGCTGTGGCACGGGTGGCGCCACGTCCTGGGCAGAACAAGTGATGGATACAATGCAGGCAATAAGAAGACACCGAAGCGCACGGGGCATTCGTTCCTCCGGAGAAGTAGATGATATCTCAGCTGGCGGAAGAGTGGGAGCTAGGCGCTGCGCCCTCCCGCGTTGTTAGAACCTACCGCCTTATTCTCCCCACCACATACATCAACACCGACAAAACCACGCTGACCACAATCGAGGTAGCCAGCGGAAAGTAAAACGTCGTGTTCTTCCCGCGATACACAAAGTCACCCGGCAGCCGTCCCAGCGGCAGGCCGGCGCGACCCGCCAGCACCATCCCCAATCCCGCCAGGAGGAGCATCCCGCCCAGCAATATCAGCAGTTTCCCCAGATCAGTCACAGGATCAATTTTAGTCTTACTTTGCAAGACAAAGTACTTGACATCAGCAACGCTCTCCGCTAAACTCTTGCCATGTTTGAGCGCCAACATCGCGTTCGCCGGCCGCGCGCCCATTCTCCTGCTCCAGCCCGGGCCCTTGATGATCTTCGCTTCATTCGCGAGACTCTGGAGCGCTCCTCCGCCTTCACTGCGATTCCCGGATGGGGGCAGGTTGCCATGGGGGCAAGCGCCCTCCCAGCCGCGTGGCTCGCCGCCCGTCAGGGTTCTCAGGCCATGTGGCTCACGGTTTGGCTGGTCGAGGCAGTCTTCGCATCTTCCGTCGGGATCGCCGCCACCCAAAACAAAGCTCAACGCACCGGCGTCCCGCTGACCAGCGGCCCCGGCCGCAAATTCGCCCTTAGCTTCCTGCCCGCAGTCGTGGCGGGTGCAGTTCTGACCTTGGTCCTCTATCAATACGGGCTGTCTCGCATTCTGCCTGGAACCTGGCTGCTACTTTTCGGTGCGGGAGTGGTATCAGCTGGTGCGCTCTCGGTAGCCGTCGTTCCCGCCATGGGCACTTGCTTCATGTTGCTGGGCGTCGCCGCTCTGATGTTTCCCGCCTCGGGCAATCTCTGGATGGCCCTCGGTTTCGGTGGATTGCACCTCGGCTTCGGGCTCAGCATCGCCAGGAGGTACGGTGGCTAGAACTCTGCGGTCAACATCGGCGCATACCTCGCGAACGGTTTCTTCCGGCCGCACAGCTCGCCCCCCGCGCGAATTGCCCGAACTCGATCGCCTGATTCACGAGCGACTGCGCCTCGGCATCGTCAGCGCTCTTGCCATTAACGACTCGTTGAGTTTCAACGACCTCAAGCGTGTGCTGAAAACCTCCGACGGCAACCTCAGCGTGCACGCCCAGAAGTTGGAGGCCGCCGGATACCTCCGCTGCAACAAGTTTTTTCAGGGACGCATCCCCCGCACCGAATACCGCCTTACGCCCGCGGGCCGGAAGGCATTGGAAACCTATCTGGAGCAGATGGAACGTTTCATTGCCCAGACACGTGAGCGGGTCTGATATTTTTTTGTGCGGCTGCTTTGCATTGCAAAGCACATTACGCGACAGCAAGCCAGTGAAAGACGGAGTCCTACTGGAAAGGAAGTGGCAGCCATGCGTTGGCAGGAAGTCAACCGGGTTAGCGGCAAAGTCCTGATCGTCCTGTCTCTTACAGCGTTGCTCGCGGTACTTAGCGGGTACGCCCAACCGCCGCAACCCGACGAAGGCATCGCCGCTCATATCTTTCAACTGTCGGTCGTGTTGCTGCTGCCGACGATCCTACTCTTCCTCGTAACCGCCGATTGGACGCGTCCTTTGCGAAGCACGCGACCAGCGGCATTTGGAGCCGTGGCTTTGGCCATCGCGTTTGGAGCGCTGTATTACCTGGAACACTACCGCTAACCTGCGACACGACCATGGATCAAGCTGACTAACTATAGGAGAAAAGAACATGTGGAACTTCGGCATCAATAGCAACATGAATTTCCCCGCTCCCGTCGCTGCCGTAGGTTTCCTCGCAGCCTGCGCCGGCGCGCTGCTTTCGCTGTGCACCCTGGCGATGGCTGCGTTTGTTCGCAAACGCCAAGTCGCCCAGTTGACCCTGCTCATCGTCGCTTGCGGCGCGTTTGTTTACTTCGGCCTGCTCTTCGGATTCTCCCTCGGCAGCCGCGACCACTTGCTGGCCCAGGGCGAGGAAAAGTATTTCTGCGAGATGGACTGTCATCTCGCCTACTCGGTGTTGCAAGTGAAGACCGAGCCTTCGATTGCTTTGACCCACTACGTCGTAACTCTGCGCACCCGCTTCGACGAAACCACTATTTCCTCTCAGCGCCCCAAAGATGCGCCTCTCATCCCCTCCCCGCGTACCGTGCAACTGATCGACTCCCGCGGCGCCACCTATTCGCCCGAATCCGCTGGCGGAACGTCTCTGACCACGCCGCTTATCCCCGGTCAGTCCTACATCACCGAGCTTTCCTTTCGAGTTCCACCCGACGCTAAGGACTTGCGCCTTTTCGTCACCACCACGCCCCAATGGCCAGATCACGTCGTGATCGGCGACGAAAACAGCTGGCTGCACAAGAAGACTTATTTTGCGCTGTAGCGCCCGAGTCTCGCCAGTCCGCCCCTGTTAGAATTTTGTTCATGAAATCACTGGCGGTTCTTCCCGTCGCTTTGCTCCTTGCCGTCGCCGCTTCGTCTCCGGCTGCGGAAGTCGAAATTACCTCGGAACCCTCCCACCACCTGATTCTGCAAAATCAATACGTACGCGTCTTCCAGGTGGAAGTCGCTCCTCACGCCGCGACCTTGATGCATCGCCATGGCCACGACTATATCTTTGTCACGCTGGGAGCCAGCGAAGTCTCCAACGAAGTCGCCGGCAAGCCTCCAGTCACGCTCAAATTGCAGGATGGCGAGGTCCGTGCCACGGATGGCGGTTTCGTCCATATCGCCCGCAACCTCGCCGCCACGCCCTTCCGCAACATAACCATCGAATTGCTCCAGGACGACAAAGCCCGCACGTCGCCGCCTCCCAAGTGGGACGACGACCGCAGCCTGCAGGTCCTCCACGGCGGAACGCAACAGGTCCTCTTCGTCAAAGACGGCGTGCGCGTGTCCGAGACCGAACTCCAGGTTGCCGGCTCCGTGCCCAAACACCGCCACACCCGCCCCCACCTGGTCATCGCCATCACCGACCTGACTTTCCGCAGTGACGTTGTCGGCAAAGGCGCATCGAACGTCGAGATGAAGTCTGGCGAAATCAAATGGGTTGAAGGCGACCTCACCCATACCATCACGAATGTCGGGAACGCCGACGCCAAATTCGTGACCTTCGAGTTCTGATCGCTTTCGCTCAAGCGATCCAATCACCCGGTCGTCGACACCAACCGCAGGTGTCGTCCAAGATTTCCACATGCAAACAGAAAAATTCATTCGCGCTTAACTCTAGCGCCACATTGCACCGTTAGAGTGTCGGGTTCAGGAGGATTTTTTCAATGAAAAGCAAGAGGCCTTCACGGGCCTTTCTCGTAATTCTATTTCTGGCTGCGGCTTTGGTCCCGGCCGTAGTTGCGCAAGACGCAGGAAAACATAACAAAATCAGCCACGTCTTGCTGGTGAGCATTGATGGCATGCATGCCGTGGATTATCTGAACTGTTCGCAGGGAGTCAAAGGAATAAACGGCGGACAACCCTACTGCTCGAACCTGGCGAAGCTGGGCGCAACTGCCGTGAACTATCTGGATACCAGCACCTCACGGCCCTCCGATTCATTTCCCGGCTTGATGGCAATTGTAACCGGGGGCACACCGCGCCTCATGGGCGTGTTTTACGATGTCGCCTACGACCGGGTATTCGCTCCTCCGATCAAAACTACAGGCAACGGCCTCAAGGGTGGACCTTGTACGGCGGGCCGGGCTAACGGCACTACGACCGAGTATGAAGAGGGCATCGACATCAACCAGAAATTTCTGAACGGCGTCGACGGCATCAGTACCAAGAACGGGGACGGTGGAATCGCCTCGATTGATCCGGCCCGGCTGGTTCGCGATCCGTTTAATAACTGCCTGCCGGTGTATCCCTGGAACTTCGTCAGGACGAACACCGTTTTCGGCGTGATTCACGCCGCTGGCGGCTACACTGCCTGGTCCGACAAGCACCCAGCCTACTCCTCGGTTTCCGGCCCCGGTGACGGCACGAACCTGGACGATTTCTATGCACCAGAAATCAATTCCACGGTGGTTGCCCTGAAGGGTGTCACGACGCCGCTTGGTCTGGCCTGCGATCCCATTCCGGATCCGACAGCCGATCTCAGCGCTTGGACCAACAGCTTTCTAAACATTCAGTGCTACGACACGCTCAAGGTGAATGCGATCCTCAACGAAATCGATGGCTATAGCCACAACCGCAAGACGAAGACCCAGGTGCCCACAATCTTCGGCATGAATTTTCAGGCCGTCAGCGTAGGGCAAAAGTTGATCGAAGCCACCGCAGGCAGCGGCGGTTACCAGGACGGTATGGGCACTCCAAGTGCCTTATTGCTCCAGGAGATTCAGTTTGCTGACGCAGCGATCGGAGAATGGACTGCGGAGCTCCAAAAGCAGGGTCTGTTGGACTCGACGCTTGTCATCATCACGGCTAAGCATGGTCAGAGTCCAATCGATTCTCAACGCTACGTTGGGATTACCTCGTCCGGGCCAGTGACGACCTCGCCGAGCATGCTGATCGACGACTGCTTGCCGGCTTCCGAGTCAAACTCAGGCGGCCAAATCGGCCCCACGGAAGACGACGTTTCGCTCTTGTGGCTGAAATCTTCCTGCAACGCGGCGACCGAGGTCGGAATACTGGAAACCCAATCCCCGACATCGAGCAACATTGCGGGTATCGGCGAAATCTTCTGGGGACAATCTGTTAATCAACTGTTCAATCCGCCAGGCATCCCGCCAAACGGCGATCCGCGAAGCCCGGACATCGCCGTTGCTCCTAATGTGGGTGTGACTTACTCGGGGAGCACCGCGAAGCAGGCCGAACATGGCGGCTTCTCGCATGATGACACCAACGTGATGATCTTGGTCTCGAACCCGAGTTTCACAGCCAGGACCCTCACTACTCCGGTGCAGACGGCGCAAGTTGCTCCGACTATCCTGAAGGCTCTCGGCCTCAACCCTCAGAGCTTGCAGGCAGTTCAACAACAAGGCACGGAAGCGCTGCCCGGAGTCTTTTCCGGGAAGAAATAGCTTCGAGACTCGTCGCTAACCAAAACTTCAGCGGGCATCTAGCAGGTGCCCGCTGAGTCTAAACCGCTAGGGTTTGGACTGTTCGGTGAATTCAACGGATCCTGCTTCCCGGCAACGCAGATACCACACCAAACCGCTACGTCAAAGACCGCATCGCCAGATGCGATCCCAACCATGAAGCGCATCTTGCAGCCTAGGTGTGCACCGATTGTGCTCTAGGCCGGGACCTTGAGACTCAGCGGAGAATGCTGTGATCAGGCGTCGTGTTCGCGTCGCGGCAGATCGGCTTTGTTTTCAATCAGCCGACGCAGATTACGCGGCAAATTCTCGACTTCAATCTTACGGGAGATCTTTCAAGAATAAGCTCCCCACCATGTTCTTCCAGCCCGCGCACATTTCCTGGCCATCCGTAGGTTCTGGAGACAGCGCAGAGAATCTTCCGAGAACTCCGGCGTGAGCCTTGTAATAGCCGCCGCCTGCATCTGTCAGGATCAATTCTTATTGTCGCGATCGGAGACATTCGGGCGTGGCTCTCGTCGCGGGCGGAGCCAGTATGGTTTGGAGTAATATCGGGCCGGAATCACGAATCGGCGGGCTGACAACACCACGCACAGGAAAGTACTTACCCGTTCGTGACGCTTTGACGAGCCACAAGGCTCAGGTTCGCTGGGACTTTGGTTTGAGGCGTGGACAAAACCCCTCTCCCCCTGGTCATCGGGGAGAGGGTCTTTACAGTCGAAACATGTTTTAGTCGTCCCCGTCACCGGCAGGCGCCGGTTTGTTGAATTCGCTCGGGGGGCGAACCGTCTTCTCGCCGGGATACGGCCGCGTAAACCCGGTGGCCATATACCAGTTCAAATGGTTGACGGTGTCCGGGTCTTCGGCGTCGGGCTTGGTCAGCTTGCCGGCGAAGATCTCCGTCTTCTTCTGGAGCCAAGCTGCCCTTAGAGCCTTGGCCTTAGCGCTGCCCGCTGGGGGTAGTACCTTCGCGTCAACGCCCTGATTGAGGGGGACTTGGGCCGGCAAGTGCGACCATGGCTGGAAGTTATCCTGGGGCGGCTGGTTGACGAAATCCGGTCTCATCGGTGACGCCACGAGATCGAACTGGTTCATGGGCGGCAGACCGAGGATTTGCTCGATCGTCCGAGTCATGTTGACCTGCGTGTAGTAAGTGTGGTCGGTGGGTCCATACTGCACCGCGTATGGGCTGACGATATAGCCTGGGCTGCGATGACCGTCGACGTGGTCGACGCCGTTCTGCGCGTCGTCCTCCTCCATGAAGATTGCCGACGTGGACCAAACGTTGCTGTGGCTGATGTCGTCGATAATGCGCCCAACGGCCAGGTCGTTATCGGCCTGTTCGGCGTCCACGGTCGGCGGACCGCCGGTGTGGTCGCACATGATCCACAGGATGCTCAACGCCGGTACCGTACCCGCGGTGACGTCACTGTTGAAGTCCTGCTGCCAGAGATCGACGCGGAACTGATCGGGGATGTTCAGATCGAACTGCGGGAAGTTCTTGATGAGGTGGTTATACACGGCCGGGAGAGAGGACTCCGCCTGGACCGTGTTCTGATAGTAGAGTGTCGTCTCGCCCTGGGTTCCAGGCGGTCCGCAATTCGGCCCTCCCTCGAAGCACTGCGAGTCTGCGTAAAATTCGCTCCAGCTCGGCTCCTGCGTCGACCCGCCGGGCTGTAGGAACGTATCGTTCTCGACGTATTCGCCGTAGATCTTTACCGGCAGACCGGCGGCCGCCGCTTCCGAGAACAGGAAGCCCTTCTTCTGATAGGCGAGAGCATCGCCGCCGTTCCCGCCCGGATAGCTGCGGTCCCAGTCAGGCGATTGAATATCGTCGGCGTAGGGTGCCATGCCCTCTTGGATCCACTGGTGACCGTCGGCCGACTGGCGGCTCGGGTCGTAGAAATTGTCCAAGAGAGGGAAGCGCGTCACTAGGTTGTGCGCGTTCGGAGTGTCCTGGCCGCCGAACACTGCCAGAGAGGCGTCGCCATTGCCAGCGGCCACGTCACCCAGGATCTGGTCATAGGTGCGGTTTTCACGGATGATCAGGAACACGTGCTTGATCAGCGAGGGATCGCCGATCTTGGCTGGGATTGCGACCGGCTTGGTATTCGGACTTCCACCGGAGGCAGACTGGATATTTTGGATTAGATCCCAGTGGTTGTACTCGAAAACCTGCTTCGTCATGGCCTCCAAGGTCCCGTTATTGGGCACGGGGACGATGCTGACGGTGCCATTGTCCTGGTGAGTATTATAGTCGCAGACGTTGTAGTCGCACTCGAACGAATAACGCGTGCCGACGCCCTTGTCGTTGGCAACGAGGAGCGCGTTTTGGGCCGCGTCCAGCACCACCGAACTCGGCGCATAGGCCACGGGGATCAAGCCCATGACGGGATCTTTTCCGGGGTTGGTGAGGTTGACCACCGCGATCGAGTTGGCATTGTAAAGGGCGACATAGGCAATGCCTTTGTTGGCATCGACGGCGATCGAGTTCGGCGCGGCGCCATAGGCCGGGCCCTGACCGGGCACTCCGATTGGCAGGCTAAGGTTGATCGTCCGCACCACCTGGTTGCTGCCCGTGTCGATCACCGAGATGCTGTCGCTGTAGGTGTTGGCAACCAACAGGTAGTGTCTGTATAGCGCCATCCCGGTCGGGTGCAGACCAGTCGAAATGGTAGCGGTGACTGTCATCGAGTGCAGATCAACCACAGAAACGGTACCGGTAACCGCGGCGCCAACCACCGGGTCGGCGACGATTTCAGTGCCGGCGGACCAGATCTGGAAGTCCGACTGCATAGCGGCCCGGCCACCCTCGTTGCTGACGTAGGCCGTCGTGCCGTTGCTGTTGATCACGATGCTGTGGGGCGCGTTGCCGACGCGGATCTGCGTCCCCTGCTGGTTCGTGTTCAGGTTGATCTGGGTGAGCGTATCGTTCTGGTTCAGCAGGGCGTAGGCGCTGGTGCCATCCTGTGAGATCGCGACGCCGCCGGGATAGGAAGTGCTCGGAGTGTAGAACGTGCCACAGGGTACGCCATAAGAGCCCGGCGGGCTGTTTTGGAAGCATGTGATGAAAGAATTGTTCGGCGGAACGCTGATCTGCGCGTTGTCTCCCAGTAAACCCTGTGCATTGACGTTGGCGACAGTGACATTGCTACTGTCCTGGCTGAACACCAGGTGCTTGCCGTCCCCCGAATAGGCTATGCCGCTATAGCTGCCGCTCGAATCCGCTCCGAACGGGATGTAGTTCTGCAGGACAACACCGGTCTTGGTGTCGAATACCTCGACGGCTCCGTTGCCGTCGCTCGTCGATGTGCCAAGGGTGAGGACTGCGGCGGTGTGAGTGCTGAGATTGGGGTTCAGCGCGATCGCCTTCGCGCGGACCCGAATGCCGAGGTCGACTTGAGTGCCGGATGGGTTGATGATCTGGCCATTGCTGACGACCCACGTGCCGTTCGTCTGCGGGCCGGTGAAGTATTGCGGGTAGTACTGGTTGCCCTGGGCAGCAGCAACCCCAGGAAGGCTCAGACCCATCGCCAGCAGGCCGGCGAGCGGACGCAGATGGTTGATGCTCGACTTATTTCGAGACTTGATTCGAAACGATTTTCGAAACTTGGATGTTTTTCGAGACATGTACCGTTCTCCTCTTTGGATTTTCTTCATCACGCAGCCGGAATCGGCCGTGAGACATTGGAGCGGAAATACCACCGGCGTAATCTTTACAGACGACCTGTGACGGCTCTATGACCGTCGAGTGAAATTTCCGTTAAATGCGCCGAACCTTTTCTCGCGAATGTGATTTCGACACTTGAGCGTTGACTGTTGATGAAGCCGAACGGATAATGAAACACCCTCGGAGGAAGACCTATGTCCAGCGCTCCCCAGTCCCGCAAGACATTCAAACTTTCCGATTCCCTTAGCCGTCAACTCAATACGTATGCGCAGGTGGCAAGCGCAGCCGGAGTGAGTGTGCTGGCGCTGGCCGGGGCCTCCGAGGCGACGGTTGTTTATACGGAAACGTATCAGGTGACGCACACAGGCTTTCCCCTATACATTGATCTCAACCACGACGGCATCAATGATTTTCTAGTACGCACGACGTTTTATGCGGGCACCACGGGATTAGAGGTAGGGCTCAATGCATCCGGATGTCGCAATACTAAGAACGTGGTCGCCGGTAGACGTTTTGGTCGCAGCGGCTATTTTCTCTCTGCTGCCTACGCTTTGCCCGCCGGCGCACGAATCGGACCAAAAGGCAATTTCTCCGTTCGTTTCCCATTGATGGCAGAGGAGCTTTTCAACGGTGTCGGTAGCCAGTATTCCGACCTAGGCGCGTGGGTCGGCACGGGTAAGGGTGTCACGGATCGATATTTGGGACTAAAGTTCGTCGTTCGCGGCGAAGTTCACTACGGCTGGGCCAGACTCAGCGTCACGCTTGGGCACTATCGGCAATTCGACGATGTGAGCGGCACTCTGACTGGATATGCTTACGAGACCGTCCCCGATAAGCCTATCATCGCAGGCCAGATCACTGGCCCGGATGTGATTACAGTGCCGCCCGAAACGTTAGGCGGGTTGGCGCTCGGAAGAAAATAGCCTCTTATCTCAACTGTTGCAAAAAGGATCCGCCATGAAACGCAAAAACAAGCTCACGATTGCGATAGCCACGGCAGTGCTCGCCGTCCTCGGCGCCGCGGCCGTTTACGCGGGAGTCCATGACGACGCCAAGTACTCGCTGAAATCGCCAAGTGGAATCGCGTTCTCCGACTTCAAGGGATACGAGGACTGGTCAGTCGTCTCTTCCGCCCGGACCGACGAAGTGCTCAAGGTAATCGTCGCCAATCCGGCCATGATCAAAGCGTACAAGGCCGGCGTTCCGGGCAATGGCCAGCCTTTCCCAGACGGCTCCATGATCGTGAAGCTCCAGTGGAAGCCGAAGAAGAGCACGGAGGCTCAATTCGTCGTGGATGTGCCGGACGTCTTTAGCCAGGCTTTCGTCATGGAAAAGGACAGCAAGAGATTTCCGAAAAGCGGTGGGTGGGGATACGCGGTGTTCAACTACGAAGCCGCGTCGGACAAGTTCACGGCCGATCCCAAGAGCCTCTCAGACTGCGGAAACGCCTGTCATACGGTCGTGAAGGCGAAAGACTATATCTTCCACCCGTACCAAAAGCGTTGAACCGCGCGTGTCGCAGCATAAAGTACCCGGCCGAACAATCTCCAGGAGAGACGGGGTGTTCACCGGTTTTTTTCGGCTCATGGCGTGAAGGGACCGGGGTACGTCCCGTTGTCCCCGCATTTGCCCCCCGCAGGTCGGCTGGATACCCGCTCAAAACGCTGCCCAACGTCAGAACGCTGACACCTTGTTTTTGAAACTGATCCAGGAAGGAGTTATCCTTATCCGTTATCTTTATTCAAGGATATGTGCCTATGACAGACTGGTTCGCACGCCCCGTTCTGCACGTAACCGATGTTGAGGCCTCGATCCTTTTTTACGTTAACCGGCTCGGCTTTACCAGCCCCTGGCGTTACGACGAGGACGGCCGAGCGCAGGTTGCACAAGTCGACCGGCAGGGCTGCGCGCTTATCCTGGCCGATACGTGGCCGGAGAAGATTGGCAAGGGGCTGATGTTCATTTCCCTGAACGTCGAGCCGCAGACGCGCGAGGCCGCCGTCGCCGCATTGGACGCGCTGCGCTCGGAACTCGAGGCCAAGGGCGTCCCAGTGAAGGATGGTTCGTGGGGCTATCGGCTCCTGGTAGTCGATGATCCCGACGGCAATCAGCTCTTCTTCAACTATCCGCGCGAGACTGCGTCCTAATCAAGCGGCCGCGTAGGCATGGCCGGTTCCACGGAAATACTTCGAAGATTATGTCAGCCGGCGTGAGCGCGAATGCGGTCTTTCAAGAACCGGCAGGTTGCGCCCAATCCGTGCGCGAGGAGCGCGGAAAGGATGAAGGGGAAAAAGGTGACGGCCAGTCCGATCACACATATCGTACATTTGAACGAAAAAGCGACACACACAGCGATCCATGCCGCCAGGCAGACTGGAGCTGCATCATTTGAAGACCAGGTGCTATCAGAGTAGGCCAAAACAGCGAACGGTAATGCCGAGATAAGGCAAATCCCGGCAAGTTGGTCGGACCCGCTGTGGAGCACACCGAGATGCATCCCAAGATAAATCGCGTAGGGGACGGCCAAAAAGCAAAACAGACCAAGGCATTGGCGCACTTTGCATTCGCTACCTTCCCACGCTTCGCAAATATAGTCCCGCATATTGAAAGTATTGTCGCTGCAATGAGCGGCCCGCGCCAAGATGCCGAGAGGATCAGGCAAATGTTACTGAAGTCATTCGAACCGACAATGAGAACCGGGGTACGTCCCTTCTGCCCCCACACTTCGTCTGTCCCCACACTTCGCCCACATTTGCTCGTCCGGTGCCCATGACGCTACTGGGTCGCCGGACCCATTGCGACAGCACTCCGTGCCTTCGGCCCGGGATCATGCGACACAGGATGTACCCCGGCAGATTTGAAGCGCGAGCGCTCACGTTCGAGCTTCTCCATGTCCTGTGTGCGGTCGGCGAAGCGCACCGTCTCATAATTTCTGCGGATCGCCATGATGCGGTAGCCGAAGCTCAGGCTGACCGTCCCCCCGCCCAGCTCGTGCACTTCAAAGGAGCCCGCCGCCCGCTTAGTCACATACAGTCCCTTGCAGTCACCATACGGCGTGAGAAACACCTGATACTTCTCGCCGGTGTTGACGGTCTGGATATAGGTCGGGTCCAATTGCACGACCGCCGCGCCGTTGACCAGTTCGGCCTCTCCCGCGTCCTCAAACCAGTTCTGCGGCGACTCGATGGCCGACATCGCCACCTGGCGCGCACCGCCATCCACCGGCACCACCGCGTTCTTGGTGCCCGAGCAGGTCAGGTTGCCGTTGGCGTCCACGAAACAAGAACCTTTGGCTCCCATGGCAACGAGAGGGCGGCTGGCACTGTTCATCGATTGGATAAAGACGCCGTCGTACCCAACCGGCGAGGTGTTGATGAACAGGCCGGCGTATCCGTCATCCGTCGTACCTAATACTCCGGTAGTAGGGCATGCCGATATACAACTATTGGCTAGTTTCTTTCCCCCATCGCCCCACACGCCTACTCCGGTAGCGTTGAAGCCGCTTCCCGTTATGCTTTCCAAGCCGTACTGGCCGAAAACGCCTTCGCCGATGGCGTTGGTGTTGATTACTTGGCCATAGGTTCCGATCGGCGAGCCGGTGGAGGAAGTAGCGAGCCCGACTACACCGTACGCGTTGGACGCGCTGCTGAAGGTCTCGCCCTCCACGCCCCATCCAGCGCCGGTAGAGGTGGTCGCTGCCCCGTAGATCGTCGGCGACGCTGGGTTCGAGCTGCTGGCGCTAAGGGGGGTCGGGAAAGATCCTCCCGTGATGGTTGCGCTTACTGCCGAGAGGGTATGCGCCGTGACCCCTTGAACGACACTCAAGGCTTCCGCTGAGATGTTGCCGGCACTGAAGCCGGCGCCGTTGTCGCGTTTGACTATGGCGTTGGCCGTGGCGTTGTTGTCAGGCGGCACTGTCCAAATCAGGCTCAGCGTCCCGCTCGTTGTTATCGGTGATCCTTCCAGGATAAAGTCACTTGTCGGCGCGGTCATTGCCACGCTGGTCACGGTGCCCGACCCGGTGCCTGGAAAAGTTTGCCCTGCAGCGAAGGTGATCTGTCCACTGCTGGAGATGTTCAATCCGGTCTCGCTGGGAGAACCCGAGCCGCTGCTGTAAAGAAGATTGAGAGTTCCAGTTGGATTCGAAGTGTTGTTGCCGCTGGGTTCCGTCTGCCACTGGAACAACGGCCCGATCGCTTTTCCCGTGCCACTGTTGAATGCCGACCCTTGCGCTGAGAAAGGCTGGGAATTGAACCCCCTGGCTGAGGTCGCCGTACCCGTACTGGGCAATTGCAACGCCCCACGCGCGATCACACCGCCGTTTACATCCAGCGTCGCGGCCGGCGTGGTGGTGTTGATGCCCAGGGTCGCGGTGTTTCCCGACCCCAATTGAAACAGCACAGAGTTTGTGAGGATCGAGGGAGAGAACCAGAGCGGAACGAAATTGGTGGTGCCCGAACCCGACACGACCGAGGCTGCCGGAGCGGAACCCGTGTTCTCGTTGCCGCCGCTACCTGGCAGGTTTGACGATACTGGCCCGGCCAAAATGAACGCCGACGGCGGCAGCCCGCCGATAGTCTCCGCGTCGCGCGCTTTCAGGGCATAGGGAGCGCTGGCCAGCAGCACGCGAGGCTGTTCGGCCTGTCCCGAGACTTGCACTCCCACCCAGTGGGCCTGCTCGGTCGTGAACAAGTCAGTTGGCAGCCCATCGGGCTTGGTTGATCCCAGCAGGGCCACGAAGTGGCCGCGGCTGTCGGCGGTAATGTTCTGCGTCTCCAGCCAGAGCGCAGCACCGCCGGTTTGCTCGGAGTAAAGAGCAAACGTAATGCCGACCACGCCGGTCAAGGGATTGCCGTTGAGGTCCTTGACGGTGCCGCCGAAGCGCACCAGACGAGGAAGGGCGGATGCCGTCTCAGCGGTTGTCTGCTGGGGTGACACCGCCCACAACAGACAGCCCTCAAAGCAAGGTTCGGCGAGAAGGACCAGACAGATCGCGCGGACGATCAGAGTAAGGGGTCGACGGGTTCGCTTTGTCATTGCAGTTACCTTTCTTAGAGCTGATTTTCGAGTGCAAGGGGCTCACAACGTTCGGAGTCGTGGCGCTTCCGTAGTGCGTGGTCGGGGAGGTAGCGCTGCTGTCGCCGGGGGTGATCTGTGCGCTGGCCGCAAGAGCAAGCAAGATCAGGGTCATCACCGTACAGCGCAGAACCGAACGTAAAATGAGGGTTGCCGAGGTCACGAGTGTCCTCACTCAAGGGCGTTTTGCTATTTGCGCCTTGGGCTGTGCGCAATATGTGCGATGACCATCGAGAGGTCAACTTACTCCGTACTTACTCCTACCTTAACGTCCAAATCGCTGATTTTGTGCCGGTTACGATGTCTCGTGAAATGGGAGAAGCTTCCGGGCGAAACCCATGCTAGACTTCAGAGCGCAAATCGGGCCTGGGGAAGGTCAAACTTCGCATGGGGGCGACGCCAAGTCAGTCCGGGATCGCGCGCTTCGGACTTTTTGAAGCGGATCTCGAACAAGGAGAACTGCGGAAGAGTGGTGTGCGCATTAAGCTGCACGACCAGCCTTTTCAGATTCTCGCTCTCTTAGTTGAACGCGCCGGGGAAGTAGTCACTCGCGAAGAGATCCGCCAAAGGCTGTGGCCGGGGAACACCTTCGTCGAATTTGACAACGGCCTGAATGTGGCGGTGAAGAAGTTGCGCGCCGCTCTGAGCGATGATGCCTATAGTCCCCGATTTGTTGAAACTGTGGCCCGGCGCGGTTACCGTTTTATTGCTCCTGTCGCGGTGGCCTCTAATGTCGTCGGGGCGGCCGGTTCCCCGAGCCTCCCCCCGGAGGCAGTTGTCCCCGTTTCGCCGGTTGCTGCTGGATACCCAAAACAACGCGAACTGATCATCGGGTTGATGATTCTGCTCCTGGTGCTGGCCAGCATCGGGGTCTATCGCTGGCGCAGTTCGCTTGCCATGAGAGTTGCGGCGAAGTCCAACGTCGCGCCGCCGATCATACCTCGCCCATCGGTGGCTGTGCTCGGATTCCGCAACTTGCCCGGACGTCCTCAGGAAGATTGGCTCTCCACTGCGTTTACCGAAATGCTTAGCACCGAACTTGCGGCCGGCGGCAGCCTGCGCCTGATCGCCGGAGAAGACGTGGCCAACGCCAAGCGCGATTTGCAGATTGGCGATGGCGACACTCTGGCGAAAGCTACGCTGGCCGACCTGCGGATCAACTCTGGAGCCGACGTTGTAGTCGTCGGTTCTTGTACGCCGCTCGACGAGAAGGGTCAAAAGCGCATCCGCGTGGATGTCCATCTGCAGAACACGGCGTCTGGCGAAACGATTGACGAAGAATCCTTCACGGGAGCGCAAGAAGGCCTTTTCGACCTTGCGTCGCATGCCGGTACGCGTTTGCGCGAGAGGCTCGGTGCCAATTCCGTCCCGGCCGAAGCCATCAATGCGGCGCGAGCGTCTCTGCCGTCCAGCCAGCAGGCAACCCGGTTGTACGCGGAGGGTCGCGCCAAGCTTTGGGACTTTGACTTCCTCGCCGCGCGGGATTTGTTGGCCAGGGCGGTTGCCGCCGACCCGGGAAACGCGGAGGCGCACGCTGCACTGGCCGATGCATGGTCGGCACTGGGGTACGTTACCACCGCTCAAGAAGAGGCCAAGCGGGCGCTCGAACTTTCCTCTGCTCTTTCCCGGGAAGAACAACTTTCTATTGAGGGCCGCTATCGGGAACTTACCTGGGACTGGCCGAGAGCAATTGAGATCAACCGTGCATTGACCCAGTTTTATCCGGACAACCTGGCATATGGGCTGCGGCTTGCTGCCGTGCTTAGCAAAGGAGGTCAACCGCAAGACAGCTTGCTCGCAATCGCAGCGTTGCGCCGGCTCCCGAAACCTATTTCTGACGATCCTCGTATCGACCTGCAGGAAGCCAGCACATTCGATCGCGCGGGAGAGCACCTGCGGCTGCAAACCGCCTCCGCGAACGCCGCGGACAAGGCACAGAAACGCGGCTCCCGCGTCTTGTTAGCAGAGGCCAAGATCCAGCAGAGTGTGGCGGCCAGCCGACTCAACGATCCCAAGGGCGCGCTCGGTCTGGACGAAGAGGCTGAGAAAATCTACCAGGAAGCAGGCGATAAATACGGCCTAGCACGTGCGCGCTATCGCATGGCGGATCTTTTGTTTCAACAGGGAGAGTTCGCGCAATCGAATGCGATTCTCGAACAATGCTCGCAAGTCTTCCACGCTATCGGTGACGACGGGATGGCAACCGCAAGCTTGAGCGATATCGCCGGTGGGCTGGTGGAGATGGGAGAACTAAGCAAGGCAAAGAACATGTACCAGGAGGCACTGGTCGGCCAACGGCTGGTGCGTAATAAACGCGGAATAGCAGACGTGTTGACTAATCTCGGTGTGATCCTGTACGAACAAGGAGACCTTACCAGCGCCAGAAAATACTACGAAGAAGCCCTGGCCCTCTACAGTGAGCTTGGAGAGAAGGGAGCTGTCGCAATCATCAAGAACAACATGGGCGATGTGCTGCTGGATCAGGGTGAACTGTCTGCCAGCATGAGCCTTTACGATCAGTCGCTCGCCCTGCGCCGTGATCTGGGCATTGAAAGCGATGTGGCTGAGTCCATGCACAACATCGCGCAGGCACTAGGCTACCAGGGGGATATCGCTGACGCGCAGAAAACCTACGACGATGCACTCGCCATTCGAGTCAAACGAGGGGAACAAGGGAATGCAGCCGGAACTCGCCTGGGCAAGGCTGAGTTGATGTTGGCATCGGGCAACGCGGGAGATTCTGAGCCGCTGGTCCGTTCAGCCCTTGAGCAGTTCAAGAAAGAGAAGCAAGTGCAGGAAGAGGTGTCCGCACACGCCACGCTTGCCCGGACCCTCTTGGAACTCGACAGGCTGGAAGAAGCGAAAGCAGAGGTCGCGCAGGCAACCAAACTGATTGACAAGAATGAGAGCTACAGGGTCCGGCTGAAAATGGAGATTGCCGCCGCCGAGGTGCTTTCCGCCGGAGGAAAACCCGATGGGGCCGCTCGGAATTTGCGGCTAACCATCAAGGATGCTCAGAAGGCAGGCTTCTTCGTTTGTCAACTGGAGGCGACTCTGGTCCTGGCCAAAATTGAAGCGAAGTCTGGCAAGAACACGGAGGCTCGGACCCTCCTGCAGTCAGTTGAGAAAGATGCGCGCAGCAAGGGATTCCTGCTTATCGCTCGCGAGGCTGTTGCCGAACGCACTTAGCTGACATGCTGGCACCGGCGGACTGTCTTGCCGTGTGCGGAAATCCTGTGATTTCCCCACATTTGCCCCCCGCATTTCTCCGAGCGAACCAAAGAGTGATTGTTACATCGCGATAGCACTCATTGACCCGATTCGTGAGTATGATTGCCCGCAAGTTGTCATTTTGTTCCCTTGGTACCCTTCATTGTTTGTTGTGCCTGAACCAGATTTGCGACCAGAACGTCCACCAGTGTGCTTCCGCTTCCAGTGCCAGACCCGCTCCCGTTGACTAAGATATCGGGAACCAGCTTGATACCGTGACTGGCGAGAGAATCAGCAATCTGTACAGCGGCGTAGTTGGCTGATTCCATTGACGCGATCTTCTGCTTGATGACATCCGCCTCCGCCTCTCCGACAGCGCGAGTCTTTCCTGCTTGGGCTGTGCCCACCGCGGTAATAACCTGAGCGTCAGCTTGAGCATTGATGGTTTTGGATTTGGCTTCGCCTTCCGCCGCCTTGACCACAGCCTGCGCGGCGAAGTCGGCAATCGTGACGTTTCGCTCCGAGTCAACGACGCGATGTTGAGTGTCGGCCATCGCCTTGGCTTGCTCCAAATCCTTTCGCGTCTCCTCCGCCAGTTTCTGGTTCTCGAAAGTGATCTTCGATTGTTCCGCCAGTTTGCGATCCGTAAGGGTCTTCATCAGCTCGGGCGGTGGCGTGATGTCGCCAATCAATGTGTCCACTGCGTTGACGTTGTAATCGACCAGCCCCGCGGAGATCGCCTCCTTGGCCTCCTTCTGTCTTTGTGAACGGTTCTTGAGGAAGTCAATCACGTCTGAGGATTGAGCGGCGTTGCGGAAGTAGTTCCCAATGGTGGGCTCAAGAACCTGTGTCACCAGATTGGTCATGCTGCCGAACCGGGCAATGACCTTGGGTGCGTCGTTGCGTGGAATATGAATGATCTGGCTCACGTCGAGATTGAAGGTGAATCCGTCTGAAGACCTCACGGTGATCGTGGAGAGGTTCTTGTCCAGCATGTGTGCTTCTGTTTTGCCAGTGGCCCAATTGAGCACCACGTTGGCCGTGGGGACGCACTCAACCTTGTTAGTGTAGGGATTGATCGGGTATTTGCCGGGGTCGAGAGGGTCGATCCACACACCTTTTTGCCCGCGTTTGACGAGATTGCCATGCTTGAAGGTGTCACCGGTCAGATCCTCGCCAGGTTCACCGACATAAGCAATAACAACTCCGACGTTCGCGATTGGAACCTCGGTCATAGGCTTGGTGTCCACCGTAGCAAACCGTGGATTGATGAAGTAACGGCCGGCGAGGATGACCTGCTCCTGGAGGCCTTTGAAGCCACCGCTGGTGATGAACGCTTCAGCATCCTGGTAGAGATTGTGCCCAGGAACTTCCTTACCCGCGATATCTCCGGTAGGCAGGGGCTGGCCGTCTTTAGTCGTCACGATTCCAACCATGTTGTCCTCGATCTCAAGCATCGGCGCAGGGGCAACTGAAAACAGTGCCGGATTGATCCGGTAGGTTCCTGGGGGGATTACTGAAATTTGTGGCCCGCGCTCGCCGCCGTTCCTGAGAAACGCACGCGCATCCTGGAAAGCGTTGCACTCCACCGTCCGGGCCAAAACTCTGCCACCGGAAAGAGGCTTCCCATCTCTCGCCTCGACGACCCCGATCATGGACTTGTCGACGGTGATAAATTTCTGAAGCGTCACCTTGAACTGCCACGGCCACAAGCCAAAGTGAACTCCCGGAGCCAAGGTGTCGGCTTGCAGACCTGCCTCACCATTCAAAGCGATGATAGCGCCGACAGGTAACGCTCGATTCTTGCCGAACAGTGCCCACTTCTTGTTGACCACGCCAAGAGAATCTTCCGGCACTACGATAGCGCCGAATATTCGCAGCACCATTCTGTAGCAAAGCGCCAGAACGACGAGTGCTGCTAACCATCCCCAATGGGTGGCCAGCTCTAGTAGCGTATGCGCGTCCATAATCTCCGCCTTTCATCGCCGATTCGGGTGTCACTTGATTTCGACAGTTGTTTCCGTCCAATGCATTCGGAAAAAGCGTGGCTTATTTGCATTTTCCTGACTGGTCTCTGAGAGTATAGCTCTGATGTCGGAGGTTAACGGACCTACGGGCAGGGGGAGCCACGGCGGTCCAGTTTTCGGCACCTTCAAAAACCATGTTCACAATAACTTGTTGTCTTGCTGAGGCTGAGTCACCATAAAAGAAGCAACTCGACGACGCCCGCAGCCGCTGCCGCTATTAGCACGCACTTCGTCCACGTGGGAACGGCCCTTCGCGTTAGCGGAAAGCAGAGCAGAGCGAGGGCAAACAGGGTGATGGCGATCCTCTCTATGTGGCTGTACACCCTTTCAACACGGTGCTGCTGCTGCAGCTCCGCCACCCTCGCATTCATATCTTCCATATCGGTGCCGACGATGGACACGTTTAAGGAAGACATTCTCGGCTCGGTGCCACGCTCTCAGCGCGACGAAGAGAATGATCGTAAGGACCAGACCCGCGAGTGCAAGAAGCACTCCCAGAGGCTGTGAGATCGGAACTGTCGCTTTGGCCGGGTTGTCGTCCTGGGCGATCATTGGCGCTAGCGCACAACGAATCCAACTACTCGGTCAGGTGGCGTAACATCCAGATTGCTCTAATCTTCGCCCGCGCCGAGTCTTACGGTGAGGCGGCCTGTTTCCGTCCAATCATGATCGGGGGATACCGGCGTCCCGCTCCGACCCGTCATCGACGAGCACGCGCAGGGGGCCCAGCCAGGGCTCGTAGCGCCGCCAACGCGCGACCGAAGTGCGATAGATCGGCTGCCGGGTCTGCCACTTGCTGGGGGTCTTCACCGCCCTCGGATTGGATTCGGGGCGCAGACACGCGTCGTTCCACGGCAGGCCGCAGGCCGCGATGATCCGCCGGATCGCAGGTTCGGGCGCGCGCGTCAGTTTCTCGTAATCGACTTCGATGAAGCGATCAGCCGGCAGCACGCTTCGCCAGTGGTCGGTGAGCTTCCGATAGCTCTGGAAATACGCGACCAGCTCGGCGCCTCCGGTCGGGAACGCGAGGGCCGGATGGAAGAACGTTTGATGGATTGACAGCGCCGTGTCGACTGCGGCGCGGCGGCAATGAATGATCGTGGCTTTCGGGAATGCCACGTGAATCAGCCCGGCCCAAAGGAAATTGAACGGCATCTTGTCGGTCACTCGCGCCGCCTTCGGCGCAATCGCGCGCAGCACGCCGAGGTACTCTGCCGCCGCCTTGGCCAAGAACTCCGAGAGAACGAACTGCTTCTCATCGCCGACCGAGGAGCGGTGCCACGCCGCCCCGCGTTCGTTCCAGAAATTCAACTCGCCGCCAGCCCCGACCTCGGGATGCATGGAGACGATCTGCTCGACGAGAGTTGTGCCGGACCGTGGCATACCGATGATCAGCACCGGTGTCGCATCGTCGCTGCCGAGTTCGGACGTCCGCGCGATGAATTCGGGCGTGCAGTGGGCAATCAGCCGGTCGATCTCGCTGGAGAACGCGGTTGAGTCGAACGACGTAGAGCCGCGGCGCACGGCGTCTGCGGCGTCGCAATGCTGCATGGCCAAGCCGTAGTCGCCAAGATCCTCCGCCGCCTTGCCAATCGCGAGGTGAAGCCGCTGGCGTTGTTGCGCTTCCAGTCCCGGCGTGGCCACGGCGGCCTGCATCGCTTGAAGCAAACCGTTGTCACCGCTCGTGACCGGACGGCACCGGACCAAATCGTAGTAGCTTCCCGCCAGCATCGGCGCGATCGCGATCGTGCGTTCGAAGCATGCGCGCGCCTCGTCGAAACGGCCGAGCTCGGAGAGCACACTGCCCAGCAAATCGTACGCCATGGCGTTATTCGGATCGGCCACGAGCATCTCTCGCAATACCTGTTCGGCTTCCTGATTGCGATCCTCGATCACCAGCGCCCGTGCCTTACCAAGGCGGCCGAAGTTGGTCCTCCCTCCCGTCACCGCCGCGCGCCGGAAACAGGCGATGGCGTCCTCGCGATGGCCGAATGTGTAAACCAGCGCACCGGCGCGGAACCACGCCTCGGTCAGGGATGGCAGCAGCTTGGTGGTGCAGTCGTACGCCGCGAGTGCTCCGCGTATGTTGCCCAACTGCTCGAAGGCGATTCCCAGGCGGAAATATGCATCTGCGTAGCGCGGGTTGCTGGCGACGGCCCGCTGCAATGCCGCGATGGCATCCGGCAGGCGGCCGACCTCGAGGCAGGCGAGGCCGAGATCGTGTTGGATGATGGAATTGGACGGCTGCAACAGCGCTGCTTCCCGCAACGGCGCGATCGCGTCGGCGGGTCGCCCGGCCCTGAGCAATTCAGCGGCCGACACCAGCAGATGCTCCACTTGATCAAGCGCGGCTGGGTTTGGAGACTGGGACATGGGTGCGAACCTAGAAAGTGAACCGTGCCGCGAACTGCAACACCCGTGGAAGGCCGTTCGGGCTAATCTCCTGGAGCGCTCCGAAGTTGCCTGGGCCAGAGTTGGGCACCAGATAGCAGGATTGCTTCAGGGTTGCACCGTCACCGCAGTTGGTCCCGATGGGGTTGTATTGCAGTTGGTTGATCCCGTTGCCATTCTGCACATAGTAGTTGGCGTGGTTAAACAGATTGAAGGCCTGCACTTGAAATTGGAGTTCCGTGCCCTCGCGGATTTCGAAGCTTCGCGCCAAACCAACATCGATCCTCTCCAGCCATGGACCATAAAAAGAATTCAGGCCGATTCCCGGCGTGGGGCCACCGCCGTTGATGCCCGCCGCAGTGTTCGCGGTACCCTGATTAAACGCGCTGTCATTCAGGTTGCCATTGGCGCCGTCGCAATTGGTGAAAGACAAGGTGGAACTTGTGCACGCGGGACTCAACAATCCCGCGTACGGACGGCCAGAAGAAAACTCCATGACACTGCTCAGCGTCCAGCCGGAGAGTAACGCGCGGCCGGTGTCAGACTTGGTCAACTTTTCCAACCCGGGTTGATAGACACCGGCAAGCGTAATGCGATGCCGCTGGTCTAGCAGCGAAGCAGCGTGAGTATTACTGAAGTCGAACTGATTGTTGAAGTCCATCCCGTCGAGCATTATGCTCTTGGCGAACGTATAGGACAACTGCAGCGAAAGGCCTCGTGACATGCGCCGCTGCAACTGTACAAAAAAAGAGTTGTAATAGTTTTGCCCGGGGCTGATCAATTCGTTGATCTGGCCAAAGTGTGGGTTGATGCGGCCTTCACTCAGCAGACCGTTGTCCATGTTCGGTAGAGTGAGGGTCCGCCCACTGCAGGGCGCTGTGGTTGTGCCGGGCGGGCAGACGATGTACGTCGTCGTGCCCTGCAGTGGATTCAGGTTTAAGTCATAGGCACTGCCCGAGAGCAGATGCACGCCGTGATTCCACATGGTGCCGATACTGACCGTTGTGTCTCGGGAAATCTCGCGCTCAATCTGTAAACTCGCCTGCAATATATAGGGCACTCGAAACTGCGGAGAGACCAAGGAAATGTCCGGGGAGGCCTGAAACAGGGGGGAAGTACTCGGAAGGATATTTGGGAACGTTGGCACCTGCTGGTTCGGCGCACCCGCAGTGTAACTGAGACTTACCGAGGACTGTTGCGACGCCAGTCCGTCTGAAACAACCGAGTTGCGGTAGTTCAGGCCGTTCATGTTGGTATAGAACCGGCCGAATCCTCCGCGCACTACGGTCTTCGACGTGGGCTGCCAGGCAAATCCGAAGCGCGGCGCCAGGCGCAGAAATCGGTTGGGATATTGTCCGGTGAGCGGAAAGGCGGGATTTTTCGCGGGTTGCGGATAAACCTGGAAGTCCTCGCGCAGTCCCATCTCCAGCGTCAACTTCGGCAAAACGCGGAACGAGTCCTGCACATAGAATCCATAGTAAGGCACGGTAAAAGAAAAAGCCGGCTTTCCCGAAGTCTGACTGAACACGTTGTATTCGCCGAGCGCCAGAGCCTCCAGATTCGAAAACTCGTAACTGCCTAGGAACGACCCGAACTGGACGGCGGCATTCGGATCCGCGCCGCCATTATTGCTGTCCGCGTCCCAGGCGCGGTTCATCTCGAAACCGAATTGCAAAGTGTGTTTGCCAATCACGTAATCGACCCGGTCGGCGAAAGAATACTGTCTTTCAAAAACTCTTCCGACAGAGAAGGGAGCGTTGCCCAGGATAAGAGCGGACGGGCTATCCAGAATCAATGTGGGGATACCGGGGGCCAACCCGGTCGGTGTCGAGATCTCATTGTCTTGCGAAGTGCCGGCGTGGAATTCATTCAGTAGTCTCGAGGAGAACGTGTGCGTCCATCCCAGACTGGCCTGGAAGGTATGCACATAGGCATTGGCCAGTGTCTGCGTTCCATAGTTACCTACCGTGGGGTCGGTGATGACGCCTCCAGGCGAGTTGAAGCGATTGACATTGAGGCTCAGGAACAGGCTATCGCGCGAACTGGCCCGAAAGTCCAGCCTTGGTGCGATCACCAGATCGTCGCGCTTTCTGGCCTTGCTGCCAAGATTGGAGTTGAGCGCGTTCACGGTGTTCGAAACCTGCTGGAGGTATACCGGATTGGTCGGATCAGGTGCGGTGTCGCTGCCCGGTACCGGCAAGGGTCCGTTTGGCGCAGGTAGCGATGTCCCGGCTGGAATCCCAAAATTAGCGGTCAAAAAAGAGGCCAAGTTCGTTGGAGTCGTCGCTAACGCCGGGTTGATAACGGAAATCGGATTGTTCCGCAGTTGTTGCTCGTAATCCAGGAAGAACCATAAACGATTCCGCGCGATTGAGCCACCGAGCCCGACGCCGAATTGCTGTAGGGCGTCTTCTGGCTTCGCAAAACCAGCGGCTTTGTCGAGGGCGTCGTTGGCCCCAGTCGCGGAGTTCCTGTTGTAATAAAATGCGCTGCCGTGGAACACATTGCTTCCCGACCGCGTCACCGCATTGACGAATCCCGCTCCACCTCCATAGATCGCCGAATACGGGCTCACCGAGACTTGAAACTCCTCGATTCCGTCCTCCCCGTACAGGTACGGGATGCGGTAACGGCCGATAATATCGGCAAAGAAGTTGTTGGTAGCATTGCTTCCGTCAACGGTGAAAGCATTGGAACCATTTCCATTGGCGTATCCCGAGTCCTCTCCGCCCTGTTGTCCAGCAATGCTCACCAGGCCCGTGTCGCCGTCGTAGCTGGTATTGGGCGTCAGCGTCGTGAAGTCGGTGTAACGGCGGCCATTGAGCGGCAGTTCATCAATAAAAGATCGCTCCAGGACCGTGCTTGCGGAGGATTCAGCCGGCCGCAGCAGCGGCGCCGTCCCAATCACCTTGACCTGGTCCGACCCGGCCCCGACTTGCAGTTTGACGTCCTGTAACGTGGTGCTCCCTACCCGCACTTGCACTAAGACCTGGACAGTACGAAAACCCTTTTGACTTGCGGTGATGGAATAGGCGCCCGGCATCAGCGCCGGAAGCTGATACAGACCTTCACGGTTGGTCTCTGCCGATTGATTCACGCCGGTCGCAAGGTTACGTACGACCACCGATGCTCGCGGCACCACCGCTCCCGTCTGGTCCGTGATCCGTCCGCTCAGCGCGCCGCTTAGTACAACATTCTGCGCTGGTGACTGGACCGTGATTACTAAGAGGAACAATGCGGCGAATAGACGAAACGTTTTCGGTTTCGAGTTGATTTTCATCGAACCGGCTTCTTGTGTTGCTCCCGCCTGAGTCTGACAAGAATTTCGGAAGAACTCAAGCGACACAATTCACTACTATTGCGGATCGTACTAGCCTTGAAGAAAACTGGGGCAGGCTGAACGCCCAAGGCGCAATTGCAGTGCGAGGAGAAAATAATGTTCATGGGAGGTTGCCCACTTTTATCTGAGTTTCCACTGGTAGCGAAACCATGTTCCTTGCCGTTATCAGACACTGGGTCTGTCTGGTCATCATCACGGACATAGCGATCGCCGGGAGCAGCGGACTGAGTTAGCTTGGCGACTTGTACTGTGGATCTCATCACCAGTTTCCCTTCGAGAAGCTCAATGCTGGCCCGAAATTAAGAGTTATGGCGGCACAGCGTCGCCGGCGGAGTACGGTGCTGAATTCGCCGCGCAGGGGTGAAAGACCAGGCTCGCCTCAGGCGGGGAACAACGACGCATAACCGTAACGTGCACACCGTTACGAAAAGTCGACGCGAATGTGAATTTCGGATGAAAACAAATCCACAATTAGCTGTTGGCATTGCCGAATCTCCCCGGAAACTGGAGATGTCTAAATTGACGACTGCGTGAAGAACAGTCCGCGATCATCGCAACGGAACCTGCGAAGTGCACGGCACACTTCATCCGGTCTGTTCTGAGGCCAGAAATTTCCTTCACCTACTGTGGCGTGAACCGCCCGCTGGCGATCGAATTCGCTATGTTACGTGCTGGACGTATCCGGCAGAGATGATGCGTTGCCCAGTAGGATCGGTCGTGATCCTCATTAGCTTCCCGCCCACATCTGCGGTGCAATTGATTCTTGGATGCCAGCTTCGAGACCGCCAGCGCTCCGCCGCCAGGCGGCCGGGGGTGCGCCGGTAACGCGGTGAATCCAGCGGGTCATGTGCGCCTGATCGGAAAAGCTGGTATCCGCTGCGATCCTGCACAGGCGTTCAGAGCCTCGCGTAATGCGAAGCCACGCCCTACGGGTGCGTAATTCGGCGCGTAACACTGAGGGTGTAATCCCGCATGCAGTTGCGAATCCTCAAGAGACGGTTTCGCGCGCCAAACCGTTCACTTCCGCCCACGCACCAATTTCGGTTGACGCATTTCTTGCCAGGTCCATCAGCAGCAGGTCGGGCCAGTCATTTCTTTGTCCGGGCGAGGGCAGGCTGTTTTCAGCAACGTGGAGAAGTTGGCGCGTCGCGGTATGCGCATCCAGGCGGATTATGAAACCGGTCATGATCGAGGACTTAGGCATGAGCAGGATCGCAATCCCGTCCGCGATCACGCTGACCAGCATGAGCGGCAATGCCGAGTCGTACTCACGCGTGATCTCAAGTAAGCAGGAGACTGAGTACCATGTGAAAGAACTCTATTTCCTGACACGTTCAGAGGTTTACGTATGGTCTTCGGCGGTCCGCATAGAGACTTCCAGGTATTCTCTATCTTCGGCTTCCAACAGATCGTCGAGTTCCTTCATCAGAACCAGCATTTTCTTAGAGTCTGGTTCGACGGCTGCCTTCGTGCATAGTTCTATCCATTTCTCATAGTGTTCCACGTGGGCCTGATTTCCTTGACTTGGAAAAGTATGCCAAACACCGATTAGCGAAAATGTTCAGTTGTGAACACTCTGCCATCACTAGTTCTGGCGGGATCGTCACCACTGATAGTTGAGTGTCGATGCCAAACGCGTGGCGGCGGCTGGAATGGTTTAGCTTCATGAGCTGCGATCTGTAGCATCAGATTTGGCAGATTGGCCTAGCTCCGTCGCAGGCTAAACCCTCTCAAGCAAGGGGCGCAGTCTCATACGACCGTCGTCATCCCACTTGACGACCGAGTCCTTTTCGTCAGAGATCGCCCCCAGCGTGCGACAGCGGTGGTTGGGAAGCTTTACAAAGTTTGGGAATCGGCTTGTTGGCGATATGGGCATCGTTTCTTTTCAAGACGCCGGCCAAGGTCGGTTTGCCATTACCGCTCATGTCCTCACAGATACAGCATGGGCTTGGAACGAATGACACGGCTGGTCCAGACTGCACAGGCTTCAGAATCAAATTTGGCCAGGTATCTCGCACAGGTTGCTGTTGGGCGCATGCAAAGTGATCCAATGTGACCAGACAATTGTCTCAGTCGCACCTAGCATCGTGGCTAGTGAAAGGAGTGGGACGACTGCCACCCATGCATCCTGTCGCAATTTTGCACGAAGTTCGGCAACTCTACAATGTGAGTGACCGTCTCGACTTGCTAGCAGCCCAACATCCCCTTATCTCAGAGGCGCTCATCTCCATCTCTGGCAGCGTTCGTAATACAGCAACTCTGTTGGAGGTGCTGGTCGCGATGAAAATAACGCCGCTTTCCGGATTAGATCCAGCAGGTGGATGATTTGCTCATCGCTGTCCGGAAGCTTTGTTTGCGGGATTGCAGTACGCAAGCTAATCGTGGAGGACGATATTTAGAAGTGCACTATGAACTGGCAGCCCACTCCGGGCATCATAGTCGATGAAACCTAGCTTTCTGAACCTGTTCATGAAAAAACTGACTCGCGCCCGGGTTGTCCCTATCATCTCGGCCAAGCGTTTCCTGACTGATCGGCGAACGAGTTTGCCGCTAGGCTAATGTTGTTGAAAGTGAGCAATATTGAGCATTTTCGCGACTGCGAGGCGTTGCACTATGTCGCGGTGAAAAGCAAAGAACTCACCCGGAAGCAGGTATTGTCCGTGCTTGTTCTACTTGTGGGGCTGTGATCGGAATGGGTTGCGAACCGCCTAACGGTACCCTACGTAGCAAGCCACACCGAGATCGCAAACTCTCCGCGCCCGAGGCCGTGGAAACCAAAGCAAAGGGTAACCGCCGTTGAGGCAACTGGCTTTTTCGAGTGCGAAACGCCAAGTAAGGATGACGCACACTCCGACACCAAGAGTGTCCAGTTTTGAACAGTTTTCTGCCTGGCCGTCACCTAGCATGTCCAGCAAACTAGGCTTGCCAGTCTTGGAGGAAGTCATGGAAAACTTCACGGAGTTAATGCAGAGGCTGCTTGAAATCCAAAGTGGTGGAAGGCAAAGAAGCCCAAAGTTGATCGCGGAAGACGCGCGATTGGTAGATGGTCTTCGGAAGAAGAGTTTGGCAGGAAAGCCCAGCGTAGCGGTAAAGCTTTGCCACGACAGCTCAGAGCGAGCGCAATTTAAGGCTTAGCCTTACCTGACTCAGACCCAGAGCCAAGGCACCGTCCTCAAGATCGTGTAGGACAAGCGTATTTGCTAAGTGTTATGAAGTGGAAAATCTAACTATTACCAAGGAGAATAGAAACATGAAAAAGCTGTGGGTTTTAGCACTGACACTCTCTGTAATGATGATCGCTGTTTCCGCCATAGCGCAAGACACCACGGGGCAGGCCCCTCCCAACGCGGCGGCTTCGGCGCCTTTGAAGAACGTCAAGGGCACGGTGAAGTTCGACGGCGAGAAGGCAGCTTTCGTCGCGGACAAGGACCAGAAGTCGTGGGATGTCATGAATCCCGAAGCTCTCAAGGGTCACGATGGTCACCACGTCGAACTCAGCGCGCACGTTTACACAGACAAGGGCGCCATCCACGTGATGAGCGTTAAGATGTTGCAGTAAGCCGGCCACAGAAGGACTTTGGAAGGCGGCGAAAGCGCGCCGCCTTTCTTGTTGTTTTGAATCGGGTGTCATGAACCATCATGCCACGGGTAAGCTCGACCGCAGAGCCGCCAAATCCCGGTGAGCCAAATTGCTCAGACACCGCGCTGCGCCCGAACTAGTTTGGTGGAAACATCCCAAGTAGGCTCTATGAGTGGCTCCGACCATAGGCACGACCTTGAACAGCAGGCTGGCAACGAGGTGAACGCCGCTAGGCTGATGCTGATCATTGCTCAGCTTTGCGAGGCCATAGATGTCGAACGCGAGGGAAAAACCCGTCCGATGGTTACGGATTTGCGTTTTCCCAGCCGCGACCCAGGTGTACTCGTGGAAAATTAGCGCATTTCGTGCTTGGCGGAAGCATCCACCGCTTGCGTGGGCGCCGGGCCCTGTCTCTATCCGGCCTAATGTGCGTGGAGAGGCATACTTGGCATCGGGGCAAAGCTCGCAACTCTTTTCCGACAAAAATACGCCTGCCTAGGTTGAGCCACAGGGGACGCGGTTCATCGCACTCATTTGAGAGTCAATGAGTAACGCCTGTTTTCGTCAACCGTCCGCAACTTGCCCGGCCGGAAGGCTGCTAAGCAATTTGTCTCGGCAAACCGCATATTGCGTCGTCCTGACCGCGCGGCCCTGGTTGTCTCGTCATTCGTTGTGAGCATAACTGATCAGCGGAGTGCACGCCTGTCTGCCACAATCGACAGTGATGAAGAACTCTAGCCAGGACGGCATCCAGTGAAGCAAATCAAGGCCGCGAAGAGAAAAACTAATTTCGACCCTCACGCCTTTCTTTCAACGATTGGGAAGGGTAGGGATATGGTGTCTTTTCAAAAGAAGACGACGATCTTCGCTCAGGGCGATTCCAGGGATGGCCTGTTCTTTGTCCGAACCGGGAAGGTGCAGCTCAGTGTGGTATCGGAAGACGGGAGAGAAGCGGTTCTTGGCATTCTGGGCGAAGGCGATTTTTTTGGAGAAGGTGGTCTTGCTGGTCAGCCCCTACGCATGTCGTCTGCAACCGCATTGACCGACTGCGTCCTGCTGCACATCGAGAGGAACGCCATGGTGCGTGCAATGAGTCTGGAACCAAAATTGTCGGCCATGTTCGTCAAATACTTGCTGAAACGGAACATCCGATATCAGGATGACTTGGTCGATCAACTTTTCAATTCCAGCGAAAAGCGGCTGGCGCGAGTTCTTCTCTTGATGGCGCAGTTCGGTAAAGAAGGGGTGCCGGAAGTGTCCGTCCCAAGACTAAGTCAGGAGACTCTAGCCGAGATGGTAGGCACGACACGCTCGCGGGTCAGCTTCTTCATGAACCGATTCAGGAAGCTCGGTTTTATTAACTACCGCGTTGGGAACAATTTACACGTTCACAGTTCGCTCCTCAACGTTCTTCTTCATGATGACGGCGGAATGACCGTGACTCCGGGAGCGAAGAACCAGACTGCCCACGCCAAGAAATGTTCAGAACCGCCTCCCGAGCCCGGCCAGACTCCTGACAGAGATCGTGCCAGCAGACCGCCCCTTCCCGGCCTTGAACGACGACGTGAGCAAACGCGACACAGCGTAAGGGCCTGAACGCCACTGCGAATGCTGGTTTTGGTCAGAGAGAATTCACTATTGAGGTGGGAATTCCGCAACGAGCTGCTCAAATTGTGCGCGAGCTACCTCTAGCTCGTTCTCGCGCAGGGTCGCCAGCGCCAACATAATCTTTGAAAACGGCCGCAGGTAGTGGCGATGATCAGCCGCGATCTGGAGCTGCTGGAGGCCGACGTTGTTGTCGCCGTGGAATCCAGCGATGCCAACGAAAAACCTTTTGAGTCCCGGCAGACTTCCGATGATGCAAATTCGCAGCGGAATGTCCCAGATTAAGGTTGAGTGTCTTCTTCACCGCACACACGAGCTGTCACCAGCACTACATCCGCTCCATCTTCGAAAGCTCGTTCTGTGACAGCACCCAGAACGCTGGATCAAATCGCCATTGTTTCCACTCGGCATCGCAGGACTTATGTTCGGAGGTGCAACTAACCGCGGGTTCGATCGGAACGGGTAGACGAGACCGAGACTTGCCACTCCATTACCGGACAATCCGATTCCTAACAGTAGCAGAGCGTGCCAAGCCTGGGGCCAAATCCGCAAGTTTCAGAGACTTGCCGAACATTGCCGGAAGAACAGAAACGACATCGTCTTTTCCCTCGGCCTGATAGGTTTGCGGAGACGAAGGCTAGTCGTGAAGAACAACATGTAGAAGTGAACTGTGGACTTTTAGTCCGCCGTTGTAATCGATGAAACCCAACCTCCTGAACTTGTTCATGAAGAGGCTGACACGTGAGCGGGTGGTACCGACCATTTCCGCAAGCGTCTCCTGGCTGATCTTGGGAAGCACAGTTTCGGGCACGCCTTCCTTGCCGAAATGAGCAAGCAAGAGCAAAATCCGGGCCAGTCTTTTTTCGCTGGAATTGAAAAGTTGGTCAACCAAGTCTTCTTCGTATCGAATGTTCCGCATCAGTAGGTAAGCGACAAACATATCAGACAAAGCGTGCTCCCGGTGAAGAACCTCGATCATCGCCTTCTTCTCGATGCGCAGAAGGTCGCAATCCGTCATTGCGCTTGCGGCGGCCATGCGCAACGGCTGGCCTGCGAGGCAGCCTTCACCAAAGAAATCGCCTTCACTCAATATGCCGATGGTTGCTTCCTTTCCCGTATTGGACACGACCGTCAACTTTACCTTTCCTTTCTGAACATAAAACACCGCGTCAGCCTCATCTCCTTGTGCGAAGACTGTGTGTTTCTTTCGAAAAATCACAATTTTCCTACCCTCCCCAATGGTGGCGAGAAATGTACTGGGGTCAAAACCGCGTCTCCTTGTAGCCGCCGCACCGGAACTCATTGGTTCTCCCTAGTGCGCTAATATCACGTGCTAATTCTTGCGGTCTGTTGGGCGCGCCACACAAGCAAAAACTTTTTTCGCGCGCTCGCCACACCTCTTCGCTGAGCAGCGGAATTGTATAATCCCCAACTAGCCCGAAGAAGCAGAAGTTTTTGATTACGCAGACCATGAGGGCGAGTTCATACCCGCATCTGGGATGGGTTTTCGGTTCTGGTTTGTGGCACACAAAAACCTCCAAGTCGCGCGGTCCGGCGAGCGAACTAATGCCGCAGGGAAAGCAGTCAGCAACATAATACTTTTATCGATTTCTGATAGCGACTACAGCTCACTACGTCCTCATCTCGAATACGTCAGCTTGCCAAACCATCTGGTTCTTCACCAGGCAGGCGAAAAACTGGAATTTGCGTACTTCCCGAATCGAGGTTTGATTTCTCTTGTAGTAGTGATGAAGGATGGCAAAACGGCCGAAGCTGGCATCGTTGGGAATGAGGGCTTTACAGGAACACTGGCGGCTGTTGGCCTGAGCAGGGGTTCACTTCAGGCGGTGGTACAAATCACGGGGGATGGGTTTCGAGTGGCGGTCGCGGCCTTGCAAAAGACTTTGGAGTCCGCTCCACACTTTCAACTAATGTTGAGCCGCTACGCTGCAATTCGGGGTATGCAGATTGCCCAAACTGCCGCTTGTAATCGCTTGCACGATATTCAGCAGCGCCTTGGACGGTGGTTGCTAATGACTCAGGACAGAGTGGACTCCGAGTCGCTGGGCATCACTCATGACTTTATCGCAACGATGCTAGGGACAGATAGATCTACCGTGAGCCTGGCAGCTGGTGTTTTGCAGAGGAAGAAGCTAATTGAGTATACCCGTGGTGCAGTGAAGATCGTGAACCGCAAGAAACTTGAAGCCTTCGTCTGCGAGTGCTACGGGACCATCCGACAGTACGATGGTGAGCTTGGCTTGGGATAAAGCTGACGACTCGACGGGCGCCTGATAGCCAGCTTGAAAGAGCTGCCGTTGAGCAATTCGAATGGAATGATCCTCCAACGGGTCATACGACATTTCCATCGCAGAATACCATCATCATCATAAGTAACGATATTTACCCGCCCTGTTTCTGCCAGGTTATGGATGAATATCGCGAGAATAATCGACACCTGCTCTGGAAAATACTCTGCGCGATCCCGAATGAAACCCTGGCGGACGCTGCCATCCCGGACTCGTACATGCTGGGTGCTGAAAGTGATCCGTTATGACCAGACATTAATATCAAGCTACTTCTATCATTCTGCGTGCTGAAGAACTGGGGCCGCCGCCACAAGAGCCGGACAGGGCTTCCCTCTTGAAGGCGGATGTAGAACATGGTGGCGTCATTAATTGTTCTTTTGGTGCTGTTTCTGGTCGGTGGCGTGGCCTAGAGGTATTTTCGTTGGCGCGGTTGGCGTTTGAACGGCGCACACAGCACGCACCCAGCTTGGGACATGACTGCCCAAGCAACGCCTACTCTGCAAGTAGCGATCGATACGGCTGAGAGGAGTCTGACGGACTGCACAGCTAAGCTACACGAACCAATTACTTCGTCGCGCCATGCTGCCCGGTTGAAGCTTAAAACCAGGGTCAACACGGTTGCAACGACTACCAACAACGGTAACAACCAAAAAAGGAGAACACAATGTCAGATCAGGAAAGTCGCAACCCACAAGATGGCGGTCCGCAGCGGGAACCTGGAAGCCAGCCAAACCAGCCAGCGCAGCACAAGCAGCAGGACCCGATTGGAAAGCCGAAGAGTCCGCAGTCGGAACAAGACAAACACGATCAAGAGAAGAAAAAGCAGGCTTAAAGGTAAGGCGGCTCGATTGGCGCAGAGCCGTCCTGATGAATCGTCGGAGTGATTTTAGCCTGAAGGCCGCCGGTGCAACTACGCTGGCGGCTTTCAGTGCGACGCGGGCAACCCGGCGTCATTTCCGTCAAGTGCTAACGCGCGATCCCAAATCACCTACCAGCCTACTTTGCCGTAGATTGAATCGCGTCCGCCTTTGCATCCACAGCCACATCCACCTTGTCGCCGGGACTTAGATGAACCTCGCGGGCGCTGTTGTCTGTGAGGGTATTTTCAATCATGATGACATTGCGCTCTTAACCGTTACCTTCGACCGCGACCTGGGGGCAGTTTCAGGAGCACTCGGAAAATTGTTCGCGACAAATCGCATTAACAACGCGGCGGACGAAAGGGCGCTGTACGGAATCAAACTACCTAGTAATCGTGAGCAAAACTGACCAGCATAACTTGGCATCCGTCAGCATACTTGGTTAGATCTGGATCATTGTCCGACGAGGAGAGACTATGTTAGGTTACGGTTTGATTGGGACAATTGTAGTGATTCTCTTGGTTGTGTTCATCGTGCGCAGTGTGTGAGCCTTCGCTGACATAGCAGCGCTGCGTCAGGCAGACACACTTTCGTGATGAACAAGGGAACGAACGGAAGCTACTTGCATGCGGAGCAAGTCGTCTGCTTGCTGCGCGATTTCGCCGAGCGGTTGGCAAAGGGCAAGGGTGTCGACCCCGACGACGCCCGCCGCCAATTGCACGGGATCAATCACGCCGCGCGTCAAGTTCTCGTCGCTGGGCGAACCGCAGCCCCGACATCGGAGCCAGGAATCGCGCTCTCGAAGTGCAAGTCGCCTTGAGCCAGCGATAGGAAAAGCATGTGGTCGCCCAACCATGAACAGTAATCCTCTGCGCGATGGGTAGTGCTACAGTTTGCAAACTGCAGCACTACCGGAGCTGGCTAATTGTTCTTTGCGAAACCTTTCGATAGTGGTGGGAGTTCCGGGACTATCGCTTAGCTCGCGCTTCCTCTTGCAGCGGCCCTCCTTCCAGTTTCAACACGCCCGGATCGCGCCCAGACTGTTCACTTTTGGCCACTCGCCCCGAGCGCTAAGGCGACCCGCATCAGGATAAGACTTCAGCGGCGCTTCGTTTTGCTTGCAGGTGCCGGTTATCTCTGACCATGTGTGTTCAGGTACCGTCATGAACGCCTATGCGTCAGCTTCAATAAGCATAACGAGATGATGGCTTCTGAAATGATGGTCAGCAGAGTGGTCTACGACAGGCAAGAAGTAAACGGGGTGGCATAAGCCACCCCGTCCCCCGTTGGAGCCTCATGGTCCCCCGACCATGACGCATCGCAATTACTAACAGTTCCGTCCGATACCGACGACGTTGGCTTTTCCCGCCTTGCCCACTTAGAACTATCCGATTGGACCGGGGTGATGATCAGTTTGACATTCGAAGCATGCCATCTTAACAAGCGAGAGTCTGTTCACAATTGCTCACTCGGCGAGGAGCGCTCCGTCTTTTATGTAGTGAGCAGTTCTGTACAGCAATGCACAACCAAATGAGCGAAGGTGGTTACTCGCTGATCAGGGAGCAAGTTATATATCTGATATACCGCGACTTTTCCGAGCCGGCAGTTCCAGAATTCACCTGCTCGTAACTGACAGTGATTGTGATATCGGTCAGGCCGGTGTCCAGTTACTAACTTGCTGGGCGGACAACGAAGTGCAGGTCGGTTTGGTTCCGAACTGACGGGGCGAAGCTGCATCCGGAGCACGGTTTCGACGAGGCGATTGACCCCGAACGAAACCAAGATTATTTCACCCGAACAAATGATGGGTTCGTTTCGTAGCGCAGTGGTCACGTAAATATGAGTCAACTATTTGGCGCATTACAAAGATTGGAATCCGAGAACGCTGGAATTGATTCGTCCGCGTTTTTCGCTGCGACTGGGCCGTTGGGGCTGGCCGAGCAGCACGTAATCGCAGAGCCAGAAACCAGGTTCCCATTTACGGCATGGCCGCCGCCTGCGAGGGCAGTTGAATTTCCCATGAAGGCCGAACACCAGCTAAATGATCGTTTGGATCTGTTCGAGCAATTCCAATCTCTGCGGGTCTCCGTTTCTCCTCAAAGCCGACTGGTGTGCCTCACCCAGAGAGAGAGTCTTGCAGCGGAAAAGTTCAATTTTCTTGGAGTCCGCTTGCGACAGCTTCGGCAGAAGCGGACTCTCAAAAAGATGCTAATCACAAGCA
This sequence comes from Acidobacteriota bacterium, assembly GCA_013289795.1. Taxonomy (GTDB): domain Bacteria; phylum Acidobacteriota; class Terriglobia; order Terriglobales; family Acidobacteriaceae; genus JABCZH01. The sequence continues at coordinate 451,049 of JABCZH010000001.1, forward strand.
TAATGCCTCAAGAAGGCAAGAGTATGGTAGCCGCCAATCTTGCCTGCACCCTCGCTCGAAGAACGCAGCAGAGAACTTTGTTGTTAGAGGGAGACCTGCGGCGACCGTCCTTATCGCAGATGTTTGGGTTGGCCAGGATTCCCGGCCTCTGTGAATGGCTTCAAGGCGAGCGCGGCCCGGCGACCAGCATCTACCATCTCGAAGAACCAGGCTTCTGGATCCTGCCAGCAGGCAACTCTCCGAAAAACCCTCTGGAGATTCTGCAATCAGGGAGACTCCCCGCGCTCATGGAACAGCTTACCGCTTGGTTCGATTGGATCGTTATCGATTCTCCTCCCGTGTTGCCCCTCGCCGACACGACCATTTGGATGCGGCTGGTAGATGGAATCCTGTTGGTTACACGTCAGGGTAAAACCGAGAAGCAGCAACTACGGAGAGGCCTCGAAGTGCTCGAGCCTACAAAGCTGATAGGTACGTTGCTGAACTCTTCTACCAACATTGCCCATGGCGACTATTACTGTAGCGACCGTCCACCCACTGTTTCACAACCGGATCGGGTCAGGCAAGATAATGAACTCCAATCACAGTAGCCATCTTTTATCGCTCAATTGCAAGTCGGTTAACGGGCGAACTCCTAATTACATTGACAGGCCACGTCAGTCATTTACCGCTGCCTCAGGAAAGCGGATGTGGGACCAGCGGAGGAATCTGTGAATCTGCGACACTCGGACAATGGGTCGAATTTAGCCGCCACTCTTTTAGAGTCGGTATCAGCTGGGGAACGTGACGTTCTGAACGAACGAACGTTTAGGCGGATGATCTCCATAGAGCGCAAAAGGACCGAGCGCTCTCGAAAACCGTTCCTGCTCATGTTGCTGGACACGGGTAACTGCCAGGATTCGAAAAAGAATGGAAAAGCCCTCGACAAGATCCTTTCGGCCTTGCTGGCATCGACCAGGGAAACCGACGTAACCGGCTGGTACAAGGACCAAGGCACTATTGGCATCCTGTTTACTGAACTTGCGATTGATGACAAGAACTCAATCCTGGGCACAATCCTGACCAAGGTGAGCACTACGCTACAAGACAACTTGACTTTCGAGCAATTTAATCAAATCAGTGTCTCGTTCCACATTTTTCCCGACGATTGGGACGATGAGATCTCAGGGCGTCCGAGCAATCCGACCTTATACCCTGACCTGGTGAGCCGCGACAGTGCCAGACGGTTTCTCAACGTGACAAAGCGAATGATGGATATTGTCGGCAGCGCGATAGCGCTTATGATTTGCGCGCCTCTTTTCTTGATTATTGCGTTGGCGATTAAAGCATCGTCACAGGGGCCCGTGTTTTTTAGACAACAACGGGTTGGACAGTACGGTAAGCGCTTCACCTTCCTGAAATTCCGGTCGATGCACGTCGACAATGATTTTAGCGTTCACAAACAGTATGTGACACAGTTTATCGCCGGCCAGGCTGAGCGTAATCCGTCGAACGGGAACAGGTCGGGTGCATACAAGCTCACGAACGATACGAGAATCACGCGAGCGGGGGCGCTCCTTCGGAGAAAAAGCTTGGATGAACTGCCACAGTTTCTGAATGTTCTCAAAGGCGACATGTCGCTGGTGGGCCCTCGCCCTGCAATTCCCTACGAAGTAGCAGCCTATCAAACGTGGCACCGTCGCCGGGTTTTGGAAGTCAAGCCCGGGATCACGGGAATGTGGCAAGTTAATGGCCGCAACCGCGTGAAATTCGATGACATGGTCCGACTGGATCTGCGATACGCCAAATCATGGTCCCCCTGGCTCGATATCAAAATCCTCATGCGCACACCGCGCGCAGTACTTACGGGCGAAGGTGCGTATTGAGTTCAGCGCCCAGCCGATCGTTTGATTTCGATCCACCTGCATCCTACAGCCGTTCTTCATCAGCGAAGGCGTAACCGTGGAAAACAACGTCTTCATTCGGACACGTCACGCTACTCAACTACAGCTACTCTTACGCCATAACTTCCGATGGTGCTTCACACCGAATAGAACTGGGATGCGAAGCGCGCCTTTGTCAAAAGGGGCGCCAGCCGCCCGGCAGTGATCGGTCTCTCCGGTCAGTGATTCGGCGAAAACGCCATCGTGGGTGAGGAAACTCCGCGACCAAAAACTTACCGCCAAATGCCATCGTGTCGGGAAACCCGGCACGGTTGTTGCGAAAGGGTGTGCAACATTGGGAACTATTAACGACACTGGATGGAGCACCACTGGCACTGCGGGCGCAGGGCTGGCGACTCTTGGGGCATTCTCTATTGACCGCAATGTCGAAAGTGTTCGCGAGTGCGCTTTCGAAATCGATCCACTCCTCGATCCTCGCTGGGCAGGATTGCTTGACCGTCATCCACAAGCCTCAGTTTTTCATAGCCCAAACTGGCTGCAGGCATTACGCACAGTGTACGGTTACGCGCCGGTCGTTGTAACCACTTGTCCTCCTGGAACAAGCTTGTCGAACGGACTGGTCTTCTGTCGTATCAAGAGCTGGCTGACCGGTCAACGTCTTGTCTCATTGCCATTTTCCGATCACTGCGAACCGTTAGTCGATAGTTCGGACGAACTCGATGACATGCTTCTATACATGAGGCATAACGTCGACAAAGACAGCTGGAAGTCCGTCGAGATCAGACCCATTTCCCGCGAGCCGAGCAGTCACACGAAGTTCGCCAGAGGCGTGACGTATTGTTTCCATCGTCTGGATCTGTCTCGAAGCGCGGAGGATCTATTTCGTAGCTTCCATAAAGACTGCGTCCAGAGAAAGATTCGACGTGCCGAACGCGAGAATCTGAAATATGAAGAGGGGACCTCGGAGAACCTGCTCCAGGAGTTCTACCGGTTGGTTGTGTTGACCCGGCGACGACAGTGTCTGCCCCCTCAGCCTCTGAAGTGGTTTCGAGGCTTGATCTCAGCTTTCGGCAAGAACCTTAAGATTCGCATGGCTTCCAAGGATGGTGTAGGGATTGCCGGCATTCTCACCCTCTCACACAAGAAATCGATGGTCTACAAGTACGGTTGCAGCGATGCCAAGTTCAACCGGTTCGGTGGAACGCCGCTGCTGTTTTGGAAGACCATACAGGAGGCAAAAGACCGCGGTTTTGAGGAATTCGACCTAGGACGCTCGGACAGTGACAACCTTGGGCTCATCGCCTTCAAGGACCGCTGGTGCGGGCAAAGAGCACTGCTCCAGTACTGGAACTATCCCAATCGTCCGAGTCGCCCCACAGCTAGCTGGAAGAAGGGTTTAGCCAAACAAGTTGTTTCGGCAGCTCCAGACCTTGCACTCGTGGAAGTTGGCAGGCTGCTTTACCGACATATGGGATAGTCCGACATCCGACTCGGAGAGTAGCGATTCCCTTAATGGTAGGTAGTCTGGGTTGCGACCCAGTCAGGCGCGATGCGTGGCTAGGCTCGTGCTCACCTGCTCGCGTTGGTCAACGCGCTCTGATTGGAAGGAGTAATCGACCAGCTTCCTGTACCGTCCATCCTCAAGGTAGCCCTCGGACACCGCTTCTTCTGTGAGGTGAGGGAACATGGGAACCTCGCGCACTTTTCCATGTTCGTGCCCCAAGTTGAAGATGGCCTCTAGAGATGCAAGTTCCCTGTTGATCGTCCTGTTGGGCGCACCCTCTTTCTGCCGGAATTCAACATACTTTGTCAGAAGTGACCTGCTGACCTCGCCTTCCCCTAGATCGCCAAAGAATGACTTTAAATGAATGTCCCAGCGCGCCTCGGCATCATCATCAGACTTGCGGCCATTGATCCGATGCTCGCGCAGGAAGTCATCGGCTAGCTCTTCCAGCCTGATCCGCTCACACTCTTTGTGCGGAGGAGGTGCGAACGGTAACATTTTCACAATGAGGTTCCTCCACTTCTCCTAGGCAATTGTTGTCGACCCCGGGCGACTGTGCAGAGCGGCTGTCACCCCTCTTGAATTCCTAAGCATCGTTTCGTAGCCGACGCTTGGCACGAAGTCGCCCTCTCAGTGACGAATGGTAGATGTCTGCATATAAGGGCGACTGTTCAAAACTGCACACTTTCTCAGATATTCTCTTTTCCGCTTCTTCCCAACACAATCGGGCGCTTACACACTCCCCTGACTCAAGGCGTGACCTCAAACACAACGCCCTGGTTACACTTGCCCCCGCCCACTGTCGTGCCATATAGATTTCCAGCTGCATCGAGAATCAGGCCATCGTAGGGGGTACCTCCATCATCTTCATTAGAAAAGGCGTACTGCACCGATTCGGTCCAACTTCCGTTCGAAGGGTTCAGATCGAATACGGTACCAGCGGAATCTCCTGTAGAAGTTGTCCCATGAAGTTTGCCTGATACATCCAGAGTCAGACTGCCACGATGCGGATAACCGCCACCGTTAGGTGCATCGAAAGCATAGAGGACGGCTTCTGTCCATTGGCTATTTGAAAGCGTAAGCCGGAACACGGTTCCCTCACCGTAAGTACCACCCACGTATGTAGTCCCATATAGATTTCCAGCGCTATCAAACACTACACCCGCGTACGGAAAAGCTCCGTCATTGCCGCCTGAGAAATTGTAAATAATCGCCTCGCTCCAGCCTGATGCGGAGCGCGTCAGCTCGAAAACAGTGCCCCGCCCGGATCCGCCGTCTGTCGTTGTCCCATAGACATTACCTTGCTTGTCTAGCACGACGGTACCTTGAGGATTCATGCCATCGTTGGTATTGCCGAAACTGTGGAGCATTGCCTCCGACCACGTACGTTTTTTCGACGACGAGGCCATCTGCGTGAGCTTGAAAACGGTCCCCCCGCCGTAAATGCCGCCAGCATAGGTCGTACCGTACAAAGCACCTGCTGCGTCGCAGGTTAGGCCTCCGAAAGGTTCCTCACCATCCCCTGGCGCACTGAAGTTGTAAATAACGCTCTGCTTCCATCCATTCGCTAACGCCGCCAGCTCGAAAACTACGCCCCATCCGCCGCCGCCTTCCATGGTTGTGCCGTAGAGATTTCCGTTGCAGAAGGTCAAGCCAGCCATCGGATACGCCCCATCGCTGCCGCCAGTGAAACTGTAAAGCACCGTTTCATTCCAACTTCCATTTGAAGGGCTCAGCTCGAATACGGTCCCTGCGTTGTACATCCCACCAGAGTTCGTCGTCCCATAAAGGTTCCCTGCTTTGTCAACAATTACCCCGCCCTCAGATCGGCCCCCATCAGTTCCCCCGGTGAAGGCGTATAGGACCTTCTCCGTGCCAGCCCAAGCCCCAACCACAAGGACTAGCGTCACTATGACCAAAACCAAGACTGTCTTATTTTTCATGGAATGCCCTCCCGTCTAATCTGAGCATCGGTTGGCTTCAATGGGTTTCAAGGAAATCGCAGCCTGGAAGATTGCCCCCACAAAACCCGGCTAATCTATTTACCCTCGAGCTATTTCACATTCGCCTTCCTGTGTGCTCGAACGGCATGTGTCACACAAACATTACCAAGACAGAATTCGACAGGACTGATCAAAAACGCTCATCTGCCATGCACGGTGCCCTGCACAACCGAGTCACACTGAGACGATGGACTCGGGGCACGGGCATCGGACGGCTCTTCGCAATCGAGGCCGCAGATGCGAAGTCCATAAATCGATAACGGCCAGCCTAGCTGCAAGCGAGCCTCGGTTCCGCCGTGGGCCGACGTCCATGGGCTTGTTTACAAGAACCGAGCAATCCCGAACATCACGAAAGAGTGAGCAATTGTGAACAGTCATCCAGCTGTGGCGACAGTAATATTCGGGCTGCTTCACTCAGCGGCCCACCTGAGACGGTGGACGGCTCATCGGGGGCAGGCGTGGGTTATTGTCGGGCCAGTTGGTGACATTCGACCCTCACGCTGGCCCCAGTCTTGTTGGCGTCTGAACACTGTGTTAATGATTGGCACAGCGCATTGGACACACGCCTTTCAAGGACGAAGGACTCGGCAAGAAAGTAAGGGCCATGGCAGATCGAACACGATCCGACAGACGGAACGCCGGTCGAAGTCCGCGCCAGTTCGTGGCTTTGATATGCATAGGGAAGCGTGCTTCCGGTGGTCGCGACCCACTCAAACTCAGTGCCGCACTTTTCGCAGTTCAATTGCTCCTATCGCTCTGTTTGGCAACCACAATCAGTGCGCAGCAGTCACAGGATTACAGCGTTTCAGCCAATCATGTCTTGGACGACAAGGGGCACATTTACCACATCCATGGCGTGGACCGATCGAGTTTTGAGCGGAGTCCGTCGGGTGACGGACACTTCACTCAAACCGACTTCAACAACATCGCGGCGTGGGGCGCCAACACTGTCCGCATCGCGACGAATCAGGACTTTTTGCTGGTTGATTCCTCATGTTTCGCTCCATCTTATTTGGTCGGCTACCTTGATCCAGCCGTGATGGCTGCCCACAAGGCCGGTCTGAACGTTATCTTCGACCTGCGCTGGAACGATGGCGGTGTGGCGGGGACGTGCGCTACTGGCCAGCAGAAAATGGCCGATGCCCGTTCCCTGAAGTTCTGGCAGATCATGGCTAATCACTACAGGGATGACCCGAGGGTATTCTTCGAACTGTACAACGCGCCACAAGACATCTCGTGGGGTTGTTGGTTGAACGGCTGCACAACTTGCACACTAGCAGGTTGCAAAACATGGGTCGGCATGCAGCAGATGTACAACACGGTGAGACTGGCTGGCTTTAATAACTTGGTCATCATCGGGGGCGTAAAAGAGGCCTATGAACTGAGTGGAGTACCCAACAATCTCCCTTCGGGATTCAACATTGTCTACGCCGCGCATGTCCACTCGTCTGAAACGCCTTCCAGTTGGTCCAACAGTTTCGGCTTCCTGACGTCCACCTATCCGGTGTTAGCGACTGAATTCGGGGACGACACATGCACCTCGAGGTACGTCACATCGGCGCTTAATTATTTTGATGCGCCCGATGGCTATGCTGGCAATCGGATGGGCTGGATTGGATCGGCCTGGAACGATCCCGGCAACTGCGCCTTCCGGTCGATCATTGCGGATTGGAATGGGACGCCGGACGCGATGGGCCAACCTGAACGCGATCGTCTTCTTAGTTATAAAAAGCCGCCTCCGCCGCCGACCGGCCTCGTCGCGACCGTACAGTGAGGCCGGCGGCGGCGACCCCCTATGCGAGTACCGCGTCTGACCTGTTTGAATCCCTACAATGCGCGGCTGAGGCGGTGCTATCCGACGAGCACCCACATCGATCACGTTGTCAATGACGACAAGGAATGCTCAGGCCCCCGTAAAACTCGGCTAGGTCAGCGTCAAATCCACCTAGCGACTCTCTGGAGAGACCCCTCATGAAAATTCTCAATGAGTGTAATCGCTGATTTCAACAACTATCGGAGAAACGGCTTCGGGGCAGCCTGTTTGGGTCGCCGCGCCCCTCTATTTGCGCTTGCACAGGAATGCCGCGATTATCGCCGCTCCAGCGCAAGCCAGCTCACTTGATGCCGAGCCATACTCTGCTACGGCCACAGAACGCGGGTGAGCATTGCGGGATTGTTGCGCCTGTTGTTGCGATTCATTCGGGCAGCCCGCGCAGATCAAGCAAAGCAGAATGAGTGCAGCGAGTGCACCCAGTTTCAATCGCGTAGTCCCTCCTGTGGGCCATCGAGGCCGATACACCCACTTACACTCCGCCGCATTGTCGTTTATCAGTCGGGCGTCCGATGCAGAACCGGGACAGAGGTCAAGCGAGATGTCCATAAGATTCAAAGGCAGGAGGCGCGGTGTTGATCGAGTGCGCGAAGGACCATATTTGTGACTCACTGGGCTATCCCTGCCAAACATGGTGACCGCACGCGCACGGTACGGTTTCGGTAGGTTTTTGCTTAGTTAACTGCTGTTTGCAGATCGGGCAGGGTTTAGTCATCATATACGTCATTCAGTCTTACCTCCACAGGAGCCTACAGATTGATGCTACCAACCCGGGTCTGACCCGTCTGATCAGAAACGCTCACATTGTCGGGGTGGAGGCGACGGCCATTCGAGTATGGTCATGCGTGATGCGCTCTTCGATCCTAGACACGAACTTCGGCGTGAGGCCCTTGACCATCTGCCGGATGCCAGGCCCAAACTCGTGAAGTACGTTGATCCCCGCATCGCCGCCAATCGTCGAACCGAAGTTGTTGAATGTCTCCGAAGGGGAGCGCACCCAATATGTAAGGTGGGAGGGATGGGCGCTGGCGACCGAGGCCAACACCCCAAGAAAATACGAAGTGTTCGGCCTCCCCTTTCCGGAGTCGTTACGCGTGAAAAGAGTTCGCGAAGCTGCGTAAGTGGCGCGACCGATGAAGGTGGTGCTGGTCGATGGGAGATAACGCGAGTTCGGCTTGAACAACGGTGAATACGGGCCCTTACCGAAAAGGTTGCCAGACCGTTCTTGAATAAACGCAGCTGGATAATGGGCGGTTAAATTGGGCGGGGATCTCGGAATGACCCGCCCCGATTCGCTTTCGCGGATTATGCCCTCGCTGACGCCAAACCCACCTGGTGTCAGAGGCGAGCTGGCTTCATTGCCGAAGGTGCGAAATCTCCCGCCTTGCGATATAGACCGTACGGCTGACGGAGCATCAGGAAGAGATCTCGACGTATCAAAGTTTTGACGCTGTACTTCGGATGGGTTTGAGCCGCCAAACTCTAATCCCTGCAGCCAGTCAGCTGAAAGATTTTTCTGGCACAAGGCCCCGCTAACAGACAATAGGATAAAAGACATGACCCGGATTAGTGCTGTTTGCTTCACCATGGCTCGGTTTGCAACGCGGCAAGCGACTTTGGAGTATTCGGCGATTCAAATGCAAGTCCACCTTGACGTTAACAGTCCACAGGGCATTCGTCTGAGCAAGAGTGCTCAACCGTAAGGCCTGCCGCACGACTGGGACAGTCTGGGAACCGCTATCTGCCTAGCCAACGGCAGGAGGTCCGTTGTTCCTGATGGATTCAAACTTTTCAAAACTACCGGACGCCATTATGCCCGTTCGTCAAAGCCGCCAGAATCAAATCTCACATCGGGGGGGGAAAACTAGCCTGGTAGCAAGATTTAGAGACGATCAATTCTGACCAGTATTCCGCAGTGTGACGTCCGATACTGGCGACTCACCAGCTTCTGACCATAAGACCTGGTCCGCACCACCACGAAGGAGATCGCCATGTCCCAAACCGTATTGGAAAGAACGGCTGAACGCATCGCCGAATCAGCTCACCAGGCTTCTCGCGCAACCAGTGCGGTTGCAGATGCAATAGAGGATGGCGCAGGAGCAGTGAGGCGCGTCGCAAAACAGGGCGGCGATGCTGCCGAAGAATTCTTGAACGAAACCACTCAACGCATCCAGGAACACCTTGTGCTAACGATTGCCATGACGTTTGCGGCGGGTTTTACCGCAGGAACGTTAATCGGCTGGATGAAGCGAAGGTAGGTCTGGCCAGTTGTATTGATGCCCTTGGGTCAGTCGAGTAATTCGCAGCCGAAACAGAATGGCTTCCACGATTGCCGGCGCGAAGAACCGGACACGCTGTACTCGAGAACTGAATAGTCCATCTTGGCACACAGAACTGTATGCCCTGCGCCCCGCTGAACGGAGGTCCTCCAAGTATGACTGCAAAACTTGCTTCAACAAACGATCGTATTTCGGCTCGTGTGCAAGACGCCATCATATGCGAAGGGAATTCCATTCCCCCGAGCGCCAACGCCGAACCGCAGCCTGTCGGTGTGCAATTCGACTGCGGTTATCTTTCGCCATACTTCATCACGGATCCTGAGCGCATGGAAGCGAGGCTTGAGGACCCTTACATTCTCACTCACCAAAATAAACTCAGTTCTAGGAGTGACCTGGTTCCACTACTCGAACAGATCACTAAGAGTGGCAAACCACTCCTCATCATCGCGGAGGATATTGAGGGCGAGGCTCTGGCTACTCTGGTAGTAAGGAAGCTCCGCGGCGCGTTGCAAGTGTGCGCCGTGAGGACGCTCCTTCTCGGTGATTGCCGCAAGGCTATGTTGAAGTATATTGCGCTCCTGGGTGGTGGAAAGGTGATCACCGACCTCGACGTCAACCTGAAAAACATACAGATCTCCGATCTCGGCCGGGCCAGAAACAGCACTATCAGCAGAACCAACACTGTGGTCGAAGGCAGGATCGAGTACCGCCAGGTTCTCTTTCAGCTTATTGGCGCACGTTCAGCCTACACGCGTGCGCGTTCTCCACTGATGCAGATCATAGGAGCACCTCATGGAACTCTATCAGCTTGAGCACCCATCAGACCGCGTTTTTCTTTGCACCCGTTCTGACTGCAATGAAGTAGCGGACTATCTGGAACTCAGCGAAGAGGGCGGCGAAGAGGTTTTCTGCGCCAGCCATACCAGCAGTGAGAAGCATGTCTCAGTCCTGCGGAAACGGGCCTGCCACACCGGATATTTGTTTCGGAGCCGGCCGGTTGCTGCCTGAATCCGGCACTCATGCAGTGGGTGTAGGGAAGGAGCGATGAGCAAAATGCATTTGTGCAACGTGGACCCGCCCGACCGTAAAGGCGGGGCTCTGGCCGAAAGAGGCAGTGAACACATGACCCATATCAGCAATCATCTGATACCCAAGCTGCGCAAAGCTGCTCAACCGCCCTTGCCATACCCCGGCGCAACGGCTGACGCAGACCGTGCCAAGAAGCCATCTCTTGCCGAGCTCCCTGCTACCGACCAGGAACTGAATCCAGGAGATCGTGTTGAGGGTTTGGGAGACTTCGGGAAACCGACTGGAGAATTCGGCACGGTGGAGCGAGCCAACGAAGATGATGCGGTCGTCAAATGGGATGATGACGGCCGTACGAGACTCCATCAGCCGTCGCTCAAAAAAGTCTAGCCAGGCGACGAGGCTGGGGCCGATCTGGAAAGTTCGGGTCCAATGCAGCAAGTTTGCGGAGATTTCTTTTGGGCGATCCAGCAAGGAGCAGGATTCTCGGAAACGACTCCCGATGGCTGGCGTGCGTCATACGATGCGGAGGGTCCGATCCGTGATGTAATTGGGCCATCGCAATAAGGGGCTGGGCCAGACTATCGTTGACTACGACGGCGTGCACCCGTTTCAATGCTTGCTCAGGAACGTCTTGATGTCTCCGAAGGATGGTTCAGTTCCTGCAGGCGTTCTCTGATCGCCTTACGCCCCAACACAATCCGTACCCGCATTTTCTGCAGGTCCAATTCCACTAAAGCAATGATGTGGGGATGTGCCCACTCTTTGCGTTGGCTGGTAACCACTGGGCACCTCGCTTGCCCTTCGAGCAAGGTTCGAACAATACAAACCAGGTTCCTGACGGTCTGTTCAATATTGATCACTGACGTTGGGCGCCAGCGCCGTTGGAAAAGTTAATCGGTTACGGTTGAGCGGGAACCTAGACCCAGTAGAAGCACGGCTTTTGCGTGAACCATCCGATGGTCTTGGATGGAAATCGATTGTGAGCACTACTGCTCAGCGGCGATCAATTCCATCCCGCACAATTGAAAGTAGCCTTATCTCAACAATTTGGAGTGCCAGCTTGCTCTGGGAAGCCAAGTTAGACTGCGACCATGGACAAGAAAGAAATCAATTCTCCGAGATTGACCGTCGACTTTGTGTTTTGGATTTGTGGGGTTGGCGGTTTGGTGTTGCTGACCCTGTTGGCACACTTCGTTTGGAAGGTTTTGTGAAGCGGGCGCAGGAAAAGGCGATTCGACTATGAAAAAACACTTTGTATTATTGTTGTGGCTGGGTGTGGGAGTGGCGCTGATACTGGCGTTGGGAATGATGCCGGCACCCACAATGGCGGCAGATACAACGCTGATCGTTGGAAATTGGGAAGGAACTCTCGATCCGGGCGCCCAACCAAAGAAGCAAATTGTGGTGCATATTGCAGCCGCGCAGGACGGAAGTTTAAGCGGCACGATTGACTACCCGGACCAGGACATGTCTGGAATCCTAATCACCGCGATATCCTATAAGGAGAGCGTCCTGCACCTCGAAAGCAACCAGGGCGTTTATGACGGTACTGTGAACAAAGATGGTTCGCAGATCACAGGCACCTGGAAGCAGGGCGGAGCGCCGTTGAGCCTCATCCTGAAGCGGGCGTCTTAGCGGTTGCGAAAGCGGTTTAGCCCGTAATTCTCAATTGTGCTTATCGCCTGTTTACACCAACAATCCTCTCCGCTGTGCCGTGGTTGCCTTCCCATAACTCGCTTTCTTTTTGTCGTCGTGCTCGCTGCGCCCCCCGAAAGTGAGCAATTTTGAGCAGTCGAACCATGGCTGCCAGACCTACTATGAGCCACCAAAAAAGTGCTGAGTGTCCTTAAGTATTTGCTTTTCCAGAGATCACGGTTAATGGAACTTCGTTAGATACCCGTGTGGTTTCTCAAGTAGATGAGGAACGTCTATGAAGTCGCCCTACGGTCTGAACATCGTTGACAACTGCACCACTTGCCCGGTTCGGGAGCAGCACCTTTTCTGCAATCTTTCCCCCGCCGCGGCGCAGAGGCTGAATGAGATCACGTCCCCCGCGGTCTATCCCCGCGATGCCATACTGTTCATTGAGGGCCAACTGGGACGTGGGGCATTTGTGCTCTGCGGCGGGAAGGCGAAGCTGTCCACCACTTCGCGCGAGGGCAAGACCATCATTACCAAGATCTCCGACCACGGAGACGTGCTGGGACTAAACGCGACGATTTCTAGCCGTCCCTATGAGGTCACAGCGGAAATGGTAGAGACGGGGCAGGCTAACTTCATCGCCGCTGATGCCTTGCTACAATTTCTGCGCGACTATGGGGAAGTTGCGATACAGGCGGCAAAGCAACTGAGCTGCAACTACTATTCGGCCTTTGAGGAGATCCGGACCTTGGGATTAGCCAACTCGCCGCGGCAAAAGCTTGCCAAAGTGCTGCTGGGCTGGTCCGCGGAGCGGGTAGAATCAAACCGTTCCCTGCGGCTGCGTTTGGGGCTGACCCACGAAGAAATCGCGGATATGATCGGCACTAGCCGCGAGACTGTCAGCCGCTTGTTCTCCGACTTTAAGAGGAAGAAATTCATCCAGTCAGAGGGTTCCAGTCTGGTGATCCTCGACAAATCTGCGCTGGAAGGGATGGTACAGGCATGAACACCTCATGTTTCAAGCGGCGCAATAAGAGGTATTGAATCGTTCTCCTCACGCCTTTCCATCCGATTCAACACCATAATCGAACCTTGCGTGTGTGGCCACTCTTTGAAGAGAACGCGGCCATTGGAACTGCTATAGTTTGTGGCTCTCGCAAAGGGGAGGTCCCCGTATGCCACAGACACGTCATGTAGAACGTCATTTCACAGGTGGTGAGACGGTGCGCGACGTTGTCATCGGCATGGCAGACGGGCTGACCGTTCCTTTCGCTCTCGCCGCGGGCCTTTCGGGAGCGGTCGCCTCGGCGCATGTGGTCGTCGTGGCGGGTTTGGCTGAAATTGCGGCAGGGTCGATCGCCATGGGCCTTGGCGGCTTTCTTGCAGCCAAGAGCGACGCGGAACACTACGAGCAAGAATGGGCACGAGAGAAAAAGGAGATCGAAACGATCCCGGAGGCGGAAGCTTCGGAGGTTTCAGAGGTCTTCGAGTCGTATGGTCTGACCAGAGAAGAAAGCCAGCCGGTCGTCGCCGCCCTGCGGCAAAAGCCCGAGGCATGGGTCAACTTCATGATGCGCTTCGAACTCGGATTGGAACAACCGCACCGCGGCCGAGCTCTCGGGAGCGCGCTAACCATTGCTGGATCCTATGCCATCGGCGGTCTTGTCCCGCTCTTCCCGTATATGCTGCTGACTCAGTTGCATTCGGCTTTCCTGTTGTCGGTGACCGTCACACTTCTGGCTCTGTTCGTTTTCGGGTACGTCAAGGGACGATACACTGGTGCCGCGCCGATGCGAGGTGCGATTCAGACAGTTATCATTGGGGCGTTGGCATCTGGTGCCGCATACCTTATCGCAAAGTGGATTGCCTAGAATTGGCTCGACCGAGCTCGAAAGCTGTAGGAGTTGGTAGTATCTCAGAAGGGTTGTTGCCGTAGCAACGCCATAGCACTATTGAGGTCAATGAGTGCAAACGCCTGATTGCAATAGATATCGGGCAAACAAGAAGCGACGACGGAGATTTCTTTAGCTATTGCAACTTGGCGTACTCCGCCTTGGCTTGCTTCAGGATCGGGATGTCGGAGTCGGCGTCTTTCCAGAGGGTTAGGAAATCTTTGTAGGCGGCGAGCCCACGGACACGGGCGGCATCAGCGTCTGCTCCCTGTGCGGTTCTCGACTGCAAGGCATTGGCACGAGCCACGCCCAGATGCGCCAACGCTCCCGTCCAGCAGTTCCAGACAATGCCGCTGTGGTCGAGAATCTTCTGGAACTCGGCGACAGCAGCACTGCCTTCTCCGGCCGCCAAGTATGCGTCTCCGCGTGTATATACGTGGTAGAGGCAGGACAGATTGGTGACGAACGGAATTTGGCCTAACTCAATTGCGGAAGCAGGTTGCAAAGCATTGAGGGCGACAATCGGGTTCTTTCTATCCAACGCCAAGTGTGCCTGAATCGCAGGCAGCCAAAGCGACTGCATCTGCGTGTCCAGGGGAAATCGCTTTCCCAAGTCTCGCGCCAAGGATTCAGCTCGTGCTGTATCGCCCGCCATGGCGAACGCGAGCGCGGCTTCAGCCTGGACGCCCTGACTCGCCGGAGCAATCTTCAAAGCCGCCGCCGCTGACTTCCGAGCTTCTGCAGCGTGGCCGTAAGCGGCTTCCCGCTGCCCAGCAATCGCCTGCCATATCGCTCCATTTTCCTTATTGTCCGCTTGTATCGCCGAGTTCACAGCCCGCTTGGTCAGTTCCCTCGCTTTGGCCAGATGGCCAACATACGCCTCAGTGTCGGAGGCGAGCGTAGCTCCATAGTTCTCGAAGTCGGACTTATCCGCATACCACTGTTGCTGTTCCGCCATCGCCGCAGAGTCTGCCCTGAGGAAGGAGAGAGCGTAAAGAGCATTGTGGAGTATGTAATCATCTATCTTTCGTGCCTGCGCCTCGCGGATGATCTGCCGTGCTTCGTCGAAGCGGTGCAAGGCGAGCGTGAGGTTGGCGAGAGTCTCGCTGACGCCTGATTGATCAGGTGCAAGCTGCATGCCACGCTTAGTGACCTCCACGGCTTTCTCATACTGCCCCTGTGCGGCGTACACTGTGCCCAAATTGACATAGGTAGCAGCTTCCCGCGGGTAGCTCTCGATTTCCTCCTGAAACGCAAGGGCCGATTTATCCAACTCCCCGGTTACTGTCAAGTAGTAGTTGGCGGTGATTGCCAGCTTCTCCCGCTCGCTGGCGTGTTCTCGCAACTGGAATGCCTTGGTGTAGTACTCGCTGGCCCGCCCTAGCTCACCCAGAATGTCGTAGTCGATGCCCACTGCCTCGTATCCCGAGGCAAAATTCGGATCAAGCTCGATGGCACGCTGATCGTGCGGAATGGCTGGCGCGAGTCCTTTTTCTTTTTCAGATTTTCTGCCCAGGCTATATTCCTTCAGAGCTTCGAGCGAGGACGTGGTGGCCTGCACTAGCGGGACATCAAACCTCTGGACCGTAGCGAGCGATTCGCCCAGCTCGGTGCGCAACTTCGAAGCTGCCTCGCCCAGCGCGTCCAGCACCTTGTCCTTCGACGGCACCGTCACCTGCTCTTCTGCCAGCGTGTCTCCGCTTTGGCAATTCACCGCTTTCAAGCTCAGCACATATTCGCTGCCCAGGCTGCCAATCGCCCCGGCCAGGTACACCTTACTACCTGCTCGCTGGCAGAGCTCGCGCACCACCTCGGGCGTGAGTTTCGTGCTCGGTGGACGGGTCATCTGTTGCAAGGTTTTCGCGACGTCGCTGTCCGAGAGCACATTCAGGAAAGGCGATTGCCGTAGAGAGACGTTGAGCGCCGTCTTCAGCGTGTCGTCGAACACCACGTCGCCCGTGCTGTTTGCAAAATCGGCGAGCACGATGGTGTCTTTGTCGGTCAGCGGCTTGCTTCTATGCCAACGATAGTAAAGCCCCCCTGCGATGAGCAACACGACGGTCAGAACCGAAACCTCAATCTTCCAATCCTTGCGAACCCGAGCCCCAGAAGCTTTTGGCACGGCCACCGTGCCCGAGCTTGCCGTCAAACTGTGTCCGCTCTCGGAGTCCCGCTTCAGCCGTTGCAAATCCGTTCGCATGTCGGCTGAGTGGTGATAACGCAGGTTGCGGTCCTTCTCCAAAGCCTTGTTGATAATTTCTTCGAGCTTCGGCGGCACCTCAGGGTTGATTCGGACTGGCGGCACAGGCGGGCGTTCCAGAATTGCATTGAAAATGACTCCTGTGCTTTCTCCACGGAAAGGCAACGTCCCGGTCGCCATCTCGTACAGCACCGCGCCAAAAGAAAACAAATCGGTACGGGCATCCAGTTCCTTGGCGCGGACTTGTTCCGGCGACATGTAGGCGATTGTCCCAACCGCAGCGCCGGGACTCGTCAGGTGCTCTTCCGAAGTGAGCGTCGATTGCTCTGCCCCTCCCCCTACTGCGGCGCCGCCGAAGACGGGTATGACCTTGGCTAAGCCGAAGTCGAGAATCTTGGCGTGACCGCGCTTGGTGACGAAAATGTTGGCGGGCTTGATGTCGCGATGGATGATTCCCTCAGCATGCGCGGCATCGAGGGCGTCGGCAATTTCGATGGCGAGCGAGAGAATCAATTCCGTGTCCAGCGGACGCCCGCCGATGCGGTGCTTCAACGTCATGCCGTCGAGATACTCCATGACGATGAAGTGCCGACCCTCGCGCTCGTCAATCTCGAAGACCATGCAAATGTTGGGGTGATTCAGCGCAGACGCCGCTTGTGCTTCGCGGAGGAAGCGGGCAAGAGCTTGCGGGTCCTTGGCAACTTCATCGGGCAGGAATTTCAGGGCGACGAAGCGATGCAACTTCACGTCCTCGGCTTTGTAGACGACACCCATCCCGCCGCCGCCCAACTTCTCGACGATGCGGTAGTGCGAAATGGTTTGGCCGATCATTGGGCTGAAATCTTAGGACTACGAGTGGGGCAAGTCAATGAAGGGCAGCGAATTGGCCCTGTCTCAGCACGGCAAGTCGGCCAATCACAACGCGACGGCGCAGTGGTCCACCACGTTCTACGGCACAGAACACGGGAGTCTTGAGGATAGAGCGACCCGGCCCACTAACGCCCTTGTAACGCGGCTTGCGCGGCCTACATTTTTTCAAAACCGGATTCTAGAGCGGATCAGTGTGAGCAAATCGGATACATGGAGCGAGCGTACGGAACGCAGTGCTTCGTGGGCCAGTGCCCACGCTAATGGAGGAAGTAGCGTCCATCCGGCCAGCATCGCTAACACACGCACCCAAAACATCGAGCACCTCCACGACCTTGCGCGCCCAAGAAAAACCACCAGCGGAGGGCCGGTGGTTGCACGGTAAGACGAATAATGATGCCACCATCATCGCCCGCGCAGAAAAAGTAGACGCTCCTCGTTGCACACTTTGCGGTACTGCGCTGCGAGTTCGTCTAGCAAGTCTCGCACGCGGCCCGCGTTATAGTCTGTCCTCGCTTGATCGAGCTTCTCATGCCAGGAGTTTAAATTGAACATTTTGGCTCGCCCGAGTGCACAGACTTTCCTATCGTCCGAAAAGCGTACATGCGCCGCGCCAGGCAAGCTGTGCAATATTGCTCACAAAAGTGTGGAGCCGCTATTGATCCTGTGAGGCACGCTCGGTCCTGCGCGGCGGCCCTCGCGCCATCTTTCCCAAGCCTGTTTTACGGACGCGACGATCTTATCCTGGCAGGTTTTCATCAACGGAGCTGGTGCCTCAATCGGACCGAGGCAGCCATGACCCAAAACTGTCCACTTTTGAACAGTATTCCGCCTTGATTTCCCTATAGTGTGATCCTTTCGCGAATCGCGTTAGGATCAGCGATTCAGGGACGGTTTGCAGAAGAGTGATCCGGCGGGGAAAGCCTCAACAACAGAGCCCAGACAAGATCGCTTGTCGCGGGTATGAGTTTTTAGCTTGTTCTTTGTCCACCACTCTTGTCGTCAAGGCGGTTTTGCAAGAGAGACCGATTCGCCAGTTGACACGAATTCCGCATGAGCCGGGGACCCATCATCGATCCTTCATCGTTCGAGGGACTATTGGCCGCAGCTTTGGTTCTCCAGCGCTGGCGCGAACAGGAAGCACGCCACCACCGACCTGCCTCTGATGAAACGCGGGCCTGTCCACCCGCGATTGACGGAGAACCCCACTGCGCCGAGCACGATGAGATCAATGCGCGCCCCGCGGCCGCTTTGTGTGAATTGAGCGAAGCATCCGGGACGAGAGCCGACCGAGATATGGCTCTGGAACGTGCAGCTGCGCTCGACCGCGCTGAACGGCTGAATTCCCCTCTGGAGAAGCATGGAGACCAGAAGCGATCTCCACGCGCGTCATCATTCACATTCCCGAAGACGGAGAAGGTTCTTGGTTGGAGACATGCGCGACTGTCGAGACGAATCGCTTCTGGGTTCCGGTCGGCGCAATCGCACAAACTCGCCCTTCCTGGCGAGTACTTGCGTCAGGCGCAATCTACCTGGTTGAGTGCTTTTAGGAGTGCTAGACAAGAACTTCGTGGCGGTACCGATGCGATCCTCTCTGGACTTCCGAAACGAGCCTTGGGTCGAAGATTGCGACACACACCGCTATCGTTGTTGAAGGTCGCCGATGGCGCCAAGAACATGGCATCTTTCGTCAGATATGGAGTCAAGGCCTGGGTCACCTACGATTTCAAGTTCACACTAAGATTGCGTCGAGCGGTGACGAAAGCTGCGACGCCGCTCTTGGTGTTGCTAATCATAGTTGCATTCACGCTTACGCGAGTGTGGCCCCGCGGGCATCTTCTTACCGTGGCTGCAGTATCGAGAATGAACCATCCGTCGGGGAAGGACACAGTCAGGAAAGCGGTGGAACTCAGGCCGACCCCGCTGGACCAAGTCAGCCATATGCAGGTAACTGACCGGGTGGTTTTATCTGTCGTGGAGTCGTTGAGCCGATATGAAATCCCTGGGTTGCGCCGCCAGGCCGCCTACGGAGATGAGTCCGCGGCCTTCATTATGGGAATGCTCTATGAAACCGGACACCTTGTTCCTCAAAGTTGTACAAAAGCGGCCGCGTGGGTTACGGCGTCGGCAAGTGCGGGCAGCGCTGCCGCTCAGTACAACCTCGGACTGCGCTACCGGGACGGAGATGGATTGCCTGCCGATGAGGATGAGGCAGAGAAGTGGTTGCGAAAAGCCGCTCACCGGCAGTATTCGAAGGCCACGTCGGCGCTGCAGCGACCACCGGCTATGTCACCGTGACACAGACCAGTTGCTGATGTTCCAGGGTTCGTTGCAAACTTCGATGACGTGCCCGTCGCTGCGCGAATTGGAAGAACTGCATATCGCCACCGTCTTGGACCGTTTGCCGTGGGCGTTTGACCTGTACTCCATTGCTCCGTCGAGCACGCGGAACGGGACATTGCTGGTCAGCGTCCCTCTGGGCGTAGTGCGTCCGAAAGTTGCAGCTAGGGAACTACAGCTTGCACCTGATTCGAGTAGGCGCTTTCAGCAAGGTCGGAATTCACCGCCGTGGAAACGTAATAGTAGGTAGTGCTGCTCAAGACGGTAGCATCGGTGTAGCTCGTGCCCGTCTGCGGAAACGAGGTGAGCCGCTGGTAAGGGCCGCCGGACCGAGTTCCACGATAGATGTTGTACCCGATCACTGAAGTCGTACTGGCATCCCAGGAAAGCCCAACTGTGTGCGCGCCTGTGTGGCCACCGCTACCGTCAAGAGTCTGAGCTACTGGAGAGGAGGATCCGTCATTGACGAATGAAACGCTGCCGGGACTGTCGCCCGCGACCTGTGGCGTGAACGTAACCATGTAGGTCACACTCTTTCCTGCCGCCACCATAACCGGAAACGTGATTCCGCTGATGTTATAGCCCTGCCCACTCCAGGCTGCTGACGTGACATTGATATCAGAACTGCCGGCGGTCAGCGTGCCAGTCAGATTGGCGCTGCCGCCCAAGGCCACAGCCCCAAAGTTCATGGTGCTCGGATCAACTGACAGCTGGCCGACCCTGGGCGACGGGTCCGGATTCTTCGGGTTCGGATTAGAGTCCGACGACACACCTGCGCATCCCGTCATCGCTATGCAGACGAGAACTGTGAGCAGACCGCACAAACTTCGGGACAGTCCAGACTCTGGGAATCCATATCCTCCATCCCGGAAGGTCTGACATTTTAATCCGGGTTGATGGTGAACGTTTCCAGCGGGCCACGAACGGCGATGGCGAACTGAGATCCGAAACAACGTGAACCTCTCTGGGTGACTGTGAGTGGGCGCCATCATAAACCTGTTTCCCGAATCACTCAACGAGAATTCTCGGTTGTTTTTTATTTTGGGCACGTTTCATGAATTTGAGACCGGCTTCGAGAGCCTCAGATATGCAATCCGACATTCCGCGCAAGTAGTTGATTCTGTATACTCCAAATCGGTGAGCTGCAAGGAAATTGCAAGTAAGCGGCGACCCGAAGGTACGTTCTAACCTTCTTGCGCAATCCGCCCACATTGACTTGGTGGAGCTCACAATGGCGGACCAGGGGCAACCCCAAAGTCTTCCAGTACTAAAGTTTTCGCGCTCGTGTGCGATTTTTCTTGGCAGAGTTATGGGCGTTCTCCGGCGCCAAAATAACCGTGGAGTCGCCGCCCAAATGAACGACGATCGCCCTACGTAGAGCATATTGGCGTCCTTATCGAATATTGTGTAGATACCGACGCGCGTCGAGTTGGGAGGCTCCGCCGGCCAGCAAATGGTGGACGTTGGCTGCTCCGGAGAATTCGACAGAATATAGACCTTTGGAGATTCGAGCATCAAAAACCACCTCCTCAAGCCACGAAGCGATACGGAGCTCGAACTCATCAGATGCCGCCCGGGAAGTTGGGTACCGATTGTTGGTACCGGGCGTCGGAAGGTTCGGCGAAACACTGATCTCGTCTGGCTTCCCCATGGCACCAAGTCTAGGCCGGGGGTCGATCAACGCTGACCACCTTGTGCTGAGAATCTAACAGTACAACCATTGTCACGAAAAGTGTGCAACTTTTGACCAGCCTTGGCGAAAAGTTCGGTGGGACACTTTCTCCGGTCCGGTTTGAGGGCAAGGATCGCAGAATTGCGGCGTTTTCCAGCGATTTTCAGAGGAATGCGACCTGGTTTCTCGGCAACCCAGACTGAATGGCGGAGCGAGATGAATTCGAACTCTCAATACAGCTTCTCGTTGTGCCTAAAAGAGCCCGTGCGTCAGCAAGATGCGGGGATCTCATATCAGAAGCAGCCGCGTCGGAGAAACGTGCTGGGGCTGGTTTCCAGCTGCCCGCAAGTCTGCTCAAAATTGCTCACACCCGGGATCGGCACGCGGAGCAGCTTAGGGCGGCGGTCGGCCCCGGCATATTTCTCAGGCGCTGAGTCTGGCTCTTTCGGCAACTTTGGCGAGAACGTCATCGCAGATTCGGGTGAGCACGGGCACCAAAAGGCTGGGTGTTTCGTGCTTGGGAACGAAGGCATCGACGACATCCAACACGTGACTTGGTATCTCCTCGTCACTGGAGACCATGACAATCGGCGTATTTGGCTTAAGGCGCTTTATTTCCAACGCAACTTCATGTCCGTTGAGCTCGGGCATATGGTAGTCGACGATCACGGCGGCAACTCCGCGGTCTGCGGCAATCTGTAATCCTTGCCGGGCGGAGGAGGCAGTGAGCACGGCGTATCCGCGTTTTTCGAGCAATGCTTTTTGGTACTCCAGCACGCCGTCGTTATCGTCGATGCAAAGGATGGTCTTGGGTGTTGGGGGATTGGACATAACACATTACCTCTCTCACGAGATCATCGCCTATGTGCCCGATAGAGTCTGGTCAAAGTTGCACACTTCGCAACCCTGATGCTGGTGCAGATGCGGGATCTAGCTGCTCAGTTCTGGTGCGCACGCACCACGAACCGCCGGGGAGCCGGACCCACCAAATAAAATGGGTAACAGGTTACCAGCGTCAGTGCGGATTCGTTGGAGGGCGCCAAAACGCTGAGATCATCGGGGTCGACGATCTTGACCCAATCCACTTCATAGCGAAGCAGCGTGGTTGCAGTCTGAAGTTCGATTTCGTCCAAGGGGCGGATATCTTTTAAGTCGCGGAAGAAGGTATCGCGGTGGCCGGCGATGGCACTGTTGCCGGCTTCGCCGGGAAGTGGAGTGCCTTCGATGTGTCCGGCGCCGAGCCGCAGGGTTCGGGAGCTTGTGCCTTGCAGGATTGCAACCGTCAAGCCCAAGCGCGGGATGTCCATGAGGCCGAGGACGTCGCCTTTCTTGACCACTGGCTTAGCTTCCGGCAAACACTCGCCGGTTGCACAAGCCGCAGGCAGCGGGGCGCTCGCGGTTGCCTTGTGCTGTTGGATCTGGGTCTGGAGCGACTGTTCCGCCGACGCCTGGTAGAGTCTGGCTTCGAGCAGCGTGCAGCCGACGTAAGCGAGCGCGAGGATGCCAATAATGAACAGCAGGCGTCGACTCCAACGAACGAAGCCGTGGGTACGCGCGGGGAGAATCAGCTTGAGCCTCATGGCCGATTCGCCTTGGCCGCGGGGGATGGAGATGCGGTAGGTGCGTAGTAACCGGTTCGGGTGCGAACCGACAAACGTCCGCGGCCTTGTCCGCTTGCCTTGACTTGTATGGCGCGATAAGTGCCGTCACGCTTTCGGTTGATGGGAATATACGCCAGGGTGTACTGATTGCGAATATCGTGTGCGATGCGTTCGCAGACGGGAGCAAGATCTTTCAACGATTCCGGCAGGAAGGTTTCGCCGCCGGTGTCTTTCGCAAGCTGCTTGAGCACATGCGGATTGCGGTCTTCGTCTTGCTCGTCAAAAATGCCGATGGTGTAGATGATTGCGTCCGACTGGCGGGCCATGGCCATGATCTGTGGCAGCGTGTGTTTGCTGGTGTTGTCTCCCCCGTCGCTGATGACGATCAGGACTTTCTTGTCGCGATTGCCTCTCTTCAAATGCTCGAGCGCGGCGGCCACGGCATCGTAGAGTGCGGTCTGGCCATCGGCATTGGTTCTGGACAATGCAACCTCCAACTGCGCCACCTGGTCGGTGAACGGAATTGTGCCGGGAAGGCCAAACGAAACCCTTTCGTTGAAGTTGACCACGAACATCTGGTCCTGCGGGTTGCTGGAGCGGGCAAAGGCCAAAGCAGCGGCAATTACGTCGTGACGCTTCGGCCTCATACTTCCGCTGTTGTCGATGACCAGGCCGACAGTGACCGGGATGTCGGCATGGCTGAAATGTTTGATGGGCTGAAGCATGCCGTCTTCATAGATCTGAAAGTCATCCTTTTCCAGCCCGGAGACCAGCGCACCTTTGTGATCGAGGGCGGTTGCTTGCAGGACCACCATGTCTACATTTACGCCGATGGTGTAGTCGGCCGGTGAGGGATTTTGTGCCACGGAGGACTGGGCAAGGATCGGTAAAGCGAGGAATGGGAGTGCAAGCAGACATGGGAGCGCGGCTGCGAAAGTCTGCTGGTTTCGGAGCTTGTTCATTTCCATTGGCTCCCACGGCCTGTGCCCTGAGCTTCGCACGCGGTTTCGCTCTGGGCCTGGTGAACGGAGGCGGCACCTGAGTACCACCTCCGTCGCCATGCGTTACCCGATCAACTTACTAGGTACGCTTTGCGGTGATGGAAAGCGCAAAGCCAGCGCCCAAGGCCAGCATCCCGATCAGGCCAATGAGGGGCAATGAGCTGGCGGTTTTCGGCAAGGGCTCGAGGGCAGCAACCACCGGCGGTGGTTCAACTACCTGCGCCACTTCCACTGGTTCTCCCGAAGGAGCAACCGCCTCGACCGGCGCGGTTTGCAGAGTTTCAACCGGGGCGGCTGCGATCTCGACTGGAGTTTCCAGAACGGGTTCATTTATTTCTTTGGCCAGTTCGAGGGCCCTGGGCTTGGCATATACAAATTCCTCGCCCCAAACACGTCCGGGAGAGAACCATGCTCTCAGAGCTTCGGGCTGCCCTTCGGGACGCTCACTAAAAGTGATGACCGTCTTGTGGGTCGCCTTTAGACGTAAATTGGGCAGCGCCATGACCGTGGTGAGGACTTTGCTCTTGTCTTGGCTGTAGATGCGAACGATGTGACGGTTGCCCTGGTTCCACATTATCTCGAAGATATAGGTACCGGCCGGCAAGACTTGAGGATAGGTGCCCGGAACTTCGACGGGTCCGCTGAAGGTGACAACTGTTTCCCTGTTCAACTCATCCGCCGTTACTGTCGGCACGACGAGGAGGCAGAGCGCGAAAAGGCAGAATACTGTTGCTAGGATCTTAAACGATTTCATGTTCTCTCCTGTAGTTTCTCCGACTAGGTCGCACGGCGGTGGTGGTGCTGCAAGAACTCTTTATGTCGTCGGTTCACAAGAGATCTACAGCCGGAAGATCCGGCGAT
Organism: Acidobacteriota bacterium; assembly: GCA_013289795.1. Lineage (GTDB taxonomy): Bacteria > Acidobacteriota > Terriglobia > Terriglobales > Acidobacteriaceae > JABCZH01. The sequence continues at coordinate 475,653 of JABCZH010000001.1, forward strand.
GAATCGGCCGTCGAGAGTGATTCGATATTCAGTATCGGGCGTTGAGCCGGAGATTACTGGTCAATATTGACCTTTCGTGCGTTTGGCGTGTTGCGGACGGGAGCCCCGGCGGCTGGAGCGAGCAATTGTAGACAGATGTCTTGATCCACAACGGCTAGGCTGGATACGTGAGACTTACAACCTGGCTCGGAGTGGTCCTCGCGTTCCTGTGGTTGCCCGGGCATTCGAGCGCTAGTGTTGCCGTTCTGCTCGAGGAACCCTATGGCTATGATGGCGCGTTTGGCGGGGTTGGTCATGCGGCGGTGTATCTGAATCGTGTGTGCGCGGCTTCACCCACTTCTTTGCGGCGTTGCGTCGAAGGAGAGTATGGAGTGGTGATCAGCCGCTACAACCGGATTGGTGGGTATGATTGGATTGCGATTCCGCTCATCCCTTATCTTTACGCCGTCGCCAGGCCAGAAGACATCCCTACTTTCGCTGACAACAAGATTGCCGGCCTGCTGAGAGACCAGTACCGGCACGACCACCTGCAAGAGCTTGTGCCTGATGCCCCTGTGGGACAGGCGCCGGGCAATTGGGTGCAATTAGTCGGGTCTTCATACAATCGAACTACGTTCACTTATGAACTCGAAACCACGGCGCAGCAGGACGACGAGTTGATTGGCTGGCTCAATGGCCGTCCGAACCGTCCTATATACCGAGTGGTGACGCGCAATTGCGCGGATTTTGTGCGCGACATCGTCAATTTTTACTATCCGAAAGCAGTGTCGCGAGGGATCGTCGCGGATTTTGGTATGACTACTCCGAAGCGGGTTGCGCGGTCCATCAGCAAGTACAGCCGGCGGCATTCGGATCTGGAATTCGTGAGTCGCGTGATTCCGCAGGTGCCGGGAACCATCCGGCGCAGCAAACCTGTCCACGGCATGGCGGAATCGGTGTTCAAAGCCAAGAAATACGTGCTCGCACTAGCGTTCTTTCAACCCTATGTCGCAGGGGGATTCGCGGCAGCCTACCTGGTGGATGGACGCTTCAAGACCGACAGAAAGGCGACGATCTTCAGCCTGGATGCCGTCGAGTCGTCCGTGGCGGTCAACCAACGCCGCGCATATCAGACGAATCTGCATGAATTGCCAATTTCTTCTGAGGTATCTGCGACGAAACCGATTGAGAAGTGAGGTCTCGATTCGGACCCTAACGCCAGGGAATGTCGTAGCCTAAACCGTACAAAATGTGGTTCTCGAATTCGTACACAATAATGTAGTCCCATTCAGGCTCATGGTGCTCCCAGGAAGCCGCCACATTGGTGCTGTACCGGGACGGGCTCGAAAACGCCATCCCTACCCGCTGATCACAGGGTTGCGGGCAAACGATCATCCCAGTTGGAGACGGACGATCCACTCCGTAGACAATTAGCTGATCCGAGGTCAAATCCGGAACTACTCGAACTGTGATCATGCGGGGGTTGAACTTGAGAGCGCGGGCGTCACCGGGAAGCAAGTTCTCAGGAGTACCGTAAAGGCCATGTTGGACGGGATTGAGGTAGATCTGTTGGGAAAGATTCTGCTGCGCGTGATGCCACAACTGCAGGAGCTGAGCGTCGGAGTGAGTCGCAGTCTCATTTACAAAGCCAACCGGCCTGGTGGCACCGCAGCTTGTCAGCAAAGCTACGGATAGGAACACCGCCGCGCGGCAGACGACCATTTGATGCGTGATCCGCCGGTCACAGCAGAGTCTGACTCTCTTCATGGGTGGGGATGATATGACGTGGGCCTAGAGCACGGCTGGTCAAACTTGCACACCCTTGAAAATAAGTGTGAGCCGTACGAGGTGAGCAACTTTTCAGCTTCTCGATCTACCGGTACGGGCGCCGGCAATGGCCAGTGCAATCCCGCCTGCGATCAGCACTGCGCTGACGATGGGCGACACCCGCTCATTGTGGCTGGTCTGAACGCCGATGTTAGTGTCGCCGATCTTGATGCCCTCATTCTCACTGTGTGGAATGGGCACGACGAGAGATGCGATGCCAAGCGCCATCAAGAGCAGGCCTGCATACAGCAGCATTCTCATAAACGGTTCCTCCGGCTCATGCTTCACACGCTGGTTGAGGAACCCATCCGCCGTGCAATTGAGCGATCGCGGGCAATAACTGGCTGGCCAAACGGTCCTTGGCGATGAAAACGTCCACCAATTTCAAGGCTTGTTCAGGAATATCCACGGTTGCGGAAAGCATAATGATGGGCGCTTGTGGATTCAGGCGCCTCATTTCGATGGCGACCTCCTGCCCGTTCATTTCGGGCATGAAGTAGTCAACGATCACCACGTCAACTGGATACATCGAGGCCAGTTCGAGTCCCTTGCCGCCGCTGGCAGCGGTGAGAACGGTATAGCCGAAGCTCTCTAGGAAAGCCTTCTCGCATTCGAGAACGTCCTTGTCGTCGTCGATGCACAGCAGCACTGCGCTTTGAAGTTCGGGATAAACCGATGATGACATGGTTCACCTTCAAGAACCATTTTCAGCACTTAGCCGCGCAGGAAGCTGTTCAAAATTGCTCAACCGTGCTCGCGGCCCCGGTCGTATTGTGACAATGACGCGTTTATTTTTGCGAAACTGTGCAATTTTGAACAGTCGCACCAGGGTGGGGTCGTCGTATCGTCCTAGCAGCAACGCAAGCGCGCTTCGTGGCTTTCCCTACCTTTAAACGGGCGGCCCGGGCGGGCATGGGTTAGTGTCGGCTAGATCGACGTTCAGACCCTCACGCCCGCCCATTTTTCTGTCCGGGGCGCTGCCTCGAGAATACAGAGGTCTGGCTTTCTTTCGTTTGTGTTGAACGACTATCGCGGACTGGGATCCGCGACAATTTTGCTTAGTCAGTATTCTTGTTCCCCTGTTTTTGGCGGTTGGGGTGATCGGCGCAAACATGCAAGGTGAATTCCTGGTCGCGCTGCAACTCGAAGTTGCGCATCATTTCGTCGAACGATTTGCCCGAAGGCGCGCTCGAAGAGATGAAGACCCAGGCACATTCGGAGCAACCGAAACCCCGAAAACGCTGCCGTTCGATCCATATCAACTGTCGAGCCATGGCGCTCCCCGTTGCCGCGTCCGTAGGCGTGCGCGGGACGCAGTGTACATGCGCCAATTCCGACGGTCTGTCGGGCACCCTACATAGATGGAAAGTTCTCGTTCCTTGCGCGCGCCCGATCCCGGCGCCCTGCTTTGAGAGTTGGCAGAAACCGCTTAAGGGGTTGATTCAGGCGTCAGGCGGTCTGTATTGCTCAGTATCCCCGGCGTAACCAGCCTAGGGTTCGATGAGTCTTCGAGAGGGCTTCAGCATGCCCTCCCCAAGTCCTACCCTTATGGAAAACAAAGGCCTCCAAGTGGTGCAATCTGGCGAGCGGACGAATGCCGAGGGAAAGCCAGTCAGCAACCTGATCCTTCTCTCCACCTCGGACAGCGACTACAACTCGCTGCGTCCTCACCTCGAATATGTGAGCTTGACAAGCCATTTAATCCTTCACGAGGGGGGTGGGAAGCTGGAATTTACCTACTTCCCGAATCAAGGTCTGATCTCTCTTGTGGTCGTCATGAAAGACGGAAAGACCGCCGAAGCCGGCATCGTCGGCAATGAGGGCTTCACCGGAACTCCGGCGGCGGTTGGCCTGAGCCGGAGCCCGCTGCAAGCCGTGGTACAAATCACGGGGGACGGGTTTCGGGTGGAGGTCGCAGCATTACAAAACACTTTGGAGTCCACTCCACAACTGCAGTTGATGTTGAGCCGCTACGCCGTAGTTCAGGGAATGCAGGTTGCTCAAACTGCCGCGTGTAATCGCCTGCACGATATTGCACAACGCCTTGCACGGTGGTTGCTGATGACCCAGGACCGCGTGGATTCGGAGTCGCTACCGATCACCCATGATTTTCTCGCGACCATGCTGGGAACAGACCGGCCCAGCGTGAGCGTGGCAGCTGGTGCGCTGCAAAAGAAGAAAGTCATCGAGTACACGCGTGGCGCGGTAAAGATCGTGAACCGCAAGAAGCTTGAAGACTCCGCCTGTGAGTGCTACGGGATTACCCAGCAGTACAACGGCGAACTGGGATTGAAATAAGCCGGCCAGACTCTTCCCGCTAATTGTCGGGGCGGGCCTAAACGGGTGAAGCCGGTCGAGCCATGTGGCTCAACCGGCTACAGTTTTTTGTGTTAATGGCGATTGGCGATTTCTAGTGCTTTGCCGCTTTCTTCTTCGCGGCCGCAGGATGATCCGGCACTGCCTTCACCTTGGATTCATCGACAGCTTGCGTGCCTTCACCCGAGTAGGTTCCACCTGCGGGAACCACCCAGTATTCGGCAGTCTTCGTGCCCGTGTTGCCGGTACGAGTCTCAATGCGGCTGGCGTCAATTCCTAACTGCGCTTCGCCGCCGGTGAGATAGGCTTTCGAATTGACGGCTCGTTCCGCCGCCAGGTTCGCGCGCCTTTCGGCTGGCTCTGCGTTGCCGACGATGACCAGCTTGCCTTCTGCGTTCTGTTGCAGGTTTTTGGCCACGTCATCAAGAATCGCCTTGCAAGTATTGTCCACGCGCCACGGCTTCACGGGATTCGGGAAGTCGCACTGGCTGAGTCTGCTGGCCTGCGGCGCTGGCACCGACGGAGCATTCTCCACCATCACTTGGGTGGTTGCGGGCGCAGACTTCAGACCCCGAGAGTCGGTACAAGTAGCACTCACGGTAATTGGGCCTGTAGATGCCCCCATGGTATTCAGAGCGGCCGTGCTGCCGCTGCCGTTGATGCTCCCGGCAGTGGCGCTCCAGTCGCCGACCGTGACCGGAACGTTGTCCGGGCTAGTACACGCACAAGTTATCGTTGAGCTTCCGCCCGCCTGCAATGTGGAAGGACTGGCTGAGCAGGTCAGGGTCGGGGGATTCTTTGGCGGCTCCTTCACGACAAAACTCGCCGAGCAGCTTGCAGTCCCGTTCTTGTTCATCTTGGGATCGGTAATGTTGGCCGTCGCGGTGTAGTTGCCGCCTGCAACTCCGTTGGTGTCGATGCTGGCGGTACCGTCCTTGCCTGTCACCTTGCCGCCATTGCTATTCCATTGGTAGGTGAGGGTGTGCTTGGGATTGAAGCCGTTGGCCGTGGCTGTTGCAGTTACCGGCTCACCCACCATAACTTCACTGGGATTGACGGTGCAATTTGCGGAAGGAGGCGGTGCGGCCTGGCCTCCGCCAAACATGAACACTACGCCACTCTGCAATCTTGCACCCCTGACGTCGGTGGCGGGAACGGTCGCCGACGGGCCGAACTGATGATTCGAGAACACGAAATCTGCCCGGAGCAGACGCAGAGCAAAGTGTTTGTTCACGTTTACATCGAGCCCGCCGCCGGCCATGAAACCGAACCGGTCATCGCCCTGAAAAAGATCGGGGGTAAGGCGATGCCAGCCGACCAGAGCTTCCACAAACGGCGAGAAATAGCGGGTACGATAGGTGAGTTTGGGCCCCACGGAGAAGTTGTAGAAGGCAGCATCGTCTATCTGTTTAACGATGGTAGTCTCACCGCTGCCCCAGTGCCCACTGAAATCGCCGGTCAGTCCGAGCCAGCGGTTAAAGTTGTAGGTGAGGCCCGCGCCGACGCCCCGGGGATTCGATTCCAAACGGCTGCTCACCGGAACCAATCCGCCGGGAAGCAGGCCATGCACATCGGTGGCGGGATAGAAGAAGGAGTATCCGCCGAAAAGCTCCCATTTGGGCGTGGGTTGATCCTGTGCTCCTGCGAAAGTGCCTGCGCTACACAGGACAGCAACCATTACTGCCGACCACCTAAGTGCGGCACGACCACGACGGCTCCGAGAGTGCGATGGCATATGAAGATCCTCCGTACTTCATTACTTGAAATCGTGCTGCCAGCCCGGTAGTGGGCCATCAACAACAACTGGTCCCACTACCGGCTGCGATGGTGGTCTACGGATCATCGACGGTGTTGGCATCCAGTGTGACCGCACCATTACGGGCCAGCGCTCTGCCATGCAGCGTCGCGCCGGTATCCAGCGTGATCGATTGCAGAGACATGATGACCCCCTCAAAGATCGAGTTAGTCCCCAGCGTCGCCGAGCTGCCAACCTGCCAAAAGATGTTCTTGGATTGGGCGCCGCCGGCCAAGACGACCTGTGTACTTCCCAGCGTGGTCAGTGTGGACCCGATCTGGAAGATAAACACAGCATTGGCGTTGCCCTGGGCATCGAGCGTGACATTGCCGGCGGATAACATGACCGTGCTCGAGGTCTTGTACAGGCCAGGGGTGAACGTCAGCCCGCTCATATCTCCAGGCAGAACCGCGGCTCCGGGTAATCCGGCAGTGTAGGTATAGGCAGTGGTCAAGTCGAGTTGGGCCTGTGCCGCGGTAGCGTCAGCTACGTGCATGACCGCCGGGGCAATGAGCGTTCCCGGAGGGAATCCGGTGACCGCTGTTCCCGGACTCAGTCCCAGGTCACCACCAGCGATGGTAGTCGGGCCGGTGTTTGTGACGGTGGAGCCGGCCAGGATTTTGAAGTTTCCAGCCGTCCCCAAAGGCACACCCGACGATTTGCAGGCGACCGTGGCAGTGGTGAAGGTCCATACGAAGTTACTTGCCAGTGGATTGCCCAACAGGTCTTCGGCTCCAGTAGTGATGGTCGCGGTATAGAGGGTGTTCAGCAGCAGATCAGCGGAGGGTGTGAAGGTCGCGACATGACTTGGCACATCGTAAGTGACTGCACCTGCGACAGGTGTCGTACCCGGACCGGTCAAGGTGAAGGTTGTTCCATTGATGGTGGAAGGAGTCATGGCCTCACTGAAGGTGGCTACGACTATGGCGTTGGGGCATATCCCGTTGGAGCCGTTCGTTGGACCCTCGGAAATCACGGTAGGAGGGCCGGGCTGACAGGTTGAGGTTCCAGTGGTGAAGGTCCAAACAAAGTTACTCGCCAGCGCATTGCCAAATGCATCCTTGGCCCCAGTAGTAATTGTGGCTGTGAAGAGGGTGCTCACTGCGAGAGTGTTTGACGGCGTAAAGGACGCGGTCTTGCTTGCGGCATCGTAAGTCACTTTTCCGGGGACGGTAGCTGCGCCCGGGCCGGTCAAGGTAAAGGTTGTGGTATTGATGGTCGAAGGATTCATGGCCTCGCTGAAGGTGGCGGTGACAATGGAATTGGGACATGCACCGGCAGAGCCATTCGGAGGAGCTACCGAAACAACCTTAGGCGGGGTCACACCTGGAATCGCGGCGGGGTTCTTGTCTGGATCGCTGCATCCGACGCCGACAATGAGCAACAGGAATAGTGCGGTGAACCAGATTTTATGAGGGTTGTATGTGCGCATGACCGTCATCCTTCTTCCTCCCGGCTCAACTGCTGCCGCACCGTGGAATCATAGATTGTGCTGGTTTCGAAAAATAAATTAACAAACTGGACTTTGACGAATCTGTTCACAATTGCTCACATTCAAACGGAGTGGTTAGTCCCCGCGAGGGCACTTGCGTAAGTTTTGCCAGGTTTCGACAGGCGCTGAAATCGATCACAGCTCCCTGGTTCACTCCCAAAATGGGAATGGTCCATATTGAACAGACAGGTGAACAATGCTCTTGATAGAGTCCGTCAGGTGATAGGTCAACCTTATTCAAGCTAGAAAACAGAATGGAAGGAAGCAAAACATGAAAGTACTTCCGATTTCTTTGGTGGTGATGTCGTTGATGGTAACGGGCGCTTTTGCGCAGACTAATATCAATCTTGGAACGGCGGACCAAGCTGCCCTAATGGGTGGCTCCGGCATAACCAACGTTAATGCACAAACTTACATAATCGGAGATGTAGGCAGTTTTCCGACATGCACGGTAACTGGACTTACACAATCCCAAGTGAAGGGCCGCTTGTACACCAGCTGCAGTCCCGATACGGCTCAGGCGCAGAAGGATTTGACGGTGGCATACAACCAGGCGGCGGGTGCGCCGTGTGAAACCGACCTTACCGGCAAGGATCTTGGCGGAATGACGCTCGGACCGGGAGTCTACTGTTTTTCGTCGTCAGCCGGCTTGACCGGCACTTTGACGTTGGACGCCCAGGGGAATCCCAATTCGCAGTGGATTTTCCAGATCGGCAGTAGTCTGACGACTGCCACCAACTCCGACGTGGCCATGGTCCTTGGGCAACCGCCGCTGCCGTGGAGCAAAGGTTTGAGGGGATGCAACGTGTACTGGCAGGTCGGTTCCTCAGCTACGATTGGGTCGGGCAGCACTTTTGTCGGAAAGATCCTGGCGCTTACGAGTATCACGCTGAACGGTGGCGTGCTTCGCGGCAAGGCTCTGGCCAGCAACGGTGCGGTCACGATGTCAGCCCAGGAGACGGTTGACGGTCCGCCTTGCGGTAAACCCCCGGTCGCGGACTGAGGAAGGGCTTTTCTATAAGAGCCAGGGGTGACGGATTCCGCTTTCGTCCTAACGACACGGAATGACGCGTTCCTGTGGCACAATTCCGGGAAGATGAACGAAGGCAGTTCAGAGATCACATGCATCTGAAACTATTGTGCGAAGTTGCGGCGGATGTACGCATGGTCTCCTGTTTCCTGACGATGCGGGGAGTGATCGCTTGGTAGGTCGGACCGGATGCGTGACGCAGTTTCTGCAAAACCCCGTTTATGGTGCGGGATAATCTGACTGAGCAAAGGAGCACCGCGGCCTCACCGGCTGTTTATCGTTTCCTGGGTTTCGTTTCTGAGGCGTCGGCTGCGGAAAGCCTCCGATCTCGGTGCGGCTCGGTGCGAAGTTGACCCGTATTCAGTTCACACGCCTCCCCGATAGCCGCAGCACAGGTAGTACACGGAACGGATAATATCTGTTTCGGGGTCAGATCCCTGGTTTTCACGAACTGTACCATACAACGCTTCCGAAGCTGGGAGATGGTCGATATTGCTCATTGTCAAGACATTGGCGTAGGTCAGCAGCAGAATCCCTCATGTTAAGATACGATGTCCGTTTGACTCTCAAGCCAAAGGGACTTGATTCAGGAGTCTCGCTATGAGCCCTGCCAGGCCAAAAGTTGCCCACCGCTCGCTGGCCAAATCCCCCACAGGAATCCAAGGGCTGGATGAAGTCACGGGCGGAGGCTTGCCCAAAGGTCGGGTCACGCTGCTCTGTGGCAGTGCGGGGTGCGGCAAGAGCTTACTGGCGATGGAGTTCCTAGTGCACGGCGCGGTACGCTACGGCGAGCCTGGCGTGTGCATGGACTTCGAAGAGACCGAGGAGAAGCTGAGGGCCAACGTCGCATCGCTGGGGTTTGATTTGCGTGATCTCGCCAAACGCAAGAAACTGTTGGTGGATTACGTGGCCGTTGACCGACACAAGATTGCCGAGACGGGAGAATACAACCTTGAGGGTTTGTTCATTCGTTTGGGCCACGCCGTCAAAGCGATCAAAGCAAAGCGGGTTGTCCTGGACAGCATCGAAGCACTTTTTACAGGATTAACGGATTCAACGACACTGCGAGCGGAACTCCGCCGGCTGTTTCAGTGGCTGGAAGAACGCAGGCTTACCGCCGTCGTTACCGGCGAAGCGGGAGAGCACACGCTGACGCGCCACGGGTTGGAGGAATATATTGCCGATTGCGTGATCGCGCTGGACCACCGGGTAACGGAACAGATTTCCACGCGCCGTCTGCGAATCGTCAAGTACCGGGGTACTTCCCACGGCACCGATGAGTATCCGTTCCTGATCGATCGTGAGGGCGTCTCGGTGGTGCCGCTCAGTTCCCTGGCACTTGCCCACAAAGCACTGACCGACCGCGTGTCAACCGGGATTCCGGCTTTGGACGGGATGATGGAAGGGAAGGGGTTCTTCCGTGGAAGCAGTGTGCTGGTGTCGGGGACGGCGGGAACTGGGAAGTCCAGCCTGGCGGCGAACTTCGCCAGCGCCGCCTGCGCTCGCGGCGAAGAGTGCCTGTATTTCGCTTTTGAAGAGTCTCCCAGCCAGATTCTCCGTAACATGCGCTCGGTTGGCCTCAATCTGGAGCGGTGGGTAAGGCAGCGCTTATTGCACTTCCACGCGATGCGGCCAACCAGTTCGGGCCTGGAAGGGCACTTAGCTACGATTCACAAAATGATCGCCAAGGTTCGACCAAGGGTAGTGGTCATCGACCCGATCACGAACCTGATATCGGCCTCGGGAACCTATGACGTTAAATCGATGCTCATGCGTCTGGTCGATTTTCTGAAGGTGGAACAGATCACGTCGATGTTCACGAATCTGACATTTGCAGGAGATCCTCATGAGGGAACGGCGGCGGGCGTCTCCTCCCTCATGGACGCCTGGATTGTATTGCGGGACAGTAAACCCAACGGAAGACCGAGACGCGAGCTTTACGTTCTGAAATCCCGCGGCATGGCGCATTCGCGCGAACCTCGTGAGCTAATCGTGAGTCAGAGAGGCATCGAATTGGGTATCGTGCTGACGGACCACACGCTGGGCACGGCCGTCGCAGGTTCAAGCGTCGTCAGGTCCGCCAAGTAAGAGGTCGGCCTATCTGGCCAGATACCGTATACCGACATGAAGAAGCGTTCACCACAGAAACGTCGCCCTGCCAAGACCCTCCGGAAGGACTTTTACCGGTTGCGGCTGTACATCGCAGGCCAAACCCCTAATTCGATCGCTGCGATCGCGAACCTAAAGAACATCTGTGAGGACAAACTGCGGGGCAAATATCGTATCGAAGTGGTCGACTTGCTGGAGAAGCCGCAACTGGCCAAGGGCGATCAGATCATCGCCATTCCGACGCTGGTGAGAAGGCTTCCGCCGCCGGTCAAGAAAATCATTGGGAACCTCTCCAAGACCGAGAGTGTTATCGTGGGGTTGGATCTTCAGCCGGTACGCTGAAGAAAGGGCTCAAATAGCAGATGTCTAACAGGCGAGCCCGTTCCGATGGCCGAGCGATCCAGGGACATTTAGCCGGCAAAGTCGGTGCGTCGAAAGCAACTCGCAAAAGCCTCGGTCGTTCTCCACGCAAACTCCCTTCATCCACGCCCCCGGATCAGCAAACAAAGCTCCTCGCTCGGCTGGAGACTGCGGAGGAAACTCTGCGTGCCATCCAGTCCGGCGAAGTGGATGCTCTGATGGTCTCCGGTCGTCGCGGAGAGCAGGTTGTTTCTCTGAGAGGTGGCGAACCGGCCTATCGCATGCTGGTGGAGGCCATGAGCGAAGGTGCGGCAACTCTGTCCCGGAATGGCTCTGTACTCTACTGCAATCGCAGGTTTGCAGAGCTGATTCGGAGGCCCGCTGGCAAACTTGTCGGAATGGCGGCTCAGTCGCTGCTTGTAGAAGCAGAACGAGGCCGATTTGAAACTCTGCTGGCCGAGGCTCAGAAGGCGGCGGCGAAAGACGAATTCAACCTGCGTTGCCCAGACGGGACTCTGGTTCCGGTCTATTTGTCTCTGAGCCAGTTTCGTGGCTACAAGGGTCAGGCGCTAGGGATGGTGATAACCGATCTGAGCGAGCAAAAACGCAAGCAGGCTGCGGAAATCAAGCAGGCCGAAGCGATGCACCGGCTCCTTCTGGAACACGAGCTTTCGGCGCAAGAGGAGGAACGGCGCCGCATTGCGCGCGAATTGCATGACGAAGCCGGCCAATTGCTGACCGCTCTTTTGGTCGGCCTGCGTAACCTGGAAGACGCTCGGAAACTAGCAGATGTTAAGGTACAGGGACATCGGCTGCGGGAAATCACTGCCCAGGCCATCGACGAGGTCGGTCGGATCGCCCGCGGGCTTCACCCGACGGTTCTGGACGACCACGGCCTGGGGGTTGCACTCAGCCGATACGTTGCCGAGTACACAAAGACCCACAAGATAGCTGTGGATCTCAGACTGAATGAAATTGACTCCAGCAACCTGCCGCCAGCAATCCAGATCGCGTTGTATCGCATTCTCCAGGAAGCCCTGACCAACGTTGCCCGGCATTCGGGAGCCAAGACCGTCCGGATTCGGTTCGCCCGCTTGGCCACGGCTTTGGAGGTAGCAGTAAGCGATGACGGATGTGGCTTTGACGCGAAAGCCGTGGCCGTTTCCTCGCACCGCCTGGGGATTCAGAGTATGCGAGAGAGAGCGGCAATGTTGGGCGGGAGCGTCAGTTTCACATCCCAGCGCAAGGGGATCAAGATTCTGGTGACGGTCCCACTTGCCAACCAGGATTTCCAGCCCTCGGTGGGGCCGAGGAGCACCTAAAATGCCGGCGCGAAGGGACAAGATCAGAGTCATGATTGTGGATGATCACGCAATCCTCCGCGCAGGACTGAAAATGCTTGTCAATGCCCAGCCCGATATGGAAGTTGTCTCGGAAGCTCCTGATGGGGAGAAGGCGGTTCAAGCAGCACGGGAAACGAGACCGGACGTGGCCTTGCTGGACCTCACCATGCCTCGGGTTGGGGGCATGCAGGCACTGCAGCAGATGGCACGGAACTGTTGCGAAACCCGGGTGCTCGTCCTCACGATGCACGATGACCCTGCATACTTGCGATCGGCACTGGCTGCCGGGGCCTCTGGCTACTTGTTGAAGAGGGCGGTGGATGCTGAACTGCTCGCCGCCATACGAGCGGTCCATCGCGGAGGGACCTACGTGGACCCGCGTTTGGCCAACGTTCTCGTCCAGGACGTGCTGGCGAAGAGGGGTACAAGAGCTGCGCCCAAACGGCCCGTAAACATCCTTAGCGACCGAGAGTTGCAGGTGCTTAGCCTCGTGGCGCGGGGTTACACCAGTGCACAAATAGCCCAACAGATTTTTGTGGGTGTGAAAACTGTCGAGACTTATCGTTCACGCTTTGCTGAGAAGCTCGGACTTCGGACGCGCAGCGACGTGATTCATTTCGCGGTGCGAATAGGTCTATTGACCCCAGAAACGCTTGAGAGTGAGCCGGGCCGCTCGGCTAGGTAAGAATTGTGTTTCACGCAGCATTTCTGCCCCGATAGGTAGTGCCCCTGCCCGCTCGTGTCAGGGTTTTCCCGGACAAAGCCCCTCATTATTAGGAGCATCCCCGATACCCCGCTTATTTCATCTGCAGCACACTACGTGCAGGCTGCAAAAGTGTAGCTTCCCCGCGAACCCAGGTCACAAGCTGGCAGACGGCGATCGGAGAACAAAACAATAGTGATGAAAACGACATTGAATGCCTCCTCCGCGACGCCAAATGCTGGAATTTCTGTGATTGGTATCAAGAAGTCGCGCATCGGCTTTGATGGTGAGGCTTTTCTCGCAAAAGCCGGGGTTGGCAAAACAGTGGTCAGTCTGAAAAAGAAGGAAGCCGCCTTTTCACAAGGCGCCCCAGCTGACGCTGTCTTCTACATTCAGAAAGGCAAGGTTCAACTCACGGTCGTGTCCAAGATTGGCAAGGAAGCAACCTTGGGCATATTGAGCGAGGGAGAATTTTTCGGGGAAGGTGGCTTGGCTGGACAGCCTCTACGCATGGGGTCTGCTACTGCAATGACGGACTGCGAACTTCTACGGATTGACAAGAAGGAAATGATGCTAGCACTTCACCGGGAACACACGTTCTCGGATATGTTCGTAGCTTATTTGCTGGCACGGAACATTCGATACGAAGAGGATTTGGTTGACCAACTCTTCAACTCCAGCGAAAAGAGGCTTGCTCGAATTCTGCTCTTGCTTGCCCATTTCGGCAAGGAGGGCGTGCCCGAAACTGTGATCCCCAAGATCACTCAGGAGACCTTAGCAGACATGATAGGCACGACCCGGTCACGGGTCAGTTTTTTCATGAATAGGTTCAGAAAGTTGGGCTTCGTTCACTATGATGGCGGGAGCGGTCTGCAAGTTCATACCTCGCTTCTCAGTGTCATTCTCCACGACTAGGCGGTTTATGAACAATATTGAACAGACCCACTCTAAGCAGGGGAATAGGCCCTCGCAAACGTGAGCCGCGGGTTAGTGCAACCTCGAGTACTCGAACCATAGAAGAATCAAAACTGTCGTTGCAAACTGCGGAGCACCCGCTTGACCTCCGCATCGATTCGTACGGCAGGTCAGCGCCGATTCATCCTAACGGCTGTCTGTCAAGAGGTCAGGCGTTGTTCCGCGTCTCTCTAACCGCGCTGACTCGCGGGAAATCGTAAGATTGTGTGGCTTGCCCTCTAAAGCGACTACTTCCATGATCCGTTGTTGCTTATCCCCAGTGACGGGCATGGCTGTTCCTCCATTGGTCGGAGTCTGAGCCACTCTCTTCGCCAAGGCCAGCTGCTGCCGAGCCAGTTTTCGCAGTTGTTCAACGTGTTCATGCAAGGCCGACCGGAGTTCCGCGAGGGTATCTGTGAAGTTGGTAGTGTTCGGTGCTATGGCCGGAGCGCACAATTCGCGGATCCGGTCTTCGAGGCGACGAGATGTATGGACGACAGGCTGCCACAATGAAAGGTGGGATTCTAAGAAGCGTTTCTGGTAGGCCACCCGGGGATTTTCCAGAACTTCTTGTAGGCGACCAACATCCTTACACTCCGCAGACATTGCCATCGGATCACGGGCCACGCATCAATTAAGAGAGGCGAGCAAAACACTTCGTAGCATTTTTCTAGTTCCTACCCACGAGACATAGAGCACGATGCCAAAAGGATGCAATCACGATCAACAATACCTTCCCGATGGCCCAGGCAAAAACGACTTCATCCGGCGCAGCCATCCCGCGCCTCCCGTCAAACAGATGCTAAAACGGCCTCGCATTGGTAGCCATGTCTCGTGCTAATACCGGCGACCGCATGCGGTGAAGTGCAAACCAAACAAAAAGAGGGCGTGCGTGAGGGTCCACTCGCAATCGAAACAGCGGTGGGAAAGTCGGGGGAACTGATGAGGACAAGTAATATACCGCAACTCGCCAAAAGGCTGGACCTGCACCGCAAGAACTGCGGTGGCACATCGACCGGACCGATCTTCGCGAATTCAGCCGGCCATCCCCTGGACTTGAACGCTTGCTATCAGCGGTCAATGAAGTACGTGCTGAAGCGTGCGGGCATTATTTGGCACGGGTGGCACGGTTTCCGAAGAGGATTGGCTTCGAATCTGAACCGCCTGGGCGTGGACGATTCAGTGATCCAGCGTATTCTGCGCCACAGCAACGTAGCTACTACACAGAACCACTACATCAAGACCGCATCGCCGGATGCGATCGCAGCGATGAAGCAGTTCTCCGAAGCCTTAATGTGCTCCGCTTGTGCTCCAGATGGAGACCTCAAGGCTGATGGCAGCGTGCGGTAGTTGAAGGTAAGTCCCACTCTATGAGTGATTGGCGGAGAGGGAGGGATTCGAACCCTCGGTACAGGTGTTAGCCCGTACAACGGTTTAGCAAACCGCCGCATTCGGCCACTCTGCCACCTCTCCGTCGTGCGGAAGTTCAGTTTACCATGGTGGGAATGTCTGCGTTACAGGCCCTTCGCTTCGGCGCGTCCGGTCACTTGCTCCAGCTCTTATGGATTGCCGTGAGCCTTCGGATGATTGATACTAACCCCGCGGGGACTAGCGATGCCCCTGTTTTCCTGCCCCAGGCTCGCCCTCTCCACCAGCATTCTCTGGACGGCGGTGTGGATCTTTTGATATGCGGGAATGCGGTAGTTCCAGCGCTCATCCGGCTCCGGTGGATTCACGACCATCGTGGCATTGGCTTCGAACAGCAAAACCTCCTTGGCGTTCAAGCCGAAATCGATCCCGGCGTAGTCCAAAGCGAGCGTAGCCTGGATTCGTTGCAGCGCATTCATCGCGAGCGGACCGATCACCGCTGGCATGTTTTCCAGAAACGCGGCGTCTTCTGCGCGGTGCTCCGGATTGTCCGCCATCTCCGCCGTAAAATAGTGAATTTTCCAATGACTCGAAATCGCAACGTGGAGCGGATAGATCTGGCCATCAATCATCATCGCCCGGTGCCGTAGACCTTCAGCGTGAACCATGTCTTCAGCGCGCGGAAACCGCGGGAAAGATCCGGACCGTAATCGCACGGCCATCGAGATCCAGGAGCCAGGCCACGGGTTTCCCGTCGCAAATATGCGGACGAAGCCGCGAACGCATCTCGTTGCCGGAGCAACCTGCCAGGTCGACCCCATGCGGAAATGGGTCTTAGGCGAATACACCGTGCAGCGGGCTGCTGGCGCAGGCGAGGTAAAGGTACCCGTGGATGCCTCCATCGGCTTGGCGCAATGGCAGAAAGGCGAAAGCATGCTGAAGTTAATCGAACGCGCTGACACCGCCATGTACGAGGAAAAGCGGCAATCGCAGAAAAGCAAGGCGGCGAAGGCTTGGTGAAGACGTTGCTACCTCTTGCGCCCATCCCGGCTGGTTACCTAAGGTTACCTTTTTCGTCTTCACTGGCGGCACTAGTTGAAGGTTGCTAAATCGCTGCCGATGTTATCTGCGGGTGGTAATGACCACAAACATGCTGCGAACCGAGTCTGTCGCACGAAACGAATGTAGGGACGTATGGATGCCTTTTCCATCACGAGGCCGGAAGCGATCACCCCTGCCGGCAATGCCGGGGGCCATGGTTCGTCGCGGAACGATGCCCGGCAGCAACGCCGCCCGCGCCCAGCACCCGAGCCAGCCACTCCAGAGCTAGCCGACGCACCCACCGAAGAAGACAACACCCATCAAATCGATGAATTAGCCTGATCAGCTCTCGTGGAGTCAAGGCGGGCTATTGACTGCCGTTCCGCCGGTTAGTTCGCAGGCCCATTGCATGGCCGTCCAGTGACAGTCGGCAACAAAACACTCGGCCAGATGCAACTGAATATTAGCGTTGGCGACGCCTTGCCAGTCCCCGGCTTCCTGCGCCAGCACGAGTTGGCGCGCTGGAGAAAGCAGGCCAGCCTGCCCCAACAGGACAGCCTTGTTTTCGCTGTCCACGGAAATCCCTTCTAACACCAGCCCCATGGACAATTTGAGGATTGCATCCATCAGTGAGATATGCCGACCAGAAACAGATCGGATTCTCCATGCCTGACTTGGGGTGCGAGCAACTCGCAGAAACGGGCGCGTACCAGAGCTGAAAGCACCAGATCAGATGGCTTGGCCCAAGCCAGCCCGGCTCCTGGACGTTGAGTCGCAATCAATCCTTGAACCGGCAACCATCCCGCACTAACATGGGTTATTCGTACTTGAAAGCGCATCCCCGGATCAAAAGGGGCAGAAACCATGACTGACAGAGACCGCCGTCAGGTTCCGCGTCTCAAAGTCCACGTCCCCATCGAAATCCAAGTCGAGGGAGCCTCCGGTCCCATCCGCGGCGCTACCGCCGATCTGAGCGCGACCGGCTGCTATGTCGAAACCATGTTCGCATTCCCGGTGGGCACAGCTCTCGATCTCAAGCTGCAATTAGAAAATACTCTGCTGGTGACCGCAACCGTAGTCACTTCCGACCCCCAGGTAGGAAACGGGATCCAGTTCGACAGCATGCTGCCGGAAGACTTAGAAGAACTGCAAAACTATTTGAAAGCACTGGAACAGTCCGAGGAATCGAAGCCGCCCGACGGTTAGCGGACTAAGTTCACTTGCCTGGCAGCGCCGCCGCCGCCACCTTCATCTCTTCCGCTGCTTTCTCCAAATCCGTCATCGCCTGGGCATCCACCGCATAGAGCGACACCTCGCCTTCCCGTCTCGCGATATAAGCGGTTTCCTTCCGCGAAATCTGCACTCTTTCTATTCGCTTGCCGTCATTGGAGATCGCTGTCAACTCGATCCTCGGTGCGCTAAATCCAGAATCCACAAACTTGCTGGCCGATAGGTCGCGAATCTTGTCCACCACCGCCTGCGCACCACCAGCGTCCAGCTTCTTGCCGCTGGCATTCCACCAGTCCTCGCCACCTTTGGTGAGGAAATAACTCTTCGCCCCATCGTGAATCTCAATCTTGTTGGGATCACTGAATCCAAAATCAAACAGCTTCTTGTTGCGAAAATCCTCCAGACCTTTATCCAGCCCCTTGCCCACGCTGCTCGCAACTTTGTACACGCCTTCCACCGCACTCGACTTCGCGTAGTAGTCGTCCTTGTTGTTCTTGCGGACTTGCAACTCCTGCGTCCCTGATTCAGCCGTCACCCTAACCGTAGCCACAGGAGTGGCTGACGCAAACGCCGACGTTGTTTTCTTGGCGTCATCACCGCCGCTTAAATCCATCCGCGTGTCGGTAAGCGTTCGTACCAATTCCTCCACTTGAGCGTTGTCCGCCCGAAGCGGTCTCGGTTTCACGATCTGGCACCCATCTTTGTTGCGCCCAAACTCGATGTCTTCTTTCTTAGCAATAAGCTCCACTTTGCTGATCTTGTCCGCATCCACCGTCAGCAACCGCTTGTCCCGCAGGTCGTTCACGCCCTTGTCAATGTTGCTCTTGTTATAAGTGGCGATAGTGAAAACCCGCGGATCGCCCTCCAACTTCGCATAAATCGCACTCCCCGCCGGCGTCTGATCACCCAGCAGCAACTCGTGCGTCTTATTGTTCTTTTCCGTGACCGTCGCCGTAAGCGGCGGATCGCTCAGCCCGTACTGTCCCAGATCGCTGGCCTTGTCTTCCACCAGTCGCTCCGAGGTCAGCGTCGACAGGCTCGAAAGCATCGGAGAAACCGCACTCTGCTCCACGCCCATCGGTTTCGGCGCCGTGATCTGCCATTTCCCCGAGCCGTCCTTCGCCAGCACCAACTCATCTGCGCCCTTTTTCTTGAGATCGATCTTCGAGATGTCATCCTGTTTGAGCGTCAGGATCTTCGGCGGAGCGTCAGCCGACGCCGTCTCCGCTGGTTTCTGCCGGTTCGACCAGTAAAGCGCCCCGGTCAATCCCGCCAGAACTACAATCGCACTGATGAGTCCCCGTATTTTCATACTGCGACCGCTATCTCCTCTTCCACCAAACCGAAACGCCCATCACCACTACCAGCAGCGGCAGCAGAAACTGGCTGGTGATCCGCACCCAGTTCACTTGCGACTGCGTCATGGTGACCCGGCGGTCTTCCTGCTGCTTCGGGCGAATCGAAATCAGGTCTTCATCCGACGAAAGCCAGTCAACCGCATTCAACGCCAGGTCGCTGTTAGCGTTGAAGCTGATAAACGAGTTCGCCGCCCACGACGAACTTCCCACCACCACAAATCTCCCCTGCGCATCCTGCTTGCCGGTGTTGTAAGTGGCCGCCGCCGCCATCGTCAGCGGCCCTTTCTTGTTCTTGGGATCGTTGGGATCAACCGCCGGTGAATTCAAATTGCTCGTCGCCAGACTCGTATCCGACGAACTAAACAGCTTCTGCACCGAAGTCTTATCGCCGTTCTTGATATCCAGAGACCGCGTGAGCGGGAACCCAGTCGCCGTCCCCTTCATGCCTTCGACAATCGCGTGCGAGTCGTAATTCCTCACCAACGCCACCTGCGGTCCCACCCCCAGCAACTGCCCAATGGGATTCAGATCGAGAATCAGGTCTTTCTCGGCGGTCACGCCCCAACTCCCCAGCAGACCAGTAAGCGCATCGTTGTCGGACGTCATCGCACGGCCAATCTTCAACGGCGGATCCAGCATCAACAAAGCCCGCCCGCCGTCCTCTACATATTTCTTCAGCGCATCCACTTCCGGCTGCTGATAATCGTGGGTCGGCCCACCCACCACCAGCACGGTGCAGTCGCCCGGCACCTCCGCTTTTTGCAGCAGGTCAACCGGCTTCGCCACGTAGTTATCTTTGCTCAACAGATCTTTGAATTTCGAATAACCGTTGCGGTCGGAATCGTCGATCTGATGCTCGCCGCTGCCCGCCACAAAGCACACCGTCCGGGTCGTATGCTTCAGCGTGCGAATAATCGCCCCCGTAACGCCCTCCTCGGTAAAGCTCTTCGCCTCTTCTTTATTACCCCCCACCTGCACAATCGCCGTTCCGTAGTTCGTCACTCCCGCCTCGCGCGTCACTTGCGGATTCTTGTCCGGATCCACATAATCCACGTGAATCTTGGGCGAGAGATTCGCATACTCGCCCAGCAGATCTTTCGCCCGCGGGAAGCGCGTCCCTTGATCGAAATAAGTAATGCTCGCGTCCTGCTTCAGCCCCTTCACGATCTTCGCCGTCTGCTCCGACAAGCTGTAGCGCTTATTCGCAGTCGCGTCGTAGGACTTGTCGTGCCGGTTGGCCAGGAAATTCGCAATCGCCACCGCCGTCAAAACCACCACCACATACACCGCGGCGTAAGCTACATACCGGGTCTGTCTCGCTCTGAGCAACTCTGTATTCACTTACGACCTCCAGCGCAGAGATTCCATGGAGCGCGCGGTGAAGAACAGCCCCAGGAAAATCACGGTTAAGTAATAGATCGCATCCTTCATGTCCAGTACGCCTTTGCCGAATGACTCGAAGTGCGTGATCACCGACATGTACGCCAGCACCTGGGCCCAGGCTGCAGTTTCGTAACCGCTGACCCACTCCAGTATCCACAGCAGCAGGCAAACTCCGAACGTCGCTGCACCCGCGATGATCTGGTTCTTCGTCAGCGTCGAGATGAACGTGCCAATCGCCAGCAACCCGCCCGCCTGTAACAGCAATCCCAGGTACCCAATGGCCAACGGCTTCCAGTCAGGATTGCCGTATTTGAATAAGAACGCAAAGTTCAGTGCCGTAAACAGCAGCATGCAGCCGTACATGGTCAGCGCCGCCAGCCATTTGCCAAGAATGATCTCGATGTCGCGGACCGGCGAAGTCACCAGCAACTCAATCGTTCCGCTGCGTTTCTCCTCGGCAAATAGCCGCATGGTGATCATGGGAATGAAAAACAACCCAATCACGCTGGCGTTCGACAGCAACGGCCGTATGACCTCTTCGTTGAGGTTCATCGGCATCGGCTGTCCGCGCATCTGCGATTCCATGCCCATCATGACGAAGTAGCCGAGCGCGTTCCAAAAGAAGAACCCGAAAATCAGCGCGAACATGGTCAACAGCAAATACGCGATCGGCGAAACAAAATAACTGCGCAGTTCTTTGCGCCAGATGATCCAGATATTCCGCACTATGCTGCCCCCTTACCCGCGGCTTCCGCCCCCGTAAGCTGCAGGAATATTTCTTCCAGACTCACTGCCGCGGGCCGCAACTCATTCAAGTCCCACCCCGCCTGCACCACTGCCCGTGCCAACTCCCCACGCACGAAGCCCTTCTGGCTCTCAACTTCAAAAACGTTGCGGTCTCCGTGTGTGGTTTTGAGCTGGGCACGGCTCACTCCCGGAATCTGTTGCAGCCGCGTCACCACCACTGCGGAATCCACCGCCCCGTCCCGCGACCCCACTTCCACCAGCAGCGATTCCGCTCCCCGCGCCCGGTTTTGCAGGTTGGTCACCGAATCCGTCGCCACCAGCTTGCCCTTACTAATAATGACCACCTGTTCGCAAGTCTGTTCAACTTCCGGCAGAATGTGCGTGCTCAAAATGATGGTGTGATCGCCCGCCAGCCCTTTGATCAGGTCTCGCGTCTCGTTAATTTGTTTGGGATCAAGCCCAGCCGTGGGCTCGTCGAGCACCAGCACATCCGGATTGTGAATGATCGCCTGCGCCAGCCCCACCCGCTGCCGATACCCTTTCGAAAGCCGCCCCAGCAGCTTGTTTCTCACATCCTCAACCGCGCATCGGTCGCAAACGTAATCGACTCGCTTCTTAAGTTCCGCGCCCGAAAGGCCCTTGAGCCTGCCCACAAACGTCAGGTACTCGCCCGTCTCCATCTCCGGATACAGCGGCGGAGACTCAGGCAGATATCCAATGCGCTTCTTGACCTCGAGCGGCTGCTCCAGCACGTCGAATCCGGCAACCGTCGCCCCACCCGACGTGGGCGGCATAAAACACGTCAGCATCCGCATGGTGGTCGTCTTGCCGGCGCCGTTCGGTCCCAGAAAACCCACGATCTGGCCCTTCTGGACCTCGAAAGAAATGTGGTCAACCGCAAGGTTACGCGCGTACTTCTTGGTAAGCTGTTTGACTGAGATCATAGGATTTGCTTGTAAAAGGTAAGATGCGCAACGCACACATCGTGAAACAGTCCGTCCTAGGGAGCTTCGGAGTGAAGTTCTATGTTAAGAACTACAAGGCAAATCTGTCAATCGGAAGCGGAATGGAGGATCTCAGATCCCTCGCCGTCGGGGTTCTCCGCGCACTCCGCGGCCGTTCTCAGCGATCTCTGCGTTTTAAGATTTTCGTGTCTGCGGATTTGCTCATGGAGCACCAATGAACCACCGCACCCTGGGCCGCACTAACTTCAAAATCAGCGAAATCGCCCACGGCCTATGGGGCATGGGCGATTGGACCGGCTCCGACGACGCCCAATCCCTCGCTGCCTTGCAACTCTCCGTCGATCTCGGCTGCAACTTCTTCGACACCGCCTGGTCCTACGGCAACGGCCACAGCGACGCCCTGCTCGGCCAACTTCTCTCCCGCAACCCCACCAAGCGCCTCTATGCCGCTTCCAAAATCCCGCCGCTCAACGACAAGTGGCCAGCCTCCGCCAAGTACAAATACCGCGACGTTTTCCCCGCCGATCACGTCTTCAAGCACGCCCGCCTGATTCGCGAAAACCTCGGCACCGATTCCATCGATCTGCTCCAATTCCACGTCTGGGACGACAGTTGGACCAACGAGCCCGACTTCCGCAAGACAGTCGAGAAGCTAAAAGCCGAAGGCTGGATTCGCTTTTTCGGCCTGAGCCTCAACCGCTGGGAGCCGGAGAACGGCATTCGCGCGCTGCGTACCGGACTGGTCGACGCCGTACAAGTGATCTACAACATTTTCGACCAGTCCCCCGAAGACCAGCTGTTTCCCGTATGCCACGAACTGAACATCGGAGTCATCGCCCGCGTCCCACTCGACGAAGGCAGCCTGGCCGGGGAATTGACCGCCGAAACCAGGTTCCCCAAAAACGACTGGCGCTCCCTCTATTTTGGCCCGGAGAATCTCCCGAACACCGTGACCCGAGTGGAAAAACTCAAGAAAGTTCTGCCGCAAGGCATGAGCCTGCCCCAGATGGCGTTGCGCTTTATCCTGTCAAATCTGGTCGTGAGCACGACCATCGTGGGCATGAGGCACCCCAATCACGTGCGGGAAAACCTTGCTGTAAGCGACGCCGGCCCGCTCGATGACACACTCCTACGCAACCTGCGCCAGCACCGCTGGGACCGCCGTCCTCAACCCTGGTCCCATTGAAACCGTCTATGCAACTCGCTGCCGGGGCTTTCGCCGGTCATCCTCTTCCGGTGCACCGCTGTTCAGCGCTCCCTCGGTGGTAATCCGGCTGGCCTTGCAAAGTTCGTTCGCGATCTTGACGCCGGCCTCTTTCGCCCGGACCGGCCCTTCCGCCGACATGGCTGAACTGGCTGCTAGGGCAAACAGCAGGGCATCCTCCTGCTTCTCGAAATATAGAACCACCTGGCTTGCCGCCATTCCAGCACCTCCTCGCGCGGGTTACCCAAATCATAGGCTCAACCCCCAGCCGTCCGGCGTTATCTCTCTTGATGCCCCTCACTCGAAAGGGCAACCGGTGGTCTTGTCATCCTGAGGAAGCGGTTCTTGCCGCCGAAGGACCCAGGCGAGCCGCGCGAACGGGTCGCGTTCTGTGCGACCCGATAAATCGCGCGTTTGGCTCGCTTCCTTATCAAAGCGGTCGATATGGACACAGCCCGCGCCCAATGGATTGCTTGAAAAATGCTAGATTTAAAGCTCCATGTCCGCTCCCGAATCCCGCTTCGTGAAGGCCTGCCGGGCCCAGCCTGTGGATCGCACTCCCGTATGGTTCATGCGCCAGGCTGGACGCTACATGCCCGAATACCGCGCCGTCCGCAAGCAGTATTCCCTGATCGAAATCTGCAAGCAGCCCAAAATCGCCGCCGAAGTGACCATCACCGCCGCCGAGATCCTGGGAGTCGACGCCGCCATCATCTTCGCCGACTTGCTTCTCCCGCTCGAAGTCATGGGACTGCCATTCCATTTCTCCGCCGGCGAAGGTCCAGTCATCGAGAAACCAATCCGATCCAACGAAGAGATCACCCGCCTGCGAACCGATCACGCCGCCGATCTCGGCTACGTCTCTGAAGCCATCCGCCTGGTCTGCCGCCACTTCAGCAACCACCTTCCCGTGATCGGCTTTTGTGGCGCGCCTTTCACCCTCGCCAGCTACATGATCGAAGGCGGCGGCTCTCGCAATTACCTTCACACCAAGAAAATGATGTATTCGTCCCCGCAATCCTGGGACGAACTCTTGTGCAAGCTGGTCGCAGTCACCTCCGAATACGCCACCGAGCAGGTGCGTGCTGGTGCCGACGTCATCCAGATTTTCGACAGTTGGGTCGGCTGTCTCAGCGTCGAAGACTATCGCCGTTATGTGTTGCCAAGAACCACCGAACTGGTGAAGAAGCTCCAAGCCAGCGGTGCGCCCGTCATTTATTTCGGTACCGA
This sequence comes from Acidobacteriota bacterium, assembly GCA_013289795.1. Classification (GTDB taxonomy): domain Bacteria; phylum Acidobacteriota; class Terriglobia; order Terriglobales; family Acidobacteriaceae; genus JABCZH01. The sequence continues at coordinate 500,087 of JABCZH010000001.1, forward strand.
CACCGCCATGCTTTTGCCTTCCATGCGGGAAACCGGAGCCGACGTAATCGGCCTCGACTGGCGCATCCCGCTGGACGAAGGCTGGGCCAGGCTAGGCAACCAGAAGGCCATACAGGGTAACCTCGATCCGGCGCTTCTTTTCGCCAGCTGGCCGGAACTGAAATCTCGCGCCGAAGACATCCTTCGCCGCGCCGCCAGTCGTCCCGGCCATATCTTTAATCTGGGCCACGGCATCCTGCCCGAAACCCCGGTAGAAAACGTAAGGGCCCTGGCGAACTTTGTCCAGGAGAGGGGCACTTTGTGAAGAACCTCGCCGTCCTGCTCCTGGCCCACGGCAGCCCCGATTCCGTAGACCAGATCCCGGAATTTCTTTTGCGCGTAACCGGAGGACGTCCCCTTCCTCCAGAATCGATTCAGGAAATCCAACATCGTTATGGGCTCATCGGCCGCTCCCCGCTGACCGCGCTCACGTTGGAACAGGCAGAACTTCTGGCCCAAAAAACCGGCCGCCGCGTGTACGTCGGCATGCGCAACTGGCACCCTTATATCGCGGACACCGTTCGCACCATGATTGCCGATGGCGTGGACCATGCCGTCGTCATCTGCCTGGCACCGCAGAATTCCCGCACCAGCGTCGGCCTCTACCGTGCCGCTCTCGCTGCAGAACCCCCCCCGTTTAGCATCAGGTTCGTCGAATCCTGGCACGATCACCCACTACTGATTAAAGCCTTCGCCGAAAAACTCCGTGCCGGCCGGCCACCTAACGTTCCAACCATCTTCACCGCGCACAGTGTCCCCCAGCGCACCATCACCGAAGGCGATCCTTACGACCAACAAGCCAGAGAAACCGCCGCGCTCGTGGCAAAGCAAGCCGTACTCGCGCCCGCAGCTTGGACTTTCGCATTCCAGAGCCAGGGCATGTCCGGAGGTCCGTGGCTCGGCCCCACGGTAGAAGACACAATTATTGCCCTCAAACAGAGAGGCCACAAGGCCGTCTTCATTCAGCCCATCGGCTTCCTTTGCGACCACGTCGAGGTGCTCTACGACATTGATATCGGCTTCAAACAATTCGCAAAAAAGAGGGACATACGCCTAACCCGGGCCGAGTCACTGAACAATTCGCCATCGCTCACCAACGTCCTCGCTGCGCTGGTCGGCAAGTCAATGTAGTAATGTGGGCGCGGACCACTCCGCCCTCGCAACTTTGTCGCCAACATGAAACGCATCGCCATCATCGGCGGAGGCATCTCGGGTCTCTCAGCCGCATTCACCCTCGAAAAACATCGCCGCGCCGGCCTCGAGCTCGGGTACAGCCTCTTCGAATCCTCCCCACGCCTCGGCGGTGTGCTGCTGACCGAGCATGTCGACGGATGCCTCGTCGAAGGCGGCCCCGATTCCTTCCTCACCGAAAAACCCTGGGCCGCCGGCCTCTGCCGCGAAATCGGATTGGCCGACCAACTCATCGACTCCAACGACCACGATCGCAAAACCTACATTCTGGTGAAGAACCAGCTCGTGCCCATGCCCGACGGCCTCATGTTTATGGTGCCAACCAAGATGCTGCCCGCCATCTGGTCGCCATTGTTTTCCACCCGCACCAAGTTCCGCATCATGCAAGAGTGGTTTCATTCTCCAAGAGAGTCTTCTGCGGACGAGAGCGTAGCTTCCTTCGTCGAACGTCACTACGGCGCGGAAGTCGTCGATCGTCTTGCCGATCCTTTGCTCTCCGGCGTCTACGGCGGCCAAGCCAGCAAACTCAGCCTGCGCGCCGTCTTGCCCCGCTTTGCCGAGATGGAAGCCAGCCACGGAAGTCTGGGCCGCGCTATGATCTCCGCGCGCCGCAAAGCATCCACACCCACCGGCAGACCACTCTTCACATCTCTGAAAAACGGCATGCAGCAGATGGTCGAAGCGCTCGTAGCCCATCTGCCTGCCTCCACTCTGCACCTCAATACTCCGGTGCTAGCCATCCAACCGCAGGACAAGCGCTGGCTAGTTTCCGCGGGTTATTCGTCCGACGAATTTGATGCCGTGATCGTTTCGACTTCCGCCCAAGCCGCCGCCCGCCTGGGATTGCCGGAAAAACTCGCAAACTCACTCGACGCAATCGAACACACTTCGTCAGTCACCGTCACACTTGCCTACGACGTCTCCGTACGAAAAGCTTTACCGCCAGGCTTCGGATTTCTAGTCCCTCGCAGCGAAGGCAAGCGTCTGCTGGCAGCGACGTTTGTCCATAACAAATTTCCCCATCGTGCCCCCGAAGACCGCGCCTTGTTCCGCTGTTTCCTCGGCGGCGCTCGCGACCCCGCGATTCTCAATCAATCGGACGACGAAATCCTCCACATAGTTCGCCAGGAACTTCGTCAAGTCCTCAATCTCACCGCCGAGCCGCTCTTCACCCGCCTCTATAGATGGAAGGACGCAATGGCGCAATACAACGTCGGCCACATCGAGAGAATTCAGGCGATCGAGAAGATCTGCCGCGAGTTACCCGCCCTCGCCTTGGCGGGCAACGCCTACCACGGCATCGGCGTACCTGATTGCATCCGCTCCGGTGCCGACGCCGCGAACCATATCCTGAATACACTGGGCGTGGCACCGCCCGAATAGCAGCTCCGGTCCCAGGCTGGAGATTACTCCCGTAACCTCGCTCCGCAGCAACAACCCGCGCCGCTTCGGGTTAACATTTGTGAAGAGGGAATTCGCATGAAACAGCTCTTGGCCTTCACACTGTTTGCACTCTGTCCCCTCTGGGCGCAGCAACCAACGTCGCCGGACATGAATATGCCAGCCCACACCTCCGACATGCAGGGCATGCCGGGTATGGACAACGAGGACGGCGCTGCCCACGCCATGCATTCCATGGAAAGCCATCACATGGACATGGGCCCTCACATGAAGATGACTCCCATGCGCGCCCTTCAGCCCGGCGATCAGCAGAAAGCCGACCAGGTCGTGCAAGCCGCCCGCCGTGCCGCCGAGAAATATTCCGACTACAAAGTTGCCCTGGCCGATGGCTTCAAAATCTTCATGCCCGACCACCCGCAAAAGCAGTATCACTTCACCAACTACAGATACGGCTTCGAGGCCGCATTCAGTTTCAATCCCGACCATCCCACTTCGCTGCTGTATGAGAAGAACGGCGACGGCTACAAACTGATCGGCGTCATGTACACCGCCCGCAAGACGGCCACGCCGGAAGATCTCGATGCCCGCATTCCACTCAGCATCGCCCAGTGGCACGCCCACGTAAACCTGTGCCTGCCGCCGCCCGACAAGAAACAGGAAGCGTGGGGCCCGCACTCGCAATTTGGTCTGCACGGTTCAATCACAACCCAGGCCGAATGCGATGCCGCTGGCGGCAGATTTATGCCCCAGATCTTCAGCTGGATGGTCCACGTCTATCCCTTCGAGCAGAAGCCAGAAGACATCTGGTCGGTGGAACGCCAAGCTCACGAGCACATGGATTAGACGGACCCTAGGGCCGCTATGCAATGGACCTGGCCGCCTCCGCAATCGCCTCTCCCAACGTCTCCGCCGCCCACCCAATCTCCTCGCTCGTAATCACCGCCGGAGGCGCAATCAAAAGATGATCGCCCGCAACTCCATCCACGCACCCTTGCATCGGATAAACCATCAACCCTCGTTTCGCTGCCGCCTGCCCCACGCGTCCGGCAAAGTTCAGTTCCGGCGGGAACGGTTTCTTGCTGGCCTTGTCGGCCACGAACTCGACTCCCCACAGCAGCCCGATTCCCCGCACATCGCCGACCGCATTCACTCCCCGCAGTTTTTCCAGCGCAACCCGCAGCAATGCCGCTGCGGATCCTTCGCGCGATCCGTCCGCTGCCCTCACCAAGTTGTCTCGCTGCAAAACCTTCAGCACCCCCCGCCCCGCCGCAACCGAAATCGGATGAGAGTTGTAGGTAAACCCATGCATGAACACTCCCGATCCCTCCGCGATGGCATCGACAACTCTCTTGGTTGCTATCACGGTCCCCAGCGGCGCATATCCGCTCGACAATCCCTTCGCCGCGACCAGAATGTCCGGTGCGATCTCCCCATGCTCGACTGCGAAATTCCGCCCCGTCCGTCCCATGCCGGTCATGACTTCATCGGCAATCAAGAGCACTCCATGCCGCCGGCAAGTGTCCGCCACGCTCCGCAAATATCCCGGAGGCGGCACCACCGCACCCAAAGTCGCTCCACTCACCGGCTCGACAATGAACGCCGCCGCCTGGCCCTGAGCCGCTTCAATCGCCTTTTCGAGATCCGCAGCGTATTCCTGTCCGCAGTTGCGACAACCATCCGTGCAGTCATACGCACAGCGATAGCAGTAGGGAAACGCCACATGCGCAAACTCGCGCACCATCGGTAAATACATTTCCCGCCGCCGCTTGTTCCCCGAAACTGCCAAAGCTCCCAAAGTCGATCCGTGATAACTCTGGCCACGGCTGATCATCTGAAACCGCCTGCCCTGGCCAATTTCCACCTGATACTGCCGCGCCAGTTTCAGCGCCGCCTCGATCGCCTCCGATCCGCCACTGGTGAAGTACACACCACCACCCGAGAAATTCTTCCCCGCAAACTCCAGCAACTCCTGCGCGTACTCCTCGGCAACCGGCGTAGTGAACTGGCTGCTGTGAACGAACTCCAATTGTTTTGCCTGCTCCGCCATCACCGCACCAATCTCCCGAACTCCATGCCCAATAAAATTCACCGCCGCCGACCCAGCAAAATCCAAATAACGTTTCCCGCCGCCGTCCCACACATACACGCCTTCCCCGCGCACCGCAGCGGGAAACGTCTTGCGAAACGATCGCCGCAGCAAAGCGGAACGTGTCGGAATGACACTAATGTCGCTCACGCCTCGGATTATCTGGCTCGGTGCCAACCCCTGTCAAAGCGCTGCTTCGTCGCTGACTCACAGCCATAAACGCTGACGCCTGTTAAGTCTGGTACGCTCTGGATGATGTTTGCCGAAAAACAGGTCGGCGCAAATCTGCGGCTATGAAGCGTCTCCTCCGCCATCTCCGGCCCTCGCACCAGCACAGCGTCTTCTCGGCTACGCTCCTGCTGATGTCGGCGGTCATGGCCTCCCGCGTCATCGGATACGTCCGCGAAGCCTACATCGCCTGGGCCTTCGGCGCTGGTCCCCAAACCGACGCCTACGTCGCCGGTTTCACCATCCCCGACTGGCTGAACTACCTGGTCGCTGGCGGCACCGCCTCCATCACCTTCGTTTCCATCTACACTCGCTTTCTTGCAGAGAAAAAAGAAGTAGATGCGCAGAAGACCTTTTCCATCATCATCACCGTGATGACAGTAGTTCTGGGGATCGGCACCGCCCTCGCCGAAATCTTCACTCCTCAGATCGAGCGCCACCTCTTCAGCGGCTTCGCTCCCGATCAACTCGCCCTCTGCGTTCACCTCACGCGGATTCTGCTGCCCGCTCAGATCTTCTTCTACGTCGGCGGAGTAGTCTCGGCAGTCCTGCTTTCTCGCCGATTGTTCTTGTTCCCCGCCTTCGGGCCGCTGCTCTACAACGTCGCCATCATCATGGGCGGAGTCCTGTTCTCCCGCCAACTGGGGATCTCCTCCCTCGCCTACGGAGCCCTCGCCGGCGCCATCCTCGGCCCCTTCCTGGTTAACGCGATTGGAGCCCGGCAGATCGGGACCGGCTACCGTATCTCTTTCGACATTCGCAACCCCGCATTCCGCGAGTGGGTTCGCATGTCCATTCCTCTGATGATCGGTGTCTCTCTCGTCACCGCCGACGACTGGATTCTCCGCTACTTCGCTTCCGGCAGCGTCGGGGACATCACACGCCTGAACTACGCCAAGCGCCTCTTCGCCGTCCCCATCGCCGTCTTGGGCCAGGCCACCGGTCAAGCCTCGCTACCTTTCTTCGCCCGCCTCTTCGGTGAAAGGCGCATGCCGGAATTCGCCGCCAGCGTGAACGCGTCAATCTCTCGCATCGTGGCCGCGTCGCTCCTCGCCACTAGTCTGATGACCGCAACTGCACTGCCTCTCATGGATCTGGTCTATCGCCGCGGACATTTCCATTTCTCAGATTCCGAAACCACCGCCGTCTATTTCTTCTGGTTCTCGTTGTCGCTGGCGTTATGGGCGGCGCAATCGCTGTATGCTCGAGCTTTCTATGCCGCCGGAAACACCCTCACTCCCATGATCGCCAGTACTCTGATCACGCTCGCCTCGCTGCCCATGTACTCCGCGCTCTACCATGCGTTCCACACCCCCGGACTCGCCATCGCCTCCGACCTGGGAATCCTCGCCAACACTCTGGCCGTAGCACTGCTGCTGCATCAGCGCAGGTTGGTACCGATTGACGGACTGCAATGGGGGGAATTATGTAAGGCAGGCATCACCGCCGTAGTTGCGGGATTACTAAGCTATCGGATCGCGAGTGCGGTAGCCATTCAAGGCAGTCGCATGGCTGACTTCAAATCACTCGCGTTGACCACACTCACGTGGGCGGGGGCCGTTGCCGCCGGCCTATGGCTCACACAATCGCATCTGCTTCGCGACCTGCTCCGCCGCAACCGCTCCGCAGACTAAGCGCGCGCCGCCACAGCTTCCGTCGCGCTTGCGGGCTTCACTTCCTCGCCGTTGGGTTTTTGTCCGGCCTTTCGGATATCGATGCCACCTTTGAAGAACGCGCCATCCTCAATCGAAATACGTGCCGCGACTACATCGCCAGTCAAAGACCCGTCGCTGCGAATGTCCACCCGGTCGCTTGCGGTCAGGTTGCCGCGTACCTTCCCCAGCACCACAATCTCACGGGCATTGATGTTGGCCGAAACCACGCCATTGCGCCCCACCGTCACCCGGTTACCCGCCAGGTTGATCGATCCTTCCACTCGCCCATCAATGTAGAGCGATTCCGATCCGCTCACCTCTCCTTTTATAACCAGCGACTTGCCAATCGTCGCTTGGTCGGCCGCGGTGGCGGTAACGGGCCGCCCTGCCGCGGTCTCCGGAGGCGATGTCACAGGCGTAGGCATGGCCGGACGTTCGGGTTCACCGGGCCGCATCGGAGTCGTCGGAGTCTGAGTCTGAGTCGTGGGCTTCCACATGGCGCTAGTATTCCTTTCCTGAATATAGATAGAAGGATCTCACTCGCACTTCAATCACCAAACCGCATTTTACTCCGCAAACCCTGTGCCGTCTTGTGGAAATTGGTTGATTAACCCGCCACCTGCTCCCCTGAACCAGGCAATTTATCCCTACCCAAGGCAGTTCTTGCCCTAGTCCGGTATCCTAACTGAGAACTGACAACTGAGAACCGAGAACTGGTTTTACCTCCCCAATGCTCTCCGACTCCGCCATTCTCAAGAAGCTCGAACGCCTCCCCAAGAAGACCGCCGGCTACAAACAATTAGTCCGCGAGCTGAGCCTCCACGGCGACGCCCGCCGCGACCTCTCCGACCGCCTTGAACGCCTGGTAGCCAGTGGCCAGCTGGTCGAGATCGATTCCGGTCGCTACGCTCTCCCCCAGCCTGCCACCGGCAAGAATATGGTCGTCGGAAAGCTCAGCATGCACCGCGATGGCTTCGGCTTCGTCATCCCCGACCCCACTTCTCTGAACGAATCTCTGAAATCCCGCCTTTCCGGCGACATCTTTATCCCCCCGCCAGCCGTCGGAACTGCCATGCACGGCGACCTCGTCCTGGTCGAAATCGTCAACGTCCGTCCCGACGGCCGCGCCGAAGGCCGCATCATTCGCCCCGTAAACCGCGCCCACGCCACGGTAGTCGGCATCTTCCACTACGGCCCCCGCCGCAACTACGTAACCCCTATCGACCAAAAGATCAGCCAAGACATCACGATCCCACCTGGCCTAGAGCGCCCGGAAGCGCCCTCCTCTGTGCCCCCTGTGCCCTCTGTGGTTAATGCAGTTTCCAAACCCAGACCACAGGCCAAGAGGCAAAACGATCCCCACCGAGTCCTAGGTGAAGAAGCCGCCGGCCACGCCACCTGGGACGACCTCGAAAACGTAGTGGTCGATGTCGAAATCACCGACTGGCCCAGCGCCACTCAAAACCCGCGCGGCAAAGTCGTCGAAATCCTCGGCTACCAGGACGACTTCGGCGTCGACGTCGAAGTCATCATTCGAAAATTCCATCTTCCTCACCGTTTCCCCGCCGAGGTGCTGGCGGCAGCGCAGGCGGTTGAACCCATCATCCACGCTTCCGAAATCAGCACCCGCAGCGACTTCCGCGATCTCCCCATCGTCACCATCGACGGCGAAACCGCACGCGACTTCGATGACGCCGTCACCGTCCGCCGTCTCGACAACGGCAACTTCGAACTGCAAGTCCACATCGCCGACGTAGCCCACTACGTCACGCCAGACTCCGCACTCGACAACGAAGCCCGCCTGCGCGGCACCAGCGTCTATTTCCCCGACCGCGCCGTGCCCATGCTTCCGCTTGAACTCTCCACCGACATTTGCAGCCTGCGCCCACAAGTCGATCGCCTCGTTCTTTCCTGCGTCATGGAAATCGACCAGCACGGTGAAATCGTCGGCTACGATTTATCCGAAGGCATCATCCGCTCCGCCGAGCGCATGACCTACACCGACGTAAGCGCTGTCCTCGCCGGCGACCCCGCCCTGCGCCAGCGTTACGCCCCCTTGGTCGACACCTTTGAGATGATGCGCGACCTCGCACTCATTCTCAATAAGAAGCGCGAACGCCGCGGCTCCATCGACTTCGATCTCCCCGAGCCCATCATCGAATTCGACGAACACGGCCTCATGAAAAGCATCACCCGCTCCGAGCGCAACATCGCCCATCGCCTCATCGAGGAATTCATGCTCTCCGCCAATGAATGTGTTGCCGGATACCTCGAGAGCCGCCGCATCGCTTCTCTCTATCGCATCCACGAAAAGCCCGATGCCAAGCGGGTTTACGATTTCGAAGTCATTGCCGCAACTTTCGGCTACTCACTCGGCGTAGGCGCGCTGCCCATCCAGCGCATGACTTTCAAATCCGATCGCCGCTCCAGCTACGGCACCGGCAAACGTCCCCGCGAAATCGAAATCCCCAAAGAAGTCCACATCACTCCGCGCATGTACCAGAAGCTGACCGAGAAAATCGCCGGCAAGCCCGAAGAACGAATCCTCTCTTTCCTGATGCTGCGCTCTCTAAAGCAAGCCCGCTATTCAGAAGAAAATTTAGGACACTTCGCCCTCGCCGCGCCCACCTACACCCACTTCACCTCCCCCATCCGCCGCTACCCCGACCTGATAGTTCATCGGATACTGAAAGACGTTCTGGAAAATCGCCAGGATTCACCTGTGCCCTCTGTGACCCCTGTGGTTAATAGCTCCGGCCATAGCGCTAACGTCTCCCCCTGGTCCAAACGCCGCGACCACGCCGCTCACCGCAATGCTCTGACTCCCGTCACTGGCCCCATCCCACTCGACGAACTCCACGACATCGCCGAAGAATCCAGCCGTGCTGAGCGCCGCGCCGACGAAGCCGAGCGCGATCTAATGGAATGGAAAAAAGTGAAATTCATGGAAGACCGCGTCGGCGAAGACTTCGACGGTCTCATCATCAGCGTCACCAAGTTCGGTTTCTTCGTCGAACTCACCGATCTCTTCGTCGAAGGCCTGGTCCCGCTGGCGTCACTCACCGACGACCGCTACACCTACCACGAAAACACGCGCGAAATCATCGGCCAGCACAGCCGACGCATTTTCAGTCTCGGAGAAAAGATCCGCGTGCTCGTAGATCGCATCGATCCCGTAGAAAAGAAAATCCAGTTCGCCCTTGTCGAGGAGAGAAAGGAGACCCGCAAGAGCAAACACCAACGCCGCTAACGTAGAAAGCGGACGGGTTCTAAATCGCCCTTGTTGGCGCGCATCACGGGTTGACTGTTCCTTGATACTCGTAGGCTCCCATATCCACCGTGCCCCCAACAATGCGGGGGTGGTCGGCCAAATCCATAGCAGGAAGGTCAGGAGCGGAGTTGTCTCCCGCGTTGATTACAGGAGAGGTTTTCCGGAGTTGGAAGTTGCCTTTGCGTGGATTTACCCATTGCGGATTGCTTGAAACATTACCGTTTTGCCCGCCTTCACCGACGCACGTGCCTTGAAATCCCGTGCCGCTCACGGTCCACGCATCATTGTTGTTGAGAATCGGGGGTTGCTGGCTGTAGGTATTGTCGCACCAAATTCCGTCTTGCCCGTCGACTCCCACAACGATGTTATTAAAGAATTGCGCCTGGCTGTCAAATCCGCTCGCCCACACTACCTGACCCTGCGTGAAGCCAGTGACGCCTGCGAGGGTATTGTTCACTAACGTCGGACCCTGACTGCCTGAAGGCACCAGAAAATAGATCGCACTCCCCTGCGAAGCACTGTTGTCCGCTATCAAGTTTTGTATTATCAGCGCATCCGAATCGTTGACAATCCACATCCCCCCACCTTGAGCGCCTCCGGCGGAATTGAGATATATGAAGTTGTCCTCGATCGTAGGAGTTCCGGCGCCGAAAAGGTTCATGCCGCCGCCAGCGGATATTGCGGAATTACCGTAAATCTTGTTAGAGATGATCTGCGCCGTGCACGTTCCGTATACTGAGATGCCACCCCCAAAACTTGCCGAGTTGTTCCGAATCAAGTTCCCTTGTATGACGGGTGAAGCAGAATCGATCCCAATTCCTCCCCCAAAAGCTCCCGCTACACTGTCTTGAATTACATTTCCTGTGACGGTCGGAGACGCGCCAAAAATGTAGACTCCACCACCTTCGCCAGATGAAGTTGCGCTCCCGTTTTGCAAAGTGAAACCACTGAGGACAGAATTCGTGAGCTCGTTCGTCGTGAACGATGCCACCGGTGCCAGGCCGCCACCATCGATTATCGTCGCCTTCGGCCCGGCGCTTGTCGTCACCGTAATTGCCTTACCTTGGGAATCTATGTTTTCATTGTAAGTTCCGGGGGCTACCAGCACCGTATCCCCATTGTTCGCGGCGTTGATTCCAGCTTCTATGGTCGGCTGGTCCTGAGGTACGTGAATGGTCGAGCCGAAAGACTTGGGGCCAATACACAAGGGCAGCACTAAGATTCCTGCAACCCATCCTGGCGCAAGTGTTTTCATGAATTTCTCATCGCAACCGGCAGAGATTCTCCTCCACCAGATGAAGGGAGTCAAGGGGTAAATCGCCCTCGCAGCTTGCCAAAGCAACGCACACGCCTCTATGATTGAAGAGACCAAAGCAATACCCCTTTTTTGTTCGGGACGTGGCTCAGCCTGGTAGAGCACTCGCTTGGGGTGCGAGGGGTCGGCAGTTCAAATCTGCCCGTCCCGACCATTTCTTTCTCCATGAGCGGGGCCGCTAAACAGGTCTGCGCGTCTCATCGCCTTTTCTTGGTCCAAAGAAAAGGCTAAACAGCCACATAACAATAATCGCCTCAACAATTTCTTCAATCGGGCGTGTCCAGTTCATATGTCTCAGTTAGGCTGCAAGCGCTTTGCCAAAAAGTTAATCGGCTTTGTTTTGCACTTGATACGCAACCGGGGGGACTGAACCCGCGGAATTTCTTGGAGCGCAATCGGGAAAATCTGCGCTACTGAAATCTTGCATTTTCTCACCCCTGTTCACCCGAACTTCGCCCCTGTCCGCCACCTCCGGACGCGCCAGAATTAGCCAACCCCCGGAGCCTCCTGTTAATCTTACTCATTACATTTAAATCATACCGGGAGAAAGAATGAACCAAACACTCGGGGTCGCAGGTTCGTCGCCTGCGCCTCGGCCAAGATCTCGATCTGTAAGCTGTCCGCCACTGGCTACGGTTCTTCTTCTGGCCATCCTGACTCTGAGCATCCCAACTGCCGCCCAGCAATCCGCGCCTTCTGCGCAGCAGAAACCTGATGCGGGCCAGCAAACCCAGCCTGCCAATCCTTCTTCGTCGCCCCAATCTTCGTCCCAGGATAAACCCGCCGAGAATCCCAACATCAAGCAGCAGGAAAAAACCGGCACCTCGAACGACCGGCTGTTCTTCGCCTTGCCCAACTTTCTGACTGTCGAGTCCAAGGATGTGCCACCGCTTACAGCTGGGCAAAAATTCAAAGTGGTCGCTCGCGGCGCGTTCGACCCCATTCAGATCCCCTGGTACGCAATCCAAGCCGGCATCAGTCAGGCGTCAAACAGCGAACCCGGCTTCGGACAGGGAGCCGAAGGTTACGGCAAGCGCTACGGCGCCTACGCCGCCGATGGCGTCATTGAGAACTTCATGGTCGGTGCCATCTTTCCTTCCGTGCTCCGCCAGGATCCACGCTATTTCGAGATGGGCACAGGGAGATTTTGGCATCGCGCCGGTTACGCCATGACCAGGATCTTTATCACCCGCTCCGATTCCGGGCACAAACAGTTCAATTTTTCTGAGATTCTCGGCAGTGCGGCCGGGGCTGCGATTTCCACTTATAGCTACCACCCCCGGGACGATCGCAACCTGCCAAATACCGTCAGCGTGTGGGGAACCCAGGTTGGCTATGACTCCCTCACCGCGGTGATAAAGGAATTCTGGCCTGACCTCCGCCGCAAGTTCGCCAAAAAGAAAAAAACTGCCGCGCCCTGAGGCTATCCAGCTCTTTTCAGCCGCCACCGAGGCTCCCAATGTTTCAACCAGACCTGCTTCGCGATAAGCGCATTCTCATCACCGGCGGCGGCACCGGCCTGGGCAAAGCTATGGCCCAGCGCTTCCTCGAACTCGGCGCCACGCTCTACATCTGCGGCCGTCGCCAGGAAGTCCTCGCCGCCACCGTCGCCGAACTCAACCCCATCGCTCCCGGCCGCATCCGCTCCATTCCCTGTGACGTCCGCGACCTTCCACGCGTAGAAGAAATGATTTCCACCATCTGGAAAGGCGGTCCGCTCGACATTGTGGTGAACAACGCCGCCGGAAACTTCATGGCCCGCACCGAAGAACTCACTCCCGGTGCTTTCGAAGCCGTCCTCGGCATCGTGCTGATGGGCACCATCAACATCACCATGGCGTGCGGCCGCAAGTGGCTTTCCGCCAAACATCCCGGCGTCATCCTGAACATTGCCGCTACCTATGCCGACACCGGTTCCGCCTACGTGGTTCCGTCCGCCATGGCCAAAGCTGGAGTCGTTGCCCTCACCCGCAGTCTGGCCGTCGAATGGGGCAATCGTGGCGTCCGCATGAACGCCATCGCTCCCGGCCCCATTCCGACTGAAGGCGCATTCTCCCGCCTGCTGCCCCGGCCTGAACTCGAAAAATTCGCACTCGCACGCAATCCTCTCGGCCGCTTCGGCACCGCCGGGGAACTCGCGAACCTCGCCACTTTTCTTGTAAGCGACGCTTCCGGATACATTAACGGCGAAGTCGTGGTGATGGACGGCGGCGAATGGCTGCAAGGCGCCGGCGAATTCAGCGCCATCGGCAGGGAACTGACCGATAAAGATTGGGAACTCTTCAAACCCCGCAAAGCCAGGTAAGACCGTGCGGGGCGGACACTCTTGTCCGCCGCCTTTGACGTTGAATTGAAGCAGCAGCCGCGGAGCGGCGCAAGAATAAAGCCCACGGCGCAAGCCGTGGGTGGACAGCCGGGAACGATCAAGCTCCGGAGGAGCGAAAGAAAAGCTCTACTCCACCCGCCGCGGCGGCATCACCAACCACTTCAACAACATGTTCACCACTGTCAACACAATCCCGCCCACAAACGCCGCCCCAAAACTTCGAATGTGGAAGCCCGGCACGAACGCAGAAGCCAGCTCCAACATCACTCCGTTGATCACGAACCAGAACACGCCCAAAGTAAGAATCGTCAGCGGAAAAGTGATGACCTTCAGAAACAAACCCAGGGTCGCGTTCACCAGACCGATCACCACGGCCGCAATCAACGCCGCCCCCGGCCCGTCCACGTAGAATCCCGGCACGAGCCGGGAAGTAATCCACACCGCCAGCGCGGTAACGATCCAGTGCACAAGCATTCGCATCGCGGAGCCTCCCAATCCAACCAGAGTCAACCAAGACTATACGGTGTGAGAACCAATGGAGCAACTTGCCCAGCCTCTACTTCGCTCTCGCCACCTTGCTTTCCAGCTTTTCAAAGACTTCCTCCGCCCGCTTCAAAGCTTCCTGCACGTTGTCGCAGATGTTTTCCCGGCCAATGACTTCCTCAAAGTCGGCTTTCCGTATGAGTTGCGCGGGCTGTTCCCGTGCTCCGCACAGAATCAGCACCCGCTTGCTGGCGTGCAGTTGGCGCGCAATCTCCTCCAGAGCAAAAAGCCCGGTTGCATCCAGCGCCGTCATGTTGCGCAAACGCAGAATCACCACCGGAGGAAGCGCGTGGATGTCTTCCGTGACCACCGCCAGCTTGTCCGTCGCTCCAAACAAAAACGGCCCGTGAATCCGAAAGATGGTCGCATAGTAGGGAATATCTTTGTCCTGCAGAATGTGGACCCGCCCGTCCTCAACATAATCATCCGTCACCTGCGACACCGTGGTGGTATCGGCGACCCTGCCGATAAACAACAGCGCCGCGAGAATCATCCCCGCTTCCACCGCTACCGTAAGATCGGCAAACACCGTGAGCGCAAACGTCACCAGCCAGATGCTGATATCGGTCTTGGTCAACTTCAGCAGTTGCGGGATCTCGCGCCACTCGCCCATGTTGTAAGCCACCACCATCAAAATGCCCGCCAGCGCCGCCATCGGAATGTAGCTGGCCAGCGGCGCTGCAAACAGCAGCACACACAACAACGTCAACGCATGGATCATTCCCGCCACCGGCGACTTGGCGCCCGCACGGATATTGGTCGCCGTGCGCGCAATCGCCCCAGTCGCCGGCAATCCTCCGAACATCGGCGAAACGATGTTAGCCACCCCCTGCGCCATCAATTCCACATTCGGATTGTGATGGTCATTGCTCATCCGGTCGGCCACTACCGCCGACATCAGCGACTCAATCGCTCCCAGCATCGCCACCGTGAACGCCGGGCCCAGCAAGCCGTGGATCAGGTCGGTGCGAAAATGCGGAATCGCCAGATGCGGCAGCCCGCTGGGGATTCCGCCGAAGCGAGTCCCAATCGTGGCTACGGGCAGCTTCAGCACCACCGCCGCCACCGTGGCGCCGAGCATCGCCACAATCGGCCCAGGAATGCGATTCGAAACCGCGCGGCATACCAGCATGGTCACCACCGTTCCCACCGCCAGCGCGGTTGCAGCGTACGAAAGAGTATGGAAATTCTCCGCGATGGCCTCCATCCGCAACCAGAACTCCCCCGGCACTTTCTCCAGACTCAATCCGAAAAAATCTTTGATCTGGGTGCTGGCAATCAACACCGTAATCCCGTTGGTAAAACCAATCACGATCGGCCGCGGAATATACTTCACCGCCGTTCCCATCCCCGTCACTCCAAGAATGACCAGGATGACGCCCGCCATCACGGTGCACATGAACAGGCCATCCACTCCGTGCAGTGCAACAATGCCCGCGATCACCACCACGAACGCGCCCGTCGGCCCGCCGATCTGCGTCTTCGATCCGCCCAGCGCCGAGATCAGGAACCCAGTCACCACCGCGCAATAAATTCCCGCCTGTGGCGTCAATCCGGACGCAATCGCAAACGCCATCGCCAGCGGCAACGCCACCAAACCGACAGTCACCCCTGCGACCACATCATGCTGAAACTTATTTAGGTTGTAATCGCGCAGGCACACCACCGACTTGGGCAGCCACCGCTCGCGCAGATTGGTTGTTAGGGAAGCCGTAGCCAGAAAGCACGCTCCGTCGGATAACTAATTATGACAGCACGCCCGTCAGATTTCCCGCGAGTTTTGGTTACCCTAGTGACGAGCTTTACTCCCATCCCGCCGCATCGATCAACCTCCCCGTCCGCAAATAGTGATTGATCGCCGCCTCCCAGCCTTGCATCTTGTGCCTGAACCAACTCTCATCGAACCGTTCCACTTCGCGGTTCCCCTTGGACGACAGGCCGGTGTACGTGTATTGAATGTGCGCTGTCGTAGCGTCGCCGCTCGGCTCCAGGCGGATCCTTATCTGCGTAGCCACCATCCTCGCATCCACCCAGGCAAACCCAATCCGGAATCTCGCCGCATCATATTCCGTCACCACCCACGTGATCTCGCGCCCATCCTCTTCAGTGATGAACACACACCCAGCCTCCGCAACACCCGAGTTCGAGTAGATCAGCCGATATTTCCAACCCGGCACCCATTCCGCCTCCCGCACCGGACACAAAAGAGGGAACACCGTTTCCGGCGAAGCAAAGTTAGTCTGTGTGTATTCATGCGTAACCCGTCTCCCCTGAAAGTCCGTCATAGTCTTCTCCGTAAACAATTGGGATTCCCTTTGTGTTCCGTCGTGTCCTTTGTGGTCAAACCGTTATCCCTCCCCATGATGGCTTTCCTCTGTGTTCCCCTGTGCCCCCTGTGGTTAATCTTTTGGTTTTGTGCATGTTCGTGCCCAAGAAAATGGCCCGCGCCAAAGGCACGAGCCTGATTTCAACACCAAAGAAAAAGGCCGGATCAATTGCAGATCCGGCCTCGCTTAAAGAATTATCTCACAACCCGGCCCAACTGCTCAATCTGCGCCTTTCTGCGCAAATCTGCGGCTTAAAACAGATTCCACAAGAACTGGTTGTAAACATCGTGGTGGTACTGCACTTCCGGAGCCTTCACAAACGTCCCCAGCAAGCGCGGACACCGGTCCGCCGACGCCTGCTTCAAATCCGCATAGCGCGCCTTCACATCTTCGCCCAGCAGTTTCGTCGTCCAATCCGCTTTACGGAAGTTGCCCAGCGCATCATAAATATTGTCCGGCAAATAACGCTGCGCCTGCCGCAGGTTCTTGATCTTCGACGTCTCTCCATCCAACCCAGTCTTGAAGATCGACAGCATCACCAGGTACGGGTTCGCATCCGGAGAAACCGAGCGCACTTCCACCCGCATGCTGCGCTCGTTGCCAATCGGAATCCGGATCATCGATCCACGATCCGTAGCCGACGCCTTAATCTGGTTCGGCGCCTCAAAGTGCGGATCCAGTCGCCGGTACGCATTCACGCTGGCATTGAGCAATAAACAAAGATCGTTGCCATGCGTCAGTATCCGGTCCACAAACTCCCATCCCAGCTTGCTCAACATCTCTTCGCCCTTGGGGTCCCAGAACAAATTCTTCCCGCCCTTGCTGATGGAGACGTTGGTATGCATGCCGCTGCCATTCACCCCCACCACCGGCTTCGGCAGGAACGAAACCGTGCAGCCCATCCGCGTAGCCACCTGCCGGCAGATCAATTTATAAAGCTGAATCTGATCCGCGGCTTGCACCACTTCTCCATAGCTGTAATTGATTTCGAACTGCGACGGCGCCACTTCCGGATGGTCCTTTTCATTCTGGAATCCCATCGCTCGCTGCACTTCCGCGGTCGTATCGATAAACGTCCGCAGCACGTCTCCCGGCAGCGAGTGATAATACCCGCCCGTGTTCACGTAATCGAACTTGTGGGTCTCGTGATAACGCCGCTCGGCATCCGCTCCCTGAAACAGAAAGCCTTCAATTTCGTTGGCCGCGTTCAGCGTGTAGCCTTTTTTCTTGTAGAGCCCCTCGGCGTACCCTTTTAAAATGCCGCGAATGTCAGCGGCATAAGGCGTACCGTTCTTGTCGATCACATCCCCAAACACCAGCACTTTCCCCGGCCCAAACACATCCGCCGGCCCCCAATAAAATGCCGGCCAGTCGATGCCCAGCCGCAGATCGCTCTCTCGCTGTGCCGTAAACCCGCGAATCGACGATCCGTCAAACGTCAGGTTGTCCCAACTATTGAGCAGAAACTTCTTGTCGTAATCGAGCATGTGCAGGCGGCCTTCCAGGTCGCTGAACAAAACCGTCACCGCCTTGATCCGCTTCTCGCGCTCCAGATAATCGAGCCGCTCGTCTCGCACCTTGGCCGCCGAGGCGCGATTCTTGCGCTGCTCTTTCGCGCCCAGATTCATCTCTTCCAACTCGTCGTAGGGGATTGCCAGGAAGTTTCTCAATTCGCTTGACATGGATCTCCTTAAATTTGCCTGACGTTACGCACTTTACTTTGGGGGACTAAAAAGGAACACCAAGAGTATCGTGGAGCGCTTCGCTCTGCCAATCAAAAAAGATGATGGAGCATATTCACGGAATTTATGAGCCGATAGCGCATGTATTGAGAACTCGAACCGTCAGGTTGTGGAGACCGGAGAGGGTTGGTTTCGAGCCGCGGAGCGGCAGAAGAATGCAGCCCACGGCGTAAGCCGTGGGAAAACTGTGGAGATGAAGTCCAGCCGCAGAGCGGCGAAAGAAGAGTCTACCGGCACGCGCTCACCGCCCCCCGTGCAGCGGACCGAACGCAAGCGCCAGCATGACCGCCTGGATCAACACCCCCGCCCCCAGCACCAGCACATGCGGCGTCTTCCTCAGATTGAAGCTGCCCACCCGGCAAACCAGCAGATAGCCCACTGCAAGGTTGAACAGCCCCCACAGCACATTCACCATCGCGGACGACAATCCCTCCCCAGGCGGGTGTGCGAAAGGACTCTGAAACGCATGTCCCGAGATCCCATTGCCCAGATGGGGCAACGCGTTCGCAAGAAATGCACCCCCGAAGAAGTACGCCACATAGTGGTACCAGCGCATGGTCGCTCCCTCCTGGCTGCCAAACCAACGGCAGCAGGTCTGGCAAAACAGCGATTATAGGTGATGAAGGATGAGTCCCTGGTCCTGTCTGCGAGGCCATATTCCCCTCGCCGTATGTCCTTCATTTGCAACCGTCCGCTCTCGGCTGAATTTGCCAATTGACACGCCGCGGGGAGAGGGCCAAAATTACTGCGCTAGACCGGCTGGGTGTTCGCGCAGTCCAAAGTGCTGGTCGATCTCCCAATTCTCTCCACCCATAGACGACGTTCTTACGCTAGCCGTTTATCTCTGGACCGACCGCAGGAGTAGAAAGCCATGAAGACTCGAATCGTGATTGGCGTGTCTCTGATTGTAGTAGTTCTGGCGATGGTGACCTTGTTTGCCGGACAAGCGCAGAAAGCGGTCAACCAACCGGCGCAGCCTGGGCAGGAATTGCAGGTGCAGCCCCCAATCTTGGATGCGGGGGCGCGGCTGAATCCGCTGAAGATTGCGCTGCTGCACTGGTACTTGGCCGACACTACAACTTTCATTGCTGTGGGCAGCCAGCCCTACGGCGTGTGCTTTGATGGGGCCAACATTTGGACTGCGAACTATGGAGATGACACCGTCACCAAGGTGCAGGCCTACACTGGCCAGATTTTGGGCACGTTCACCGTAGGATTTCAACCGTATGGCGTGACCTTCGACGGGGCTAACGTTTGGGTAACCACCGACGCCGATAACATGGTCACCAAGCTGCGAGCTAGTGACGGTAAGACATTAGGTACATTTCCGGTGGGCAATGGACCGGGCTGGATGGCGTTCGACGGAGCCCATCTCTGGGTGCCCAGCGGTGACGGTACGGTGAGAAAGTTCCGGGCCATCGACGGCAAGAACCTGGGAACATTTCCTGTGGGTATCGGGGCCATTGCTGCGGCCTTTGACGGTTCCAGTGTTTGGGTGACCAACTACGGCACCAATACCGTGACTAAACTGCGAGCTTCTGACGGCACAGTTCTGGGCACATTCACGGTAGGCCACGGACCATTGGGCATCGCCTTTGACGGAGCCAACATGTGGATCGCGAACCGGAACGATGCGACAGTAAGCAAACTGCTGGCCAGCGATGGCACCGTACTTGGCACGTTTCCAGCTCCGGGCGGACCGTATGGAATCGCATTCGACGGGACGTACATGTGGGTGTCCGGCGATCTCTACTTGCGCATATTGCGAGCCAGCGATGGGGTTCAAATTGCGTCGCACCAGATCCAGACCGAAGGCATTGCTTTTGACGGCGCCTATATATGGACGGCGCTTCAGAGCGGCAATCGCCTGTACAAGTACTAGGGCGCTATCCCTCAGGCGGCGAAAAATCGAAAACGGAGAGATTTTATGACTCTCCGCGCCACGGTATTTCTAAGTGCTCTCCTCCTGACCTCGCCTCTGCTACCCTAGACATCGCTGCTAGCGATGAAACTTTCCCCATCAATCCTCTTGCGAGCCTTGAGCACGCTCCTCTTCGTCTACATCGCCTTCGTCGGCCTCATCTGGTGGGCCATGCACCAACCCCCCGAAACCTTCGGCCGCGTTATGTCCCGCATGCCCGCGCCCGCGGCCTTTCTGCTGGCACCTTTTGAAACCATGTGGACCCACGCCCGCGCCGGCACTCTGCAACCCGGCGACCCCGCTCCCGACTTCTCCCTGATGAAACTCGACAAGACCGAGCGCATCCAGCTATCGTCCCTGACCGCGGAACAGCCAGTCGTCCTGGTCTTCGGCAGCTACACCTGACCACCCTTCCGGCGGGAGGTTCCCGCCCTCAATCGCCTCTACGATCAATATCAGGGCCGGGTAGCTTTCTTAGTTGTCTATATCCTCGAAGCCCATCCCAGCGACGTCTGGCAAATGGAATCCAACGTCCGCGATCAGGTCGTCCTGGCCAGTCCGAAAGATGAAACCGAGCGCGCGACGGTTGCCGGGGCTTGCGTCCGCAAACTGGGCATCAAGTTTCCTGCCGTGCTCGACGAATTCGGCAACACCACCGAACGTGCCTATACCGGCTGGCCCGACCGCATCTACTTAATCGACTCTCGCAACCACGTTGTCTTCAAAAGCCGCCCCGGCCCCTTCGGCTTCAACCCGCCCGAACTGCAATCCGCGCTAGCCCAATTGGTCGGCAATTAGCTTGCCCCTGTGATCCCCTGTGCCCTCTGTGGTTAAGCCCTTCTCAGCGAACTCCAAGCCGTTCTCAGCGTTCTCTGCGATTAAGAGCTCTTGAAGTTGTATTTGGGTTTATCCGCGTGAATCCGTGGCCAAGCTTTCTGTGTCCCACCCCCCACACCGTGTACCCCGGACCGCAACCCGCCTAGCCCTAACCCATGCAGAATCAATCTTCTTACCCTTGGCCACCACCGTGCTTTTCTTCCCACCGACTGGAATACCAGCACAGGAGAAAACATATGCCGCAGTTCACTCAACTCAACTTGCAAAACAAATCAGACTCGAAATCACAGCCAAGCACCACCAGCTCCGAACTCGTCGGAAAACAGACCATCGCACTATTCGCGTGCGCCGCCCTCGGCACAGCGCTAATCGGAGGTCTCTTGCTCGAGACCAGCGGCTGCTCGCGGGAGAACGACAACGCCGCCGCCATTCAACACCCCATCACTCAACCCACCACCAATTCTCCAGCCCCGATTCAAGAAGCCACCGCCGTTCCAGCGCCCGTAGCCAAAAAGATCGTGAAGAAGCGCCCCACCGCAGCGCTCTACGCCGACAAAAACTACGGCGTCTCTTTCCGATATCCCAAACGCTACACCCTGAAGTCCGCCGACACCACGAAACCTGACGCCACTCAACAGTCCGCGATGAACTTCGTCGAGCCCGGCGGCGTAAACGTAGTCACCGTCGAGCTGCCGAAGAATTCCTATCCCCACACCGATCTCGCGTCCGCCTCATTCAACGTCAGCGTGAACCCAACTCTGACCGCCGAACAATGCAGCCAGTTCGCGCTGCTGCACCCCGATTCA
The DNA here is from genome assembly GCA_013289795.1 of Acidobacteriota bacterium. Taxonomy (GTDB): domain Bacteria; phylum Acidobacteriota; class Terriglobia; order Terriglobales; family Acidobacteriaceae; genus JABCZH01. The sequence goes on from JABCZH010000001.1 coordinate 521,775, forward strand.
GTCGGCAACGCCTACATCCTGCCCGCCAAAGTGAAACTCGCCGGTTTGGATCTCGCGGCCGTCGAAGCCATCAGCGGCCCCGAAACCAGCCAGTCCGACGCCAAGTACTACCACGCCTTCGTCAACGGCGCCTGCTACGAGTTCGCCCTCGGCCTCTCCACCCAGGCCCAAGCGATGGACAAAGACGCCGAGCCGCACGAGAACGAAGACCCAGCCCCCGCCGTCGATCGCACCGCCGTCTTCCGCCGCCTACAGAACATTCTGGCCACGGTGAAAATCGAGTCCGTAGCCGCTCCCGAAGTCGCCGCGACATCACCCGCCACTCCCGTCGCTCCGGCAACTCCAGGCGCAGACGTCGCCACCAAGTAACATCTGGGTGCCCCGTTCCTAGCGCGTTCTTCGCGCTAGGGGCGGGGATCCCGCAACTAACCATTGGCCTCTCTTCGCGATCTTGGCGAAACCTTTGCGCCCTTTGCGGTAAAGCTGTTGATCGCAAAATGCACCGAGGAATCCCAAGCGCGCAAGCAGCGTGTCTCGGAGGCTAGAACGCCCCCTTTTCACATGGACACCCTCCACGATTCAAGGTAATATTCCCATGCCGCGAGTCGGCCCGCCCCGCGCCTCTCCCAGCGCACGCGGACGAAATCCCAGGTCGAGGTCATCTCATGCTTTCTGCCTTCATCGCTTCCCGTCGCAGTCTTTGTGCGCTGGTTGTCTTCACCGCCGTGACGCTTTCCGCCCACGCCCAATTCACGCTGGTACAGATCAGTGTCGACAAATTCAAGAACTCCGACAGTGATCACCGCACCGAGGTCGAGCCCGACATTTTTGCCTGGGGCAACACCATCGTCGCCACTTATCACGTAGCCCGCCGCCCCGGAACCATCGGATGGGGCAGCGCCGCCATCGGCTTCTCCACCTCCACCGACGGCGGCAAGACCGGAACCTACGGCTATCTCCCCGACCTGACCGTCAACTATAAAGGTGGAAGCTATTACGGCGCAGCCGACCCCTCCGTTGCTTATGACGCCAAACACGGTGTCTGGCTGATTTCCAGCCTAGCCCTGATCAATCCCATCGGCGACGTCGTCGTCAGCCGCTCCACCGACGGCATTCACTGGGGCAATCCCGTCCTCGTCGACGGAACTCATAACGACGACAAGAATTGGACCGTCTGCGACAACACTTCCACCAGTCCTTTCTACGGAAACTGCTACACCGAATGGGACGCCGCCACCAGCACCGGCGACGTCGAGATGAGCACTTCCAGCGACGGCGGACTCACCTGGGGTCCGGCCAAGACTACCGCCGATTTTGCCGGCGGCCTGGGAGGCCAGCCCGTCGTCCAGCCCAACGGGACCGTCATAGTTCCGTTCTCCGAGAGCTACGCGGGTGTGGGCGCTTTCCGCTCCACCAACGGCGGAGCCAGTTGGAGCTCTTCCGTTACCGTCGCCCTGGTCGACAACCACTCCGAAGGCGGCGGCTTGCGCAGTCTGCCTCTGCCCTCTGCTGAAATCGACGGCGCTGGCAAAGTTTACGTCGTCTGGCAGGATTGCCGTTTTCGCACCGGCTGCGCCGAGAACGACATCGTAATGAGCACTTCCACCGACGGCAACACGTGGAGCTCACCCGCCCGCATTCCCATCGATCCCAAGAACAGCACCGTCGATCACTTCATTCCCGGCATCGGCGTCGACCCCAAAACTTCCGGCGCTACCGCCCACCTCACTCTGATCTATTACTACTATCCGATTTCAAACTGTAACTCGAATTGTCAGTTAGACGTCGGCTTCACCACTTCGCAGGATGGCGGCAACACCTGGACCGCCGGCGTGCAACTCGCTGGCCCCATGCAACTCAGCTGGCTACCCATCTCCGACCTCGGCCCCATGGTCGCCGATTACATCGCCGTCTCTTACTCCAACAGCAATCCCTTCGGCGTGTTCGCTGCGGCCAAGGCGCCCTCCGGCAGCCTGCTCAACGAAGCCATGTACACCACCAAGCAGCCGCTGCTGGCCGCCGACAACGCTCCCCGCTTCAGTTCCAAGGGTGAGCTCCCAGTACCCAACGCCAAGTCGGACCATCCCCTGAAAGCCTTCTACGACGACGAAGGCCGTTTCCCGACTCCCGAGTCGAAACTCCCTCCCCGCGACCAAAAGTAGCCCCGGGGCGAAACTGCTAGCCTGCGGCGGACACTCTGTGTGTCCGCCGCCTTTGATTTTCAGCTGAAACCGCTTCGACTCGTATCAGGGCATGCCTTCAGGCATGCCGCACCCTAGCGGCCCGCCTTTAGGCGCCGCAGCCCCAAATTAAAGTCTCCCACCCCTTGTACCGATAGAGAAGCAGGAGACCCAACCATGCTCAGTCCGATTACCCAAGCAACGCCTGCTCAACCTGCGGCCAAGCCGGCGGAAGCTCCTAAAGCGACATCACCAGCGAAACCGCAGCCCGCTCCAACCGATACCGTCACCCTAAGCGCTGCCGCTTCCGCTCGGCAGGAAATAACCGAAACCTCGGCCCAAACCACCCGAGAAGCCAGCCACGGCGATAACCAGGCAAAGCGCCTGCTCGCCAAAGAGGCTGCCGATAGCAAACTCTAAAACCAGACCAAACCAAAAAGCCACGCTCATTTCCGAACGTGGCCTTTTTTCTCGTGCGGGACGGACACTCCTGTCCGTCGCCTTTGACTTTGCATTGAAAGGGAAGGGCACCGCCTCAGCCGCGCCCATGCCAACCGCAGATGCAATTCCTTGCATCTTGACAGCCCTCCAATCGAGCAAGACAATAGGCCGCTTCAGCCAAGTTCGGCTGCAACCAGCAATGGAATACAAAGTAAGGAGAGACCTCATGCCCAAGACTCTGAACCCACCTGCCGCCGCTGCCTTTAGCCTCCTGTTGCTGCTTTGCGCGTCGTTGCCGCTCCCCGCGCAAGCTACGGCTCTGCCTCCAACCGCGCCCGATTCAACTCTCTTCACCAGCTACTTTTTCGGTTCCAACTTTCAAGACGTTACCTGGATCGTCTGCGGTTCCACGCAACAGAGCTCCGGCTGTTTTGGCGCGGGAGGGTTAGGTCCATTCGGCAAGGTTGGCGCCATGATTGAAGGCAATCCACTGGTCAGCGGTAACACCGTCACCCGCGCCATATTCGTCGTGGATTGCAACAGCGCCAATAACGGCGTCGAACTCTACGGCTACAAAAAGGTGGACGTCGTCACCGCTACCACCGACACCATCACCGTCACGCTAATCAAACAAATCGCTCTGCCGCTCACTGGAGGCAGCACCGCCGCCTGTTCCATGGTCGCCAACAATCAGCTTCTTTTTATCGCGTCCGATCAAGGAGGCGGAGGTGTGGTCGAACTAAAGAAGAGCAATTTCAATGTCACCCAGTTAGGCGCATTCGCACCCCCCATTACCCTGACCGTAGACCAATACGGCTACGTGACCGTGACCTCCGGAAGTTTTGGCAACGACAACGGATCCTTCGAGCAATTTAACCCGCAAGGTCAGGGAGTGCAGGACGGTGGCGGCACTTGGTTCATGCTGGGCACACAAACCGGCGTTTCCATCGCCAACCTGCCACCCGCAGCCACCCAGGGTCCCCCGAATCTTAGTGATCGACTGAAGGTATCTCCGATCAAGAAACAGTGACAGCAACGAAGGTTTTCGGCGGGCCTTTTGGATTGTCATCCTGAGGCGACAGCCTTTCGTCGCCGAAGAGCCTGCCCTGAGCGAACTCCGAGTGTCAACGAGGGGGAGTCGAACGGGACCCGGGCGAGCCGCGCGAAGGGTCGCGCTTTTTGCGACCCGACAAACGCGCGTCTGGCTCACATCCTTGATTGTCTGTCCGCTCGGGTGACCCGTTCCTAGCGTGTCCTTTGCGCTAGGGGCGGGGATTTGCCTCGCAACAACATCCTACAACCTTGTCATTCCGGGGGCCGTCAGACTTGAGGAATCTGTTTTCCTTCGCGATACCCATAAATATGGTAATATGGGTCTGTGAAGACGACCCTCGAAATTCCCGATTTCCTGTTCCGCCGCGCCAAGTCAGCCGCCGCTCAACGCGGTATTCCCCTGCGCCAGCTAGTCACCGAGGCGGTCCAGGAAAAACTAAAAATGGCACCCCAGGAAAAGCCGTGGATGAAACATCTCGGCAAGCTAAAGCACTTACATAAAGAGAGAAAGCAAATCGAAAAGCGAGTGGAAGAAGCCTTCGAACAGATCGATCAGGAAGTCTGGCACTGATTTTCTAATAAATGATTCTCGACACCAACGCCTTGTCCGCCGCAGCCGACGATGATCCCGGCATAGCAGCTCTTCTCGCGCACGTCGAACAGATGGTGCTCCCCGTCATTGTGCTAGGCGAGTATCGCCACGGTATCGCCCTGTCGCGCCACCGCGCGAGCTACGAAAACTGGCTGGCGGGACTGCTCAATGACTGCTTGGTGTTGGACATTCAGGAACCGACCACGCAATACTACGCAGACATCAGCCTCGAACTAAAGCGCCAGGGCAAGCCCATTCCAACCAACGACCTTTGGATCGCCGCACTCTGCCGCCAACATTCTCTCCCCCTCTTAAGCCGCGATCGCCATTTCGATCTGGTGGCCGGAACCAAACGCATCGATTGGTGATCAGCGGCTTCTGCCTCTAGAACGGTACCACCATCTTGTCTGGACCTTCGATCTCGTCCTTGGCCTCCAGGAATTCCTCACTCCATGGCTTGCCCTCGCACTCGGGGCACTCGTCGGTCGTGTTGCCAACGGCGTAACAGTGATAGCAGGTTCCTTCGGTACTCGCGCCAGGAAACTTCTTGCAGATTTTGCAGGGTTTGAAGAACTCGCGTTCGAGCGCTCGGTGCTCGCCCCATAGTTCACGCTCACAGATAATGCACATAATCTCCTCCTGACTATCCATCTCCTGCACCCCGACAGATTCCTTCGCAGAGTATTTTTCCCCAATGTACCTCCATCGCCTTCTTCCACACCCCCTAAATGAGAGTCGATAGCGTTTTATTGCCGACATCCATCCCAAAACGGAAAAGGCCCGCGCCAGGTCCTTCTCATTCCGACGCGCGAGCGAAGCGAGACAGGAGGAATCTGCTGTCCTCGGTGTAAGAAATAACTCCAAAGAAAAAAACCGGGAGCCCGCAGCCGAAATCCTGAGCGGAGCGCAGCGGAGTCGAAGGATCTGTTACCCTGAACGCCGACGGTTAGTCATGAAGGAAAGGATAGAATGTGATCTTATCGGTGTCTCCTTCGATGAATACGTTGCCTTTCTCTTTGACAAGCCTGTTCCCCAAGCACACGAAAAGGAAAAGTGGTACTGGAACGTAGACGTGGCTTTCTCTCCCGACGAGATTGCCAGTCACTACATCCAGTTGTTTACCGAACCTGCATTTCTACTGTCAAGGTTCCTAAAGCCAGAACTGGAAGAGGGATTCTGGGCCATCCAGAGCGGCAACCTTGGCTGCGACGTTCCGCACATTATCTGGCATCGGTCCCTGCCATTCGCAACCCGAGAAAACTGCGTGCGTTCGATGTTCTACTTGTTCGAGCGATTATTTTCGATTGAACCGCTGGAAACCGCCGCCAACATGTGGTGGCACTCCCTGTGTTACGACTGGCACTGCGGCGTCCGCTCGCGCTCCAACGGCGGGGACGATGAACGCATGCAGGACGTAATGTTCGAGACCCTCTCGCAAATCCTCCACCTGCAATCGCTGAGCTGCCAAGTCGACGCCCTTCACGGTCTGGGCCACCTACACCACCCCGACACCAGGGAAGTAATCCAGCAGTATCTCGATCGATATCCCAATCTCGATGCAGAGACGAAAGCATACGCCCTGGCGGCGTCCGAATTCCGGGTGCTCTAATCCGAGGTTCCGTTCCCAACGGAAAAGGCCACATTCATTTCTGAATGTGGCCTTTATTTAATGCCGGCAACGACCGCAGTTTACCCTGAGCGAAGCCGAAGGGCTCCCACACACTTTCGCGTGCAGTACAATCGGCCCTGCGGGGCTTAGACGATGATAATAGGAGCAGCGTTCACAATATGAAGTGGGCAAGAAGAGTGGGATTCTTTCTCATTGCCCTTGGACTTGTGCCGTGGGGCCTGTGGACGCGCTTCGACTCCACGCGCAGCTGGTCGTTTGCAAACGATGTTCCGATAACCCTCTCGAAGGGAAGCCACTACACCACCAGCATGGTCAAAGCGAATATGAGCGCGCTCTATTCCATCTACATCGATGCTGATGTCCCGAAAGGAATCGACGACTTCCAACCGACCCAGGCCGAGAAAGAGTTAGCCTGCCAAGTCGGCGTAAACGACCCCGAGAAGGAGCCATGCCCCAACCTTCCTGTATGGAAGTTCCGCTGGACGTTAACCAGCGAGGGCGGCACGCTTCAAGGAGCTTCCGACGAGACAATTAGGCAAGGCCGGATTAACTCCGTTACAGGCATCTCCCGTGAGATAGGGGAATTTCAAACCGTGGCAGGGCGCCGTTACAAGTTTGATCTCGACGTATTGTTCGATAATCGCGACCCAAGAATTACGAATCCGCGTTTGATGGTCGCGGTGTCCGACTTTCATGGCGAGTCCTCAATGTTCATTTCTGGTCTGCTCAGGTTTGGCTGCCTATTGACTGCAGCTGTTGGATCGCTTTTAGTTCTTGGGCCGTTTTTGCTGGAGAGGCACAAGCGAAGGCGAGCATGAATGAGGCTTGGCGGTCCGGGCAGCTGCTGATTGGAAGCAACCTCGATCGCCAGGCGTTGGCACTTCAATCACTGCCCCTCTAACACCCACCCACCTTCCAGCTAAGAATTACAGACCAAGCGGAAAAGGCCACGCTCATTTCTGAACGTGGCCTTTATTTAATGCCGGCAACGACCGCAGTTTATCCTGAGCGAAGTCGAAGGGCTCCCACACACTTTCGCGTGCAGTACCATCGGCCTGCAAGGCTCAACTTCCGTGTTCGGCGAAGCCGAAAGGAACTGAATCCGCCCATTACTTCCGTGACGTTGTCCCCCCATCCCGTCCACCAGACAATTCTGTAAGTCTGGGATGGCAATGTCAAAACGACTGCTTCTAGTAATCGGCGCAATCCTCCTGCTCGCATCCACCTGGGCAGTGGTACGCCGCATCCTGCCCAGCTCCATCGACTATCGCGGCCAGAAAATCAAGCTCACCAAGTTCTATCTCGATTACGACGACTACAAGAACGACCCTGACAACATCGCTCCCTCCGAAACCGAACGCGTCCAGCGCCTGGTCTCCGAAGCTCCCATCGCGCACTCCTTCGCCAGCCGGAAAGATGCCGCTAGCGCCGTTTTCGAAGTGAAATTCCCCGGCTATGGCGCAGGAGGCTTTGGCGGACCCATACAAGATGCCGACGGATCGCTCAACGGATTCACCGTCGAAATCCCCCGAGCCAACAAGAACCGCTATTTCATTTTCCGCAACCACCACGGAACCTACACCCTCGTCGACGACTTCACCATGGCCGACCCCTGGGGAATCGAGACTGTGCGGGAAGAGAACGGCAGGCTCTTCTATTCGACCGCCTCCGGCGAACCCAAGTTGGTCCACCCCATCATGCAAGAGAAATAAACACCCGCTCCGAGTCCCAACGGAAAAGGCCACATTCATTTCTGAATGTGGCCTTTATTTAATGCCGGCAACGACCGCAGTTTATCCTGAGCGAAGTCGAAGGGCTCCCACACACTTTCGCGTGCAGTACCATCGGCCCTGCGGGGCTTAACTTGAAACGCTTTGCGGGCGTGAGTGAAGCGGGAGCCCGCAGCCGAAATCCTGAGCGAAGCGAAGCGGAGTCGAAGGAATCTCAGCCGACTAGAACGTCATCGTGCGGCCCTTTCCTCTCGGCTTCGAGGCTGCGGCCCAGGATTCTGCGAGAAAGGTACACTTGGGCCGTCTCGGCCAGGAGAAAGATCAGCATCAATCCAGCTACGAACCAGGAGGGATCTCTTCCACGATCTACCAGCCATTCATTTGGCAAACGGGACTGCAAGGAAAACGCTGTGGTCTGCCCGCGAAGACCAGCACGAGGAAGACGGCATGGATAGCTAGCAAGCGGGGTATCATCCGCTGCACCGCCTTGTCGCGCAGGCTATATCCGGCACCCAGCCACTTTGATCCCATAAAAACAAACCAGAAGACAACCGCGGTGTACGAGATGAGGTTTGCGGCCGGAATCCCCACGCTATCGCCAAAAACGGTATAGAGCGAAAGCACGGCAAGGACGAGTGCCATGAGCCCAAAAAAGTATATTGCTGCCTTTTTCACGACATTGAGAATTCTAGCCAGAAATCAGCCCGCGGAAAAGGAAAAGGCCAACCTGATTTCTCAGACTGGCCTTTATTTAATGCCGGCAACGACCTACGCTCCCACACACTTTCGCGTGCAGTACCATCGGCCCTGCGGGGCTTAACTTCCGTGTTCGGGATGGGAACGGGTGGAACCCCCGCGGTAAGATCACCGACAACTTGAGGCGTTTGCGCGGCGTCTGAGCCGCGCGCCGAAATCCTGAGCGCTTTCCAGCAAAGGATCTCTACGCCGAACTTGTTGGCGACTAGCTTCTAGCCAAACCAGCTTCCCTGGGTAGGGTTAGCTAGCAGCTAGAAGCCAGAAGCTGATTTTCAAAGATCATGAGGCCGAAACCTCACAACTGAATAGATTGGGTATTGCTTAATCGACAAGACTTCGAAAATCTCGTCGGCGCACAACCATCAGTACTTGTCTTCAGTCTCGTCCAGTTTCTGACGAGTCGCTGAAGTCGCCTCCGCTTTCGAACAGTTTCGAACTGAAAGCTGAAGGCTGAGTGCTGACAGCTGCTTTTAATGCACCGAGTAAATTTTATGGTCAAGCCGAACGGGCGATTAGTACTGGTAAGCTACATGTGTCACCACACTTCCACTTCCAGCCTATCAACCAGGTAGTCTTCCTGGGCCCTTCTTATCCCTTACGGGTTGGGAGATCTCATCTTGAGGAGTGCTTCCCGCTTATATGCATTCAGCGGTTATCACAACCGAACTTCGCTACCGA
>JABCZH010000002.1 GCA_013289795.1 Acidobacteriota bacterium
GTCGTGGCAGAATCGAAACGACGTATCCCTCCGCCAGAAATCTCCGCAGCGCTACAGGCTTCCGCTACGAAATGAATCTGCTGCTGGCTAGTTTGCGCCGTGTCGAGGTCCGCGTCGAACCCCAAAGTATCACCGACTTCCTCAAGTGGAAGAACCGCATGGCAGAATACAACCGCGGCAGCCTCCCTGAAGGACTCGCCTCAGCAGAAGATGAACTCAACGTATTCCTCGAACCCGACCTGACCGGCTGATCCTGCCGCGTAGTTCCGTTTCGGCGCGCACGACTTCTCAGGGACGTAACTCGGTGCTGCACTAAACCTGATACCAGACCATCCGGGCGGTCAGAAGCTGGTTGCTGTTGTCCTGCGCGGCGATGCCGACCGGGAACGCCAGCGTAGCGAATAGGGCGACTGCAGCAATGCAGGTCACGATCCTGGATTTCATGACATACTTCCTTCTTGTGTTCTTGATTTCTAGTTACTGGACCCGAGTATCGGAAATCGAAACCGATTGTTGTGTTGCCGCAACGTGGCAGGCGGCACGCGCCTAGACAATTCGCGCGGTGTGGCCGCGACAGAGTTTGCGGCGCTCACGCCCACCAGGCTGTAATCGCAGCCCCCCCCGCCGGGATGGCCTTCGTCACACGGGACCAGCAGGATCGCATGAGTGTCCCCATTTGCGAGAGTTCCGGTAACCGCGATCTCGCCGCGGTCGTTTATGTAAACTGGCTGCGCCAGCGCAAACTCATTGGTGCTAACCAAGCTGTTTAAATCGACCGCGGGACCACCGTTTTCCCACAGGAAACCGCGCGTGAGATTGCCGCCACAGATCGCTGCGGTTGCGCCCACGACCTGGCCCCGCGCGTTGACCGACAAAGCGCGGCTGCACGGATCAGTCCCGATGGTCCCGAGATCCGTCATTACACCGTTTCTCCACAGGAATCCGTGGTGCACGCAAGGCAGGCCGTTGCAACCTCCCGGGTTGTACAAGTCCGCATAACCGACCACATCGCCAGCATCATCGATCCAAAGTGCCGCCGCATTGTCTCCCCCTAAAGTGCCGAGATCCTTCAACTGCGTCTTGCTTCTCTTGTCCCACAGGAAGGCGTGAGCCGTAGCGTTTCCGGCCAGATAGGATTGGCCAACCAATTGACCTCGGTTGTTAAAGGCTTGCGGTACAGCACACGTGCCGCCGAAACTTCCGACGTCGATCATCCCAGTGCCTTTTTCCCAGAAAAAGGGGTCTTGGCTGGGAACGTTAGGTGGGCAGGAAGGCCCGTTGTCGGCGTTTGCTGTAGCACTTGTGTAGGAGATGCCAGCGACCTCGCCCTGCTTATTCACGAATGCCGCCCACGCATCCGGCCCGCCCAGCGTGCCCAGGTCTTGCATTCCGTCTTGCTGACTCCACAGGAATGCGCGCGATTGGGTTCCCGTCGAGATCCCGAGAATCTGAGAATACAAATAGGAATAGGGATCGGAGGTTCCGTTCGTCGCGAGACCTACGGCTAGCCCCGCGTTATTAACAGCTTGGCCAAAACTCTGAAACCCGCCCGAAAGTGTGCCCAGATCGGTGATCTGTGTCTTGTGCCAGAGCACTCCGTGTACCAATGGGAGATCTGTTAGCGGGTCGGTTTCGCCATTCTCCGAAAAACCGGTGACTAATCCATTCCGGCTGGTCCAGGCCACGAAGCTCCAGAAACCACCTGGAAGCGCCCCAAGATTCGTGACCGCTCCATTCTCCAATTGGAAGCCATTTGGATAGAAACAATCATCGAAGTAGCAGAGAGGATCGGCTATAGAAGTGTCCGCCGTACCGGTAATCGCTCCTGCGTCACTGATCGCTTGCGCTCCAGCCGTGCCGTTGATCTCATCAAAAACGGTGGGTACTCCACTGTTGGGGCCGCCGAACGTTCCCATGTCGATGAGCTGGTAGTGGTGGTGCGTTTTATTGCTGTGGTCTTGGTTACTCTGCGCGGCGAGTCCGAGTGGGATTGCCAACGCAACGAAAAATGCGATTGCGGTGCTGGACATCGATGACTTGGATCTCATGGAGCGTCTCCTTTTCTTTTTCTAGCGGCTAATTTCTTGGGTCAAATGCGGGACTAGGGAACCGATACCAATTCATGCGGCGCATGATTGATTGAGGTGTCATCCGCCCGCTTGGGTGGAGAACCTCGGGACTGGTTTGGGAGGCAGCGCTCAGGTCCACCAGGCCGTAGTCGCAGCTTTCGATACCGGGATGATTCTCGTCGCACGGGGTCAGCAGATAACCCCGAAATTCACCGTTTATCGTGTTGAGTGCAGGGCCCACGATTTGCCCGCGATCATTGTTTCCGAGCGCCTCCCACAGAAACCACGCGGAGCCAGGAGGAACAAGCGTGTTGAGGTCGGTTATCGCCCCGTCCTCCCAGACGACGGCGCGAGCGTTCCCGCTGGCGTCGAATGATGCGCCGACTGCTTGGCCGCTGTTGTTAATGGTTTCGGCCCAGCTCACAAAATCTCCGGGAAGCGTGCCAAGGTCGGTCATCATGCCCTCGCTCCACAGAAAGGCGTGAAATGCCATGTTCCCGGGCAAGCCGGATTGGCCAACCACTTGACCTCGCTTGTTGATGCCGAATGCAAGATTCCACTCCGTCCCGCCCAGGTCGCCCAAGTCGGTCGCGGTCCAGTTTTGTCCGTCGCGTTGCCAGAGCACAGCATGAAGGCTAGTAAGTGGAATGTCTAAGTCACAATTACCCGTCGAGCCCACAGCTTGGCCGAGATCGTTAATCGCGTCGGCGAACCCGTCCAGGTCGCCGGAAATTGTAGGAAGCTGTTGAATCTGGCCTCTTTCCCATATGACCGGCTCGGATTCAGGCTCGGAGTCTGAGCAGGTTGGGTCTTCGGTCGTGATCTGGGAGATCCCAGGCACTTGCCCCCGATTATTCACCTTCCAGGCTATCGCGTTATTGCCGCCGAGGGTAGACAGTTCGTCCATGACCCCGCCCCGCCAAATAAATGGGCGACAAGTATACGGGTCGCTGACAAACATAAAGAGGCTACAAAACTGCGCTGCGTTCGAGTCCGGGGTAGAGGTATAGGAAGCACCTGCGACCTCGCCCATATCGTTGGGCTGTGGTGACGCCTCTGGTGCAACACTGTCGGGCCCGCCAAGTGTGCCGAGATCAATAATGGCCCCGTTCCGCCAGAGCGAAGCGTGTCGGACCTGGTCGCCCGACAGGGTAGATGAGCCTGCCGCCTCGCCTCGGTTGTTGATGCCAACGACATCGGTGGTCGTCCCGCCCAGCGTGCCGAGTATTTGGAGAGAGTAGCGAGTTTGCTTGTGATGGTTGTGGTCCTGCTTGTCCTGCGCGGCAAGTCCAGTCGGCAGCGCCAGCGCGGCGAACAACAGCATCGAGGTAACCCAAGTCAACGTTCTGGATTTCATGTGCACCTCCTCGGTGCGTACGACACTGTCCGCCTACGCCTGATTTTGTGCAATGCAAAGCACGTCACCGCTGTATCACATTTGGATCACAGCCCGTAAGCTCATCAGTGACTTGCACTTACGCGGCGATTTGCGGTGTCGTGCGGCAAGGGATAAGCCGTCCGTCCAGCGCGGAGGCCGGCTCTGCGGGATGCGGCGGTGTTAGAATCCCAACACTCTGGAGTGCTTTATGCTTGGAATCGACCGCTCCCAAGACCTTGTACGCTTCGAGGGTTTCGAGCTTGACCTGCGGACAGGCGAACTCGGTAAAGAGGATGGCACGACGGTTCGCCTTTCAGAGCAACCTCTGCGAATTCTGGTTGCGCTGCTAGAACGTCCGGGCGAGCTGGTGCTGAGAGAAGACTTGCGTAAGCGGCTGTGGCCGAACGACACCATCGTGGAATTCGAGCACAGCATCAGCGCCGCCATGAACCGCCTGCGGCAAGCGCTGGGCGACTCGGCCGAGAATCCCCGTTTCGTCGAAACCCTTGCGCGACGCGGCTACCGCTGGAAGACTCCGGTGGAATGGGTGAAGGTTGCTCTTGATGTCACTCAACCGCTAACTGAATCCGCAGGCCAGAACCTGATCGGCAAGAGGGTGACGCACTATCGAGTGTTAGAAGTAATCGGCGGCGGCGGCATGGGCGTGGTGTATAAGGCAGAAGATCTCAAGCTGAGCCGCCGGGTCGCGCTGAAGTTCCTGCCCGAAGAGCTAGGCAAAGATGCGAAGGCCCTGGAAAGGTTCGAGCGCGAAGCGCGAGCCGCTTCCGCACTAGATCATCCCAGCATCTGCACTATCCACGAATTTGGCGACCACGATGGCCAACCCTTTATGGTGATGCCTCTGCTGGAGGGACAAACCCTGCGGGACCGGATTGAAACCCAAGCAGCCGCATTTGCGACCGAGGAATTATTGAACCTCGCGATTCAGGTTGCCGATGGGCTGGAAGCAGCCCACGAAAAAGGAATCATCCATCGCGACATAAAGCCGGCGAATATTTTTATTACTAGTCGCGGCCAGGCCAAGATTCTGGACTTCGGTTTGGCGAAACTGGCATCGGGTGCTGATCCGGAAGCCCCGCGATTCCAGGAAATGCCGACCGGGCCCGTCACTCACCTCAGCCTCACTCGAACTGGCGTTGCGCTGGGTACAGCCGCTTACATGTCGCCCGAACAAGTGCGAGGCGAGAAGTTGGACGCGCGCACGGACCTGTTTTCGTTTGGACTTGTGCTCTACGAAATGGCGACGGGACAGCAGGCATTCAGCGGCCAGACGGCGCCGGTGCTCCACGATGCAATCCTGAACCGCTTACCCGTCCCAGCAAGGAAGTTGAACCCGCGATTGCCATTCGAGCTGGAAGAAATCATCGATAAGGCGCTGCAGAAAGACCGCGAGCAGCGTTTTCAGGCTGCCGCGGAGATGCGGGCTGATTTAGAGGGATTGAAACGGGGTACGACGCCGAGGCGCTGGGGCATTTCCCGGAAGGCCATGGCTGCGATCGTGCTTGCTCTACTCACGGTGATCGGTGTAACCCTGTGGCTAACCAATCGTCATTCCCCAGCCCCAAGTCTTCCCGGGTTAAAGCAACGCCAGCTCACCGACAACTCCGATGACAACCCAATCCTAAGCGGCGCGATTGCACCCGACGGCAGGTATCTGGCTTACGCCGACCTGCAAGGAATGCATGTCAAAGTGATCGAGACGGGCGAGATGCGGACCCTTCCTCAGCCGCCTGAGATCGAAGGAAAGCACGTAGAGTGGAACCTCGTCCCGACTTGGCTTCGCGATGGTTCGGGGTTCATTGCCAATGCCAATTCGGGGAACCTTTTTCCTGACCTGGGCATCTGGATGTTTCCGGCGCCGGGTGGACCGCCCCACAAGCTGCGCGACGATGCCGAGGCCTACTCCGTTTCTCGGGACGGCTCGTTGATTGTTTTTGAGACGAACCCAAGCGGCGGGTGGAGCTATCGAGAATTGTGGGTGATGAGGAGTGACGGTACACAAGCGCGGAAGGTCTATGAAGGCGACGACAAGAGCGGCTTTGAGGGGGGGGAATGGTCACCGGATGGCCAACGCTTGTCCTACGAATCTGTACAGCGAGTCGGGGGAGGTCTGGTGACACGCGACCTGGAGGGCGGACCAGTTCAGATGGTCCTACCTAGCGGCGTGCAGGATCATGTCTGGGCCCCCGACGGGAGGATCATTTATTCATTGGACGAGCCCGGCCTCTGGGCCAACAGTTGCAACTATTGGGCAGTACCGATTAACACCTCGACCGGCAAGCCCAGCGAAGCCTCCAGGCGTTTGACCAATTGGGCTGGGTTTTGCATGGACAGTTCAAGCTCCACAGGGGACGGCAAGCGGCTTGCCTTTCGCAAATGGTCGTGGCAGAGCAGGGTATATGTTGCCGACATCGAGGCGAGAGGGAAGCATATGAGTCCGCCGAGGCGCCTAACGTTGAACGAGGGGCGAACTTATCCGGCCGCCTGGACACCCGACAGCAGGTCCGTGATCTTAGAATCCTACCGCGACGGCCATTGGCGAATTTTGAGGCAATCATTGGAGGACAGTACAGCCCAAACCCTTGTGTCAGGGACGAATGGGGCGGAGGCGGAAAACGAGGATATGGTAGGTGGCGCGACAATGAGTCCAGATGGCACATGGCTGTTGTACCTGAGACAACAGAGGGCTAAGGAGCATTATTCGGAGGCCGCGGTTGGTGATTGGGCCGCGCTTGGCAAGGGATCCGCGTCACGTCAACTCATCCGGGTTCCAATCAAGGGCGGACCGTCGGAATTGGTGCTGACAGCGAATATTTTCGGAAAACCGCGTTGCGCCCGCGCCCCGGCCACATTGTGCATGATTGCTGAGCGGACCTTGGATCTTCGGCAACTCGTCTTTACGGCCATCGACGCGCCGCACGGCCGTGGTAGTGAACTAGCACGATGGAATACTGATGCGAGCCCTGCTGCCAGTTACGGCTGGGACCTTTCCCCAGATGGCATGCTCATCGCCGTTCTCAAATACCCGGAAGCACGGATCCACCTCCTTCATTTGAACGGGCAGGCGACGCAGGAAGTCGTCGTGCGGGGTTGGGATAACTTGCGCAGTGTTAATTGGGCCGCAGACGGAAAGGGAATGCTTATCACGAGCGCCACTCAGGGAGGTTCGGCTCTGCTTTACGTGGACGTGACGGGCAACGCCCGTGTCCTGTGGGAGCAGAAAGGAAGCTTTGCCTGGAATGTACCATTTAATGATCTGTTAAACGAGAGATCGGCTCCAACCGCCGTGCCTTCCCCCGACGGCCGTCATCTGGCGATTTATGATTGGAAGCTGAGCGCCAACATGTGGATGATGGAGAACTTCTGACGGTGCAGCTCAGTCTGTGTCCGCCCACATGCAGTGCAGCTTTCCCGTTGCTGGCGCTGTCTCGCTTGGCTGCCTCCCCTGCTATTTGTGAGATGGCTTGTAGTCTGGCCATGGATAGCTGTCAATCAAAACATAAGGAGGACTCCCGCCACACTGGCCATGCAGCAGGAGTCCCCTCGAAGGCAAACCGGAAGTAATCCGGCGGGACGAAAGCGGCTTCCGCGTAGTGGCTGAGAAGGTCAGCCGGAATTGAGAATGCAAAATCGCGAATGTTTTGGCCGTGACGTCAGCTATTTGGCAACTTGAGTGGCCGCTGTTTGAACTGAGAGCCTCAACTATCGGCCGGCTACAGCCGACTTCGCTACGCCTACATTGGAAGGCTGGTCTGATGAGGCGGCAGGCATGGGTTGACCCAAAATCCGAGCAGAGATCGCATCTCTGTCCCTGTAGAGCAGGACTACGATCTGGATGAGCAGGATCGCGGCGAGAGCGAAAAAGCTCCAAAGGTAGGGCTGCGCTACCGCAGTCCAGGTACGCGTCACTGGCTTACACTGGAGTCTTTGGCTTGGGCTCCCCGGCACGTCCAGTTTGGCTTGAAGATGTAACTTCTAGCTGTGCTGAACCCTATACCTTCAAAAGTTCTCCACCATCCACATATTCGAACTCAGCTGCCAGTCATAAATCGCAAGATGCCGGCCGTCCGGCGAGGGCACGGCCCAGGGCGCCCGGGCGAACCACGGCTCTATGCTGCCCTTGCGCTCCCACAAGACTTTGGCATTACCTTGCATATCCACCCGCAGGAGCGCCGAACCCTGTGGCGTGGCACCCGAAACAAATAGTGCTTTCCCATCGGCTGCCCAGTCCACGCTCTGCAGGCTGTTCCACCCCTTGACGACAATCTCGCGCGGAGCCTGGCCGTCCAACGGAATCACACGAATCTTTCCTCCTGCCGAGGGCCCATTTTGTGCTCCAAACAACTGGAGGAAAGCTATACGAGTGCCATCTGGAGAAAGGTCCCAAACGTAGTCTCGGCCTGTGGGCTCGATATCAATGTGGGCAATCTCGCGACCGCGACCCCTCAACGGGTCGAAAGCGGTGAAAGTAATTTGCTTGCCGTCTGCACTTCGCTCTGCGATTGCACACAAACTCGCAGGCGCCTGGGCGCAGCCCGGCGCAATTCGCGAGTGCGCGCTGTCGTAAAAGCTTGCGGTCAACACCTGCTCGGCGCTGCCGCCGTTGATTGGGATTCTCATCAGTTGATATGGTGCGGAGGAACCACCGGTGCTGGAGTAGCCCGCCGGGTAGAGAATCCATGCGCCATCGGCACTCACGCGGACTTGTGGATTCAGCAGGTTTACGGTTACGGTCACGAGTGGCTCGGTCGTCTCTCGACCTAAAGACTGCTTGAGTATCTGCCACTGCCCGTCACGATAGGACTCGAAAACAACCGCATCGCTATCTCGTGTCCAGCCAGCCGGAAAATTTCGCCCCTCATTCGTGGTTAGCTTGCGGAGTGAGGTAAGCCGAGTCCCGGTGTGATCGAGATCAGCGACAAAGATGTTGGCTTGCCACAGCCATCTGCGAAACACGAGACGCTTGCTATCCGCGCTTGGACTGGGGTTGGCCATGCAGAAACCAGCCCAGTTGGTAAGGCGGTTCGGTTTTTCAGCAGGTTTACCGCTTCCAGCGTCGATGAGCATCGCCCACAGGTTACAACTCAGGGCTGCCGGGCCTGGCTCGTCCAGTGACCACACTATGCGTCCATCCGGTAGCCAGGACCAGTCCTCGAGCGTGATCGCGTCAGGCAATGCGGTTACCTCAGCGCCGCCCACAAGGTCACGGCTCTCAATGGCCATCTGACCCCTGTCACGCCCCTCGTGCGCGATAAGGTAGGCTAGGCGTTGACCGTCGGGCGACCATTCAGCACCTAAGAAAAAGCTGCTCTCGTCCACGTCGTAGAGCTTGTATGCGCCCTCCCCATCTGCCCTCATCACCCACAGCTCGCGATAACCAAACCTGCCCCAATTTGTCGCGAAGGCAACCCGGGAGCCGTCTCGTGAAACCGACTCTGCCTCCGAGTTATCTCGCAGTTTTCGCGGTGCTCCACCTACCACGGAGACGATCCAAATGCTCGTGCCCCGGCCAGCGGTATTCGCATTGGCGATGAACCTGGTACCGTCGTGAACCCAGGTTGGGACAATCGCCCAGTCCACTCGCGCTCCCTTGACCTCCTCCGGTTGGGGAACGTCCGCTGTCTCCCCAGTTTCGATGAGCTTGATGTGAATGCCCTTCAGATCAGCATAGGCCAGGTATCTGCCGTCCGGCGAAATCGCCCCGCTCATCACCGGGTTATCAGTGGGATTAGCCGTGAGCTGGCGCTGCTTCAACTCCGGCAGTCCAGACATGGAGGGGGGGTGGCGCTGTATCCACCACAAGACAGCGACCGCAACCAGCGCAGCCAAAGTGCCAGCGACTACACGCCACGATAAGGGGAAAACCTGCTTTCCGGCGAGACTCTCCGAGGCGTCAGCGCTTTGGGCACCATTGCGCTCCACTGGCGCGATGAAGCGATAGCCCTGGCGAGGCAGCGTTTCAATAAAGCGTGGCTGGTCGGCGGAATCGTCCAAAACTTCGCGCAGTCGGTTGACCGCCTTATTCAAACCGCGGTCGAAATCTACGAAGGTGTCGTCGGACCACAGCCTTTTCCGCAATTCCTCGCGATTCACCAGATCACCCGGGCGTTCCAGCAATGCTGACAGAATTTGAAAGGGTTGTTCCTGAAGAATCAGCTTGTGGCCGTTAGTCCGCAGCTCTCGCGTGCGTAGATCGAGGTCGTACTCTTTAAAGCGGATGTGCGATTCAGATTGGGCGGACATTCCCATCGCGGCTTTCTCCCGCGCGACTCGGGGCAGTTTAGCACCGCTCTGGAGGCTCGTGATCCGGTAAATCGCGAGATGTTTCCAACCCATTACAAAAAAGCCACTTACGCCATGCCACACACGCGCCACATTCGGGTCACATCGGCGGCATTGACGCTCAAGCGGCACCGGGCGAGAGTGACGGCGCGAGGCGCGATGCTCCCAGTTCCGGCGACTGTGACGTGAGCAAACGCCGAGACAAAACTCTAAGGAGAAGTGTGTATGAAATCTCCAGAATCGGCGTTCGCCGCAATCGTCTTGTTAGCCGCCCTTGCTCCGCCCCAGCTCACGGCACAGGACAATCAAGATCACCGCCATAAGCATCATCATTACCAAGTGGTCGACTTAGGCGCCCTTGGGGGCAACAACAGCTTCACTCCGTTTCCAGCTGCCAGAACGTTGAACCAGGTTGGGATCGCTGTTGCTGAGGCCGACACTTCGACTCCCGATCCCTACGCTCCCAATTGCTTCCAGACACTGTTTGGTGAATGCCTCGTCAATCACACTCTGCGGTGGAAAAACGCGACCACTGACTTAGGCGCACTTGCAGGCGTCAACAGCAGCTTCCCTGTATGGATCAACGATGGTGGACTGGTCTCCGGCTTTTCGGAGAACGGTCTCATCGATCCCCTGACTGGTTTTCCCGAGGTCGAGGGTGCCTTGTGGAAGCAGGGCAAGATTATCCCCTTGGGAACTCTGGGGGGAAACGCCAGCTATGGAAACGCCATCAACAACCGTGGCCAAGTCGCGGGCTTTGCCCTGAATACCATCCTTGATCCCTTCGCGGGCACTCTAGCCCTGGGCCCTTCCTTCCCCGTCGCCACAGAATCGCACGCGTTTTTGTGGGACACGAAAAACGGGATGCGGGACTTGGGCACATTGGGCAGCGGCCCCGACAGCGAGGCTTTCTACGTCAACGAAAGCGGACAAGTAGTTGGGATCTCTTACATAAACTCGACCGCAAACACAGACAACGGCCCTGTCTGCACACCCAATGTCCCGACCGAGGATCCGTTTCTTTGGGAGAACGGCGTGATGACGGACCTTGGGTCTCTCGGCGGCAATTGCGGTTTTCCGTTTGCTCTTAACAACCGAGGCGAGGTCGTAGGCAATGCGACGCTGGCCGGAAACGCGAGCAACAACGTTCCTTTCTTGTGGACGAAAGGAACCGGAATGCAGCGTCTTCCCTCGGTAGGGGGAACCTTTGGAGAAGCCTACTCGATCAACGACGCCGGACAGATCGCCGGCTGGGCCAGTCCCCCGGGCGATACAGCCGCCCACGCAGTTCTCTGGGAGGAGGGAAAAGCGAAGGACCTCGGAGTCCTTGGCAACGCTAGCTGCAACATCGGACTGTGGATTAACTCACGGGAGCAGGTTGTGGGTTTTGCAGGGGTGGACAGTTGTAACACGAGCAATGAAAGCGCATTCCTGTCGGAAGACGGTGGCCCGCTTGTTGATCTTAATACCCTGGTTTCGCCAAACTCCGGCGTGTACCTGGCTGAAGCGAAGACTATTAATGATCGCGGAGAGATTGTTGGTGATGGATTTCTCCCCAACGGCGACGTGCACGCTATCTTGTTGATCCCATGCGACGAGCAGCATCCCGGCGTCGAAGGCTGCGACTACAGCCTAGTAGATGCGCCCGTCGCGGTACGTGCTGCAACTCGTAATGCAAACAGCCAAGTGCCACAACAATCAGTTTTGCCCCGGATGAGGCGCTCTCACTTTCCCGGACGCGAGTTGCGCCCAATGAATTAGCCAGATTGACGGAGAGGAGCACGACATGAAACCCAGATCCTCGATGAACAGGACCGTGGTGGTTTTATTCGCTTCAGTCTTCGCCGGCGCAGTGACTCTGGCCCAGACCAATCCAGTTCCTCTGATCAATCAGCCGCTGGTCCCCGATGCCGTCGCCCCTGGAGCCCAAGGATTCACTCTTACCGTCAATGGCACGGGCTTCGTATCGGGTTCAGAGGTAAGTTGGAACGGTAATGCACGGGCGACAGCCTTCGTTAGCAGTTCGCAGTTGACCGCGACCATTCCGGCAACTGACCTCGCCAAGGCGAGTACGGCCTCGGTGACTGTGTTCAATCCCAGCCCGGGCGGGGGTACGTCGAATCAGGCCTACTTTGAAGTGATAACACCCCGGTCTGCCATATCACTGAACCGATCCGATTATGGCGTGGGTGCAGGTCCTCTACCGGTCGCCACCGGTGATTTCAACGGAGATGGGACGCCGGACCTGGCTGTGGGGAATACCACCAGTAACACGGTGAGCGTGTTACTGGGCAACGGTGATGGGACCTTTCAAGCGCACGTGGACTACAGCGAGGGACTTCAACCCTGGTACGTGGCGGTTGGAGATTTCAACGGCGACGGCAAGCTCGACTTGGCTGTAGCCAACATTCTCAGCAATACGGTCGGCGTCTTGCTGGGGAACGGCGACGGTACGTTCAGCCCATCCGTGAGCTCCGAGGTCGGCTCGTTTCCTACCGGGGTGGCGGTCGGCGATTTCAACGGTGATGGCAAGTTGGATCTTGCTATCACCAACTCAAGGGACAACTCAGTAAGTGTGCTTTTGGGCAAGGGCGATGGCACCTTCCAGGGGCGCGTAGACTACGCCTGCGGGCCGGATCCCTCTTCGATAGCAGTAGGCGATTTTAATGAAGATGGCAGGTTGGATCTGGTGACCACCAACGCAACCGGCAACACAGTAAGCGTGCTTTTGGGCAACGGTGATGGCACCTTCCAGCCACATCAGGACTATGCGACTGGAGATAGTCCAGAATCCGTGGCCGTGGGTGACCTGAACGGCGACGCCAAATTGGATCTGGCAGTGGCAAACATCAACAGCGGCACGGTCAGCGTGTTGCTAGGGAACGGCGACGGTACTTTTCAGACCCACATAGATTATTCGACAGGAACGGGGCAGATTTATCCCCGGTCGGTGGCACTTACAGATCTCAACGGCGACGGTAACCTGGATATGGCCGTGGTCAATCAAGCCAACAACACGGTGAGCGTACTTTTCGGGAACGGCGATGGTACGTTTCACGCACACGTCGATTACGGGGTAGGGACCGCACCTGGCTCGGTGGCGGCGGGCGACTTTAATAACGACGGAGAGTCAGACTTAGCTGTTGTTAACGTCAGTAACGACACAGTATCCGTTCTGCTCCAAGGTACGACCTTTCAACTCTCGTCCACAAGCTTGAGCTTCGGATCTCAGGTGCTCGGAACCCAGAGTCCTGTTCAGAAGGTGACACTGACCAATACTGGTTTTCTTCCTTTGATTATTAACAGCATCGCAATCACGGGCCCGGACGGAAAAGATTTTCTGGAACAAAATAACTGCGGCTCAAGCCTCGCGGCGGGTGCTAGCTGTACCATCGGCGTGGCATTCGCGCCGACCCAAGTGGGACCTCGAAGCGCTGCGGTCGCAATCAGCGACAACGGCGAGGGTCCGCAGTCGGTCAGCTTGAGTGGCACGGGAGTGACCTCAGGAGCGAATGCCACATTGTCAACCAACAAGCTGGTTTTCGCTACTCAGCTAGTGGGCACGACCAGCCCATCGCAGCCCGTCACTCTGACCAACTGGGGCACACAGACGCTCCGCATCACCGGCGGCAGTATCAGCGGTGATTTCGGACAGATGGACAATTGCAGCGCGAACCTCGCGCCCGGAGCAAGCTGCACCATCAATGTGACCTTCACTCCTAAACAGCGCGGAACTCGAAACGGTACTCTGTCGATTAAAGACAACGCCCCGAATAGTCCCCAAACCGTGAATTTGACGGGTGTGGGCACGGTGGTGAAGCTGGATCCAGGCAGCCTGGATTTTGCAAGTGTCATCGTCGGGCAATCCAGTCAGCCACAGGCCACGACGCTGACCAACGTGGGTAATGTGACGCTGACGATCACCGGCATCGAGATCACGGGTTCGGATCCTAACGACTTTTCGAAGATGGATACCTGCGATGGGAGTGTAGGCGCAGGACAGTCCTGCACCATTTCGGTGACCTTCACACCAACGCAACAGGGCCCTCGCAGCGCCGATGTCTCGGTAGGCGACGATGGGGGCGGCAGCCCACAGCAGGTGAGTTTGACAGGAACAGGGATAGTTTGTTCACGCGGGCACAATTGCGGGCTGTGCGAGGTGGACATGAACGGAAACCTGACCGGTTCATGTGTTTCCCACCGTTTTCAGTTTTGCTATATCCAGCCTTCCTCCGATTGTCCCCGGGGACAGAGGGCGATAAAAGAGACCCTGGTGTCATGCGGCCCCTTTCTTCCAGACCGAGTCGACGAGGCGAGAGCCTGCTCGTTCTGAAAATGTTCGTGTGCCGGTCTTCGTGCGGCCGGGTGCCAGGCCGTCCACAGTCGTACGCTTGCCACGGTTGCAATCGTCGAGTTGAGGTCGCATGCGCTGGCTGGGAAGGCTTAATTTCGACAGGAACGGGGCAGATTTATGCCCTGTCGGTAGCACTTACAGATTTCAACGGCGACGGCAATCTGGATATGGCCGTCGTCAATCAAAACAACAACACCGTGACTGTACTGTCGGCCCATTTGGATCGATGGTCCCTGTAACAGGTCGGGCCGTTCTCAATGAGTGCTATCGCCTGATTACAACAGCTGTCCAGATTAAGAGCGAAGAGCTACAATACGGCGCGTCACCTGAAACGAGTAAAGATCATTGTCGTGATCGGTAGCACGATGAAAGGCAGGATCGCTTAATGCTCTTCCGAATGACGAATATCGTCGTGATCGTGGTTCTGCTTGCCGGTTTCAGCTGGTCACAATCGGAGTCAACGAAACCGACAACGTACACATTGGAAACCGTCAAAGTGTCGAACGCGATCTACCCCTTACAGGCGCGGCAGCAGAAGATACAGGGGCGAGTAGTGGCAATGATGCTGGTATCGGAAACTGGCGAAGTAGAAAACGTCCAAGTCTTTAAAGCGGATGCAATACTCTCTCAAGCTGTGGAGGAAACAATTAGGCATTGGGAGTTCAAGCCAGTCACAAAAAATGGTACAGCCGTACCTGTGATTGCGAAAGTAACTTTCAACTTTGTTCTCGGCAACGAAGACCAGCAGGGCGTCACTCCCGACGTGGCCCCTGCGACTGATTTCCCGCAGCACGTTAGGGTTTCGGAAACTGTGATGCAGGGACTTGTAGTGAGCAAAGTCAACCCTGAATATCCGGCTGCGGCTAAGGCCAACAATGTTCACGGTGTAGTAACACTTGCGATGGTCATTCGTAAGGACGGAACCGTCACGGACGTGCAAGTCGTATCTGGTCCCGCCGAACTTACTGCGGCAGCGGTCGATGCCGCAGGCCAGTGGCGATACCGGCCCTATCAACTTCTGGGACGCCCCGTTGAGATACAGACCACAGCACAATTCAATTTTCGTTAAGCACAGTTGGCGTCAAATCTCCACTACACCCCTTGCCGGGGGCTGGCGGGGTCAATGAGTGTAATCGCCTGATAGCGTCAGTTGACAATTCTTGGGTCAAGGCATGGTCGCCACGCTGCTATTGCAGCTTCGCGTACTCTGCCTTGGCTTCCTTCAGGATGGGGATGTCAGGGTCGGCGTCTTTCCAGAGGGTGAGAAACTCTTTGTAGGCTGCGATCGCACGAGTGCGGGCGGCATCAGCATCCTCCCCCCGCGAGGTTCGAGACTCCAAGGCATTGGCGCGGGCCACACCCAGATGAGCCAACACTCCCGTCCAGCAGTTCCCGACGAAGCCGCTGTGGTCGAGAATTTTCTGAAACTCACCGGATGCAGCGTTGCCTTGCCCAGCTGCCAAGTATGCCGCTCCGCGTACATACGTATGATAGAGGCAGCTAGTGTTGCCGTAGGCAACCAGCCCTAACTCGATTGGTAAGGCAGCTCGCAGAGTATTCAAGGCGGAAGTGGGGTTCTTTCGATACAGCGCCAATTGCGCTTGAATCGCTGGCAGCCAAAGCAACTGCATCTGCGTGTCTAGCGGGAAGCGTTTCCCTAAGTCTTGAACCAACAACCCGGCCCGTACGGTATCGCCCGCCATGGCATAGGCAAGTGCGGCTTCGCTCTCGACGCCTCCACTCGCAGGCACCAACTTCAATGCCTCTGCCGCTGTCTGACGGGCTTCTATGGCATTGCCGTATGCCGCTTCTTGCAGAGCAGCACTCGTCAGATAGATCGCCCCATTTTCCTTGTTGTCAACTCGTATGGCAGAGTCTACGGCCCGCTTGGTCAAGTCTCGTGCTTTGCCCCGATGACCAACATACGCCTCTGTGTCAGACGCGAGCGAAAGTCCATAGTTCTCGTAGTCAGGCTTGCCCGCAAACCACTGTAGCTGTTCCGCCATCGCGTCGGAATCCCTCCCGTGAAAAGCAAGAAGGTAAAGAAGAACGTGCAGTATGTAACCATCCAGTTTTCGCGCCTGCGCCTCGTGGATAATCTGCCGCGCCTCATCGAAACGCTGCAAGGAAAGAGAGAATGCGGCGAGGTTTTCGTTAAATACTAAACTGTCCGGGTCAAGGATCCTGCCCTGCCTTGTGATCTCGACGGCTTTTTCGTACTGCCCCAGTTGGGCCAATGCGGCGCCCAAATCTCCGTAGGCACCAAGTGCGTGCGGATAGATCCCAATCTCTTCCTGAAATGTCTGGGCTGATTTATCCAGTTCTCCGCTTACATACTCATAGTAGTCGGCGGTCACCATCAGTTTTTCCGGCTCGCTGATATGTTCCCGCAACTGGAATGCTTTGGTCAGGTACTCGCTGGCCCTTCCTAGCTCGCCGAGGCTAAGGTAGTAGCCACCCACCGCCCTGTAGGCCATGGCAAAATTCGGATCAAGCTTGATCGCGCGTAGATTGTGAAATAAGGAGTCTGGGCCTTCATCACCAACGCTGACCTCTTTCAGGGCTTCGAGCGAAGACGTGGTGGCCTCCGCCAGTGGTACATCAAACTTCTGCACCGTCGCCAGCGATTCACCCAACTCAGTACGCAGCTTGGTTGCCGCCCCGCCCAGTACGTCCAGCACCTTCTCCTTAGACGCCGCGGTCACCTGTTCTTGTGCCAGCGTGTCTCCGCTTTGGCAATTCACCGCCTTTAATCCCAGCACATATTCGCTGCCTAGGCTGCCAATCGATCCCACCACATAAGCTTTGCTGCCCGCCCGCTGGCAGAGATCGCGGACTACGTCGGGTGTGAGTTTCGTGTTGGCTGGACGAGTCATCAACTGCAACGTCTTCGCGACCTTGGTGTCAGAGAGCACATTCAGGAAAGGCGATTGGCGCAGGGAGACGTTGAGACCCGTTTTCAGCGTGTCGTCGAATATCGCATCGCCCGTGCGGTTGGCAAAATCCGCGAGAACGATGGTGTCTTTATCGGTGAGGGCGTGTGCCCGGCGAGTGTAGAAGACGCTAGCGACTGCCAACGCAGCCATGATTCCCACGGCGATCACGCCCAACGAGACCTTCTTACGCTTTTTCCGCGAAACTTCGGCCGCTGCAGCTTTCCGCGCCGCCTGCAGCTTCTGCGGTAGCTCCCGATTCCCCGCCTCCTCCGTGTACAGGTTATAGAGATGGACGCGGACTCCATGCTTGACCTCGGCTTCTCCCAAGTCATGCAGCATGACCTTCCAGTTACTCATCTGCCCGAGCACATCCGCGACTGACTTTGAAACCAGGATGTGCCCGGCATCTCCGCAATCCATCACACGTTGCGCGATATTGATGCCGCCGCCCGCGACATTCCGGTTGGCATTGATGTCCTCGACGCGCTGCACTGGCCCGGTATGAATTCCCATGCGCAGCTTCAACTCTGGCTGCTCCCGCAAAGCATGACTGATCTCCAGAGCACAGCGAGCCGGAGCTTCGGCATCCCCAAAGAACACCAAGGCCATGCCGTCGCCGGTAGGCAGGCGGAGCAATTGCCGGCGCTTCTGCGCTCGGCCGAACTCCGCTGCATTGCGAACGATTTGTTGAAGCTGTTCTATCAGGCGGGTCTGCTCGTCCATCGGCAACTGGGAATATGCCACGATGTCCATGAATAGGACGTGGGCGATCTCCAGCGTCCGAACTGAAGCTGAAATCGAAGATGAGTCCGAAGGCATCGCCATACCTTGCTGCCGATAATGCGCGAATCTTACGTCGGTGAAAAGGGCAAGTCAATGAAAGCCGTGGAGTTGGCGGTGTCCTCAAAGGATTGCTGTTGTAACATCGCCATTACACTCATTGACCCGTCAAGCAGCCTGCTCGACATCCAATTCCCTGACCCCATCCCTTGCTTGATGGCGAACAGATGGCGAATATGCTAAATTGCATGCGTGGCGCTTAAAGCCTGCACCGTCGTTGTCTGCGATCTGAACCAGACCGCGCACTCTGTTGACGTGACCGCAGAGACTCTGTACGAAGCCATCGCCCAGGCTCTCGCTACCCTTCGTGTGAACCCTGGGTCGGCGACATCGGAAGTGGACTCACGACCGTCACCGTCAAGGTCCGGCATCCCGAGGTTTCGCATGTTGTGAAGATCCAGGACTTTGAAAACTGGCTGAACAGAGGCTGCAAGAGCCCTGCCGAAACAGCGTTGAAGACGCAGCTTGATGACACGGGGGCTGCACCCACCATGCAACAGCTCTTGATGCGTCATGCCGATATTCGGACAACCATGGGCTACGGCAAGCGCCGTCGCGTGACTCTGGAAATGAGACAAGCCACCTCGAAGGTAGCGCGGATGGCCATAAACTGATTTCCGAGTGATTTCATCGCCCGTAAGTGCTTTAAAACTGGCGGAGAGAGTGGGATTCGAACCCACGTTACCCTTTCGAGTAAACACGCTTTCCAAGCGTGCGCCTTCAGCCACTCGGCCATCTCTCCCGTGAACCGTTTGTGCAGGAAGTTTGGGAAGCTGATGTCAAGCCTTGCAACCGCGCAAGGCCGCTTCTTGATTCTATGGGTGGTACTGCTAAATCGGCAAGGCCGCCTGCCCGAGGCTCCAAGCCAAGAGCTGAAGGCCAAAAGCCCCTACTTTTTCTCCTCATGCAACTGCTGCGCCAGATAATTCTCAATCCCCATCTCGTCGATGGCGTGCAGTTGCCCTTCCAGCCAGTCGATGTGCTCCTCTTCATCGGTGAGGATTTCTTCCAGAAGATCGCGTGATCCGTTGTCCCCTGCCTTCACGCACACTTCAATGCCCTCATTCAGCCGCTTCACCGCGTCGTACTCCACCTGTAGATCGCTCTTGAGCTGCTCCTTCACGGTCGGCCCAATATTGATCTTGAAATAGTCGCTCATGTTGGGCGTCCCGTCGCGGAAGAGAATGTGCTCGATCAGCTTCTCCGCATGATGCATCTCCTCGATCGACTCCATGCGCGTGTGCTTGGCCAGCTTTTCGTAGCCCCAGTTCTCGCACATCTCCGCATGCAGAAAATATTGATTGATGGCCGTCAACTCCGCCTTCAATACCTGGCTGAGTACCGCAATGACCTTGGGATCACCCTTCATGATTAGCCTCGCAAGATAGCATTCAGCACTCAGCCGTCAGCCCTCAGCCCTTTTCAATGACTACATGGAATCGCGCAAGGGCCGAATGCTGAGTGCTGACGGCTGAATGCTGGCAGCAGAAACTATAGCACTGCTCGGGAGTGTCTTACGAGACTTCCGGAGTTTCCGTGGCAGGAATATCGCTTTCAACAGCTTCGCCGTTGCTGGGAGCAGCAGGCGCCGTCACAGCCGGCTTCATCATTCCCTCCACCGTCCGATTATTCAGACAGTAGAGCGCCAGTTCCAGCCGATCGGCCACGCCCAGCTTGTCATAAACTTTGCGCAGATAGTTTTTGACCACCTGCTCGGTGGTGCCCACCCGCACCGCAATTTCTTTGTTCTTCATTCCCTGCGTCACGCAGGAAACAATCAGTGACTCTTTGGGCGTCAGTTGTACCTTGGTCTTGGGTGATCCCGCTCGCGTGCCCTGGGTGCGATAAGCCTCCAGCACCCACTGAATCCCGCGGCTGTCGAGCCAGGCTTCGCCCTTCGAAACCTTGCGCAGGCAATCCACCATCAACTCCGGCTCGACTTCCCGCGAAACAATCCCGCAAGCCCCGCGCCGCAACAGCTCCAGCGTCAGTTCCTCATTCGGTTCCGGCGTCACCACCACCAGCCGCAATCCCGGATTCTGCCGCAGGAGATCTGTAACTGCTTCCGGAGGGTTCGGCGCCAGCGCCGCTTCAAACAGCATCAAATCAGCCGAAAACTTCTTGGCCGCGGAGAAAGTCTGCGACAGCGTCTCCGCCTGTCCCACCACCCGAACGTCGTCTTCCACCGCAAAAATCTTGCGCAGCCCGGCGCGGAAGATCGCCTGCGTGTCCGCAACGATCACACGGATAAACTGGCCGCCATCACCTTCCTGCGGCTGCCCTCCGTTTTCCTGCACCTGTACTGGACTGCTCGCCATTCAACTCCCTCGCCGCTCAGTGGCGGTCGAAACGATATTCATCGATCACCACGCCCACGCCGTGCCGTCCCGATTCTTCGAAGTTCCGCACCACGCGGCCTTTGCAATCCAGCCGCACATCGACTTCCGCGCCCACGATTTCCGCCGGCAACGAGATGGTGAAGTCCACCGTCGATCCCACCGGCATATCCGAGTCCACCACCTGAAACAAGACTCCGTTGGCTGAGATGTTCTGGGTTTCTGCCTGGCGCGCTTCGCCTGATTTCGATTTCACCGAAATCGGCAGCTTGATGGGAAAACGCGGCGCGCTTTGCATCTCTGAAAAGCGTCCACGGCCGCTCTTCATTTCCGGCGTCACCGCAGCCGCAGCCTCACGCTCCGGAACTTTTTCTTTCCCGGCGACCGCGTCCGCACTCTCGTTCTCGGGCACTGGACCTGTGTTGGACATCACGCCCGAGATTACACCCCACAATCAGCCCACGAAAGTTACCGAAGTCATGGAACTATCAGGCTTAAAGTATTGAGGGTCATGCACTTGCGGGTAACTCCAACCAGCGTTCACATGTCACTGACAGTCAGCATTCAGCAATCAGCATTCAGCCACAACTTAAGGAGCAACGACCATGAAAGATTTCAGAGACTTGCAGGTCTGGGAGAAAGCGCACGTTTTGACACTGAAATCGTACAAGTTTACGGGCACATTCCCGAAGCACGAACTCTATGGATCGCCAAGCCAGATTCGCAGATGCTCAGCCTCGATAGCTGCCAACATCGCAGAAGGCTGCGGCAAACGGGGGAACGGCGAGTTTCAACGTTTCCTAAACATCGCAACCGGCTCAGCAAGCGAACTCGAATATCACTTCCTGCTAGCTCGTGATCTGGGGTACCTCAGCGAACCCGACTACCGGGTGCTCAGTGGCGGCTTGATAGAGGTGAAGCGCATGTTGGCGTCACTTGTCCGGAAGGTAGCAGAAGACCGTCTCGCCGGTTAACCATGAGTGGTTGGTGTGCCGAGTGCTGAATGCTGAGTGCTGAGTGCTGAATGCCGACCCCAATTGACTCCCCACCCCTTCCCGCCTAACATAATCGCGCACAGAGCAAGCGCTTAAAATGATCGGCCAAACCATCTCGCATTACCGCATTATCGAGAAACTCGGCGGCGGTGGCATGGGTGTCGTGTACAAAGCCGAGGACACCCGCCTGCACCGTTTCGTCGCCCTCAAATTCCTGCCCGAAGACGTGGCCAAAGACCCTCAGGCCCTCGCCCGCTTCCAGCGCGAAGCCCAGGCCGCATCCGCTCTCAATCACCCCAACATCTGCACCATCCACGACATTGGCGAGTACGAGGGACACCCTTTCATCGCCATGGAGTTCCTGGACGGCTTGACCCTGAAGCATCGCATCGCCGGCCGTCCCCTCGAAACCGAAGTTCTGCTTTCTCTCGCAATCGAAATCGCCGACGCGCTCGACGCCGCCCACGCCGAGCACATTGTTCATCGCGACATCAAGCCCGCCAATATCTTCGTCACCAAACGCGGACACGCCAAGATTCTCGACTTCGGCCTCGCCAAGCTAACCCCGGAGACCGGAAAAGCAGCGGACGGAGCGGAAATGACTGCGGGTGTCAGTCTTGAGTATCTGACCAGTCCGGGCATGGCCATCGGTACCGTGGCCTACATGTCCCCCGAACAGGCCAAGGGCAAGGAACTCGACGTCCGCACCGACCTGTTTTCCTTCGGCGCGGTGCTCTACGAAATGACCACCGGCACGGTGCCATTCCGTGGCGACACCTCGGCTGTGATATTCGATGCCATCCTGAATCGTGCACCAGTAGAGCCGCTGCGCCTCAATCCCGACGTACCCGCGCGCCTCGAAGAGATCATCAACAAAGCTCTGGAGAAAGACCGCGAGCTGCGCTACCAGCACGCGTCCGATATCCGCAGCGACTTGAAGCGGCTCCAGCGCGACAGCGCATCCGGCCATCGGCCCGTTCAATCCCAGAACACGCCAGTGAGTCCGGCCCAGCAGAGCGCGACAACCTGGCAAACACCAGCGGGCGGAGCCAGCCCGGCCGCAGCTCTGCCTTCGTCTCCCCAGGTCACCAGTGGTTCCAGCGTGAGCGCAGTAGCGCGGGACCACAAGTTCGGGATTGCCACCGTCGCGGTGGCCGGCATAATCCTGCTGATTGCCGGTGGCTTTGGCATCTACTCGCTGCTGACTCGTACTGGCCCAACTCCGTTCCAGAATTTCACCATCACTCAGGTCACCAACACCGGCAAAGCGGGAAAAGCTGCCGTCTCGCCGGATGGCAAATATATCTTGAACATCCAGAACGATAACGGCTTGCAGAGTCTGTGGCTGCGCAATGTACCAACCGGCAGCGACACCCAGATTCTTGCTCCCGCAGCCGCCATCTACGACTCCCTGATTTTCGCGCCCGACGGCAACTACGTTTACTTCCGCCAGGCTGGCATCGGCACGCAAAGCGAGTGGGAGCTTTATCGCGCTCCGGTGTTGGGCGGCACGCCCCAGAAGGTAGTTCACGACGTCGATACCGGCGTCACTTTCTCGCCCGACGGCCATCGCATGGCATACGCCCGCGGCAACGATCCCGATGTGGGCAAGTACCGCCTGTTGGCGGCCAATCTTGACGGCAGTGAAGAAACCGTCCTGCGAATCATGGATGCGAAGCCGGAAACTACTCCTCGCTTTGTGACCTGGTCACCGGACGGGAAAAGAATCGCCTACAGCGTCTTCCTTCTGGCCGATG
Organism: Acidobacteriota bacterium; assembly: GCA_013289795.1. Taxonomy (GTDB): domain Bacteria; phylum Acidobacteriota; class Terriglobia; order Terriglobales; family Acidobacteriaceae; genus JABCZH01. The sequence continues at coordinate 22,969 of JABCZH010000002.1, forward strand.
CGCTCGGCGGCATCAAGACGCTCGAAATGGCTGACCACCAGACCCGGACTTTGTCTTCGTTCACAAACCAGCTGGTCCATGAACTTTTTTGGCTGCCGGGTGGTAAATGGCTGCTTACCGTCTACCAGGAAAAAGGAGCGAATTACAGCCGCTCGCAAGTCGGATTGGTCCCCGCCGCCGGCGGACCGATGCAGCCCATCACTCGCGACACCAATGCATATTGGAGCTTGACGCTTTCGGCAGACGGTAAGTCGGCTGCCACCGTCCAGGTAAAAATATCACGCAGTCTGGATGTGCTTCCCGGCGCGGGGAGTCCGGCGAATCTTTCTGTTGAACCCTTGTCGCAAGCTGGCGAGGTGCAGGCCGTTGCCTGGGCCGCCGACGGGAAGCTCCTGGTTTCCGACGGCCAGAGCGTGCGGCGCATGAGCGCGGATGGTGGACAGCAAACCACCCTGATCAGTGATCCCAATGGCTGGATCCTGGACGTAGCGCCATGCGGAGATCGCTACGACGTTCTCTCCTGGGGTTTCCATGGTGGTACCAACGCCGTGCGCATCTGGCGGGTTAATGCCGATGGCTCCGACCCCAAGCAACTCACCAAAGGAGCTTTTGACCTCAATCCAGCCTGTTCGCCGGATGGGAAATGGGTCTATTACAATGCCTCGGGAGGCACGCACCCGTTAAAGAGAGTGCTGCTGGAGGGTGGAGAACCCGAAACTCCCCCCTCGAGTGATGTGCCGAATATCTACGGGATTGGGGCCGGCGTGGCGGTTTCGCCAGATGGAAAGCTGTTGGCGCTCGGGGCCGACGTAACCGCGCCCAACCATCCCGAGATAGCCCTCAGCAAGCTGGCGCTCGTGAACCTTGATTCCAATTCTCCGTCTGCCCCGCGCCTGCTTGATATCGACTCGCGGATGTCCGGCGGGGCCGGCAGCAATACTTTCACCAACACCCTGAGTTTCACCCCGGATGGAAGATCCGTAGCCTACATTGTTCGCGATAAGGGCGTGGACAACGTTTGGACACAACCGCTCGACGGCTCGCCAGGGCGCCAGATCACGAACTTCACCTCTGAAAATATCGAGCAATTTCGATGGTCGCCCGACGGCAAAACTCTCGCCGTCGCCCGCAATCACAACATTTCCGACGTAGTTCTGCTAACGGAAAAGTAGTCCCAACCCGAGAGAACATCCAGCCGATGTCATCATGACGCAGCGGACCTCCGCGAACAGCGAAGGATTCCAACGAAGAGCCCGCCCTGAGCGAAGCCGAAAGACCTATGTATTTCTTGCGTAAGCGACAACTACATCTCCGGCCAGAGCAGCGAATAAAAGCCCCGCCAGACTCGAGTCGCAGAGCGGCGTAAGAATAAAGCCCACGGCGCAAGCCGTGGGTGCAAAGGAATAAGTGATCGAGCCCCAGAAGGGCGAAAGAGCCTTTGCTGTTCGGATCCAAATCCGTCCGCATGTGCCGCTCGTGCTCTTTCCAGAAATCTGATACGACCCAACCTGACCAAATGCCAAGTGCTAACCGCCAGGTGCTGCCTCTAGAATTTCGTCACTTCCGTAAAATTAAACTCTCCAACTTTCATTGCTGGCACAACCATATCAAACGATTCCTCCCCGCTCGCCCGCACCGGAGTCCCCATAGCCTCCACATTCGACAGCAAATGAATCAAGCTTTCATTGAAACGAAAATTCAGCACACCGCCCTGGATCTTTCCGTCCTCAACCAGGAATGTCCCGTCCCGAGTCATCCCCGTCAAAATCTTTTCATACGGATCTACTTCCCGTATGTACCACAGCCGCGTCACCAGCACTCCCCGTTCTGTCGAAGCCACCATCTGATCCAACGTCTGCGGCTTCGCCGGCGCCACAAAAACAATATTCATGGGCGCTTCGCCCATTTCATTGGGCAGCGAAAATCCGTGTCCCGTAGCCGCAATCGGCCCGACTTTATCTTCATATTCCGACCGTTTCATCCGCTCCGCCGTCGCCCGCGCATACACCAACCGTTTCACCACGCCTTTTTCCACCAACTGCACTTTCTGCCGCCGCACTCCCTCGCCATCAAACCCCGCCCCCGACTGCAAGGGATGCGCCACATCATCCCAAATATCCACATTCTCCCCAAACACTTTCGTCCCGACACGGTTATTAAGAAACGACCGCTGATCCAGAATCGCCAGCCCGCCAAAGTCATAGAACATGAAGCCGACCATGTCCAACACCGCCGCCGGCTCCAGAATCACCGTGTACTTCCCTGCTGGAATCTCCCGCGGCCCAGCCGATCGCCGCGCCTTCTCAGCAGCAATCTCAGCCAATGCCACAGCATTCAACTGCCCAACATCCGGCGAATTCGCTTTCTGCCAGCCCGACGAATCTCCTGCCAGCATCGTGATCGAAATCTCCGACGACGTCTGCGCATGCCACTCCGCCAGCCCCCGCGAATTAAATATCCCTTCCACCGCCTCCGAACTCGACACAATCCCCGCCGTCGTCAGCGAGTTCCGCTTCGCAACGGCGACAATCTTCTCAACCGTGGCCGCTCTGTCCTCCGCAGCAATCGCCGCCGTCGCAGGAAAGTACCGTGTGGGCAAAACTTTTGTGGGGCGGACACTCTTGTCCGCCGCTCTTGACTTTCCTTCACCCGCAAACATCGGCAACAAATCGTCATCCGGATGCTGCACCCTAGCCAGCTTCTCTGAAGCCTCCACCACCCGCCTCAAACTCTCATCATCCAACTTGTTGGTAGTAGCCCGCGCCGTGCGTTTCCCAAACGCTGTCCTCACCGAGACCACAACATTCTCCTCCGCCATATTCTGATGAATAATATTGTTAGCAAACCGCGTAAGCGCATTCGCAGTCGAAAAGAAAGACACCTCAACCTCATCCGCCGAAGCGAACTTCCGAACCCGAGCAAAAATCTCCCCAGCCTGGTCCTGATTCAGCATCGGTCCCTAATTCCTCTGTGATCCCCTGTGCCCTCTGTGGTGAAGGGTTTACTTTGTGAACCTTCGTGTCCTTTGCGGTTAAAGCTTTCGTAGAGCCGGGCAATCCCGCGCTGGCTGAATGCTGAGTGCTGACGGCTGAATGCTATTCACTCCCCCGATAAGCACTTCCCACCTTCACCCCCCGAAACCGCGCCGGACTCGCCCCATGCCCCGTACCCATCACCTGCTGCGGCTGCCCCTTCCCACAATGCGGAATCCCCCAAACCACCCACTCCTCCCGCGAACAAATCGCATCCATAGCATTCCAGAACTCCGTTGTGATGCCCGAGTAAGACGGATTCTTCAACATCCGCACTCGCTTCCCCCGCTTGATCTCCCATCCCATCTCGCACCCAAACTGAAAGTTGTAGCGCTTGTCGTCAATCGACCACGACCGGTTCGTCTCCATATAAATCCCGTCATCAGTGTCGCCAATCAATTGCTCGAACGACAGCGGCTTCTCTCCCGGCAGGATGCTCACATTCGTCATCCGGATAATCGGCAACCGGTTCCATCCCTCCGCCCGCAGCGTCCCACCCGACCTCGCCAGCCCAATCGTCGGAGCCGTCTCCCGCGAACTCAAATATCCCGTAAACAATCCATTCGTAATGATCGGCGTCGACTGCGCCGGCACGCCTTCCTCATCAAACGCGAATGTCCCGAGGCCGGGCCCGTGCTCCTGCCGCGCATCCGCCACCACATTTACCAACTCGCTGCCATAGCGCAGCGTCCGCAACTTGTCCAAAGTTAAAAACGAAGTCCCCGCAAAATTCGCTTCCATCCCCAGCACCCGGTCCAGCTCTATCGGATGCCCCACCGACTCATGAATCTGCAACCCCAGTTGCGACCCATCCAGCACCACATCAAACTTTCCCTCCGGACACTGCTCCGCCCCCAGCAACGCCACCGCCTCCTCGCCCACCCGGCGCGCGTTCTCCAGCAACTTCAATTCCCCAACCAACTCATACCCTTTGTTCTGCCACTGCCCGCCATACGACGTCGGATACGACCGCTTCTGTATCTCATTCCCCGCAAACGCATGCGCCGCATATCCCACGCCCGTCGTGTACTTCGTCTGATGAATGTCCGCTCCCTCCGAGGACGCAAACCACTGCTCCTCGCGCCGGAAATTCATGTTCGTCTCCGCCAGTGTCACTCCCGCGACCGCACGCAACTCCGCATCAATCTTGAGCAGCAACTCAAGATTCTCCTCCACCGAAGTTGTAAACGGATCAACCTTGAAAGGTGTCGTCCACTCCGCCGTAACCGCCTTCTCCGCCGCCAACCGCACGTCGAGCAACTTCACCCGCGCCGATGCTTTCGCAATCTCCACCGCCCATGCCGCCGTAGCTTCCACCCCCGCCTTACTAAGATCATCCGAAGCCGCGAATCCCCAGGCTCCATCCGCAATCACCCGCACGCTCACGCCAAACGACTCCGAGTCCGAAGCCCCGCCAACTTTCCCGTTCTTAGTGGACAGCGCGCGGCTGCGATCATCCGCCACACGCACATCAGCGTAAGAAGCGCCACGCATGATGGCGACGTTGAGAGCCCAGGCAGCAATATCTTTCATTGATTTCAATCTATCACGGGGAGAGCGAGCATTCAGCACTCAGCCCTCAGCCCCTGGATGACGAACGGGTCACAGGAAGACGTAATGTGACGAATGTCACAGACATAAATCGCTTCAACCATCAATATTGGTGAAGCCGCGAAGCGGCGGAAGAATGCAGCCCACGGCGTAAGCCGTGGGTAAACAAACCACAATAGGAGAAGCCCCGGCAGGGGCGAAAGACACTGTCTCATACATCCGGCAATATCCTGCTGCATCTGATTTTCAGCACCCAAGGGCGTCGTCCCCTGATCAAGCCCCGCTTCCGCAATGATCTGTTTGCCTACCTCGGCGGAATTATCCGCGAACTACGCGGCACCGCGCTGATCATCAACGGGACCGCTGACCACATTCATTTGCTCCTTCGCATCCGCCCCGCGCAATCCGCTGCGGAGATCGTTCGCGTTATCAAAGCGAACTCCTCAGGTTGGGTCCACAAGAAATGGGGCGCGGATTTTGCCTGGCAAACTGGCTATGCAGTCTTCAGCGTTAGCGAATCGAGCGTCAGCGCCGTTACGAAATACATCGCCGGCCAGGAAGAACATCACAAGAAGCACTCTTTTCAGGAAAAGCTCCTGGCCTTTCTCAAGAAGAACCACGCGGCCTACGACGAGAAATACCTGTGGGATTGATTTCTTTCGCCCCTCCGGGGCTGACTCGATCCTACGCGACAAACCCACGGCTTACGCCGGGGGCTGCATTCTTGCGCCGCTTCGCGGCTGATCGCCAGCCGCTTGAAACTCCTCGGCACAAGCCTGAATCCGATCCACCTTCCCCTCCCGCAACAAATGCCAAGCCTCCTTAAACTCTCCATACTTCGACCTCTTCAGACGCGGATAAAGCGCAATACTCCCCTGCCCCCGAATCTTCTCCGCCGGAATGATGTACCACAAGTCTTCCGGAATCACATAAGCCGCCAGAAAATCAAACGGATCACCCTCATACGGCCCCCGGCACCCACGCACCGTGCATGAATAACCTCCGCGATCCACGAACATCGTCGACTTCACCTGCACCCGCCAAAACTGTCCTCCATATTCCACCGCAAAGTCATAACGCGCCATCTCTCCCCAAGGCTTCGTGACCTGCAACCCATGCTCCGCCGCCATCGCCATGAAGCGCAGCTCCGCCCACTCTCCCCGCCGCTTGTGATGCTTGATCTTTTCTCCAGTAGTTTTTCTCACCGAGTCCTCTTCTCCCGACAAACAGCAACGCGGCCTTCGCAGGCCGCGCAGTCTTCGAGCAATCTATTTCAGATTCGCACACCTCACCCAACGAAGTGAACCCCTCCGAGCGATTTATTTTGGTTCCGTTCCCAGTTCGGGAATGCCAGATGCGACAGGCGGGCTAGTGGAAAACCGGACACTCAGGATCACGGCCCTCCTCTTCTAAAATTGCGGGTTCAAAAGCGAACGTGTTACCCTTTCGACAATCAGTCGCGGACATTTTCCAGCCAAGCGAGGATCTTCGCTTTACTTTCGCCAAGAGGGCGCTATATTGTTTATCAACGCCAGGGCGCGACAAGCGCACCATGCATTCTGATCTAGGAAGTCATGCGCAAATCTGATTTGGTAGCAGCTGATCTGTTTTCTGGGGCGGGCGGGCTGTCATTCGGATTTCAGCAAGCCGGATTTGATGTTGCCTTCGCGAACGATATAAACCCGGAGTATGCGTACACCTACCACGAAAACCATCCCAATACGAAGTTCTTTCGAGAGTCTGTTGAGGATCTAAGTGCCGCTGATGTGTTTAGAGCCACGGGTCTCCGGAAAGGCGAGATTGACGTTTTGATCGGCGGTCCACCTTGCCAAGGATTCTCAATCAATGCACCGAAACGGTCGCAGGAGGATGCCCGGAATCACCTGTTTCAGCATTATGGCCGGTTGGTCCTTGAAGGTTTGCGTCCGAAGGTAGTGTTGATGGAGAACGTGCCGGGCATGCTGTCCTTGGAGGACGGCGAGTTCATTCGGGCGATCTACGAGTTGTTCCAAGGAGCGGGATACAAGATGCGGCACATGGTTCTCTGTGCCGCTCATTACGGCATACCCCAAGAGCGTTGGAGGCTAATCTTCATCGGAACTCTGCTGAAGGATATAGAGATAACGTTCCCTAAACCGACCCACCACGCCCCGGTTCGCGCTAATTTCACCGGGGGGCGCGACCTGACATGGTTGAGATTCATTAAAAATGGCGATGACCGTCCGAGATTGGAAGGACAGCTGTCGTTTCCGTACCACAAGACCCTTCGGTATCCACTCCACCCCTTCGTCCCCGTAAAGGATGCAATCGGCGACCTACCTCGCCTCGCGATACGGGAGGGTGGCGAAGAGACGGATTACACCTCGCGCCCAGAGACTCCCTATCAAAAGACCATGCGTCGGAATTCAGCTAAACTCTTCAATCACTTTGCTGGGATCCTCTCTAGACAGAATTTAGACCGTCTAAGGCACATCCCTCCGGGTGGAAGCTGGCGCGACATCCCGTTCGACTTGCTCCCTAAGGGGATGAAGCGAGCGAGGCGGAGCGATCATACGCGTCGCTACGGGAGAATTGATCCGGAAGGACTGAGCGGGACCATCTTGACTAAATGCGATCCACATTGGGGATCATTCTTTCACTGGTCCCAAAATCGTGCCCTGACCGTTCGTGAAGCTGCTCGAATCCAATCGTTCCCGGACACCTACCGCTTCTACGGCAGTCGAGTATCCCAATATGAACAGGTAGGGAATGCTGTCCCTCCCCTGCTTGCGAAGGTGCTCGCAGACCACATCAGAGGGACGATTCTGGCACGCCCGGCCAAAGCTGCTTCGTTCTGAGTTCGAACTGAGTACAATGCCCCAATGGGGCTTCTCATAACCGAGACATTCGGATATGCCACGTCCGACACTTCTGAAATCGCACTCACACAACGCGAGAGTGAAGTCTGCCCGTTCCTCAACAAGACCTGCTGGAAAAGATTCCGCAACGGAGGACGTGTAAACGGAACCTGTGTCGTCAAGCCACCCACGAGCGAAGAGGTCATAGTTTGCCCGGATCGGTTGTACGCTGAGAATTTCGGTATTCTGCGGGACGTTGTGGTCGAGGCATTTGGTCCATCAATGAAATTGATTGGCCCTACTGAGATAAACGATACGCAGGGAGCGAAGAATCGGATTGTTGTGTTTGGAAAGCGTTGGGGTAAGGAACTTCGAGTCCCGAAGTCGGGCCAAAACGCGAACGGCTACGCGGCCGACTGGATTCTCGCTCGGCTTTCGGAGTCCGGTGAAGTCGAGGAATTCGTTCCAGTCGAAGTGCAGACGATGGACACAACTGGTAGCTACCAGGGCGAATGGTACAAGATGAATAACTTGAGGCTTCCCACCGGATCTGAACCAACCGATCCGAGCATTAATTGGGAAAACGTAAACAAGCGGATCATCCCTCAGCTACTGACGAAGGGCAACGTTTTCGGGCGTGAGTCCATGTGCCGAAAAGGGTTGTTCTTCGTTTGCCCAGCTCCCGTGTACAAGAAACTGATCGAGAGGCTTGGAGCAAAACTGTCCCCTTGGCGGATGCGCAGCGGCGCGCTTACCTTTCGGTGGTACGACTTGGTTCCAACTTCGGCTCCGGGCAAAATTCGCTCATTGCGGTGTCAGGGACAGTTCACTACGACCGTCGAGAATCTCAAGGAAGCGTTCAATTCCACGTTGAACCTACCCTCCATGGGAGTTATGTCGACAACGATCCAGAAGGCAGTGGATAAGGCGAGAAACCCGAAAAAGAAAAAGGGCAGCGGCCGCGTTGGATAGAATTTCGCCACAACAACGAAGCCGAAACATGCAGCGCATACGCTGCAGAGACACCTCGCCCGAAATCACTGTGCGGCGACTCGTGTGTCAACTGGGATTCGGCTCAAGATACAGACTGTATAAGCACAGACTACCAGGCCGCCCGGACTTGGTCTTCCCGAAGTTGAGGAAGATCATTTTCGTGCATGGTTGTTTCTGGCACTCCCACCGCGGCTGCGATCTTGCCCATGTCCCGCAGTCGAGGAAGGAATACTGGAACTCAAAGCTGAGGCGAAATAAGCAGCGAGACAGAGCAAACATCAAAAAGCTTAAAGAAGACGGCTGGAAGATCCTGATTCTTTGGGAGTGTCAACTGTCACATCAATCATCGGCAGCAAAGCAGGTCGCAGAGTTCCTACGGGCGACGTTAAGTTGACAGCACTCCCCCCGCACCCTACGCTGTATCTCATGGAAGTACACCTGAGTCCCGACCTACAAGCGAAGCTCGCGCAACTCGCATCGCAACAAGGCCGTGACAGCGAAGTGTTGGTGGTCGAGGCCGTGCAGCGCATGGTGAACTACGATGAGTGGCTCATCCGTGAAGTCGAAAAAGGCATCGCCGCGGCCGATCGCGGCGAGTTCGTCGATTAGGACGAAGTCAAAAGGCGCATTGAGCGCCGGTATCCTGGCTAAATGCGTATCCGTTGGACCGAGCCCGCGGCCCGCGACCTCACCCAAATCGCCGACTATCTCGAAAAGCACGGCAGCAGCGCCATCGCCCGCCGTGTTGCACTGTCCATTAACGAGCGTGCTCCAAGATGTCTTAGCCTGTCGCGTAACACTTTTCATCCACCTCGCCGTCCTGCCACATTCGTCGCGTAGCTTAGCATATGTCCATCTTTGACAATCATTGCCAATCATGATATTCCATATCTAGCTATGACCATGAACATCAACCTAACCCCGCAATTGGAAGACTTGGTCCGGCAGAAAGTCGCCTCCGGCCGATACAATTCCGCCAGCGAAGTGGTTCGCGAAGCCCTGCGCTTGCTGGAAGAACAGGACAGCGTGCGCGCGGCAAAGCTGGAAACCCTGCGACGCGACATCCGTGAAGGCCTTGATAGTGGCCCGGCCGTACCGTGGGATATGGCTGCAGTGAAACGCGAAGGACGAAAACGCCTGGCCGCGCGTCAGACTTCCCAAACACGCCAGAAGTAAAGGGAATGCCCGCCATTTTCATACGCCCGCGAGCCCTGACCGATCTCGCGGAAATATGGAGCTACATTGCCGCCGACAACGTCTCCGCAGCAGACACGCTCACCGATCTCATCGGCGACAAAGTTCAAGCGTTGTCCCGCCAACCGGGTATGGGCCGGGCGCGACCTGAGCTGGCCAACGAACTGCGCAGTCTGCCGGCTGGCCGCTACGTGATTTTCTATCTTCCTCTTTCAAACGGGGTCGACATCGTCCGCGTACTTCACGGCGCACGCGACATCGAAACAATCTTCCAAGACGAGGAGTAACCGGTATGAAGACGCCAAGTCTTTCTCTGTGTCTCTGTGGTGCAGGCTCTTGCCTAAGATTTCTCGGCGTACTCGGCGGTGAATCCTCCCAAAGCAAACGGGGCAGCTAAAGCCGCCCCGTCCTGACCAAATGCCAAGTGCTAAATGCCAAGTGCTAAATGCCAAGTGCTAAATGCCAAGTGCCGTGGCTGAGTGCTGAGTGCTGAGTGCTGACTGCTAAGTCCCCTCACTCCACCCCGCCAGATACTCCTCCTGCTCCGGCGATAGCTTGTCGATCTTGATCCCCATCGACTCCAGCTTCAACTTAGCCACGCGCTTATCCAGGTCATCTGGAACTTTGTAGACTCTCTTCTCGAGTGTCTTCGCGTTCTTGACCATGTAGTCGACCGACAGCGCCTGGTCAGCGAAGCTCATGTCCATCACCGACGGCGGATGTCCCTCGGCCGCTGCCAGGTTAATCAGCCGGCCTTCGCCCAGCAGATTGATCTTGCGCCCGTCTTTCAGCGAATACTCTTCGACCGAAGTTCGCGTGGTGCGCTTCGAAGACGACATTTTCTCCAGCGCCGGAATGTCGATCTCGCAATTGAAGTGCCCCGAATTGGAGATAATAGCGCCGTCTTTCATCGCCTCGATATGGTCTTTGTTGATGACGTTCTTGTTGCCAGTCACGGTACAGAACACGTCGCCGACTTTCGCCGCGTCGTGCATCGACATGACGCGGAACCCATCCATGACCGCTTCCAGAGCTTTCGTCGGATCGATTTCCGTAATGATGACCTCAGCTCCGTTGCCGCGCGCGCGGCTCGCGAGGCCTCGCCCGCACCAGCCGTAGCCAGCAATGACGAATTTCGATCCTGCCAGCAGGAAGTTGGTAGCGCGAATGATGCCGTCAATGGTCGACTGCCCGGTACCGTAGCGATTGTCGAACAAGTGCTTGGTGTCGGCGTCGTTCACCGCGACGATCGGGAACTTCAGCACGCCTTCCTTGGCCATGGCGCGAAGACGAATCACACCAGTGGTGGTTTCCTCGGTGCCGCCGATGACGCCGCTGAGCGCGTCTTGTCTCTTAGTGTGCAGAATGGTGACCAGGTCCGCGCCGTCGTCCATGGTGATGTGCGGCTTGTGGTCGATCGCGGCCAGAATGTGGCTGTAGTACGTGTCGTTGTCTTCACCCTTGATGGCGAAAACCGAAATGCCGTGGTCGCGCACCAAACTGGCGGCGACGTCGTCCTGCGTAGAAAGCGGATTGCTGGCGCAGAGCACCACGTCCGCTCCGCCGTCGCGCAGAGTAATGGCCAGATTGGCGGTTTCGGCAGTCACATGCAGACACGCAGAAATGCGAATGCCGCGCAGCGGCTGGTTCTTGATGAATTCCTTGCGGATAATCTGCAAAACCTTCATCGACTGGTTGGCCCAGTCAATGCGCTTCTTGCCCATATCCGCGAACTCGATGCTCTTAACATCGTTACGAACTTGCGTCGGTATAGTTGCCATGCGTCTCCTGTGGCGCTGAACTGAAGGAATTCCTTTGTGTACCTTAGTGTCCTTTGTGGTTAAAGAGGTCTGGGTGCCCCACTCCTTGCGCGTTCTTTGCGCAAGGGGTGGGAGGGATCACCACTACTTCTTCCCTGCGTGCACCGGCTCCCGCAAACCCGCATCACTGGCCAGCTTCGCCGCTTTGTCCGTCGCTTCCCAAGTAAAATCAGGATCAGTACGTCCAAAGTGACCATACGCCGCCGTCTTGCAATAGATCGGCCGCCGCAAATTGAGCGATTCGATGATCCCCTTCGGCGTCAGCTTGAAATGCGAACGCACCAACTGCTGGATGGTGGCATTGTCCACCTTGCCAGTGCCGAACGTATCGACCAGCACGCTAACCGGATCAGCCACGCCAATGGCATAAGCGAGTTGCAACTCGCAGCGATCAGCAAGTCCGGCCGCAACAATGTTCTTCGCGATGTGCCGCGCCATGTAAGCCGCCGAGCGGTCCACCTTGGTCGGATCTTTTCCGCTGAAAGCACCGCCGCCGTGCCGCCCCATCCCACCGTAGGTATCGACGATGATCTTGCGCCCGGTAAGCCCGGTATCGCCCATGGGCCCGCCAATCACGAAACGTCCCGTGGGATTGATGTGGTACTTGGTGTCTTCATCCAGCAGGTGCGCCGGGATGGTGGCCTGAATCACGTGCTTCAGAATGTCGCTGCGCAGTTCCTCGTTGCCAACGTTCTCGGAGTGCTGGGTCGAGATCACAACTGCATCGACTCGCACCGGCTTGCGATGCTCGTCATATTCCACGGTAACCTGCGACTTACCATCCGGCCGCAGATAAGCCAGCTTCCCATGCTTGCGAACCTCCGACAACCGCATGGTCAACTTATGCGCCAAAGAAATCGGCATAGGCATAAGCTCCGCAGTCTCATTACAAGCATACCCAAACATCATTCCCTGGTCGCCGGCGCCGCCGGTGTCTACGCCCATGGCTATGTCGCCGGATTGTTTGTTGATGCTGGAGATTACGGCGCAGGTGTTGGAGTCGAATCCGAAGAGGGCGTTGTTGTAGCCGATGGAGGCGATGGTTCCGCGGACGAGAGTCTGGAAATCTACATACGCTTTGGTGGTGATTTCGCCGGCGATGACGACCAGGCCGGTGGCGGTCAGAGTTTCGCAGGCTACGCGGCTGCTGGGGTCGTCGGTCAGGCAAGCGTCTAGAATGGCGTCGGAAATCTGGTCGGCGATTTTATCGGGGTGGCCTTCGGTCACTGACTCGGAGGTAAATAAAGATCGGTTTTTGTGCGACAAACAGTTTTCTCCTTATGGACGTATGGCAGGAAAATATGCAGTGCTCTGCGGTCTTTAAAAAGCTATCAGAGACGGGGGTTGGGGCGCAATTGTTTTGGGCTGGAAGGCGGGTGGAGTCAGTGAATGGGAGTGCCTAAGTGGTAGATGGGAAAAGGGGAAGGGTGAATGGGGAGGGGATGATCCCAGTTTCTAGTTTCTGGTTTCTAGTTTCCAGTTAAGGCTGTGGGGCGGCGGGTGGTGCGGAGATCGGGCGCAGACCGGTGGCGTCGAAGGTCAAGGTTTTGACTTCGCCAGCGGCGCCTTGAGCGGGCAATGCCTTTCCGTTGAATTCGAGGTCGAGAGCGCCGACGTCGCCGGCTTTCACAACGATCTCTTTTGCGGCGTGGATGGTTTTTTCGGTGGGAGCGGTGAAGCTGCCTTGGAGGATTTCGCGTCCATCGGCAGTGACGAAGAGCCAGGAGTCGGAGTGTAGGGTGATGTGCAGCGACAGCGGTTTCGGGACTCCGGGCGGCGGTGAAGGTGGACTCGTCTTTATGACTGGGGCGGCGGAGACTGGCGGGGTTGAGACTGGTGTCGCCGCAACTGGACTGGCTGCAACCGGATTGGGCGACGCGGCGGGGGATTGGGAGAGCGTGGTAGATGGAGGTATAGGAAGAGTTTTTCTGGCCCTTTTTCGAATTTCGTTGGAGTAGAAACCCCAGAGGGCGAAGCCCAGGGCTATCAACAGCAGCAAGATGGCGAATGTTCCCCAGGGGAGGGTGGACTCGCGGCTCTCGGCTTCGGCGTGGAGTTCGAAGGAGGATTCGGCGACGGCGTCGGATCTTTTGTCTTTGTCTTTTTCTGGGGGAAGGTTGCCGGAAGCGATGAGGTAGTCGGCGATGGCCTGGTCTTCGTCCATGCCGAGGCAGCGGGCGTAGGCGCGAATGAAGCCTTTATTGAAGATGCCGCCGGGGAGTTGGTCGAAGTGATCTTGTTCGAGAGCGACCAGCATGCGAGTGCCGATCTTGGTGGTGCTGGAGATTTCCTCCAGCGTGATGCCACGCTTTTCGCGGACCTCTTTCAGTCGGACGCCGAATGAAGCCACTCGACGGATCTCCTTCGGTCTTTAATATACGTTAAGTGGGGGTCACAGAGAATCACTCACCACGGAGGCAGAGGAAGCTTAGCCGCAGATTGCGCAGAACACGCCGATCACCTGGCAAACCGTTCACCACAGAGGCACAGAGACACAGGGAAAAGCTTGGCAAGTCTTAGCCGCAGATTACGCAGAACACGCTCCGGTACATGCACCGGAATCCGGTACGGCGCGGTTTAGTCGTGCTGCCGGAGGAATGGAAGTGGGCAGCTGTCGCCACTACGCGTTGCGTGAAAGCGGCCGGTGGAGATCGAATCGCAATGGACGGCTAGCGATCGTGAACTGCAGGATGGAGAGACAGAGCGGATATTCCTCCGCCCAGGTTAGCGCCCCGAAAACCGTGAGCGTTGGGGCTTGGGGACTTGGCGCCGGGGGCGCGAACCTGGGGCACCGATGGGGAATATCTGGGGCACTTGTCCGGTGTGAATCTCCGAGCAATGAGTCGGGGGCCCCACTCATTCGCGCTTTTGGCAAATCCGGGGACAGAGGGAACGCTCCCAGTCACTGGTTTGCATCGCAACCGAGGGAGAAACGCAGGGCGGCACACACCTCATTCATTCGTGCGGGACTAAGCTGGGCCACACGTTTCCCCAAGCGCTGTTGTGACACCGTAACTGCATTGTGGAGGTTCACCGCGCAGGTGGACTTCATGCCGTCCTCCTCATTCAGAACGACCTCCGATGGTACGCCGCGAATGGTGGAAGTGACAGGCGCAACCGTGACCGACGATAAATAGGAGATGGCGCTGTTGCGGGTGAGCACGAGGGCGGGCCGTTTCTTGTCGGGCGCGGCAAACTGGTAGAGCCGAACCTCTCCTCGGGCTATTCTTCCTCGATTTATTCTTGCGGCCACGCGGCCTCCGATTCCCAACCCCGCACTTCGGCGTCGGCTTGCGATTGTCGCGAGTAGCCCTGGCGGTCACGCTCTTCACTGGCTCGCAGTTCCAAGCGGAGGAGATGTTCCCTCAGAGCGTCGCGCACCAAAGCGGAACGGTTTCGCCGGGTGCGCTTCGCGGCTTGGTCGGCGGCGTGTAACAGCTTCTTGTCGAGCACGATTTGAACGACTTGCATATGTGGAATCCATTCCACAGTATACTCCACATCGAAGACGTTTTCAACATCGACGGCAACGGGGGCGGACAGAGTGCCCGCCCCATGCGGTTCGTGGTGCTCCCAAGTACATAGGTCCTTCGCTTCGGTCAGGATGACACCGGGTTGGGGGTTACGCTGCCTCGGGACGGCAATCGTGGTAACCTATGGCGGAAGGCGCGCCAGAGGGCACTTTTGGCCCGTATCTGGGCGGGTTCGGGTTACCAAGGTTCCTTCCCCGGAATGGTGTACGGCGAATATAATTTTGGGATTCCGACTGCCACGCGAGGTCGCGCTTTAATGACCGAGGCCGCTGAGCCTAACCCCAACCGGCTGACCCAGGAATTGGCCATTTTTCACGACGTGGCCAAGGCCCTGACGTCGTCGCTGGACCTCGATTCCATCCTGCAAACCATTATGGAGAAGATGGCGGAATACTTCCGTCCGGATAACTGGTCGCTGCTGATGGTGGATGAGGAGCGCGACGACCTGTATTTTGCGATTGCGGTGGGGAAGGCTTCGGAGGCGCTGAAGAATGTCCGGATGAAGGTGGGCGAGGGCATTGCAGGCCACGTGGCCAAGCATGGGGAACGGCTGATTGTGCCGGATGTTTATACCGACCCGCGATTCACCAAACGGATTGACGAGATGACGCGGTGGGAGACGCGGTCGATTATATGCATTCCGCTGCGGTCACGGACGCGGGTGCTGGGCGTGATTCAGCTGGTGAATGTGGACATGAAGCACTTCGGCGATGCGGAGATTTATTTCCTGCAATCGGTGTGCGACTATGCGGCGATCGCGATTGAGAATGCGCGGGCGGTTGCAAAAATTCAGGAACTGACAATCACTGACGACTGCACGGGGTTGTTCAATGCGCGGCATCTTTATAAGACTTTGGAAACTGAGGTCTACCGGTCGGCGCGTTTCGGATATGAGTTTACGGTGGTGTTTATTGATCTGGACCACTTCAAGCAGGTGAATGACACACACGGACACTTGATTGGCAGCAAGCTGCTGGCGGAGATTGGGTACCTGGTGAAGGCGCAGTTGCGGTTGATTGATTATGCGTTCCGCTATGGCGGCGATGAGTTTGTGGTGCTGCTGCCGCAGACGGGGAAAGATCAGGCGCTGGTGGTGGCTAAACGTTTGCGCGACAGCCTGCGGACGAGCATGTTCTGCCGCGAAGAAGGACTGAATCTGAATGTGAGGGCGTCGATGGGGGTGGCGACTTATCCGCATGACGCGAAGACGCCGCACGACATTATCCGGCAGGCGGACGAGATGATGTATCTGGTGAAGAACACCAGCCGGGACAATATTGGGATTGCG
This sequence comes from Acidobacteriota bacterium, assembly GCA_013289795.1. Classification (GTDB taxonomy): domain Bacteria; phylum Acidobacteriota; class Terriglobia; order Terriglobales; family Acidobacteriaceae; genus JABCZH01. The sequence continues at coordinate 39,217 of JABCZH010000002.1, forward strand.
CAGCGGGGAGTGATGAAGTAGCTTTCAGCTTTCAGCTTTCAGCTTTCAGCATTTGGCATTTGGTTGGGCTACGTTGATTGGCTTCCCTTTTGCAATGGGTGCTCCTCTGAGTTAATTCTTGGTCTTTCTTTTGGAATCTGCTTAAATCGGGCTTCGAGCTTTGAACCGCAGCCATGATCGATATCCACTGTCATATTTTGCCCGACGTGGACGATGGGCCGAAATCCTGGGAAGTGTCTGAGGAGATGTGCCGGATGGCGGTGGCCGACGGCACTGAACATGTGGTGGCCACGCCACATGCCAACCGGCGGTTTCACTACGACCGCGAACATTTGGAGCGGGCGCTCGAGCAATTGCGGCAGCGGGTGGGGAAGAGGCCGCGTCTCAGCCTGGGATGCGACTTTCGGTTGTCGGCGGAAAACATAAAGGACGCGGTGGCGTTTCCCGATCGTTATGTGATCGAGGGGGGGCGGTATCTGCTGGCGGAACCGAATCACACTGATGTTCCTGCGCATATTGATGACGGGCTGCGCGAATTACTCGCTGCGGGGATCATTCCGGTGATTACTCATCCTGAGCGCAATACGGTGCTGCAAGGGACGCCGCAGCGGATTCTGGAGTGGGTGAAGCTGGGTTGCGTGATTCAGGTGACGGCATCGGCGTTGACGGGGGGTTGGGGAGAAACGGCATGGCATACGGCGCAATGGCTGCTGAAGCAGGAGGCAGTGCACGTATTGGCCAGTGATGCGCATGACACAACGCGGCGGCCGCCAGGGCTTTCGCTGGCGCGGGATGTGGTGGCGGAATCGCAGGGAGAGAAGGTGGCACGGGCGCTGGTGGAGGACAATCCGCGGGCGATTGTGAGTGGGAAGGTGTTGGCTTATTGGCCGAAAATTAGTTTCTAGTTTCTGGTTTCTAGTTTCCAGTTCTTGGTTTTACCTTTGGGGTTGGCTAGCGCTCGTGGCGGGCGGGGTGGTTGCTGCACCGGCGGCGTGCGGCGGTGGGGGCTCGGTCATCGCGCTTTCGGGATTCAGTAGATGGTCGTGGTCGGGGCCGAGGCCGAGGTTGATGAGGGCGCGGGAGTCGGGAGTGGTTTTCGATTGCCAGCCATGGTCGGCTTGATATTTTTGCATGGCTTTTTGGGAGGTGTCGTCCCAGACGCCGGAGGCTTTACCGTCCAGGTAATGCTCGCGAATGAGGGCGGTTTGGATGGCGCGGGCGCGCTCGGGATCGATTTTCTGCTGGCCACGGCGGGAGCTGACTTTCTTGTGGGATTTCTTCTTTTTCTTGTGGGAAGTGGTGGTTGGGGAGGATGTCGTCTGAGCGGGTAGGGGCGCGGCGACTGCACATAGGCAGCCGAACAGCAACACGCAGGTCATGCCCTTACGAAGTGACTGCAAGATTCCTCTGTTCATTTGTGGAATCCCACCCTTTCGCAAAAAGCGCGAAAGGATGGGGCACCCGTCAGTCTGATAGCCTCACGCAGAATACGGAAGCGAGCCAAACGCGCGATTATTGTGTCGCAAAAAACGCGACACATCGCGCGCCCCGCCCGGATCCCGTTCGACTCCCCTTCGCTAATGCTCGGAGTTCGCTCAGGGCAGGCTCTTCGCTTCGCAAAGAACGCGCGCTCAGGATGACAACCTCTGAGTATGATGCCGCGAATGGGCTGCTCAGTGCCAGTGTCTATGACTTGCGCTAATTACGGAAGTGTACCGGCCAGGAAGATAGTACCGTCCTGACGGCCAGAGCCGCGTTGGCGAACCAGGAAAACGACATCCTGTCCGCTCTTCAGAGTGGCGGCGACGTGGTTGAAATCGTCCTCGGAGTTGACGGCGTGTTTGTTGATTTCGAGGATGACGTCGCCACGGGCAAGGCCGGCATCGTCGGCGAAAGCGCCGGGTTTGACGTCCTGGACAATGACGCCCTTGCCGGCTGGAATGTCGAGCCGGTCGGCCATTTCATTGGTGACGGCGCGCACTGTCAGCCCAAGTTTGCTTTCTTTGGGAGCGGCAGGTTCTCCGGTTTCGTCTTCTTCTCCCAAGCGAGATGAGAACAATTTGGCGCGATCAGACACCGTCACGGAAGCGTCCTGCTTCTTGCCATTGCGCACGAAACCCAGAGTGACCTTGGTACCGGGCTTGCGGCTGGCAATGTCGGCCACCAGTTCGTCGCCATTCTTGACCGCCTTGGCATCGACCGAGATGATGGTATCGCCCACCTGGAGTCCGGCTTGATCAGCCGGAGTGCCGGCGATGACGCTGGAGATGGTTACGCCACTTTGAACGCCATAGACACGAGAGATCGCGGGATTCTCCTGCGCGGCGAACTGAATGCCGATGGAACCCCGGGCAACGCGGTGATCAGGGCCGATGAGTTGGTTATAGACATTGACAACGGTGTTTGAGGGCAGCGCGAATCCGACGCCAGCGTAGGCATTGGTATCGGTGAGAATGGCGGTGTTGATGCCGATGACTTCTCCGGCCATATTGACCAGCGGACCGCCGGAGTTGCCGGGATTGATGGCAGCGTCGGTCTGAATGAAGGTCTGGAACTGACGGTTGGGGACGATGTTGCGGCCCTTGGCGGAAACGATGCCGGCGGTGACGGTCTCTGACAATCCAAAGGGGCTGCCAACGGCCAGTACCCAATCTCCTACCTGCATGCTCTCAGAATTACCGAGTTTAGCGACGGGCAAAACCTTGTCGGTGTCAATTTTGATAACGGCCAAATCGGTTTCCTGGTCGGCACCGATCAACTTGGCATCATGCAACACGCCGGGGGGATCGGCGTCGATGCGGACGCGGATGCGGTCGGCTTTCTCGACCACGTGGCGATTGGTGACGATGTAGCCCTTGGCATCGACGATCACACCCGATCCCAGAGAACGCTCGCGAATGGGGCCCTGACTTCCACCCTGGCCACCGAAGAAGCGGTCGAAGAAATCATCGAACGGATTCTCGTCGCCGCCTCCACCCTCGCCCTGGTCAGGACTGCCGCGGCGACGGCGGGGCTGGGCCTTGATGGTGGATTCAGTGTTGATGTTGACGACGGTGGGTTCGAGCTGCTTGGCAATCTGCGAGAACTGATTCGAGAGTTGCTGGGGCGAGGGAATGGTCAGTGGTGCGGCGGAATCGGAACTCTTTTTGCTCTCCTGGCCGCGGACGCCCTTGGAAATGACGGTACCAATCAAAATGCCCAGGGTTAGCGTGGCCAAAATGGTGAGAGTGTAGGCTGGCTTCCAACGTGTTCCGAAGCCGCTCGCGTGCGGATCCATACGATCACTTCCTCCAGAGATGCTAGGACATTATACCGTTTTGCCGAGGTGGGGCGACCCTGCGAGGTTTGACAGTGAGAGGCGGAAATAGGAAAGAGTCCTGTCAGCGAAACTAAGGTGGATGCCCCGCGCCCTAGCGGCTCAGCTCCACTCCGACCGAGGCCAACGGCGCCGATCGAGCCGGCTTACCGCTCTTGGGTTGGCAACACTCTGCCTGTGAGTGTCACCGATCATTTTGAACGAGAAGAGGGGGGCCGAGGCCTTCTCATCCGGTCTCGTGCTGGGTTGCCTTCCGGCTGTCCCCAAGGGATTTGTTGAGATGGACGCCTTTGGCGGACAAGCGCGCCCGCCCCACATGGGCGCATCCCGGCCAGGTTGTAGTTTCTGCCGGGCCATGATAGACTAAGGTCAATGAACTAAGTTTATCGTAATGCTATGAAAACAGTTAATATTCACGAGGCTAAGACTCAGCTCTCGAAGCTCATAGAAGAGGCATCGAAGGGCGAGACGTTCATCATTGCGAAGGCTGGTAAACCTGTCGTAAAGGTCACTGCTCTCGGCGCTCCAATTGGCGCTCAAGTACGGCGCCTCGGGTTCATGGCGGGGCAGATCTCGGTGCCGGATGACTTTGATCAAATGGGCAAGGAGGAGATCGAGCGAATCTTTGGTGGTGGCGGGGGCGGTGGGGCATGAAACTTCTGCTGGACACGCATCTTCTCCTGTGGGCCGCGGGTGAACCCCAACGGCTGTCAAAACAGGCTCGAACCCTGATCGACAATCCTGACAATGAGCTTCTCTTCAGTGCGGCGAGCCTATGGGAGGTGGCAATTAAACGCGGGTTGGGCCGGGCAGATTTTAAAGTGGATGCGCGGCTGCTGCGCCGCGGTCTATTGGACAACGGGTACGGCGAGTTGCCGATCATCAGCGATCATGTAGTGGCCACCGAGAGTTTGCCACCGATTCATAAAGATCCTTTCGACAGAATCCTGGTGGCACAGGCGACTGTCGAGGGTATTACGCTGCTGACCATCGATGCTTTGGTGTCGCAGTACCCGGGGCCGATCCGGCCAGTGTAGGGGCCTGGCGGCAGAAATGCTGCCGAGCTTCGTTCAGCGCAGGCTAATGGCGTCCGTCCCCACGTGGACAGGGGGAAATCACTGAGCGTCTTGAGGGAAGGATTTGAAGGTCACCTCGCGGGACCTGGAGGTGACTTTCTTGTCGGCGTCGGTGCGGAAGTCGGTGAGTATGCCCTTGATCAGATGATAGGCCTCGTCGGCGGGAGCTTTGCCTGGTCCGCGATCGACGGTGCCGGTGAAATCGAACCAGACGCCGTGCACGGTTTCGGTGGTGAAAGTGAGTTTGTTGCCGTCGAGTTCGCCTTGCTTGAAGAACTGGTCGAGGAAGGCGCCGCGGTCGCTGTCGGTGTCTCCATAGCGGGAGACAAAGCCCGTGACTCTGCCGGCGTCTTCGACAGTGACTTGGACGAACTCGCCGTCTTTTAGGAAGGTGTACATGCCGGAATAATTTTCGGGGGTGGGAGCGGGAGTGGGGGTCTGAGCGACCAGTGATGCCATAAGTAGAACTAACGAGAAAGCCAGTTTCATATCGGTATTAGAGCATGGTTATAGGGAAGAGAGCCAAAGGCGCGGGAGTTGTGGAATCCCACCCTTTTGCAAAAAGCGCGAAAGGATGGGGCACTCGCGCAAGGTCCTCCCATGGATAGGCTGATTGCCATCGAACTTTTGAATACGCTCGTGCCGATGTTCACGTTAACACTGCGGAAAGCAGTCATGCGCTCATCCGTCGCGGTTTGATCGGCATTTATCACAACGTCAGCCGCGAATACCTGCACAGGTACCTCTGGCAATTCGATTTTCTTTTGAACAATCGCCAGATGAATAACGGCGAGAGAACGATTGCAGCGATTCAATCCGCAGAAGGAAAGAGGCTGAGGTACAAAGACCCACTTGTGGAGCAGGCGTATATTAGGACTCGTGAGGCAGAAAAAGGTGGTGAGCAACTCGAACCATTCTAAGAAAAAAGCTACTCCCGGCCCGAAAGCGGACAGGTTGAAACTCAAGGGGAACTGGAAAGACCTTGTACAGAAGTCCCTGTCCAAGAAGAAACCAGCGGAGGGTTGGCCGAAAATAGGAAACGGTTAACAATGTGGCATGGATGGAAGCGAATATTGCTCAACATTCTGATCTTGTCAGTCACCATTGTCGGCGGCTGCTTCGTTCTCGGAATGTTGTTCTTATACGTTTTCGTTCCTAGGTGAACCCAGTCAGTATCAGCCTTGCGTAAAAGACATACTTCCGACGCGCGATTATTGTGTCGCAAGAAACGCGACACGTCGCGCGGCCCGCCCAGATCCCCATTCGACTCTGCCTCGTGTTCACTCGGCGTCGCTCAGGGCAGGCTTTCGCTTCGCAAAGAACGCTCACTCAGGATGACAATCCCAATTTGGGAAGGGCGATGGGCCGCGACTGGCGGCTATAATGAGAGGGCGACGCAGCGCATGAGACAGCGCTTCAAATTGATTGATAGGGAGCTGCAACGCAGGCCGGTGCCGGTCGCGGTGCCTAGTTTTCTGGTCAGAGTTGATCCGTGGCATCGGACTTTCTTTCGCAATCTGCGGGATCTGGTGCGGCGGCGGAAGGAATCGCCGCTGCGAGTGGTGTCGCGACCGGGGAAATTTTGGGATGATGTGTTTGTGGCATCTCCGCTACCCTGGCGCCGATTTGCCGAATCAGCGGTCGGACATGCAGGGGTGATTGCGATGGTGTTGGGTGCGTCGATGCTGTGGCCGCAGGGAACGCGGGTGGTGGCGCCGGGGGTGTTTCACAGCTCGGATGTGGTTTATTACTCGGCGCCGGAGTACTTGCAGCAGTTGAATACGGGCGGGGCGAAGGCGCGGCTGCCGCAGAAGGCTGATCCGGCTTATGCTCCGCAGCCGATCATTTCGGTGCCGCCGGAGCCGGACAATCGCCGGCAGACCATTGTTACTCCACCAAAGATCAAGTTGGATCACGATGTGCCATTGCCCAATGTAGTGGCGTGGGGGCCGGCGCAACCCGCGGTCCCGCTGGCGGCTACGAGTAAGGCGACCGATCTGCGAATGCCGGAGATGACGACGGCGGTGGTGGCTCCGCCGCCCGAGGTCAAGAACAGACTGAATGCGGCGCCGACGCTGACGGAAACGGTGGTGGCTCCCGCGGCGGATGTGAACATCGCGCACTCGAACCGCAATGTCCACATGCCGGAACCCGCGGTGGTGGAACCGCCTCCGAGCGTGGAGACGGCGTCGATACGGAAAGTTGGGGACATCAATATTGGCCATACACAGGTGGTGGCACCCGCGCCGCAGTTGCCGATGGGCGAGCGGCGGGCGGCGGCGACTCTAGCGCAAGGGCCGTTGGGCGGGGCAAGCCCGGCAGTGGTTCCACCACCGCCGTCGGTGCAGGGACGCGGAGTTTCAGGGGCGGGCGGGAGGATGATTGCGCTGAATGTGAATCCGGCGGCACCGGCGGCATCAGTTGAAGTGCCGGCGGGAAATCGGCGGGGAACGTTTGCGGCAACGCCAGAGGGCAAGGCGGGTGCGACGGGGACTCCGGAGGTTTTGGGCGGAGGCACGGCGGCGAACGAATCGATACGCGGCGCGGCCAGTAGCGTGAATGGAGTTCCGCCGGGGCTGTTTGTGGGGGCGGGGCCAAAACCGGACGGTAGTGTGACGGTGGCAGGTGCTGGGAGGCCTGGATTTGGCGCGGACCCGGCGAGTGCGGGGCCCTCGCGGAGTTCAACTTCGCGGAAGACGGCTTCCGAGATGTCTCCGGAGAGACAGACGGAGGAAGAGCGCAAAGTGTTTGCGGGGCGAAAATCCTATGCCATGACACTGAACATGCCGAACCTGAATTCGGCGGGCGGGAGCTGGGTGATGCACTTCGTCGAGCAAAAAGAAGATGAGAAAAAAGGCGAGTTGGTGGCGCCGGTGGCGACGCGGACGGCGGACCCGGAATATCCGCTGGAAATGATGCGGCAGAACGTACGTGGAACGGTGACGCTCTCGGCGGTGATCAATGCAGACGGCAGCGTGGGCGAAGTGCGAGTGTTGAACAGCATTGACGACCGGCTGGATGACTATGCTTCGAGTGCGCTCGCGCGATGGCGGTTTCTGCCAGCGTTGAAGAATGGGAATCCGGTGGCGCTGCAAGCGGTGGTGATGATTCCGTTCCGGCCGCGGGAGAAGGCGGGGTTTTAGGGGCCCAGACCTCGCTCGGGACGAGATTTCCTTTAGGAATTCATGTTCTCTTAAGGTTGCGGGAGCTAAGTTAAGTTCAAAGGGGTGGGTTCTGGCAGTTCTCAGAGAATGTATCCCCTCGTTCTTGTACGAGGGCTGCCTGTTCCTCCGTGCCTGCCCCGCATAATCCATCATTAATTCTGCATTGTGCCCACGTTTCTTGCGTGGGCGATTTACTGCTTGATTCCGGCCAGGGCGAGGAGGGTGAGCAGAATGCGCTTGAGGCTTAGCTCACGGCCGTTGCAATCGAACCACTCCTGCAAAGTGTGAGCGCCGCCGCCGGCGCCGCCACCGCCGATGGCGATGGCTTCGCGGGCGAGCGAGAGCGGGATGTTGGCGTCGGTGGATGCACGCTGGATTTGGGCGGCGTTGCCGAGATGGGAGTCCACGGCGCGAATTATTTTGAGCATACGGGCGTCGGGAGCGAGCTCACCGGCGGGACGATTGCCGATGGCGACAATCTCATAGCTGAGAGCAGTGGAGCGTTTGGGGGAAGGATTGCGGCGTTCGCCGGCCGCGGTTTCTTCTTCGCTGGCTTTCTCGAGTTCGCTGCGTAGAGAGGCTTCCAGGCGTTCCATTTCCGTCATCGAGGTGGAGCGAATGTCCACGCGCATGCTGGCAGATTCGGGAATGGAGTTCACGGAAGTGCCACCGCGGATTACGCCGATGTTGAAAGTCGTCTTGGGAGACGTCGGAACCGGAGTCTGGGCGAAAGCGCGAATGGCGCGGGCGAGCACCAGAATGGGGTTAGGAGCGCCGAAGTCGCTCCAGGAGTGGCCGCCCGGGCCGCGGACGATGACTTCAAAGCGGCGGCTGCCGAGGGCTTCGGCGACGATGGTGTCGGCGCCGGCGCCGTCGAGGACGAGGCTGTAGCGGATGGAATCCTTCCAGCGGGGATGGGCGAAAATGTGGCGCATGCCGCGGAGATCGCCTTCGCCTTCTTCGCCGACGTTGCCAATGAAAACGATGGGAGTCTGCGGCGGTATTTTGGCGGCCTGCAAGGCGGCCGCGACTGCCAGCAGGGCGACGACTCCGGCGCCGTTGTCGGAAACGCCGGGACCGTAGAGGCGAGTTCCCTGCTGGCGGACGTTGAGCGGAGTTCCGGCGGGAAAAACGGTATCAATATGCGCGCTCAGGGAAACGAACTCCGGACCGGAGCCGCGGATACCGAAGACATTTCCTACTTCGTCGATGTGGATGTCGGTCAGGCCGATCTCGCGGAAGCGCTTCTTCAGCCACTCAGCGCGGGCCGCTTCGCCGAACGGCGGGGCGGGAATTCTGGCCATTTCGAGCTGCCAGTAGGCGAACTGGGTTTCCTGCCCACGGAACCAGGCGGAGGCGGCGCGCAGCTCGGGAAGAGCCGCCAAGCGGGCGATCTCCTGGTGAGGGGTGGGAACGGCTTCCGGTAGGGCTTCGCGTGGGGAGGCCATGGAACTTGTGGGTCATCTTACAACGGGTATGCCAATTTTGGCGTGAAAAGGGATGTGGCTTCGGCAACCGCGGGCGGGGGGTGGATAATCTAACAAAACTGCAGTTTTAAAGCCAGTTCTCAGATCCCAGTTCCCAGTTCTCAGATGGCGCCATGGGCAACCGCCACGGCTCGTATAAGATAGGGCTTAGAAGGTAGAGCAATCATCATGAAGAGTTTGGCGGCGGTGTTCGTCATTTGCGGTTTGATGGTGGCGGCGGCTTGGGCGGATGAGGGAGCGCTGGAGAACACGCAGCCGAAGAACGTCACGGTGGACGAGATCATTCAGCACTTTGCGGCCAAGGAAAAAGAGTTCAAGACGGCGCGAGACCAGTACACCTATCGCCAGTCGGTGAAGTTGCAAGTGCTGGATGGGAGCACGGTCAATGGCGAATACCAGCAGGTTTTTGATGTGGTGTTCGACAACCAGGGTAGGCGGGTAGAAAACGTGGTATTCGCGCCCCAGTCCACGCTCGACCAGACGGGCTTGGAGATGGACTCAGGCGACTTCGAAGACATACGGCAGCGGCTGCCGTTCGTGCTCACGAGTGACGAACTTCCTGAATACAACGTTCTCTACGTGGGACAGCAGCAGGAAGATGAATTGCATTGCTACGTGTTTGACATTGCGCCCAAGCAGATCGTCGGCAAGAAGCGTTATTTTCAGGGACGGATCTGGGTGGACGATCACGATTTTCAGATCGTCAAGACTTACGGAAAGACGGTTCCGGACATTAATGCCGGCAACAAGAAGAAGGCCAAGGACGAGCACCTTTATCCTAAGTTCACCACCTGGCGAGAACAGATCGATGGGGCGTACTGGTTCCCCACGTACACGCGAGCTGAAGATACCCTGCACTTCACCGTGGGCGATGTTCACATCCGGGAGATCGTGAAATACGAGAACTATAAGCGGTTCGGATCGAAGTCGAAAATCACCTTCGATGGGAAGGAAGTTCCGAAGGCGGATGAGAAAGAGCAGCCGCAGAAGTAAGCCATCAGCTCTCAGCACTCAGCATTCAGCCCTGCGTGGGCCGTGGTGACCCCTGTAACTTCCGGTGGATGTTGTGGCTGAATGCTGATTGCTGAATGCTGACCGCTCAGTAGAAAAGATATTTTCGCCATTTGTCGTCGGAGCGGCCCATCAAGCGCATGATGTGGCGGCTGGTGTGGAGGTTGAAGGCGCGAGGCTCGCGCATCAGCTTCATGCGGGCTTCGGCAGGAAGGTGATTTCCCTTCTGGCGGTTGCAGAGATGGCAGCAGGCAACCAGGTTTTCCCAAGTGGAAGCGCCGCCGCGGGAGCGGGGCACAACGTGATCGAGCGTCAACTCTCCTGAAGGCAAAACTTCTCCACAGTACTGGCAGGTATTACGGTCGCGCAGCAGGATGTTCTTGCGCGAGAGGGCGCGAGTCTGATGCGGGATGCGCCGATACTCAAGCAGCCGGATCACTGAAGGCAGGCGCATGGCGAGGCGGGCGGCGTGGAGGAAATGGCCGTTCTCTTCTTCGGTCATGGCGACGCCCTTGAGCACGAGAACGATGGCTCGGCGGGCGGCGCACACGTTGATAGGCTCGTAAGAGGCGTTGAGCACCAGTACGGGGGCGTGGAGGACGTGGACCTCGCCATCGGGACGAGCTATGGCCATGCTTGGAGGCAGAGTGTGAGTCCGCGTCATGCCCAGCGCCGAATTGTGCCACTTTCCTGACATGATGCTTTCTAGCTGGCAGCGGCCATGGTCATGGCGGCGGGCCGAGCCTCTAGTCTTGCCGATTGCGTTTCGAGCTTCAGCGTGCGTGCAACGGTTGCAACGTAAACTTTGGCGGCGCCGGCACGGCGCAATACCAGGGCGCACTCGGACGCGGTGGTACCGGTGGTGAACACGTCATCGACCAGCAGAACTTCGCGGCCACGAATGACCTCGGGCGCAGTCACAGCAAAGGCTCCCCGCAGGTTCTCGCGGCGCTGGTGGCGCGACAGGCCGATTTGCGATTGGGTCTCGCGTGTGCGATGGAGGACCGGACTGAGTTCAAAGCGCTGTGAGGGATCGAGTTTCACGACGGTGCGAGCAATCAGTTCCGCCTGATTGAAACCGCGCTGACGCCTCTTGAGCGGGAACAAAGGCACGGGAACGATGAGGACAGGTTGGTCAGCAAAGAGCGGCCGGAGCGGAACAATGGCATCGGTGAGCATGCGTCCGAGAACGTTGGCAGCGGGACGAACACCGTCATACTTGAGGAGATGAATGAGTTCGCGCAGACCGCCCTCATAGCTGCCATAGGCGGCGGCCTTTACATACGGAGGCTCAAAGCGGCGACAGAGGGTGCAGCGAACCTCGCCGTCAGTGAAGAGTCCATAAGGACCGGGGAGACGCTCGCCGCAAATGGAGCAAAGGCCGTCGGCCATGGGGCGGATGGACGAAAGACAGTCATCACAGACGGGCAGACGTGAGATGTTTAGTAATGGGGAAGAGCAGAGACGACAATCGGAAGGGAAAAGTGTGGCGAACAGGGCTACGGCGACGCCATGAACTCCGGAGGCCAGAGAGGAAACCAACGAACCCTGCAGCGTTCGAAGAGGAGATCGAGTTGAGCCCTTGCTACTGCTGAAGACAAGCCTCCCTCGCCCAAGCGCCACAGCAGGGCTCCAGCCGGGCGAATCTCCTACAGTATATCGGCGGCACCGGGGTGGGAGCAACGCGGGGGAAGTCACGAAGGTCATAGGTGAGAGAACAGAGGGCAGGATGCCCTCGGGACAACGGTGAGACGCCGACGCCATCACAAGTACTTGTCATGATCCGTACTTGTAATGTGGGCGGTGCGCGTGCTAACTTTCGCCGTCCTGTTTTTGTGGTTATTCTGACGGTTTACGAGGATTTTGCCCATGAGCCCCACCGGTACTGAAGCTCCAAAGAAGTTTCGACCCTACGTTCCTGAAAACATGGAGATGAAGGAATTCACCTTCCGGGCGGTGTTGATCGGCCTGGTGATGACCGGAATTCTGGGGGCGGCGAATGCGTATCTGGGATTGAAAGCTGGGATGACGATTGCGGCGACATATCCGGCGGCGGTGATTGGCATGTCGCTGCTACGGCTGATGAAGGGGACTCTGCTGGAAGAGAACATGGCCCGGACGGTGGGGGCGATCGGTGAATCGGTGGCGGCGGGTGCGGTGTTCACGATTCCGGCCTTTGTGCTGGCGGGATTGTGGCCGAGCCTGGGCATGGAACATTACTGGGCATCAGTGGCACTGATGGTGATTGGCGGATTGTTGGGGATTTTGTTTGTCACGCTGCTGCGGCGGGTGATGGTGGAAGATCCTGAACTCCCCTTCCCTGAATCGGTGGCGGCGTCGGAAATCCATAAGGCGGGACAACAAGGATCGAAAGCGGCAAAGATTCTGTTTGCCAACATGGGCTTTGGCGGAGTGATGTACTTCCTCTCGCAAGTCAATCTTTTCTGGTACACGAAAAACATTCTGGTCAATATTCCGAAGATGGCAACTGGTTTACGGCTGGGTCGCGGCAACGCGGCGCCCATGCTGGCCACGGGAGGCATGTCACAGTTCACGTCGCCGGCAGTGAGTCCGGCTTATTTGGGTGTGGGCTACATCATTGGACCGCGGCTGGCGTCACTGAATTTCGCCGGCGGCGTGGTGGCGTGGGGATTGCTGGTTCCACTTCTAATTTATTTCCTCGGACCGAATTTGCCGGCGATGCCGGAAGGCGCGAGCCCGGCGGCTTATTGGGGAGGAATCGCGTTCAGCGTGTGGTATTCGATTGTGCGGCCGATCGCGGTGGGCGGGATGCTGGTGGGCGCGGGGTTCACGCTGTTCCGCATGCGCAAGCAGCTCATGGCTGGCATGAAGCGGGCGGTTTCTGATTTGAAGAAGTCGGCGGAGGCGCATCAGGCCACGAGCCGCATTGATCGCGACCTGAATGCGAAAGTGGTATTTGCGGGCGTAGGGCTGGTATTCATTGCGATGATCGGGCTGTACTACTACTTCATTGCGGGGGCGCATAACCTCTCGGGCAGCAAGGTAATCGCAGGCGCGGTTGTGGCCGCGGCAGTGATGATCGTATTGGGATTCTTCTTTGCCGCGGTGTCGGGCAATCTGGTGGGCATGATTGGGTCGTCGAATAATCCGGTCTCCGGATTGACGCTGTGCACGCTGGTGGTGGCGGCGCTGCTGATGGTGGCGCTGGGAGTTTCAGGGGTGGGAGGAGTGGCTGCGGTGTTGGGAGTCGCGGCCGTGGTATGCGTTTCGTCGGCGGTGGCGGGCGAGATGCTGCAAGACTTGAAGGCTGGCCACATTCTGGGCGGCACACCGTCGAAGATGCAGATGGGCGATATTCTGGGCACGATTGTGGCGTCGCTGGTCTTATTCTTTCCGTTGATGATTTTGGATAAGGCATATCACTTCGGGAGCGCTGCGCTGCCGGCGCCGCAAGCCGGACTTATGGCGATGCTGTCGCAGGGAATCGTCGGCGGAAACATGGCTTGGCCGCTGGTGATTGTGGGGATCCTGATGGGATTCGCGATGATCCTGGTGGAAGTGAAGAGTCCCATGCTGTTTTCGGTGGGGATGTATTTGCCGCTGGAGACCACGTCGGCGATTTTTGTGGGCGGAGTGATTCGCTGGTTCACGGACAAATTGCGTGATCGGCGGGGATACAACGATGCGCAGAAGGCGCGGGTGGATAACGCAGGAGTGCTGACGGCCTCGGGATTGATTGCGGGGGAGGCGCTGTGCGGGTTAGTGATCGCCGGGGTGGTGGGAAGCAATCATCAACTTTGGCATATCGACATCGGGGACTTCGCATTCTCCGGGTTGATTGGGTTGGCGGTGCTGATCTTCGTGATGATGAGAGTGCCATTGGCGAATGCGGGGAGTCCGGATGAGCCAGCGCCGCCGACGGCGATTATGTAATCGAAGACGGTCAACCACGAAGGACACGAAGGTTCGCAAAGGAAAGCCCATTTGAGTTGCTTTCTTTTGTGCCACTTCGTGTCTTTTGTGGTTTGGGCCTTTATTCTTAACCACAGAGGGCACAGAGGTTCACGGAGGAATAGCTGGCGGTGCCGATTTCGAACAACATTGCGGACGTGCGGCGGCGGATGGCCGTGGCTGCGCGGCGTGCCGGGAGGGATCCGGCTGAGATTTCATTGATGGCGGTGAGCAAGACGCAACCGGCGGAACGTATTCGCGAGGCGTATGCCGCGGGGTTGCGGCTGTTTGGGGAGAATCGGGTGCAGGAGTTTGCGGGGAAAGCTGGGGCGCTGGGGGATTTGGCCGATGCGGAATGGCGCATGATCGGGCATTTGCAGTCGAACAAGGCAGCGAAGGCAGTAGAACTGTTTGGGGGGGTGGATTCGGTGGATTCTCTGCGGCTGGCAGAGAGGCTGAATGCGGCGGCGGCGGATCTTGGGAAGAAGATCGCGGTGCTGATTGAGATCAATGTTGGAGGGGAGACTGCGAAGAGCGGAGTGGCCGCGGAATCTGAGGAGTTGCAGGAATTGCTGCAAGGGGTGGCGGGCTTGGAGCATCTTGAGTTTCGCGGATTGATGACCGTGCCGCCGTTTACCGAGGATCCGCAGCAGGCGCGGCCGTACTTCAGGAAGCTGAGGGAATTGCGCGATCAGATTGCTGGGCGAGGTTTGCCGCGGATAGGAATGCAGGTGCTTTCGATGGGGATGTCGCATGATTTCGAAGTGGCGATTGAAGAGGGATCGACTTGTGTGCGAGTGGGGACAGGGATTTTTGGAGAGAGGGCGAAAGCTTAACCACAGAGGGCACAGAGGATCACGGGGGAACATCCAAGGTCCCGGATTGTTCAGTTTTTTGGGCATGATTCCTATGAATGAAAGCGCTGCCGGCGTCAGTTTTGTAGTTAGAGTGCAGCCGCGGGGGAAGAAGAACGCGATCGTTGGCGAACTGGGCGATGCTTTGAAGATTGCGTTGACCGCGCCACCGGTGGAAGGCCGGGCTAATGAAGCCTGCATTGAATTCCTGGCAAATCTTTTGGAGGTTGCGCGATCGTCCGTTAGTATTGCGTCCGGCGAGAGCAGCCGGCGGAAGGTGATTCGAGTGGCGGGGTTGTCGGCAAGAGAGGTACGGAAACGGCTTGGGCGATAGAACTTCCGCGCGTTCTTGAGAATATTCAATGAGCTTATCTTTTTCCGAGCGATTCAACGAGATTCGCACCGGATTTGAGCGGCCGTTCTGGATCGCGAACATCAGCGAGATCTTCGAACGGCTCTCTTACTACGGGGCTTTTGCTTCGCTGGCGCTTTATCTGCAGGAGAAGCTGAATTTTTCCACCGAGCAGACGGGGACGCTGACTGGCATATTCGGCGGGATGGTGTGGTTCCTCGCCATTTTTGGTGGGGCTATCGCTGACCGGTTGGGTTTCCGTCGCGCGCTGGCAACCGCCTATTTGATTCTGGCAGTGGCCTATTTTCTGATTGGGTCGATCGGGGCTTCGTGGCTGGCTCCGGTGCGGAATGCTGTGCCCCTGAGTTTGTTTGTCGGATTTATTCTCATTCTTCCGGCGCTGGGCATTTCGATGGTCAAGCCGTGTGTGGTGGGAACCACGGCGCGGGCTTCCAAAGCGAACGTCCGCACAATCGGCTACTCGATTTATTACACGATGGTCAACCTTGGGGGCGCGGCCGGGCCGCTGGTGGCATCGTGGGCCCACCGCCATCTGGGCGTGGAGAAAGTGTACAAAGTCTCGGCGCTTAGCGTGTTCGCGATGTTCTTTGTAGTCTTGTTTTTCTTCCGGGAGCCGCGCAAGGCTGGAGATGCGCCTCCACCTTCGATTGCCACAGTGGCGCGGAATTTCTGTGTGGTGGTGGGCAACTACCGGTTGGTATTGCCGGTACTGTTGATCGCGCTGCTGCTGCGGATTGGGTTGTGGGTGTATCCCGGTTTCGGAGTGCCGTGGTGGATTTGGGCAGGGCTTCTGCTGCTGGTGCTTGCGGGCATCAGCAAGTTCATGTGGTTTCTCGTGTTGTTCACGGGATACTGGGTTGTCTTCTGGCAGGAGTTCATCAGTCTGCCGGGATACATTCACCGGTACGTCAGTTCCCAAGCCGACGTGGAGAAAATTCTGGCGACCGACGCGATCACGGTGATCTGCCTGACCCTGGCCGTGAGTCTCTTGACGCGCAAGATACCGGCGTTTCAGGCAGTGATTTTAGGGACGGTAATCACGTCGCTTTCGTGGTTGATTCTGGCCTTGCGGCCTACGGAGTGGGGCGCGGTGCTCTCGCTGTTTGTGCTAGCGCTGGGCGAGATTACGCAGCAACCTCCGTACTACGACTATATTTCGCGGCTGGCTCCGCCGGGGCAGCAGGGGACGTACATGGGATTTGCATTTTTTCCAATTGGGATTGGATCGCTGATCGGGGGATGGTTTGGCGGAACGCTGATGCATCACTTTGGCGAGGTCACACATCAGCCGGAGCGCATGTGGTGGGTGGTGACGGCGGTGGGACTGGCGACCGCAGCGGCGCTGTGGATATATGACAGGGTGGTGAAGGCGGCTCAATAGGGGTTTCAATGGGGACACGCGAGGCCAATCCTGCCAACTTTGCCGCAGGCATTCGCCGGGTGCTGAAGGATGGCGGAACGGACGAGCATGCCGCGGGCGTGCAGTGGTTCTTCAAGGAAGAGATCAAGTCACACGGATGGTACACGGCGGATTTGCGCCGGGCTGCGGGGAAATGCCGACGGGGGATTGTCAAAGAGCGTGGACTTCCCTTCTTGCTACGAGTGGCCGATCAGCTTTTTTCTGGAAGGAATCTTGAAGAGAAAATATTCGGCGTGTTCTTGTTGGAACATTTGACGGATGAGGTTGGGGACGGCGAGTTCAGGTTGTTTGAATCCTGGCTGCCGCGGATCAGCAGTTGGGCGGATCATGACGCGCTGGTGCATTCGCTGATCTCGCCGATGGTCGTGGCCAAGCCGGGCCGAACGAAGAATGTTTTTCGTTGGGCGAAGTCACGTAACCGATGGCTGCGGCGAGCAGCTTGCGTGGCGTTGATACGAGGGGCGCGTCAGAAGATGTTTTTCTCGCAGATCAAGCGACTGACTGCGATGCTGCTGGCGGATCAAGATGACATGGTTCAGAAAGGTCTGGGATGGCTGTTGCGGGAGACGGCAAAGTTTGATGCCAAGCGGACGGCGCCTTATCTGATGAGTATTCGTGAGCGAGCGCCGCGGTTGGTGTTGCGGACGGCTTGTGAGACGCTGCCGGCGGGGGCGCGGAGGCGAATCCTGGCCTGACGACGAGAATGCCTATCCCGATTTGGCACAGCGGACGATCAGACTGTGACCGACGACCTTGTGTTGGACCTCGCCCGAACCGACAATTCCCTTGGGCCCGTGGTGTAACGGTAACATGGCACTCTGCCAGAGTCGCAGATGCGGGTTCGAATCCCGTCGGGTCCATTCTTCCTCTGCGCGTAGGCGCGGATGGAGAAATTTATTTTGGGGAGGACAACGCAGAGATACCTCCCCAAGTAACTTGACACGAGATTTGAATATTCGGATACTGAGTGCTGGCAGAGTGCTGAAATACACTACGGTATGAGAATTGGCTCCGGCGACGGGGCCATTTCTATTTTTGACAGGGCCGTGCCCTTCTTTGCCGAGCTTCGCTCGGCGGATGTCTGAGGCCGGCTGTCCCCGCGTGGTTTAGGGTTCCTCCGATTCGCTCAAATGGCTGGTCTTGTTTAGAATAGTGGTTTGCCCATGAATCTGGCCGCCATCCAGTCTGCGCTGTGCGAACGCAATATTGACGCATGGCTTTTCTACGATCACCATCATCGCGATCCCATTGCTTACCGGGTGCTGGGTTTGCCTGCGAATCTGATGGTCACGCGTCGGTGGTACTACGTGATCCCTGCGAAGGGCGAGCCAGTCAAGCTGGTGCATAAGATTGAATCCGGACATCTCGACACCTTGCCTGGGAAGAAATTGCAGTATGCGGCCTGGCAGGAACTGTTTGAGCAGATCAAGGGAATGCTGGCGGCGTATCGCGATGTGGCCATGCAGTATTCGCCCAACAATGTCGTCTTCTACGTTTCACTGGTGGACGCTGGAACTGTCGAAATGGTTCGGGGCCTGGGCAAGAACGTGGTCAGCTCGGGCGATCTGGTGGCGCAGTTTGAGGCGACGTGGACGGACGAGCAGATCAAGAGTCATTATGCGGCGCGAGATGCGGTGGATGCCATCACGGCCGAGGCATTCAAGGAGATCGGACGGCGGGTGCGGAATGGCGGCGCCAATGAGTATCAGATTCAGCAGTGGTTCATGGAAGCGTTCGGCCGGGAGAACCTGGTGACGGATGATCCCCCGATTGTGGGGGTAAACGCGAACAGCGGGAACCCGCACTATGAGCCCCATGCCAAGGGTTCGGCGGCGATTCGCGAAGGGGATTTCGTTCTGCTCGACGTCTGGGCGAAGAAAAATACGCCGGGAGCCGTTTACTACGACATCACGTGGACGGGGTTCGTGGGTAAAGCGCCGTCCGACCGCATGCGGGAAGTCTTCACGGTGGTGAGTGCCGCGCGGGACGCGGGCGTGAAAACCGTGCAGGATGCGATTGCCTCGGGCCGCGCGATTGCGGGGTGGGAAGTGGATCGGGCGACGCGGGAGCACATTCGGAAAGCTGGGTTCGGGGATTATTTCATCCATCGCACGGGACATTCGATTGGGACGGATGTGCACGCCAATGGCGCGAATATGGATGATCTGGAAACCCACGACGAGCGGCGCATCCTACCCAATTCATGCTTTTCGATTGAACCCGGCGTCTATCTGCCAGAGTTTGGCGTGCGCAGCGAAGTGAATGTTCTGGTGCGACCCAAAGCGGCGGAAGTGACGGGTAAAATCCAACGTGAGATTGTGCTGATCTGAATGGCAAATTCCTCAAGCGGCAAGAAATCTTCAGAAGCAATCGACAGTAAGGCAGCGGCACCGCCGCTGACTACCATGGCAGTGCTGGCTCCGGCGGTGGGATGGCTGATCCCTGGAGCTGGACATTTGATACAGCGGCGCTGGCTTCGGGGCGGGCTGCTGCTGGGGTCGATTGCGACCATGTTTGTGCTCGGCCTGCTGATGCAAGGGCACGTTTATCAGCCTAATGGCGGGGACATCCTCGACATGCTCGGATTTGTGGGCGACGTCGGCGCCGGGGGTTTGTACATTCTGACCCAGGTTATGAACTGGGGACAGGGCGCCATCTCGCACGCCACGGCGGATTACGGGACCAAGTATCTGATTGTGGCTGGGCTGCTGAATTTCATTAGCGCGGCGGACGCTTATCACATTGCGGTGGGGAAAAAACCATGACCCTCGCCCTCTCACACTTCAGCGCCGCGGTGCTGTTTGCCGTATTCGCCTCGATCGTGTTTGGCATCACCCAGCGCAGCACTTCGCGGGAGCAGATTCGCTACGGGTTGTATTGCTTTGCCATGTTTGTGGGCGGAGTATTCGTGGCGGGTTGGGTGATGTGGTTCTTGAGGAGATAGCTTTTAGAGTCCAAAGTGTAACCACAGAGGACGCAGAGATTCACAGAGGAAATCCCGCCTCAGGCTATTGGTTTTTTGCTTTTGGCCAAATGCTAAGAGCTAAGAGCTTCTTACCCCTCCCAGACGAAAGCGTCGAACACTCGCTTAGTGTCAAAACCCAGGCGGAGATAGAGATCGACGGCGCGGGCGTTGGCTTCGGTGACGGTCAGCGACAACAGCGAGAACTTTCTCTGACGAAGGTTGTTGGTGCTGCACTCCAGTAGAGCCTCTCCAATCCCTTTCGAACGGCATTCCGGCAAGACACAAACCTGGGTCACGTGGCCTACATCCTGACGGACGCGCGAACACAGGATCAATCCCAACAGAGTTCGCGTCTTGGGGTGCAGAGCCACGAATGAAGACTCGGGATCAAAAGCGCCGCAACCGGGAAAGCGAACAATATTGTTCAGGAAACGGAGAGAACCGCTGAGGGTGCGGTATTGGTCGTTGATCTCGGAGTCGACGTGGCCGCGATAGGCGGAAGTAATAACGGCGGCGGCGGGCTGGTAGTCCTGCTCGGACCAGCGGCGAATTTCAATGTCGGTACGCGATGGCGTCGCCGGTTTGGCTGAGTTCTCCAGCGGCAGCACCATGAAGAGGCGCGCGTGGCGATGGAAACCCTGGTCAACGAAGGGCTGGGCGACGACTCCGGTCTCATGGGCGAGGAGCTGGGCCTCCACGCGGTTGATGCCGGGCGATTGTTGCAAGGTCTCGATCACATGCACCAGCAGCCGGGTTTCGACGGCATGGGGATCGGGCAAACGGCCGCCGTTGGCCACAAACAAATCACCGATCACACCTTTGCTGCCCTCATAGACGAAGAAGGCATAACCGAAAATGAGGCCACGATCCACGGCGGCGTAGCCGGGCAGAATCTTGGCGTCCACGTAGCGGAGAATCATGGCGGCGGAACCGGAATAGTCCCAGGAGAGCGAGCGTTCCCACAACTGGGTCTCGTCGTCGAGCAGAGGACGTAAGTCAACCGCGGAGAAATGCCTGAGATCGAGAATCTCCACCCGGGCTCCTGAAGGGCTGCGGACCAGCAATAGTTCTGATCGCGAACCGAGTTTAGATGTTTGGCAGGGCGAGAGGCAAACGAAAGGAACAAAGTGAATACACAGAGCGAAAATGAGTGCTGGTCAGGGCGCTGCGGTTTGGGCGGAAATCCAGTAGTAGTCGAGGCGTTGGAGCCCAAGACTGCCTAAATACAGAACGCGGCGCCCGGCGAGTTGTTTGATTAGATCTTCGTGCGATGCGGCGGGAATAACGACGATGTGCTCTGCGGGCGGAACCTGTCCGGCTTCGTAGCGATTGATTGGCTGATTGCGGTAAAAGGCCAGGCCGAATTCGGTTTCACGGCGCACGTGGAAGACAGCCAGGGGTAATGGCTTGGATGCGAGCTTGCCCAGTTCGATCGCCAGGGGACGAGCGGAAAGAGTGCTGTCGAGTGCGGGCGCGTAGAGACGTAAGACGGCTGCGACCGCCAGCACCACGGGGATGAGAGTGACGAAGCGCAGCATGCGAAGCCCGGTCGGCAGGCGCAGGGTGAGGGCGATGCCGAGCGCCAGTGCGGCGGCGAAAATCAGGGCGATTAACGCCGGGGTGGTCCAAGTGATGTGATTTAAGAGCAGGATTTCTCCCAGGAGGAACGCGGGGACGACGACGCTCGCGGCGACGAGAGCGTGCAGAATGATCGCGACGGAACCCGGCTGGCGGTCAGCGGCTACGTGGCGGCGCACGTACTCTGCCAGCAGCAGAGTGCCGGCGGGCAGAGCGGGAAGGACATAGCCGGGAAGCTTCGATTGGGAGATGGAGAAAAAGACAATTGGGACGAGAAGCCAGATCAACAGGAAGATGTTCAGCGCGTCCGCCTGGGCATTCTCTGACTTCAACATGGTCTTGCGTTCAGACCACCAGGAGCGACGGGTTTCAGCGATGGCGGCGACGGCGTAGACCGTCCAGGGAAGCAGCGCGAGCAGAACCACGGGAAAGTAATACCAGAAGGGCTGGCGGTGATGGTAGAGGTTGCTGCTGAAGCGCTCGAGGTTATGTTGCAGGATGAAAGCATGAAAGAAGTCAGGGTTGCGGAGCTGTACGGCGATGTACCAGGGCAGCGCGATCAGGCAGAAGATCAGGATCCCGGGAACTGAAAAGGTGCGGCGAAGTATTCCGTAGTCGCGCCTGGCGATGGCGAAGATGCCGATGACTACGGCACCCAGGAAAGGCGCTACGGGGCCTTTGGCGAGCATGCCCAAGGCCAGGAAGGCATACGCAAGCCACAAGTAACGTTGTCCTCTGCCTTCGTGCCACGAGTACCAGGCCAGCAAAGCAACCGTGAATGAGGCAGCGAGAGCCATGTCCATGGAAGCGGCGCGGGCGAAGCCGATGATTCCGGCGGCGGAGGTGGTCATGAGTGCGGCATCGAGTTGGGCGCCGGGACGAAATCGCCGGAAGAAAAGATAGATGGCGATCACCATCAGGGTGGCGTCGACGGGCGAGGGCAAACGCGCGGCCCAGTCACTCACTCCGAACAGGCGGTAGGCGAGCATGGCTTGCCAGTAATACAACGGAGGCTTTTCCAGCCAGGGCTGGCCGCCGAGGGTGGGAGTGATCCAGTCGCGGCGGGCGAGCATTTCGCGCGCGACCTGAGCGTAACGGGGTTCGTCGGCGCCGAGGAGGCCGAAATAGGCGAGTCCGTAGAAAAACAGGAATCCGCAGAAGCCGGCTAGAAGAAACCACTCCGTGCGAGCGCGCTGGTTCACGCAGAAAACCTCGGCCACGGATTTTCACGGATGCACACGGATAAACCTCTTTTTTCTTTTCAGGTTCGATTTGCCGGTTTCAGCAGCGCGTGGGCGCTGACCAGCGCCCAAGTGACTTCGAGCACCACAAATCCGACTTGAAAGGGATGAAAGGCGATGTAGGCAAGGATGGCGGAGCCGATGGTGTTCAGAATGTTGTAAGCGGCTTTGCGCGAATCCATCGATCCCCGTTGGTGGCCGACGTAAGCCACCAGAATGAGCAGCGCTCCGGCAAAGGAAGCGGCTTGCCGCGCCAGTGAAATGTCCATGGCCCACTATTGTACGGAAGGATCGGCGCGCAGTTGCGCGACGATGCGATCCACGGCAGCCGAAAGCGGCCCGTCGAGCGAGCAACCGCTGGCACATTTGTGGCCGCCGCCACCGAATGCCTGCGCCACTGCGGCCACGTTGAGCTGGCCCTTGCTTCGCAGGCTGGCACGGAAGCGGCCATCGGGCAACTCGCGAAAAAACGCCGCGACCTCGACATCGTGGATGGAGAGTGCGTAGTTGACCAGGCCTTCGCAATCTTCTTCACGGGCGCCGACGGCATCCATCTGTTGCTGGGTGACGGAGATCCAAGCGAGAGGGCCATCGCGGTGGAGGTTCGACAGGGCCGAGCCGAGCAAACGCATTTTCGCGGTGGAATGGGCGAAATAAACATTGCGCGCGCAGTGCGCGGGATCGGCCCCGGCCAGCACCAACTCCCGGGCCAGGGCAAAGGTGCGCTCGCTGGTGCCCTCGAACATGAACGAACCGGTGTCCGTTAGCACGGCGGTGTAGAGGCAGGTGGCAATTTCGGGAGAAATCTTCACCCCAGCCTCACGGGCCAGCAGGTAAACCATTTCGGCGGTGGCGACGGCCTGGGGATCGATCCAATTCACATGGGCGAAGGGACGGCCGCTGAGGTGATGGTCGATGCTGATTAAGAAATGATTCTCCAGGCCAGCCAGCCGGGTGCGCTGGATGCTGTCACATTCCAGAATGATGGCGGCTTCATAGCTGCCATTGACGCGGTCAGCGTGGACTACGGCGTCGGCGAAGGGCAGGGGTTGATAGATGCGAGGAACACCGTCGCGCAGGACAACCTCGGCGTGTTTGCCCATGAGGCGCAGAATCTGTGCGCAGGCGAGAGCGGAGCCCACGGCGTCGCCGTCGGGACGGGCGTGCGACGTCAGCAGGAAGCGACTGCGTAGATCGATATGTTTGAGTACTTCGTCCAACATTTGGGCTAACTTTTCTTTCTCTTTTTATTGCGGTTCAGCAATTCATCGATTCTGGCGCCAAATTGATGCGAGCGGTCGAGTTGAAAATGCAGCTCGGGAGGACGGCGCAGGTGCAAGTTCTCCGCCACCTCGCGGCGGATGAATCCGACGGCCGCAGTCAAGCCTTGCAGCGAGCGTTCGGCTTCTTCGTCGTCCCCGTCGAGCGTAACGAAAACTCGCGCCGATCGTGAATCCTGGGCCAGCACCACGCTGGTGACGCTGACCAGACCGATGCGGGGGTCGCCAAGCTCGCCTTCGACGATGGTTTCGATCTCCTCGCGCAAGGCTTCTCCGAGCCGTTCCCGATGATATTTGCGCGCGCGCTGCTCCACGGTTTTCCCTCGGAGTAAAACGGATGAGAATATCAGAAAATGGGGGTTGCGTGTGGGCCGGGAGGGCGTTGGGAGGTACGAAGGTTATGGCGGGGCGGACCTCAACGGCCACAACCGCCACTCGGAATAAGCCTGTATCGGAGCGGTAAACCGCTGCGCCACCCAAAATCGGTGGTGCACGCAGAAAATGCATAGGTCCTTCGTTGGGACTCGCCCGCTTCGCGAGCGACTCCGCGTCCTCAGGATGACAAAGGTGTTACAGGTATTCGACGAAGGAGTCGGCGACCTCGGCTCCGGCGTTGTTGGTGATCCGGTTGGCCTGGCGTTCGACGTTTTTCATCAAGCCGTCGAGATAGTCGCGTGAGTCGGATATGGCGACTACGCCGACGGTGGCGCGGTTCCACAGGCCGCTGGCATCCAGTTCGGCGACGGAGACGTTGAAACTGGCGCGCAGGCGGTCTTTCAGACTGCGCAGGACACGGCGTTTGTCCTTGAGAGACTGGGCGGCCTCGATGTGGAGCTCGAGGGTGAGTAGGGCGATCATTGGATTGTCCGATCAAAAGTACCATATCAGATGCTGGTATTTGATATGGTATAATTTTAGTGGTTATGGAAACGATTCGAAAGATCACGGTGGAGATCCCTGAGGAGCTTCTCGACAAAGCTCGAAAAGCCAGCGGCGCGGGCATTACCCAAACCGTCCGCACCGGGTTGCAGCTGGTTGCCGCATCTCACGCGTATGCCCGGCTGCGCCAGCTTCGGGGCAAAGTACGCTTCGCACACACCGCGACTGAACTCAAAACCGATCGATGATCGCAGCCGATACCAGCACCTGGATCGCATTTCTAGAGGGCGCGAAGGGCCGAGATGTCGAACTACTGGACCGCGCCCTGCGAGAGCGGCAGGTGCTTATGCCCCCGATCGTGCTCACGGAACTGTTGAGTGATCCGCAACTTCCTTCGAGTGTGGCCAAGACGCTTTCCGATGTGCCGATGATCGAGATCGAAGCAGGTTTTTGGCAGCGGTCGGGAGCATTGCGGGCGAAGATATTGTCCAAGCGTCGCAAGGCGCGACTTGGTGACGCACTGATCGCACAGTGTTGCACGGACCGCGGCGTCCCACTTCTGACGCGGGATCGGGACTTCCGGGCGTTTGCGGAGGCCGCCGGGCTGAATATCATGGTTGGAACAGCCCCCGACGCCCGATGAATGATCTCTACGCGATGACCTCGGCCGCGATCTTCTCTGTCACAAAGGCTTCGATCACGTCGCCGACCTTGATGTCGGCATAATTGGCGATGGAGATGCCGCACTCCATGCCATTGGTGACCTGGCTGGCGTCATCTTTGAAGCGGCGCAGGGATCCCACTTTCCCCTTGAAGATGACCACGTTGTCGCGCAGCAGGCGAACTTCGGAATCGCGCTTGATGAGGCCGTCGATCACGGTACAACCAGCGATGGTTCCAACCTTGGGGATACGGAAGGTCTCGCGGACTTCGGCGCGGCCCTGGTAGTTTTCCTTGAAGGTGGGCTCGAGCAGGCCGCTCATGGCACGCTTGATCTCATCCTGCAACTCATAAATGATGGAGTGCAGGCGGATGTCGACTTTCTCCTGCTCGGCCAGTTCCTGAGCTTTGCGTTCCGGACGCACATTGAAGCCGATGATGATGGCGTTCGAGGCCGAAGCCAGAAGCACGTCGGTTTCGGTAATGGCGCCGACGCCGGAGTGTATGAGCTTCAGACGGACTTTGTCGTTGGACAGCTTGGCCAACAGGTCGCCGAGGACTTCGACGGAGCCGCCGACGTCGGCTTTGAGGATGATGTTCAGTTCCTTGATGCCGGCAGTCTTGATCTGCTCGGCCAGGCCTTCGAGTGAAACGCGGGAACTCTTGGCCAGCGCGGCTTCGCGGGCCTTCTGCTCGCGGTATTCGGAGATGCCGCGGGCCTTGTCGCGGTCGGCGACGACGACGAATTGGTCGCCAGCCTGAGGCAAGCCTTCCATGCCGAGAATTTCGATGGGAGTGGATGGCGGCGCGGTCGCGAGCGAGTTGCTGCGATCGTCGAACATGGCGCGCACTTTGCCGTAGACGTTGCCGACGACGAAGTTGTCGCCGGTTTTCAGGGTGCCGTTCTGTACGAGCAAGGTGGCGACGGGGCCGCGGCCGCGGTCGAGTTTCGCTTCGAGGACAACGCCGGTGGCCGGGCGGTCTGGATTGGCTTTGAGTTCCTGAAGATCGGCGACCAGGCAGATCATTTCCATCAGCAGGTTGAGATTGGTTTTCTTCTTGGCGGAAACATCGACAAAGACGGTGGTGCCGCCCCAGTCTTCGGGCAGCAGGCCGCGATCGGCGAGTTGCTTTTTCACGCGGTCGGGCATGGCGTCAGGCTTATCGATTTTGTTGACGGCCACGATGATGGGCACTTCGGCGGCGTGGGCGTGATCGATGGCTTCGAGAGTCTGGGGCATAACGCCGTCGTCGGCAGCCACGACCAACACCACAATGTCAGTGGCTTTGGCGCCGCGGGAACGCATGCGGGTGAAGGCTTCGTGACCGGGCGTGTCGAGAAAAACGATCTGGCGGCCGTAGGCGGGGGATTGCTTGTCTTGAATGGTGACTTTGTAGGCGCCGATATGTTGGGTGATGCCGCCGGCTTCGCCCCCGGCGACGTCGGTGGAACGGATAGCGTCGAGCAGCGTGGTCTTACCGTGATCAACGTGACCCATAATCGTGACCACGGGAGGCCGCGAAACTGTTTCGGTGGCTGCGGCGTCCTCACCGGCTGCACTGTCGGCAACATCTTTCGCGGCCTGTTCCTCGAAGGAGATAACGTTGGTGTCGGCTCCGAAGAAGCGCGCCATTTCGCTGGCCAGTTCGGTATCGAGGGTCTGGTTGACGGTGGCGAAGACGCCGCGAGTCAAGAGGCGTCCGATGAGATCCTTGGCGCGAATCTCAAGTTTCTCGGCAAGATCCTTGACGCTGATTCCTTCGGTGATGGTAATGCTTCGCGTAATGGGCTGTGGTTCATTGGAAAGCGAGAGCCGCGGCGGCGGCACGAAGCCCTTCATCGGGCCTTCTTTTATGCCTCGCGGAATGTAGCGCTGGCCGGGACGGCGCGCCGGACCACCGGGGCGGCTGCCGGGACGGGTGGAGCCCGGAGGCGGCATTCCGGGACCAACACCCAGGGGACGGCTGCCGGTGGGCGCGGTACGCGTGGGATGCATGGGACGACGTTCGCCGGGACGCAACGGCGGTCGTGGGCCGGTCGCGGGTGATGCCGGACGCGGACGCTGGAAAATGGGCTGACCGGGCACGGGACGCCCTGGAACCGAGCGCACTGGAGGCGCTCCCGCCTGAGGAGGCGGGGCGGGTGGTCTGACGTGCGCTTTATAAACCGGACGAGGGCCCGTCTGCGGCGTGATGGTGCGCGGCGAAGGAGCTACCGGACGAATGGGTGAGCTCGCAGCCGGCTTTAAACCAGCCGGCGACGCCGATAGCACGGGCGGTGGCGCGGTTGTGGCGACAGGTGTTGGGACGGCCGGACGTGCGGAAGCTGGCGGCGCGACAGTCGCAGCCGCTGAAGGCGGGGCACTGGGCGCTGACGGAGCCGCGAACGTCGGTTTGACTGCAGCGGCTGATGCTGCGGCTGGCGATGGCCTAGCCGCAGGCGCCGAGGGCGTTGCAATCTTTGGAGCTGCCGCCGGAACGGCGGGCTGGGTTGCGGCCGCAGGCGCTGGCGTGGAAGGACGTGGGACAGGAGGAGCGACTGCGGGAGATTGCTGTTTGCGGATGGCGTTCAGAACATCGCCGGGACGGGAAATCTGGGAAAGATCGATCTTGGTCTTGATCTCGTCGCTCTCAGCGCGGCTGGAACGCGACGGCTTGGCCGATCCCGCCGCCTCACTGGCATTGGCACGGAAATGCGCCCTTACCTTGACGGCTTCGTGATCTTCAATGGAACTGGAATGGGTCTTCTTCTCGGTGACCCCGACTTCAAGCAGTACGTCGAGAATCGCCTTGCTTTTGACTTCCAGTTCCCTAGCCAGATCGTTAATTCGAACCTTGCTCATCCGCTGTGCTTCCTCCGGGGTATCCCGCTAAGTCTTCATATCAACCTCACGGTGTCAGTGTAAACGCGCTGCCAAACTCTACTTGTGCTGCTCGGAGGAAGGCTGCTCCTCCGCCACTTCTTCTTCTGTGGAAACCTCAGCCACGGGAACTTCCGTCGAGGGAAGATCGGGTTCAGTATCGGCAGCCGCCGCCACTTCTGCGGTTTCCTCGCTCGCAGCTTCTGCCGGGGCTGCGGCTGATTCCTCGGCTGCCGGCGCCTCAACCGATTCCGCTGCGGCAGGAGTCTCCACAGCCGCGGCGGCTTCCAGGCTGGAGAAGTAATTATTCACCGCCAGGCTGATTTTTTCCACCGTCTTGGGGCCAATACCCTCAATAGCTTCCAATTGCTCGGGGGTCATATCCGCGAGGGCTTCGACAGTGGTGACGCCCACGGTACTCAACTTAACGATCAGGGTTTCGCCCAAGCCAGGAACGTTCTCCAGCGGAGTGGGTGCAGCCGCGACCAGCTGCGACATTTGCTGCTCAACCTCCTGGCGCTTCTCTTCCTCGCTCTTGATGTCAATCTTCCAGTTGAGCAGCTTGGCCGCCAAGCGGACGTTTTGCCCTTTCTTGCCGATGGCGAGCGAGAGCTGACTGTCGTCAACCACGACTTCGAGGTGCTTGTCGGCGGAGTCGACGATGGTTACACGGCTCACCTTGGCCGGTTGCAGAGCTTTCTCCGCAAAGGTCACCGGGTCTTCGTGGTATTCGATGATGTCAATCTTCTCGCCGCGCAGCTCGCGAATGATCGATTGCACTCGCATACCCTTCATGCCGACACAGGCGCCGACGGCGTCCACGTCTTTGTCCTTCGACAGGACCGCGATCTTGGTGCGCTCGCCGGCTTCGCGGGCGATGGCGCGAATGACCACGGTACCATCGTAGATTTCGGGCACTTCGGTCTGGAAGAGATTCGATACCAGGGCCGGATCGGCGCGGGAGACCACGACTGCGGGGCCTTTTGATGCCCGTTCTACGCGAGCAATCACGACGCGTACGCGTTCGCCGACGGCAAATGATTCCAGCCGCGACTGCTCTTTGCGGGGCATGCGCGACTCGGCCTTGCCGAGATCGAAAATCACATCTGGGCCTTCGACGCGCTTCACCGTGGCGTTGACGATCTCGCCGACGCGTCCGATGTATTCGTTGTAAACGGTGTCGCGTTCGGCTTCGCGGACTTTCTGAAAGATCACCTGCTTGGCGATTTGCGCCGCAATCCTGCCCAGAATTCCTTCGGTGACTTTGGGGGTTTGAATCTCACCGCCCACTTCAACGTTGGGATCGGACTTGCGGGCATCATCGAGCGTGATCTGGAGCAGCGGGTCTTCGACCTGCTCGGGAGTTTCGACCACGGTGCGCACCGAGAAAGCACGGATCTTGCCGGTGTCTTTGTCGAGCTGAGCGCGGAGGTTTTCCTGGGTCTTGTAATACTTGCGGGTGGCGACCACGATGGCGTCTTCCACGGCGCTGACCACAATTTGCGGATCAATGCCTTTTTCCCGGCTGAGGGCGTCAATCGTGTTGTAGAGCTCGCTTGCCATAGGTAAACCGCTTCTAGCTCTTAGCTTCTAGCTAAATCTCTGGCACTACGTTTGCCTTCTCTAGGTTGCTCAGTTCAATCTCTAGCTTTGCGGGAACGCCGCCGGGTTTCGGCTTCTTTCCTGGCGTACCCAGTTCCAGCGTCAGGCGGCCTTCGTGAAAACTTTGCAGCCGTCCTTCAAAGTGCCGGTTGCCGTTTACCGGAGTTCGCGTCGTTAACTTTATGCGACTGCCGATGAAGCGTTCGAAATCCGCCGCCTTCGACAGCTTGCGGTCGAGGCCTGGAGATGAAACCTCCAGCACATACGGACCGCCGGGAACCGCGTCCTCCACGTCGAGAACGGTGCTCAGTTCGCGACTGACGTTGGCGCAATCCTCGTGCGTGACGCCGCCGGGCTTGTCGATGAAGACACGCAACATGCGTGAACCGCCTGAGCCACGCATGTCAACCTCGACCACCTCCACACCGCTGGAGGCGCCCACCTGGGCGGCAATTTCACGAACCCGCTCGATGTCAAATACCATGAAACCAGTAACTTACCGACTCCTGGGCGTGTTGTGAAAGCAGCACAAACTAAAATGTGGGCTTGCGCCCACTGGTGTGCTTCGCCAAAATCGGTTTCTTACACAACAGTTTCCAAGGACAATAATACGCCGGGGGAGGGGAAAAGACAAACGGGGACGAAAGCGGATTGTTGCTGCGACGGGCCCGTGATACCGTACATAGCCGTTGGGAGGCGTGAAATGAAAGCCGTATTTCAAGTCGTCCTGTTTTGTCTACTCTCGGTCGCTGCCATTGCGCAATCTGGCCCACCTGCTCTGTGCAAGCCTTGCCTGTTTTATGGCGGGGATTTTTCGAACGATCTCAATTCATATGCGTTATGGGACGAGAATACTCTTTTCTACCCTAATACGAGCACCTATGGTGCGGTGCGGGTTCCGAAGGGCCACAGTGTAGTGGTTGAGGGCATCCTTTTTCAGATTCAGTTCGACCCATCTTTCCTGCTCGATCCCAGAGGCGTGACCTGGGAAATCCGCAAAGGAGTGACCGCGGGCAGCGGCGGAACTGTGATCGCCTCAGGCCAGGGACCTGTTGCGGTCCAGCCCACGGGGAGATTCGATATTGGCCCCGAATACACCGTTGCGATCAAGACAGGTGGTGATGTGCCGCTCACGGGCGGCACCTACTGGTTCAACATCACCCCAGTCTGCGTTAACCAACGGGACTCGGCTTGCGAGACGATTCAGTATGGTGTCTCGAACACGACGCAACAGGCAAATAGCTTCAGAGGCGGACTCCAGCCAGTTGACGAGATGTTCATCAACTCACAGTATTACAACTATAACTGGGCAAACGTCTGCAGCTTAAACATAAATCATGCTGGCTGCGCGACGCTCTCCTTCGGGCTAATGGGAAGGATCATCCAATAGCGTTTAGCTGTAATCAAGCGACGCAAATTATTGCACTTTGCCCCTCAAGACAGTAATTGACGCCGTGGGCAGTGTGTACTCGACGCCCATGCCTCCGGGTTGGTCGGAAGTCGTGGCCGGGCCGTCAGGGTTGGCGTAGCCATTTTGACCGTTGGGGTGCCAGACATAGTTGTCGGCGCCGAAGCTGATCTGGGTTACGTCTCCGTTGAAGTAGTGGTCGGTGTTGTTTTGTGCATTGTGAAAGTCGACTTGCACGGGGTGGGGACTGAACTGGTCTTTGTTCACCAGCAGCAATGACCACTGTCCGTCGGGGCGCAAGGCCGAGTACGCCGTCACCAGCACGTGGCCTTGACCGTCGGTGATGTTGCTGGCAGCGGGGAAGACGGTGTGGGTCTTGTCCACCGGGTCAGACCATTCCTGCGTCAACATTTGTGCGGCGAAGAATTGCGCGGTGTCCTGCGAGACGTTGTAGTTCTGATCTACGTTGAACATGCCGAATGTGCCCCAGCCGCCGCAGCCTTGATACATGGGCAGCGGCTCCCACTGATAGTAGTAGAGCGCCTGGCCGCCGGCGGTGAGAAAGGCTCCGGCGTAGTCGGCCAGCCAGAGTGCGCCGACGGGCTGCATGTATGCCGTAGCGGTGTCGAAGGCCAAGTTGGATTCGGTGATTTGCATGGGCACGCTGGGCGGCAAGCCATCCCGACGCCAGGTTTTCATGATGCCCGTGACGGCTTGCGGCTCGTAGTAAAGATCCTGCCATTGCAAGTTGCACGGGTCGAAGGGATAGTGCTCGAAAGTCATGACGTTCAGGTCTTTGTCGTGCCCGTGGCTGTGCAGGTAGCGAAGAAAGCGGTTGAACCATGACACGTTGCCTTGCGCGTTCGGCCACACCTGAATGTCGCTGTTCACGCCTTCAAACACCGGGCCTGCGAGCTGGATGGTGGGATCGACTTTGTGGATGGCATCGGCCCACTGGATGTATAGCGCGGCGTCATCTTCCGGCAGGACAAACTGTCCGTCGGGTTCTTCGCCCAGCTCGATGTAGCGGACGGCATAGCCGCGGCTCTTGATGAAAGCAATTTCGCTGGCGGCGTTGTCGGGGTTGTCATAGAGCATGGCCACGGGAATGGTCATGGGAATGCCGCGTGTGAGGCCGCTGCGGAAGACGAGATCGAAGCCGGGCTGCTCGCCATCATCGGTGGCGATTTCGTTCGGCGTGTGCCAGGAATCGATAGATGAAGCGTAGGTCAGAGTCTGGTTCGGGTCGGGGCTGTGGTGTATCAGATCGACAAATCTGTTGTTCGAATCGAGATATCCGAGATAGACCTCGTTGATGGAGAAGCCCAGGCAGTTACGGTGATCGGCGGAGCCGTGAGTGTCGCAGGTGTTGGATGAAGCGGTCATCAGCACGCGTACGAACTCTACTTTCATTTCGCTCTGCGAAAACTGCACGGTGACGGTACCGCCCTGGCCGCCGGTGACGGTTCCGTTGGGAAACGTGACCCAATTGCCGTTGGCGGGACTGCCGATGGGGTCACTGCCGGTCCAGTATTGAATCTGATAATCGGTGGCGTAGGGATTGGCCCAGGCGATTTGCATGGCGTCGACGCTCTTTTGGCCGCCGAGGTCGATGAAAATCCAGCCGGGATGCAGCGAGTTGTCTTCACCGGTGTAAGTCTGGTCGAGGTAAGGATCGCTCTTCCAGTAGGTGGTGAGGTCGCCGTCGTCGAGCACGGAGTAGCCGCCGCTGGTGCCGTAGTTGCTGGTGGTGCCACGATGCGGCAGGTTGTATCCGAAGGAGCGCTTGAGCTCGCCGGAGCTGTGCGCGTCGCCGACGAAGTAGCCTTGGCCGGCGGGGTCGCTCCATGAGCCGACGGGATTCCAGTGCCATGCCTGAATGCTCAGCTCGGTGTTCAGGCGATAGCTGATGGGGCCCCATCCGGCGGTGAGCATGGTGGCGACGTGGGAAGGATCGTAGAGCGTCTGCACCGAGTTGAGGGGATCGCGGTCGATGCCGGCGCCAAGCGCGCGCAGCGGACTGAAAGTGTTGGTGGAGTGGCCGGGAGTGACGTCGACCGTAACCTGCTGGGCGAGAAGGGGCAGGGCGAGGAGCACGATTGCGGCTGTAGTGAATCGATTTAATACGCGTGGACAAAAAAATTGGACTCGATGCGTGGAGCGGGTTTTCATGGCCACAAAACCTCCGGGGAGGAAGGTGAGACATTGTAACCCAGGAGGTCAAGGGCGGGTGTCAAGACGACCGTTTGGCGTTTGAAAGAAAAGGTGGGACCATTAGGCGAAAGACGGTCGAGGAGGCAGCGTGAGCAGGCAGTTCAGAATGCGTGTAGCAGTTCCCGCTCTGTTGGTACTGCTTCTATTTCTTGCTGGCTTTCCAGTTCGGATGCGCTCTCCGCATTCGGCTGGCGGTCGTTTATTTGCATGGGTCTTTGGGGCGATCTTGATCGCGCTGGCCGTGATAGGCGTGATTGGACAGATTGCTTTCGATATTTTCGGGCGGCGAGTTTTTCGCGACTAACTCAAAACGGCCCATTGCCTCAAGAGATCTCCATTTGCCCAATCCTTCCCACGTCTCTAGAATAGAGATCATCCTTAATCAAGATCATCGTTCGCGGCTGAGAACACTATGATTCATTTTCCGGTTCCTGAGGCGCTTACCTTCGATGACGTGTTGCTGCTGCCGGCGCGCTCCGATGTTGTTCCGGCGCTGGCCAATACCCAGACCCAACTGACGCGCAATATCCGGCTGAATATTCCCATCATCAGCGCAGCCATGGACACGGTGACCGAGTCGCACATGGCGATTGCGCTGGCGCAACAGGGCGGGGTCGGCATTGTGCATCGCAATCTGTCGATCGATCAGCAGGCCAACGAGGTCGATAAAGTGAAGCGCTCGGAGAGCGGCATGATTGTTGATCCCGTGACCATGGGGCCGGACGCGAAGGTCTCTGAGGCGCTGGAAGTCATGCGCCAGTACAAGATTTCCGGCGTGCCGATCACCAAGAACGGCAAGCTGGTCGGCATTCTCACCAACCGTGACCTGCGTTTTGAAACCCGCTTCGATATTCCCATCAGCAAGGTGATGACCAAGGAAAACCTGATCACGGTGCCGGTGGGGACGACGCTTGAGGACGCGGAGAAGATCCTGCATGAACATCGCGTGGAAAAGCTGCTGGTGGTGGATGACAAGTACAACCTGAAGGGTCTGATTACGGTCAAGGACATTCAGAAGAAATTGAAGTATCCCAATGCGGCGAAGGATTCGCATGGCCGGCTGCGGGTGGCAGCGGCGATTGGGGCGAGCGGCGACTTTCTGGAGCGGGCGCAGGAGATGGCCAACGCGAAAGTCGATCTGCTGGCGATTGACAGCGCTCACGGGCACTCCTCACGGGTGCTGGATGCGGTGAAAGCAGTGAAGTCGAAGCTGCCGCAAGTGGATTTGATCGTCGGCAACGTGGCCACGTTTGACGGCGCTTGCGAGTTGGCGAAGGCCGGGGCAGACGCGATCAAAGTCGGCATCGGACCAGGATCGATCTGTACCACGCGAGTGGTCACGGGCGCGGGCGTGCCGCAGATCACGGCGATTGCCGAAGCTTATCGCGCGACCAAGGACGCCAACATTCCTATCATTGCCGACGGCGGCATCAAGTATTCCGGGGACATCACCAAGGCCCTGGCGGCGGGCGCGGCGGCGGTCATGATTGGATCTTTGTTCGCTGGGACGGATGAAAGTCCGGGCGAGTTGATTCTGTATCAAGGCCGGACGTTCAAGTCGTATCGCGGGATGGGATCGCTGGGAGCGATGGCCTCGGGCTCGAGCGAGCGCTATTTTCAGAACTCAGAGGGCGAAGCTTCGACGGCTTTGTCGGCCATGGGAGAAGAATCCAACCGGCTGGCCAAGCTGGTTCCGGAAGGAATTGAAGGACGGGTTCCCTACCGCGGGTCGGTAGCGATGATCGTGCACCAAATGGTGGGCGGACTGAAGTCGGGCATGGGATATTGCGGCTGCGCCAGCATTGCGGAGTTGCTGCAGAAGACGCGCTTCGTACGGATCAGCGGAGCCGGTTTGCGCGAGAGCCATGTCCACGATGTGATGATCACGCGCGAGGCCCCAAACTACGCGGTTGAGTAAAGCTGCACACTTGAAAGGAAGCATGTTTTTGCCATTCGCGGGAGAAGTGCAGGCTTGACTCCCCATCAGAAAGACATCCTAAAAGTCTGGCTCGCCGCCGTCCTGTGGCTGGTGGTGATCGCCATTGAGTCGACGGCTTACCTGTCAGCCGACGAGACCAGCCGGTTTTTGTATCCGATATTTCACTTTCTATTTGGAATGGACTGGCGCCGGTTTTTGGTGTGGCACCACTACATCCGCAAGACCGGCCACTTCGTGGGTTACTTCATTCTTAGCGTTCTGCTCTTCAGGGCCTGGAAGACCACGCTGAAATTGCCGGCATGGTGGGCGCTGCGCTGGTCGGCGATTGCGTTTTTCATGTCGGCGACGGTTGCCAGCATGGACGAGTGGCATCAGACGTATCTGCCGTCACGGACGGGCGCAATCAGCGACGTAGTGTTGGACAGCTCGGCGGCGTTGACGGCGCAGATCGTGATTTTTCTGTTTCTCCGCGCAAAGGGCGCGAAGCTGGCGGAAGAGGTTCCGGTGGCTGCGCGTCATGATCATTGACCGCCGGTGATTGACTGGAGTGGGCTCAGACGGCCTGTGTCTTTGGTGGTTGCGTGGCGCGAGAGATCAGGAGCAACGCCGCCGAGACGAGTGCGATTCCAGCGGACAAGTAGAACGGAACTCGCGGGCCATAGTGTTTCCACAGTTCTCCGGTGATCAGGCTGGCGAGCAGGATGGCCGCGCTGCTGACGAAAGAGTAGATTCCGAGAGCGCGGCCCCGCGAATCGGGTGCAACCACTTCCACGACCAGCGCCTTCAGCACCGGGTTCGTGAGTGCATAGAACAGCCCATAGAACGCCATCGCGAACCAGATGGCAGCAACGCTGGGTGCAACTGCGAAAATGAGGTACACGGCCGCAAAGACGAGGTAACCCGCAGCCGCCAGTACGCGGCGTGAGAAGCGATCGCTCAGTCCCCCAGCCGGCCAGGAAAATAACGTGTAGGTGATGTTGAATACGAGTCCCAGCAGTGGCGCATGGGTCGCCGGAATACCGAGGTTCTGGGCCCGCAATACCAGAAACATGTCACTTGAGTTTCCCAGGGAGAACAGCGTGACTGCGAGCAGCACGAAATAAAACTTTCCGGGAAAGTGCGCGGGTGCCTTGGCAGTTGGCCGATTCGGCGCGGCCGCCGGCTCCCTTCTGACTTCACGAATTCCAAACAATGCCACCGCGACGCAGAGTGCTCCGGGAATGCCGGCAAACCAGAAGACGCCGCGCAAGCCATAGTACGGCAGCAGCGAGAGGGCCAGCAGCGGCCCGGCAATGGCGCCGGCAGAGTCCATGGACTGCAAGAGACCGTAGGCAGAACCCAGGCGCGACGCGGGGACGGAGTCGGCCAGCATTACGTCGCGCGTGGTGCCGCGAATCCCCTTGGCGAAGCGATCGGCAAAACGAATGCCGAGCACCTGCCCCCACCAACTAGCAAGCGCCAAGAGTGGCTTAACAACGTTGGCGACAAAATATCCGGAGACCACCACCGGCTTGCGGCGTTTGACACGATCGGCGAGATATCCAGAAAAGAGCTTGGCGAACGAAGCCACGCTCTCGGCGATGCCTTCGATGATGCCCAACTGTGCGGGGCCGGCGCCAATTGACGCCAGGAATGCCGGGAGGACCCAGTAGGCCATCTCGCTGGCGGTGTCGTTCAGGAACGAGGTGGCTCCGAAAGCAATGAGGTTGTGGGAACCGCGTTCAGGAGTCTTCGCCGGCACTTCGGTCATGGAAATCTTTTATCACAGAGGATGCAGTGTCCGCGCAGGAAGAAGAAAAGCAGATTCCTCCCTTCGGCCGGAATGACAAAAAAGGTGGTCGGGATTACAAAAGGAGTGGCCGGAACGACAAAGGGGAAGATGGAATCACGAGGTAAAAACGGAAGTCAGTACATGGCGTCGTACTTCGTGACTTCCCAGTTGCCGCCCTTGTTTTCAAGAGTGACGGTGAACAACTCCTTATAGGTTGCAGGCTCGCCCTCGGTGGTGCGGCGCTTGCCGCGGTAATGAAGAATACGAAGGGGCGGCGCGTCTTCCCAGTCCACCACTTTCCAGGAAACCAGCGGGTGTTTGGTTTCCGAGTCGCAAATGAAGGCGGCGTATTTGCGGCGGTAGTCATGCTCCCACTTGGTTAATTCCTCTTTGCACTGGCCATCGCGCATGGCTTCGAGATACTTCGCGGCCACGCGCTCGGAGTCGCGGTCGCGTAGCGGATTGAGCGAGATGGTGTTGGGAGTGCCGGACAAGGGATCGCGATCTTCGGACCGCGCCAGCACCGGGCCCTGGTTGTTGAGCCAGATGAGATAGCCGAAGAAGATCACAAGCAGAATGCCGCCGGCGCCGGCGGCGATCCACAATTGTGTGCGGTTGGACTCCATCCTAAGGAGAGTTTAGCGCGCTGTGAGGAGGGGGCTAGATTACGTTGGTGACCTGGCGGCGGGGGCGAAGGGACAAGCGTCCGGCAAACAAAAGCCCCGCCATAAGGCGGGGCCAGTCGTGAATTTGGATGGATTCGGGCCGTAAGGCGACTAGGTCTTATCTTCGCCTTCGGCGCCGGGGGTGGGATGTTCCACACCTCCATGGGCTTCGGCTTCGTCCATGGCTCGCTTGTTCTCGGCGGCGCGTTTGGAGCGGGCCTCGGCACGCTTCTGGCGCTTTTCGTCCAGCACCTTTTCGCTGCCCAGCAGTTCGATGAAGGCGTTGTCGGCGCCGTCGCCCTTGCGCCAGCCGGTGCGAACGATGCGCAGATAGCCGCCGTTACGGTCTCCAAAGCGGGGACCAATGGCGTCGAATAGCTTGTCGACGGCGGCGCTGGTCATCAGGTAGGCAAGCGCCTGACGGCGGGCAGACAGGTCGCCACGCTTGCCGAGAGTGATCATTTTCTCGACCAGCGGGCGCATGGCTTTGGCTTTGGGGACGGTGGTCTCGATGCGCTCTTCGATGATGAGCGAAGTGACCAAATTGCGCAGCAGGGAGCGGCGGTGCGCGGGGTTACGTCCCAGTTTGTATCCGGCTACTTTGTGACGCATAGGAGAAATCCTTAGTTTCGAGTTTCTGGTTGTCTGGTTTCCAGTTTCTAGTTCTTTGTTCCCGGGCGGTTTGGCTGGAAACTGGAAACTAGAAACCGGAAACTGGTTTCTACAGATCGTTGTCACCGTACGCCGACGCCGGCAGAATCTGGTTCGAGGTCGGACCGGGAACGGCGTTGCCTTGCTCGTCGATCTTCATACCCAGGCTCAAGCCCATGGTGGAGAGAATTTCCTTGATCTCGTTCAGTGACTTGCGGCCGAAATTCTTGGTCTTGAGCATTTCGGCTTCGGTCTTCTGCACCAGTTCGCCGATGGTCTGAATGTTCGCGTTCTTCAGGCAGTTATAGCTGCGCACGGAGAGCTCGAGCTCTTCGACGGAACGGTTCAGGTTCTCGTTGCGAATTTCCGGCTTGCGCTCTTCGCTGGAACTCGAGGTCTCGATATCTTCTTCGAAGTTGATGAAGATATTCATGTGGTCCTTCAGCAGCTTCGCGGCCAAGCCGATGGAATCGGCGGGGGTAATGGAGCCGTTGGTCCAGACTTCGAGCGTGAGCTTGTCGTAGTCGGTGATCTGCCCGAGACGCGCCGCTTCCACGGTGTAGTTGCACTTGCGCACCGGCGAATGAACGGAATCGATGGGAATAAAACCGATGCCGAGATCGTCTTCGAAATTCTTGTCAGCGGAAACATAGCCGCGGCCGCGTTTGAGGCGCATTTCCATGTCGAGCTTGCCGCCTTCGCTGACGGTGGCGACGTAAACGTCTTTGTCGAGCACTTCGACGTCGGCGTCGGCTTCAATCATTCCCGAGGTCACGATTCCGGGCTGGTCGGCACGCAGATAGATGGCCTTGGGCGCGTCGCCGCTGAGCTTGAAGGGAATCTGCTTGACGTTGAGGATGATGTCGGTTGCGTCCTCAACCACTCCGGGAATGGACTGGAACTCGTGCAGCACGCCGTCGATCTTGACTGCGGTTACGGCTGCGCCTTCGATGGAAGACAGCAGCACGCGGCGAAGGGCGTTGCCGATGGTGGTGCCGAAGCCGCGTTCAAAAGGCTGGGCCCAGAAGATTCCGTACTTGTCAGTGAGGGTTGAAGTATCAACCGCCAGGCGTTTCGGTTTTTGAAAACCTTTCCAAAGCATGTGTTTCTCTCCTTCGGCCGTTTGGCTCGGTACAGGCTCCCTGAAGCGGTCCCACTTCAGGTCAAGCGCCCGAAACCGGCTGATCTGGCACGAAAAGTGGACCAGAAAAACAGTTTCTAGTTTCCCAGTCTCTAGTCTCAGGCTTTCAACTGGAAGCCGGAAACTAGAAACCTGAAACTTATTTACTATACAACTCTACAATCAGCTGCTCGTTGACCGGCAACTGAATCTCTTCGCGTTTGGGCAGCGATAACACCTTGCCCTTGAAATTCTCGCGATCGATTTCGAGCCAGCCCGGCGCATTCTGATGGCTGGCAAATTCCTTGGCCTGTTCGAGAATCGCGAGCTTCCTGCTGCTCTCGCGAATGGTAATCTCGTCGCCGACATTCGCCTGATAGGAGGGAATGTTGACCTTGCGGCCATTCACGTGGACGTGGCCGTGGCGCACCAGTTGGCGGGCCTGGCGGCGGGAAATGCCAAAACCGATGCGGTGCACGACGGTGTCAAGGCGGCGCTCCAGTTGCTGCAAAAGCAATTCGCCGGTTACGCCCTGGGAACGCGCAGCCTTTTCGAAATAGTTGCGGAACTGGCTTTCCTGGGCGAAGTACATGCGCTTGGTCTTCTGCTTTTCGCGGAGCTGAAGACCATAGCCGACGATCTTCGCCTTGCGGTCCTTACCGTGCTGGCCGGGAGCGAAATTGCGCTTCTCGAGTGGACACTTGTCGCTGAAGCACTTGGGGCCTTTGAGGAAAAGCTTAATGCCCTCGCGGCGGCAGAGACGACATACGGGATCAGTGTAACGTGCCAAGTTGTTCTCCTTTAGATGACCGGTTTACAGGTTTGGCTTCACCCTTCTTCCCGGACGGTTAATGCGTCGTTGGTCGTCGGTCGTTCGTCGTTGGCCAACGGCGCAGCGGCTAAAGCCGCAGTAATCTTTTTACATCAGCTATTGGCTTTTGGCTAAACGCTAAGAACCAATAGCCAAGAGCCTTTCTCAAACTCTACGGCGCTTTGGCGGACGGCAACCGTTGTGCGGAATCGGGGTTGCGTCCTTGATGTTACGCACTTCGATACCGGACGCGGCCAGAGCGCGGATGGCCGACTCACGTCCTGAACCGGGGCCGCTGACGCGGACTTCGACGCTGCGGACACCGTGATCGCGGGCCATGCTGGCGGCGTTCGAGGCTGCCTGTTGCGCTGCGAAGGGCGTGCCCTTGCGGGAACCGCGAAACCCCAGAGAACCGGAACTCTTCCAGGAGAGCACGTTGCCCGCCTGGTCAGCGATGGTCACGATGGTGTTGTTGAACGACGCCTGAATGTGGGCGATACCATGCGAGACGTGTTTGCGTTCCTTCTTCTTGAAGGTTTTCTTTTTGCCCTTTTTCTCCGGCGCTGCTGCGCCGGCGGCGGGCGTTGCTCCTGCTGCTTGCTTTGCCATAAAGTCTTCGCCTTTTGCTATTGGCTATTGGCTCTTAGCTAAAGCCTAAAAGCCAACAGCTGATTTTATGTCTTGGTCGCGGCTTTCTTCTTCTGGGCGATGGTTCCCTTGCGCGGGCCCTTACGGGTGCGCGCATTGGTGTGAGTGCGTTGCCCGCGGACCGGCAGATTGCGACGGTGCCGGTAGCCGCGATAGGAGCCGATCTCGATGAGGCGCTTGATATTCATCGAGACGTCCTTGCGCAGATCGCCTTCCACCAGACCTTCGCCTTCAATCACCTGGCGGATGCGGTTGACCTCGTCCTCGCCCAAGTCCTGGACCTTCTTCATGGGCTCGACTTTGGCTTCGTCGAGAATGCGGGCGGAGCGCGAAACGCCGATGCCGTAGATGTAGGTCAGCGCGATGTTGATGCGCTTGGTGCGCGGGAGGTCGACTCCTGCTATACGGGCCATAGTTGTCCTTTATCCTTGTCGCTGCTTGTGCTTGGAATTCACGCAGATCACCCGCACCACACCCTTGCGGTGGATGACCTTGCACTTGTCACAGATTTTCTTTACCGATGCTCGTACTTTCATGAAACCCCAGCTTTCAGCCGTCAGCCTTCAGCCGTCAGCAAAACCACTGCGGCAAAGGTGGAGGCTCATTTATAGCGGTACACAATCCGTCCGCGATTCAGGTCGTAGGGGGAAAGCTCCACTGCGACCTTGTCTCCGGGCAAAATTCGTATGAAATTCTTGCGCATCTTGCCGGAAACGTGCGCCAGTACCTGGTGCTTGTTTTCCAGTTCCACCTTGAACATGGCGTTGGGCAGCGGTTCCAGGACCGTCGCCATAACTTCAATCGCGTCTTCTTTGCTCATTGACTCCTTGGTGGCTTTTGGCTCTTGGCCTTTAGCTCTTAGCAAACCCCTAACGTCTGACCTCTGAAGCTTTCAAGCGTCTCTAGCTAAGAGCCAAGAGCTAAAAGCCTCTACTTCGTCAAAATCACCGGGCCATCTTTGGTCACAGCCACACAGTGTTCAAAGTGGGCGCTACAACTGCCATCGACGGTGACCGCGGTCCACTTGTCTTCCAGCACCCGGGTAGCTGCCTTGCCGTAATTCACCATCGGTTCGATGGCAAGCACCATCCCCTCGCGTAGCCTGGGACCGTGTCCGCGTTCCCCGAAATTCGGGATCTGCGGTTCCTCGTGCAACTTCGTCCCAATTCCGTGTCCTACGAACTCGCGAACCACGCTGAAGCCGTTGGCTTCAACACACTCCTGAACCGCGGCGCCGACATCGCCGACGGTGTTTCCAACCACCGCCTGCTCGATGCCCTTGTACAGCGACGCTTCCGTGACTTCGAGCAGTTTGCGCACTTCCGGCGTCACCGATCCATCCACCGGCACCGTGATGGCGGCGTCGCCGTAATAGCCATCGAGCACTACGCCGCAATCGATGGAAACAATGTCGCCGGCCTTGAGCACCCTCTTCTCCGAGGGGATGCCGTGAACGATCTCCTCGTTTACCGAGGTGCAAAGCACGCAAGGGTAATTGTAATAACCCTTGAACGCGGGCTTTGCGCCCATATCTTTGATCTTCTTCTCAGCAGCAAGCTCCAGGTCCATGGTCGTGACCCCGGGAGCAACCAGGCTGTTGAGCAGATTCAACACTTCCCGGACAGCGCGGCCGCTACGCCGCATCTTTTCAATTTCCGCCGTCGATTTACAGACAATCGCCATTCATGCGCCGGGGGCGTGGCGTTCAATCTCCTGAAAAATCTGCTGCGATACCTGGTCCACCGGCAACATGCCCGCCACTGACACCAGCCGTCCTTTGCGGGCGTAATACTCGGCCACGGGACGGGTCTGGGAGTCATAAGCCTGCAGGCGTTCCCGGATCACGTCCTCGCGATCATCGTTACGAGTGACCAGCTTGGAACCGTCGAGGTCGCAAAGTTCATCGACACGCGGTGGCTGAAGATGGACGTTGTAAATGTGTCCACAGACAGGGCAGGTCCTGCGTCCAGTAAGCCGGAGCAATAAGTCATTATAATCCACGTCGATGCGGATCACAATCGGCAGACACCGGGCCCGATTCGGTTTGTCAAAGACCTCGTGCTCGAAATAAGCGTCCAACCAGCCCGCCTGAGCGGCTGTGCGGGGAAACCCATCCAGAATAAAACCGCGGCTGCAATCCGCCTCCCGCAGGCGTTCGGCGACCATGTCATACAACAATTCGTCCGGTACCAGGTCGCCACGGGCCATGATGTCCTTGGCCATCGCGCCCAACTGGGTGCCATTCTTCACGTGCGCCCGCAGAAGGTCTCCGGTAGAGATCTGCGGAATGTCGTAATGCTCGGCAATCAGCTTGGCCTGTGTGCCTTTGCCGGCTCCGGGCGGTCCGAGCAGTACAATTGGTCCAATGCTGCGCGAAGTGTGATCCGCCAT
Source organism: Acidobacteriota bacterium (assembly GCA_013289795.1). Classification (GTDB taxonomy): domain Bacteria; phylum Acidobacteriota; class Terriglobia; order Terriglobales; family Acidobacteriaceae; genus JABCZH01. The sequence continues at coordinate 82,535 of JABCZH010000002.1, forward strand.
CCCGCCGGCCCCGTATATTCCCCCGTTCAATCTGCCCGGCCGTCTTTTCGGATCGCCGGGGCACAACCAACTTCCCGCCGGCGAACGCCGGCGTTACGTCATGCCCAGGTGCGGCGGCCACGGATGCGTCCGCTCTTGGGAGTGAATCCGTCGTAGTGCCGCATGATAAGCTGCGCCTCGATTTGGGTGACGGTGTCCATCGCCACGCCGACGACGATCAGCAAGGAAGTGCCGCCGAAGTAAAAGGTGACGCCCAAACCGTTGGTCATCCAGGTGGGCAAGCGTTCGAAGAACGCACCCACCGGGCCATAAAGGTGATTCAGGTGAATGCCCGCGATCATCCACTCTGGGATGAAAGAGATAATGATCAGGTACAGGGCGCCCACCAATGTGATCCGGGTCAGGATTTCATTGATGTGGTCGGCGGTGCGCTTGCCGGGACGAATGCCGGGAATGAATCCGCCGTACTTTCGCATGTTGTCGGCGACTTCATTGGGATTGAACACGATCGACACATAGAAGTAGGCGAAGAAAATGATCCCGACAGCGTAGAGGAAAGTGTAGAGCGGCTCACCCCATCCCAAGGCGCGAATCAGATCGCCAAAATAGCGGTTGTTCTTAAAACCCTGGAGCACCATCTGCGGCATGGTCAGGATGGATGAAGCGAAGATGACCGGCATGACGCCGCCAGCATTGACGCGCAACGGGAGATGCGTGGACTGCCCTCCCATGACTTTTCGCCCGACGACGCGCTTGGCATACTGCACTGGAATGCGGCGCTCGCTGCGTTCGACGTAGACGATGAAGGCCACGATCAGAACCATGAGGGCGACCAGCATTAACATGGCAACTGGAGTAAACGGCCCCCAGGCAGCGTTCTTCGTTTTGTCGATGAGGTCGGCAACGCCGCGTGGAAGCCCAACCACGATGCCGGCGAAGATCAACAAAGACATGCCGTTGCCAACGCCACGTTCGGTGATCTGTTCGCCCAGCCACATGATGAATGCGCTGCCGGTGGTGAGCGTGAGCATGGTCATCAGAATGAAGCCGTAGCCAGGGTTGACCACGAAATCTCCGGACTTCATGAGGCTAAGGGCGATACCCAGCGACTGCACGGAACTCAGAATGACGGTTAGGTATCGCGTCCACTGCGTGATCTTCTTGCGGCCCAGCTCGCCTTCTTTCTGCAATTTGGCGAGGGGCTCATACACCACCGTCAACAGTTGCAGAATGATGGACGCCGTGATGTACGGCATGATTCCGAGGGCAAAGATGGTGAGGCGGCGGAGCTGGCCTCCGGAGAACAGGTCCACGAAACCAAGAAAGGTACCGCGGTTCTGCTCGAAGAACTGTTGCAGCTTGTCGGCGTTCACGCCGGGAGTGGGAATGTGTCCACCCAGGCGGTATACGGCGAGCAGGCCCAGGGTAAACCCAATGCGCCTGCGTAGGTCAGGAATGCGAAAGATGTTGGCCAGTTTCTCCAGCATTACTGCAAGACCTCGAACTTGCCGCCGGCCTTGGTGATCTTTTCCTGGGCCGACTTGGAAAACTTGTGGGCGTGAATGGTGAGCGCCTTGGAGAGTTCGCCGTCACCCAGAATCTTGACTGGGTGTTTGGTGCTGATGACGCCCGCCTTGCGCAAAACCTCAGGCGTGATGGTGGTTTCGCCAAGAGCGGCCAGCCGGTCGAGGTTCACAATGTTGAATTCCTTGCGGAAGATGTTGGTGAAGCCGCGCTTGGGCATGCGACGATGCAAAGGCATCTGGCCACCTTCAAAACCGCGCATCATACGCGAACCGCTGCGCGAGCGCTGGCCTTTGTGGCCGCGGGTGGAAGTCTTGCCCATGCCGGAGCCCATGCCGCGGCCCACGCGCTTCTTATTTTCCGACGCCTTCTTCGGTGCTCGAACGTTGGATAAATTCATAAATAAGCTCTTGGCTATTAGCTCTTAGCTACCACGATTTCCACCAGGTGCGGGATCTTGGCCACCATGCCGCGAATGGCGGCGTTGTCCGGACGCTCGATCACCTGGTTGAGGCGGGTAAAGCCCAGTCCCTTGACTACTCTCTTATGTTTTACCGGAGTACAGATCGCGGAACGCACCCACTTCAGGTGGAGCTTGCCGCTGGCCGCAGTCGATTTCTTTGCCGTCATCATGTTGCGAATCCTCTTCTGCTACAACTCTTGTGCGGACTTGCCGCGCATGGCGGCTACGTCAGCCCGGTTCTTCAAATGCTTGAGAGCATCAAACGTGGCTTTAATCACGTTGTGTGGGTTGGTGGTGCCGATGGACTTGGTGAGCACGTTCTGGATTCCGACCGAAGTCATCACCGCACGCACCGCTCCGCCGGCAATCACGCCCGTGCCTTCAGGAGCGGGCTTCAGCAATACTCTGCCCGAACCGAACTTTCCCAGCACCATGTGCGGGATGCTGGTCTGGGTAAGATTGACCCTGATCAGGTTCTTTTTCGCCGACTCAATTCCCTTGCGAATGGCCTGGGGAACTTCTTTGGCTTTGCCGGAACCGTATCCGACAATGGCGGCACTAGGGTCGCCCACCACCACCAGTGCGGCGAAGGACAGGTTCTTGCCTCCCTTGACCACTTTCGTGACCCGGTTAATGTTGACGACCTGGTCTTTCAACTGGTAGGCGCCTGCATCGAGTTTCTTTATTACTGTTGGCATCTGCTCTCTTCTCTTCGTTCTCTGTCTCTTGTTCTCTAGAACTGCAGTCCGGCTTCGCGGGCGGCGTCGGCCAGGGCTTTAACCCGCCCGTGATAGATGTAGCCGCCACGATCGAACACAACCTTGGTGATTCCCTTGGCTTTGGCGCGCTCGGCGATGGCTTTGCCGACGTCCTTGGCTGCTGCGACGTTCCCGCCGATGCGCTTCTCGCCCTTCTTGCCCTCGGCGGAGTGAGCGGACACCAGTGTGTTGCTGTGGAGATCGTCAATCACCTGAACATAAATATGATTTAACGAGCGATACACGTTCAGGCGCGGACGCGAGGCGGTGCCGAGAATCTTTTTGCGGATGCGCTCATGCACGTGCCGCCGGTTTGTGTTCTTTGAGGTTCTAGTCAGCATTTCTTTAGTCCTTGGTCGTTCGTCGCTGGTCGTTGTTCGTTGGCAAAACCACCACGACCCAGTCCAGCCAAACGACTATTTTGCTCCGGTCTTGCCTACCTTCTTCTTCAAACGCTCCCCGGCGTAGCGCACGCCCTTGTTCTTGTAGGGATCGGGCGGACGCAAGCTGCGCATCTCAGCCGCGACCTGGCCTACTTTTTGGCGATCGATACCGGTGACCGACAGCTTGGTCTGCTTCGGGTCGACAGCCACCTCGATGCCGGTGGGGAGCGGATATTCGATGGGATGGGAATAGCCAAGACTGAATACGACTGTTCCCTTCCCCTTCAATTCCGCGCGATACCCAATGCCGACGATTTCCAGATCGCGCGTCCATCCCTTGGTGACGCCCTCGACCGCGTTGTTGACAAGCGCTCGCGCCAGGCCATGGAGGGCGGCTTGGGAATCGTTTTCGCGGATCGCGACCAGATTGCCGTCCTGCTGTTGCATCTTAATGCCGGCAGGCAGGGATGTATCCAGTTTGCCCTTGGGCCCCTGGACAGCGACTGTATTGCCTTCGATTTTGACCGTCACTCCCTTGGGGAGCGGGATCGGTTTTCTTCCAATTCGTGACATAAAGGTCAGCTCTTAGCTGCTAGCTCCTAGCCGCTAGCTCTTCGTTGGCTTTAGCTAATAGCTAGCAGCTAGTAGCTAGAAGCTCCCTACCAAATTTCGCAAAGCAACTCGCCGCCCAGACCCTGCTTGCGGGCCTGACGTCCGGTCATCACGCCACGGGGCGTGGTGAGGATGTTGATGCCGAGCCCACCCAAAACGCGGGGAATCTCGGTGCGGCGCACGTATACGCGGCAACCGGGACGGGAAACCCGCTCCACATTCGAGATGGCCGCCTCGTTACCGTTGCCATACTTCAAGTAAATGCGCAGGACTTTGTGTCCTTCCTCTTCCGTGGCTTTAACGTTGGCGATGTAGCCCTCCTCTTTGAGGATACGGGCAATTTCCGCCTTCAGCTTGGAAGCGGGGACATCCACTTTCTGGTGCCGGGCGCTAATCGCGTTGCGAATGCGCGCCAGCATGTCTGCGACCGGATCGGTCAACCTCATGTTTTGCTTCTCCTCAGCCGCCCGTTAGCTTCCGCGATGATCCGCGAAGAACCTGCGGCGACTCGTTTTATTACCAGGACGACTTCGAAACCCCGGGTATTTCTCCCCGCAATGCCAGGCTGCGGAAACACAACCGGCACAGGCCGAACTTGCGGATGAACGCGCGCGGACGACCGCAGATCTGACAGCGGTTGTGCTTGCGCGAAGAAAACTTGGGCTTTCTCGCGTCCTTGACTCGTTTTGCAGTTGTAGCCACTTAGCTCCTAGCTCCTGGCTTCTAGCTCCTGGCTCGAAGCCTGAAAACCTCAACAACTCCTACGGCCGGAACGGCATTCCCATATGCCGCAACAGGGTTCGCGCCTGATCGTCACTGGCTGCGGTGGTCACGATGGTGACGTTCATGCCTTTCTGCTTATCGACCTTGGCGTAATCAATCTCGGGGAAGATCAACTGATCGTGCAGGCCGAGCGTATAGTTGCCGCGGCCATCGAATGACTTGGTAGAGACGCCCCGAAAGTCGCGCACGCGGGGAAGCACCACGTTCACCAGCCGGTCAAAAAACTCATACATGCGGTCGCCACGCAAAGTGACCATGGCACCGATGGCCTGGCCCTCGCGGACCTTGAATGCCGCAATGGACTTCCTGGCCCGCGTCACTACCGGCTTCTGGCCGGTGATCTGACCCAATTCGTTGATCGCCGGATCCATCACCTTGGCATTCTGCGTGGCCTCGCCCATGCCCATGTTGATCACGATCTTGTGCAGGTGCGGGACCGCCATGGGGTTCTCGAAGGAGAACTCCTTCATCAGCGTGGGCGCAATTTCTTTTTTGAAGCGCTCCTTCAGCCGCGGAGTCTCCTTGGCGCTGTGACGCGCCACCTCGGGAACTCTCTGCTCCTCTTGCGCGCCGCCCTTTTTCTCTTTTTTATCTTTCGCCATTGCTCGATACCCTCGCTCCTGGCTTCTCGGCCAAAAGCTAACTGCCTACTTATCTAAAGTCGTTCCGCACTTCTTGCACACGCGGACCTTGCGGTCGCCACGAACTTCGCGGCCGATGCGGACCGGGCCGCAAGTCCCGCACACCAGCTGCACATTGGAGATGGCAATCCGGCTCTCCTGCTCCGCAATGCCGCCCTTTATGTTGCGCTGCGGGTTGGGGCGCACGTGCTTTTTCACCATCATGACGTGCTCGACCAGAAGCTTGCTGTCGCCAGGGAACACGCGCAGGACGCGGCCTTCTTTGCCTTTGTCGCGACCGGTGATCACTTTCACCGTATCGTTGCGGCGAATGTCCACTCGTTTATGTGCAGTTGCTGCGATTGCCATTTCCATCCTCAGTTTCTAGTTTCCGGTTTCTAGTTTCCAGTCAAACCATGAACTTCGAAACCTGTTCTAAAGCACTTCTGGCGCTAATGACACAATCTTCAAAAACTTCTTTTCGCGCAACTCGCGGGCCACCGGCCCAAACACGCGGGTTCCCACCGGCTCACCGGCGTCGTTAATGAGCACGGCAGCGTTGGTATCAAAGCGGATATAAGTGCCATCGCGGCGACCGTATTCTTTGCGGGTACGCACGATGACCGCTTTGACCACCGTTCCTTTTTTTACCTGGCCATCGGGTGCGGCTTCTTTCACACTGGCCGTGATCACGTCGCCCAGGCTGGCGTTCAAGCCCGTGGAGCCGCCCAGCGGCAGAATCATCTGCAGCTTGCGGGCGCCGGAGTTGTCGGCGACTTCGAGCATGCTTCTCATCATCACGGCCATAATTCAATCTCCCAATAACAAAATCTTTAGGAAGCGACTTCGGCGACCACTTCGGGCACCAAGGCGGCGCGGCGGACCACCTGCTTCAGCCGCCAGCGCTTCAACTTGGAAAGCGGGCGGGTCTCTTCGAGCCGGACCACATCGCCGATGTGGGCTTCGTTCTTTTCGTCGTGAGCGTAGAACTTCTTGGACTTTGAAACCACGCGCCCGTAGAAAGCGTGCGACTTCTTGCGCACCACTTGCACCACGATGGTCTTCTGCATGCGGTTCGACACCACTTCGCCGACTACTTCTTTGCGGCGTCCGGCGGCCTGTTGAACGCTGGTTTCGGCCATTAACTCTTCTCCGTTTTGGCGGCAGCCAGTTCACGCTCGCGGGCGATGGTCTTCACGCGGGCAATGTCCCGGCGCAAGCCGCGGATCTTTTTCAAGCTTTCGGTCTGGCCCATGTTGAGCTGGAACTTCAGCTTGAAGAGCTGATCATTGAGATCGCGCTCCTGGTGCTTAAGCTCGTCTTCGGTCAAGTTGCGGACTTTGTCGGGTTTCATAATGGTTACATTTCTTAGTGGACCGCTGACTCACGTTTCACGAATACCGTGCGCAATGGCAGCTTGTGCGACGCCAGACGCATGGCCTCGGAGGCGTCCTGCAAAGTGACTCCCTCCATCTCAAACAGAATCTTGCCAGGACGAACCACAGCCACCCAGTGGTCGGGTGCGCCCTTGCCCTTACCCATACGGGTTTCGGCGGGCTTCTTGGTGACCGGCTTATCCGGAAACAAACGAATCTGGATCTTGCCCCCGCGCTTAACGAAGCGCGTCATGGCCACGCGGGCAGCTTCGATTTGCCGGTCGGTAATCCAGCCGGGCTCGAGCACCTTCAATCCGTAGTCGCCAAACGTCAACTCGCTTCCGCGCCAGGCCTTACCCCGCATGCGGCCGCGCTGTTGTTTGCGGAACTTCACTTTCTTCGGCATCAACATAAATAGGCTCTTAGCTTCTAGCTCTTAGCTCAAAACGCGCCAACGGGCTGTTGCGCTTCGCGCTTCTTGGCGGGCAAAATTTCGCCCTTGTAAACCCAGCACTTCACGCCAATCACTCCGTAAGTGGTGCGTGCTTCGGTGAAACCGTAGTCGATGTCGGCGCGCAAGGTATGCAGCGGCAACCGTCCCTGCAAATACCATTCTGAGCGGGCGATTTCATTCCCGTTCAAGCGGCCGCTCACCCGGACTTTGATTCCCTTACAACCGAAACGCAGCGCTGAATCCACCGCCTTGCGCATGGCGCGGCGGAAACCGACACGCTTTTCCAGTTGCAGCGCGATCGCCTCGGACACCAACTGGGCATCGAGTTCCGGCTTATGCACTTCCTGAATGTCGACATAAACCTCGCGCGAGGTGCGTTTCTGCACATCCTGCTTGAGCTTGTCGATCTCGACGCCTTTGCGTCCGATGATGATTCCGGGACGCGCAGTCTTGATAATGACCCGGAGCTTATTGCCGGGGCGCTCGATCTCAATCGAGCTGACGCCCGCCGATTTGAGCTTTTCCTTGAGCTCGTTCTTCAGCTTGACGTCTTCAAGCAACAGCTTGTCGTAGTCGCGCTCGACAAACCAGCGGGACTTCCACGGCTTGGTGTAGCCAAGCCGGAAACCGTATGGATGAACTTTTTGTCCCATCTTTTCTCCAAAACCGTCGTTGGCCGTTCGTCGTTGGTCGTTGGCCAGCGACAATCACAACCTTATTTCTTTGCTCCTACTGCCTTCTTTTTGCCTGCCGACTTCTTCTTGGCTGCGACTCTCTTTGCCGGAGCCTTGGCAGCCGAAGGTTCTGCGCCGACAACTTGTGCCACGGCGTCGCCGCCATTCTTACCGCGCTCCGCCAGTTCAATCTCGAGGTGCGAGATGCGCCGCACGTAGCGGAAAGCACGGCCCATGGGCGCGGGGCGGATCCGCTTCATGCGGGGACCGTCGCCGGCAACAGCACGCTTTACGTAAAGGCTGTCTATGTCGACGTCCAGGCCTTTTTCCGCACTCAGGTAGTTGGCGTTTTCCAATGCCGAGCGCAATAACTTCTCGACGGTGGCCGCCACGCGTTTCTTGGTGAAAGTGAGCGTGTTGAGCGCATCCTCAACACGGCGCCCCTTGATCAGATCCAGCACCAGACGGGCCTTCTGCGGCGAGACTCGCATGAACCGGGCTTGAGCTCGAAATTCCATAGTCTTAATCTCTTCCATCCTGCCTTACGACTTCGATGCTGGAGCTGCCGGCGCTGCCGCCGGAGCCGCTCCGCCTGCCGGAGTGATGGCTCCAGGACCGCCCGGCACGCCCGCCGGCCTGGCAGCCGTTTCCGTTGCTGCCCGCATGGAGTGCGCCTTGAACTGGCGGGTGAAGCTGAACTCACCCAGCTTGTGGCCGACCATGTTCTCGGTGACATACACAGGAATGAACTTCCTGCCGTTGTGCACCGCGATGGTGTGACCCACAAACTCCGGAATCACAGTGGAGCGCCGCGACCAGGTGCGGAGCACCTTTTTCTCGTTGCGCGAGTTCATGCCTTCTACCCGGGATTGCAGGTAGCCATCGACGAACGGGCCCTTCTTGGTTGAACGTGCCATAAAGTCAGCTCTCAGCTTTCAGCCGTCAGCTATCAGCTGACAGCCTTGTCATTGCTAACGACTACTTACTTCGCCGGCTCACGATGAACTTATCCGTGCGCTTGTTGTTGCGCGTCTTGTAACCACGCGTCGGCTGTCCCCACGGAGTTACCGGGTGACGTCCGCCGGAAGTCTTGCCTTCGCCACCGCCATGGGGATGGTCGACCGGGTTCATCGAAACGCCGCGGTTGTGCGGGCGCTTGCCGAGCCAGCGCGAACGCCCAGCCTTGCCGATGGTGATGTTCTCGTGATCCAGATTGCCGACCTGTCCGATGGTCGCCAGACAATCCTGGGAAACTTTGCGGGTTTCGCCGGAGGGCAACTTCACCAACGCGTACTCTGCTTCTTTGGCCACTAACTGAGCTGCGCCACCCGCCGAGCGCACCATCTGTGCGCCCTTGCCCGGCTTCAATTCGACATTGTGGATCGTGGTACCGGGGGGAATGTTGCGCAACGGCAACGCATTTCCCACCAGAATGTCGGCGTCAGGACCGCTGACGATTTTCTGGCCAACCTTCATGCCATCGGGCTGCAGGATGTAGCGTTTCTCGCCGTCGGCATAGTTCAGCAAGGCAATGCGCGCGGAGCGGTTGGGATCGTATTCGATGGAAGCCACAGTCGCCGGGATGCCGGTCTTGTCGCGCTTGAAATCAATAATGCGCAACTTCTTCTTGTGCCCGCCGCCAATGAACCGACTGGTGGTATCGCCCGAATTGCGGCGGCCACCGGTGCGCGGTTTGGGCTCGGTCAGGGGCTTGTGCGGTCTGGTCCGAGTGATGTCGTCGTTGACGATCGTCGTCCGGTAGCGCAACGTCTGAGTCGTCGGTCGGTATGTCTTGATTGGCATAAATCAGCTCTTGGCTTCTGGCTCTTAGCTTCTAGCTTTTCTTTACCGCTGCATTCGCCCGCGCCGGCCAACGGCCAGCGACGAACGACCAACGACTATAAGTTCTGTGCATACTCCGGCATCTTTTCGCCGGCTTTCAACCGCACGTATGCCTTCTTCCAGTCGGGACGGTAGCCGGCGAACTTGCCTCGCCGCCGCTCTTTTCCCGGATATGTCGCGGTGCGCACGGAACGCACTTTGACTTTGAAAATGCTCTGCACGGCTTCCTTAATCTCGGTCTTGGTCGCCTTGGTTGCCACCTGGAAGACCAGAGTGTTCTGGTTTTCCTTGATGGCCAGGCCCTTTTCCGTAATGACCGGCCGGTGAAGAATCTGGTATGCCGATTTCATCAGGCCACCTCCGCCGCTTTTTCATGTTTGGTGCGGCGCCGCGGCGCCTTTGTGGCCTTTTTCGGACTGCCTTCATCCTCGGCCGCATGCTTGTGACGCTTGGGCAGGGAACTCTTCAGGGTTACCTGCAACTTCTCGATCGCCGGCTGCGAAAAGATCGCCCGGTCGTAACGCAACAGGTGATAAGGATGGACCGCGTTGCCGCTGAGCAGTTCCACTCCCTCGAGATTGCGCGAACTGAGAACCAGGTTGCGGTTTCCGTGATTCGGCACTTCGACCAGCAAAGCCGTGCTGTCAACTTTCAGCTTGTCGAGCGACTCACGGAAAGCCTTAGTCTTCACTTCCTTGAGGCTGAAAGCATTGACCACGATCAGCTTGCCGTCGGCAAACTTGGCGGCGAGAGCGGAACGCAACGCACCCAGCAATTTCTTGCGTGGAAACTGGTAGTCGTAAGAGTGCGGTTGCGGACCGTGTACGGTGCCGCCGTGCCGCCACAGCGGCGAACGAATGGAGCCGACGCGGGCGCGTCCGGTGCCCTTCTGCTTCCAAAGTTTTTTTCCGGCGCCGGAAACCAGTTTCTTGTTCTTGGTCGCGTGCGTGCCGGCGCGATGGGCGGCGCGATAGTGTTTCACCGCTTCCCATAGCAAGTCCTCGTTGACCGCACCGAAGACCTCGTCGGCAAGCTCGAGCGTGCCCACTTTGCCGCCGCTCAGGTTTTGAATGTCAATCGTTGCCATATGCTTTTTCTTGTGGGCGCGGGCGTCTCGCCCGTGCACCTTAATTCCTTATGCCTTCTTGGCGGCGCGTTTCGCTGCCTTCAACGGATCGACTGTCGCCGAACCGGCAAATCCACGACGTTCTCTGGGCGGCTTCTTGGCTTTGGTGATCACCAGGTATCCGCCGTTGGGGCCGGGTACGCTGCCTTCGACCACCAGAAGGTTGTCTTCTTTGTCCATGCCCAGCACCCGTAAGTTGCGTACGGTGACGCGGGCGTTCCCCATGTGACCCGACATGCGCATCCCCTTGAACACACGCGAAGGGAACGCGGAGGAGCCGATCGATCCTGTGATCTGAAACATGGAACCGTGCGACTTCGGGCCACCGCCAAAATGATGGCGTTTCACCACGCCCTGGAAACCACGGCCCTTGCTGATGCCCACCACGTCTACAAACCGTTCGCCCTCAAAAATGTCGATCAGCACGCGGTCGCCGGCCTTCACTGCGCCGTCGCCATCGGCAGCAGCCTTTTCGTCGACTTCGACCGGCACTTCGCGAATGATTCTCACCGGCGGCAAATTGTTTTTGCCGAGGTGACCTTTCATTGGCTTGGTCAGCCGCGATTCCTTCACGAACTCGACCAGGCCGATCTGAGCAGCAACGTAGCCGTCTTTGGTTGCGGTCTTATGTTGCGTGACCACACAGGGGCCGGCTTGCAGCACGGTAGCAGGATGCACGTCGCCCTTGTCGTCGAAGAGTTGCGTCATGCCGACTTTTTTCCCCAGAATTCCAGCTACCTTTGCCATTTCCTTCTCCATTCCCAGCATGGCCAGTGGCTATTGGCTGGGGAGCGCCGGACTCTTCATCCTCGCTCTTTAGTGTCGTCGTGAGCTCTCGCTGAAAGCTGAGAGCTGACGGCTAAGAGCTATTTATGTTCCTTGCCAAACGCTTTGATCTCAACGTCAACACCCGCGGGGAGATCGAGTTTCATTAGCGCATCCACGGTCTGCTGCGTCGGCTCGAGAATATCGAGCAGGCGCTTATGGGTGCGAATTTCAAACTGTTCACGCGACTTCTTGTCCACGTGGGGGGAACGCAGCACGCAATACTTGTTTTTCATCGTGGGCAAAGGAATCGGCCCCGCGATCTGCGCGCCAGTGCGGCGGGCAGTATCGACGATCTCACCCGTGGACTGGTCCAGGATGCGGTAGTCGTACGCCTTCAGCCGGATGCGAATTCTCTCTTTTCCAACCATGTTTCACTCTCAATCCCCGCCCGGCTATCCCGGGAGGAAAGAACTGGCGGCACGATGCAAGCCGCTAAATCAGCTTTTGGCTATTGGCTATTGGCTTTTGGCTTTTAGCTCAAACCTTACTGCACGATCTCCGCAATCGTTCCAGCGCCTACTGTATGCCCGCCTTCGCGAATCGCGAATCGCAATCCTTTTTCCATGGCCACTGGCGTGATCAGCTCAATCACCAGGCTCACGTTGTCTCCCGGCATCACCATCTCGGTCGCCGCCGGCAACTCCGCTACCCCCGTCACGTCCGTCGTCCGCAGGTAAAACTGCGGCCGGTAGCCTTTGAAGAACGGCGTATGCCGCCCGCCTTCTTCTTTCGTCAGAATGTACACTTCCGCCTTGAACTTGGTGTGCGGCGTAATCGATCCGCCCTTCGCCAGCACCATCCCGCGCTCCACATCGTCTTTGCCGATGCCGCGCAGCAACAAGCCGGCATTGTCTCCCGCCAACCCCTCGTCCAGTTGCTTCTTGAACATTTCGACGCCGGTCACGACCGTCTTGCGAGTGTCACGGAAACCGACGATTTCTACTTCCTCGCCAACCTTCACCTTGCCGCGCTCGATTCTTCCCGTCACCACCGTGCCCCGGCCCGAGATCGAGAAAATATCTTCAATCGGCATCAGGAACGGCTTGTCCAGTTCACGCGCCGGTTGCGGAATGCTCTTGTCCACCGCCTCCATCAACTCGTCAATCTGCTTTTCCCACTTCGCTTCCCCGTTCAACGCGCCCAGTGCCGACAACCGCACCACCGGGACTGTGTCCCCAGGGAACTGATAAGTCTTCAACAGCTCACGCACTTCGAGTTCGACCAGATCCAACAACTCGGGATCATCCACCGCATCGCACTTGTTCAGCGCGACTACGATGTACGGCACACCGACTTGGCGCGCCAACAGCACGTGCTCGCGCGTCTGCGGCATCGGGCCATCGGTCGCGGCAACAACTAAGATCGCGCCATCCATCTGCGCCGCACCCGTGATCATGTTCTTGATGTAGTCGGCGTGGCCCGGGCAATCCACGTGCGCGTAGTGCCGGTTCGCCGTCTCATACTCCACGTGCGCCGTGGCAATCGTGATCCCGCGCGCTTTCTCTTCCGGCGCGTTGTCGATCGAATCGAACGACCGGAACTGGATCTTGGGGTTGTGCTTGGACAACACCTTGGTGATGGCCGCCGTCAACGTGGTCTTGCCATGGTCAATGTGACCAATCGTCCCGACGTTGCAGTGCGGCTTATTTCGTTCAAATTTTTCTTTCGCCATGTTCGCTTTTAGCTCCTAGCTTTTAGCTGCTAGCTCAAACCTTTGTCATTCTGCTTTGCTTTCGCGCCGCGGGCTATCTTTTCGGTCCCTGCGACCTGCCGATAATTTCGTCCGCAACGCTACGTGGCACTTCTTCGTAACGCGCGAAGTGCATTGAGTATTCAGCGCGGCCTTGCGTACTTGAACGCATGTGGGTTGCGTAACCAAACATTTCCGCAAGCGGGACGATCGCCTTAATCACCTGCGAACCGGCACGATGTTCCATGCCTTCGATCCGTCCCCGGCGAGAACTCAGGTCGCCCATGATCACGCCGGCGTAGTCTTCGGGCGTTACTACTTCGACCGCCATCACCGGCTCAAGCAGCACCGGCGAAGCCTTGCGGGCCGCCTCTTTGAAAGCCATGGAGCCGGCGATTTTGAAGGCCATTTCGTTGGAATCGACGTCATGGTAGCTGCCGTCATAAAGAATGGCTCTCACGTCCACCATCTCATAACCTGCCAGGACGCCGCCCTCCATGGCTTCCTTGATTCCGTGATCGATGGGCTTGATGAACTCCTTCGGGACCGAGCCGCCGATAACGTCGTTCACAAATTCGTAGCCCTTGCCCGGCTCGTTGGGCTCGATGCGAATCTTGGCGTGACCATACTGACCACGGCCACCGGTTTGGCGAATGTATTTGCCCTCGGCTTCCGACTTCTTGCGGATGGTCTCGCGGTAGGCCACCTGCGGCTTGCCGACGTTGGCTTCGACTTTGTACTCGCGCATCATGCGGTCGATGATGATCTCAAGATGCAGTTCACCCATGCCGCTGATGATGGTCTGTCCGCTATCGGGGTCGGTGTGAACCTTGAAGGTGGGATCTTCCTGGGCCAGCTTGGAGAGCGCCATGCCCATCTTTTCCTGGTCGGCTTTGGTCTTGGGCTCGACGGCGACTGAGATCACCGGAACCGCGAAGGTAATGGATTCCAGGGCGATGGGATGGGTCTCATCGCAGATGGTGTCGCCGGTGCTGACGTTCTTCAATCCGACGGCGGCGCAAATATCGCCCGCCAGAATCTCGCTGATGTCTTCGCGCTTGTTGGCGTGCATTTTGAGCAAACGCCCAATGCGCTCGGTACGTCCCTTGCCGCTGCTCAACACCGAATCGCCCGACTTGACCTGCCCGGAATAAACACGGATGAAGGTCAACTGTCCGACAAAGGGGTCGGCCATGATCTTGAAAGCCAGCGCGGAGAAAGGCTCGTTGTCTGCCGGCTTGCGGGTGACCACTTCGCCAGTGTCGGGGTTGACGCCCTTAACTTCGCCGGCGTCGAGCGGGGAAGGCAGATAGTCCACCACCGCATCGAGCAGGGGCTGTACACCTTTGTTCTTGAACGCGGTGCCGACCACAACCGGGAATAACTTGAGCGCGATGGTCGACTTGCGCAATGAAGCGCGTAACTCCTCGGGGGAAATAGTTTCCCCTTCCAAGAACTTGTGCAGCATTTCGTCGTCATTTTCGGCGACGGTTTCGACCAACTGAGTATGGAAGGCTTCGGCTTTCTTCTGCAGTTCGGCCGGAATCGGGCCAGAGATGTACTCGGCGCCAATGGTGTCGTCCTGCCACACAATGGACTTCATCTCGATGAGATCCACCACGCCCTTGAACTTATCTTCCTGGCCGATGGGAATCTGGATGGCGATGGGCTTGGCGTTGAGGCGCTTGCGGATGGTATCGACGGCGTGTTCGAAATCAGCGCCCATCTTGTCGATCTTGTTAATGAAACAAATGCGGGGAACACCGTACTTGTCGGCCTGGCGCCAGACTTTTTCCGATTGCGGCTGCACTCCGTGGACGGCGTCAAACACGGCTACAGCGCCATCGAGCACGCGCAGCGAGCGCTCAACCTCGGCGGTGAAATCAACGTGGCCGGGAGTATCAATAATATTGATGCGAATGTCACGCCAGGTGCAGGTGGTTGCGGCGGAAGTGATGGTGATGCCACGCTCCTGCTCCTGCTCCATCCAGTCCATGGTGGCAGTGCCTTCGTGGACCTCTCCGATGCGGTGCGTTTTTCCGGTATAGAAAAGGATGCGCTCCGTGGTCGTGGTCTTACCGGCATCGATGTGGGCCATGATGCCGATATTCCTGCACCGCTCTAATGGGACTGTTCTAGACACAGCTTTCTTTCTCTCTTCTTTTCGTAACTCTTGCTCGTTGGCAACTGAACCCGTCAAATCTTTGTCTCTCTTAAATCGGTATTTCTTGAACCAGTTCTCAGTTCCTAGTTCTCAGTTACCACCGGTAGTGGGCGAAGGCTTTGTTGGCTTCGGCCATACGGTGAACGTCTTCCTTTTTCTTGATGGCGGCGCCGCGATTGTTGGCGGCGTCCAGCAATTCATTGCTCAATTTGTCGATCATGCCCTTTTCGCCACGTCCGCGGGAGTAGGTGATCAGCCAGCGAATAGCTAGCGAGGTCCGGCGGTCGGCATTCACTTCGACCGGCACCTGGTAGTTGGCGCCACCGACGCGGCGGGTCTTGACTTCGAGAAGCGGCTTGACGTTCTCGACCGCTTTTTTGAAGAGCTTCAGAGCATCGTCGCCGCCGCCCTTTTCCTGAAGACGGGTCATGGAGGAATACACGATCCTCTCGGCCGTGCTCTTCTTGCCGCCCCACATCATGCAATTGACGAATTTGGTGACCAGGTCGGATCCGTAAACCGGATCGTTCTCAGTCCCCCGTTTCGCGATATGTCCTTTTCGTGGCATGTAGCTTTGCTCCTACGCCTTCGGTCTCTTGGCGCCGTACTTCGAACGGCTCTGCTTGCGGCCGGCAACACCCACCGCGTCCAGCGTGCCGCGGATGACGTGATAACGCACTCCCGGCAGATCTTTCACGCGGCCGCCGCGAATGAGCACGATCGAGTGCTCCTGCAAATTGTGGCCGACGCCGGGGATGTAGGTTGTGACTTCGATTCCGTTGGTGAGCCGCACACGGGCGACTTTGCGCAGCGCCGAGTTCGGCTTCTTAGGCGTTTGGGTGTACACGCGAGTGCATACACCTCGCTTTTGCGGACATCCCTGCAACGCCGGACTGGCAGTCTTGTACCGCGGCCGCTTGCGGCCGTCGCGCACCAATTGATTAAAAGTCGGCACTCTTGGAACTCCTTGAGCCGCGCAATTCGGCCACACGCCCATTAGGGCGAGCAGGCAACGAGACCCGCAGCTTCGACTGTTCCCTGATTCAGGGTCTGGGTGGCGGTGGGCCAGCCATGCTTCCGCCACGCATACCGCGGACGGATGATAAATAAAATCTGACTAAAGCTGCCGACGGTGGCGCCAAGCCCAAACAGGAGGCGCTCCGTTTCGCCAGCACCGCCCTGCATAGCCTTCCAACGGGTGGAAGTACGCACAGGACGCTTCAGCGAGGGCATCTTCGAAAAATCCGAAGACGTGTATCGTAACAGCTCGACTGCTCCCGGTGGCATGCACAAAAACCCACCGCGTACAGGAAAGCCAGGATGACTCGCGGAACCTTACAAATATAACAACTGAGTTCACAGGTCGTCAACACATCGTTCACCCGGCCGTGACGCATCCCAGCAAGGGCGCCTGCTTTTCGAAGGATTGCTGAAAACGCGGACTGCTTCTACACTGGAAAATTCCCGGTACAACGCGGGTAACCCTGTGGACCGCCTGAGGGCGGGGAGGATGAATGGGCAGGTTGGGTCAGGTAGGGTTTGCCATTGCGGTTCTGTGCGCCGCGATCGCTTGGGAAGCCGGCTGCAGCAGCGGCACGGCCGTGAATACGACGACTTTCGCCGTGCCAGCCATCATAGTCTTGGCTCCCCAGAGCAGCGTTTCCATGGAACTGGGGACAAACCAGCAATTCACTGCAACCCCTGAGGCCTCCAATAAATCGGCCATCACGGAACCTGTGTTTTTCCTATCCAGCAACAGCGCAGTGGTGACCGTGGCGGTGAATGGCCTGGTTTGCGCCGGCACATGGGATTCTCTGAGCCTTCCCCAGATCTGCACCCCCGGCCCGGTCGGATTCGCCGACATTACGGCCACCGCCCAGGGCGTGAGCAGTCCAGCGACCCGGGTTTACGTTCACCAGCACATTGATAGCGTCGTGATAACTCCGGTCCCGCCTGGGCCTGCGACTACGTGCCTGACGGCCACAGAAAATACGACGGTCCCCCACGCAGCGGCTTATCAAGCAACCGCCTTCAGTCGCGGCGTCGACATCACCGCAACCGCAGGGCAGTTCACCTGGCAGATGTTGAATACCGGCGTCGCGAGTTTGAGCACCACAGCCAGCGGGCTGGTTAATGTGGTCAACGGCCAGTCCTTGAATCAGGCGGAGTTGACGGCGACGGCTCCCGGCATCACTCCGCTATTCGCGGTCATCGGCAATGCGACCAGCGTGCCTTTCAGTTTCACCACCTGCCCGGTCCAGTCGATTCAGCTGCAAGTGACCGGTTCCTCTGCGACATCCGAGAGCATTACGCCCACAGTGGTGGACACATCGGGCACGGACATCAGCCACACCAACGTTCCTTTGACCTGGAGTTCCTCGGAGTCCGCCTCGGTGACTGTGAGCGGGGGGGCGGTGACGTCAGCCGCCGGCGGGGGAGGCGCGACAATCATTGCATCGTGCACTCCGCCCACCTGTAACATTGGCCTGCTGCCGTCGGTACCGATATTTCCTGAGAACGCGGTCACGATGGTGCCGGAGACCAGTACTTCACCGAGCGCAACCGTTTATGTTTCAAGCTCAGGGTGCGGGACTGTCGACGCCTGCGTAAGTACGGTGGTTTCAGTAACTACCCAGCCGACAAAACTCGGCAATCCGATGATTCTGCCCGCAACGCCGGACTCGCTTGTGTTTGATCCCAAGGGAGCAAACATCTACATCGGAACAGATTCCGGGCTGCTGGGGAACAAGGGGTTGTCGGTAATTGCCGCGGGCGGCACCACGGTAAATGAATTCTCCTCGACGCCGGGCAAGGTTCTGGCCATTTCTCCGGATAGCAGCAAGGTGGTGGTTTCCGACACCACCGACTCGCCCAATCAGGTGTTTGTATTTGATACGTCCACGAATATTCCGGCGACGTTCCGAATTACGGGAGCAACTGCCGCCGACTTCTCGCCAGACAGCCTGAAGGCATTCATCGTGGCGGGAAGCACGCTCTATGTGTATTCCAAGCTGGACGCCTTACAGGCCAAGCCGCTCACCGCGCCTGCCAACGATGTGACGTTTCTAGCTGAAGGAGCCTTTGCGTATTTGGCGGGCGGGAATCCGTCAGGTGTTACGGTGCAGAGAACGTGCGACAACGGTCAGGCGGATACCGTCGCAGTGTCACCCGTTCCGACCTTTCTGAAAACACTGCCGGATGCGACTGGTGTTGTAGCGCTCATTCCTCCCGCCATCGGTGTCATCCACGTTTCCGCTTCGCCGAGCGGCTGTGCCCCCACCGTCAGCGATAGCCTGACGACTTTCGATCTGGGTCAGGGCAAATTCGCAGCCTCACAGTTGATAATTTCTCAGGACGGCTCGACAGCCTATATCGTGACGCCCGACTTCAACAGCATCCTGGTGTTCAATATTGGGGCACAGACTTCCTCGGCGATCTCTCTGGTGGGCAAAGGATTTCCCTTGCATGCTTCCCTGACCCCCGACGGCACCCAACTCTACGTGGGAAGCAGCGATGGGACGGTCCACATTCTGCAAACCAATCTCGGCACGGACATAGGGCAAATCAGTTTTCCGGAGGGTTTGTGTCAGACCTCGGCTGGCCAGCCTTTTCCTGGAGTGACCTGCAATCCCGACCTGGTGGCAGTGAAACCTTAAGACGGTCGTTGTGGGTTCGTCGTCGTGCACCTCAGTTTGACGAACGACTAGAGACCAACGACGCGTTTCTCCAACTCCTTGCCCACGCTGTCGAGCACTCCGTTAATGAATTGCACCGACTCAGGGCTGGAGAATTTGCGCGCGATTTCCAGAGCTTCATTAATGACTACGGCGCGCGGCGTGGCGGGGAAACCGATGAGTTCGGCCACCGCGGAGCGCAGAAGATTGCGGTCGACGGCAGCCATGCGGTCCATGCGCCAATGCTCGGCATGGCTCTCGATCAGGCCGTCAATTTCAGCAGCATGGTCGGTGGCGACGCGAAAGAGGTCTTCCGCGAATCCGCGCACTTCGTCCTGCGCCGACTCGTGCTCGCTCCAAAAGGTGCGGCGGACGTGGTCGGGCGCCTGCTTGCCCATATCGGACTGAAAGAGCATTTGCAGGACCAGTTCGCGGGATTTTCGGCGGGTACCCATAAAGCAGTCAGCCATCAGCACTCAGCATTCAGTCTACAGGAGTTGTGTTGCGCCCCCCGGAGATCAGCGTTTACGTTTCTTAATCGAATGCGTGCCTTTTTGCGTTTTCCTGAGTGCTGAGTGCTGAATGCCGATGGCTTTCTTCAGATTCGCCATCTCCACGGCGGACAGTGCCGCTTCGAAACCCTTGTTGCCCATCTTCAGGCCCGCCCGATCGATGGCTTGCTCCAACGTTTCACAGGTGAGGACGCCGAAGGCGTGAGGGACGCCGGTTTCCTGCGCGGACTGTCCTATGCCGCGCGTGACTTCGTTGACGATGACGTCGTAGTGGGCGGTGTCTCCCCGGAGCAGGCAGCCCAGACAGATGATGGCGTCGTATTTTCTGGTTTCGGCCAGAGTGCGCGCGGCCGAGGGGATTTCGAAGGAGCCCGGCACGCGGACGATGGTGATGTCTTTCTCCTGAGCGCCGGAACGAAGCAGTGCGTCATAGGCGCTCCGCAGCAGCCTGTCCGTAATGAACTCATTGAACCGGGAAGCGACAATTCCGAAGCGGAAACCAGCAGCGTTCAGATTGCCTGCGAGCGTCTTCTTCCGAATTTTCTCTTCGGCAATTTTTTCAGTCTCTCGGTGCCTCTGTGGTGAAATGTTTCTCATCCATGAAACCCGCGGTGGCGAGACGCTACTTGCCCTTGAATTGCGGCGCACGCTTTTCCAGAAATGCCGTGGTGCCTTCTTTCTTGTCTTCCGACGAGCAGGCGACGCTGAACAGAACGGCCTCGAGATAAAGCGCGTCTGACAACGGCATGTTGAAGCCTCGGTTCACTGCTTCCATCGAATACTGTACCGCCAGCGGCGAGTTGGCGATGATTTTCTGCGCGATGGCCTCCGCCCGGGGAATCAACTCGGCTAGTGGCGTGACTTCGTTCACCAGCCCCATGCGATGAGCCTCTTGAGCCGTGATCATTTCACCGGAAAGGATGAGCTGCATTGCGCGTCCTTTGCCGACCAGACGTGGCAGACGCTGAGTGCCACCGTAGCCGGGAATAATTCCGAGCTTCACTTCGGGCTGGCCGAGCTTGGCGTTGTCGCTGGCCAGTCTCATCGTGCAGGCCATGGCGATTTCGCAGCCGCCCCCGAGGGCGAAGCCATTGATGCAGGCGATGACGGGCTTGCCGAGGTTTTCGATTAAATCGAGAACGCTCTGGCCGCGGTGAGTATATTCCTTGCCGCTGACGGCGTCTTGCTTGGCGAGTTCACCGATGTCGGCGCCGGCGATGAATGCTTTTTCACCCGAGCCGGCAAGGATGGCGACGCGAATGTTGGGATCGTTCTTGGCGTCGGTGAAGGCAGCGCGCAGCTCCTCCATGGTGGCCATGTTGAGCGCGTTGAGGACCTTCGGCCGGTTGATGGTGACGTAGGCGATCGAGTTTTTCTTTTCGAACAGAACGTTTTCGTATGTCATTCCTCTGACCTTTTCCTATTTAACCTTGCCGGATACCGCCTTGTTGCAATTCGAGCACAGTGCCCGCGCGTTCTTGAGGCTCGTGAGGCCACCGTGAGCCCATTGCTTCTCATGATCCGCTTCCATCTCGTCGATATCTTTGAACGCCTTTCTGCACTCTGCGCATTGCCTGCCTGAGAGAACAAAGATCGCGAATCGTTCTTCCTCTGTGTAAGCCCTCTTCTTATCCCTTAACACAACATCGGGATAATCCTGCAAGAATGTCCGCCGCAAGATTGAGATCCGCTGCCTAAGGCTATTAAGATCGTTGGTCCCTTGCTGCATCAGGCGCCCGAACTCCGTCAGAACCGGGTCACGTTCCTCTTCTTTCTTTTGCAGATTCTGTTGGCGCTTCACATGGAAATCTTCCAGAAACTTGTGCAAATCAGAATACAGAGTTGAATGGGCATATTCACCATTCATCACTTTCGCGAATAGGTAGTACAGTGGAACCGCCGCTTGCTTGTCCAATAAAGGGTCGTCCTTCACAAAGACCCTAGAGACCAGCTTGAGCTCATCGATCACCCGCTTATGTAGGCCGTCCCGAAATGCTGCCGACATTTTGCGGTTGGACTTAACAAGATTGTCCAGAAATCTTTTCTTCAGATCACAGAAGGGATCGCCGGTGTCAGTCTCACTTTTCTCAATCAAAAGCATCTTCGCTGCCAATTCGTAGTGTTGATACCGATTGTTGCCGAACGGGATCCGGGAAGAAAAGAACGCTAGTTTCGCGACATCACGTATGAGCTGGCACATCTCGCCACCGAGGGCGTTGCGTTTCTCGGCTGCGTTAAGAGGCTCCCCGTTATTGAGCCTCGAAAACAACTCCTCGATGTCCTCGGATGTAGCGTCTCGGACCAGAACAACATCCAGTAATTTTCCCTTGAAGATTTCTTGCCACTCAGAAGTTAGAGTTGAGAAACCGACCTTAGCGGGCGGTGGCGTGCGATCCTCTGGTTCGAACATAACGAAGTCGTCGGCAAGATTGATGCCCCCGTCTATGAAGTTCCAAATCGCATGCAGGCGCTGTTTTCCGTCGATCACCGCAAACTTATATTTCCCATGCTTCCCGCGTAAGTCGTGCAAATAGATTTTCGGCACATCGAACTTGTTTAGTATTGAATCCAAGAACAGCTGCTGTTTATCAGGCGACCACACTCCAGACTCGCGCTGGTATTCAGGGGAGTCGTTGATAACGTTCTTCTCGACCACGAACATGCCTATCGACATCCTCTCTGTTACGCAGTGCATGACTCTTTCTCCGTCACTCCTCTGAATTAGTGTCGTCGTAGATCGTGGCCGCGCCGACCACAAGACTTGGCGAGGCGTTGTGGCTTGGGACAATAGTCTGCTATAATTGTATAGCACGAGGTGATTCCATGCTAGCCATCCGTCTTCCAGAGAAAATCGAGAAACGGCTTGATCGACTAGCCAAGCGCACCGGCCGCACCAAGACCTACTATGCGCGCGAAGCTATCCTACAACACCTGGATGAACTGGAAGATGTCTATATCGCTGAAAGGCGACTAGAGGCAGTGCGGTCAGGACGCAGCAAGCCAATCCCCCTCGAAAAGGTGATGCGGCGTTATGGCATGGCGGATTGAAATCGACCCCGCAGCTCAGCGTGAGCTCGACAAGCTGGACCAATCAGTAGCCCGCCGCGTTCTTAAATTCCTCGACCAGCGATTAGGTCAGCTCGACGATCCACGAAAAATTGGGGAAAGACTTCACGGGACTTTGAGTGAATTCTGGAAATATCGAGTGGGGGACTATCGCCTGATCTGCTCCCTGGAGGATGATCGGCTGGTCGTGCTGCTGCTCCGCGTCGGGCACCGCCGGGAAGTTTACAAACGCTAATCAAGAATCCGTGTTAATCCGTGCAAATCCATGGCCTCGCTCTTACAATTTATTCGGCTTCGGGTTGCTAGGATCCGAATAATCGTAGAAGCCCTTGCCAGTTTTCTTCCCGTACCAGCCCGCCATCACCAATCTCTTCAATAAAGGCGGCGAGGCGAAGCGGCGTTCCTTGAATTCGTCGTACATCACGTGGGTGATGTAGTAGGTGGTGTCGAGGCCGACGAAGTCCAGCAAGGTCAACGGACCCATGGGATAGCCGCACCCCAGTTTCATGGCATTATCAATGTCTTCGATCGATCCGACGCCTTCTTCGTAGGCACGGACGGCATCGAGAAGATACGGTACCAGCAGACGGTTGACGATGAATCCGGTCTTGTCGCTGGTGCGGACGGGGACTTTGCCGAGCTTCTTGCCAAACTCGTAAGCGGTATCGTACACGTCGGGAGCGGTGGCGATGGTCTTTACCACTTCGACCAGCTTCATCAGCGCCACGGGATTGAAGAAGTGCAGGCCGATGAAGCGTTCGGGACGTTTCGTTGCCGACATCAGTTCGGTCACGGAGATGGAAGAAGTGTTGGTGGCGAAGATGGCGTCCTTCTTGGCGATGGCATCAAGAGCCGCGTACATCTTCTTCTTTTCGACGATGTTCTCGATCACGGCTTCGACCACGATGTCGCAATCAGCGAGGTCCTGCATGTTGGTCGTGCCTTTGAGGCGGGCACGCACGGCTTGGGGAGTTTCTTTTAGCGTGCCCTTCTCGGCAAACTTGGCCAGCGACTTCTCGATGCCAGCGAAGCCTTTATCGAGAAACTTCTGCTCAACTTCGAGGACGGTGACTTCGAATCCGGCTGTTGCTGAGACCTGGGCTATGCCGGAACCCATCAAACCACAGCCCAGAACTCCGACTTTCTTTATCTCCATAGATGATTCCTTTTTAGCCGCAGATTAACGCTGATCAACGCTGATAAAAACTAATTCAAACTTTCGACGATCATGGCGATTCCCTGCCCGCCACCGATGCAAGCGGTCGCCAGGCCATATTTCTTCTTGCGGCGGTGTAGTTCGTAGAGCAGAGTGATCACCAGCCGCGTGCCGGTTGCGCCCAGGGGATGTCCGAGGGCGATGGCCCCGCCGTTCACGTTGACTTTGCCGCGATCGAGGCCGAGTTCTTTTTCGACCGCCAGATACTGGGCGGCGAACGCTTCATTGACTTCGATCAAGTCAATGTAATCCAGAGTCAGCCCAGCTTTTTGCAGGGCGATCTTGGTGGCTGGCACGGGGCCGCGGCCCATGAGCTTTGGCTCAACGCCGGCGATCCCCCAGCTTACGAGGCGGCCCATCGGTTTGACGCCGCGTTTCGTGGCTTCTTCGAGCGACATGACGACGACTGCCGCAGCGCCGTCCACGATACCGCTGGCATTTCCGGCGGTGACGGTGCCGTTCTTGCCGAAGGCTGGTTTCAATTTAGCGAGGCCTTCGATCGTGGTTTGGGGACGGCGATGATCGTCTTCAGTCAGGGTTTCGCCGGTGGGCTCACCTTTGTGATTCTTGAGCGGGATCGCGACCAGTTCATCCTGCAAGCGATGCTCTTTGTAGGCGGCATCGGCAGCCTGCTGGGAGCGCAGAGCGAACTCGTCTTGTGCCAGGCGAGTGATGCCATGCTGCTCGCCGTAGAGTTCTGCGGTGTTGGCCATGTAGGAACCGCAGAAAGTGTCGAGCAGGGCGACCATCAGTGAGTCTTCGAGCTTGCCACCGGGAGCCAGGGAGAAGCCGTCGCGCCCGCGAATGGAGAACGGAGCCTGCGACATGGCTTCCATGCCGCCGGCAAGGACGACGCTGGCCTCGCCGAGCTGAATCATCTGAGCGGCGTTGACAATGGCTTGCATGCCTGATCCGCAGAGACGATTCACGGTGAGCGCGGGAGTCTCGATGGGCAAGCCGGCGCGCAGGCCGACGTGGCGGGCGCCATAAAGAGCGTCGCCGGAGGTTTGCTGGGCGTTGCCGAAGACAGCATGGTCGAAGTCTTTGGGATCAACTCCGGCGCGTTCGATGGCACCCTTGGCGGCGATCGCGCCCAACTCCTGCGCAGTGAAGTCTTTCAGCTTACCGCAATAGCGGCCAAAGGGCGTGCGCGCCCCGCTGACGATGGCGATGTCTCCTGGTTTGAGCATGACTAAAGCGGCGAATTCCTAGGATTAAGAGTCTTGGCTGAACTTGAAAGTGTAACAGTGCGGATGCGGAAAGCGCCAACCATGTGTATCGCGGTGGGCTACTTTGGATCGTCACCGCCGCCAAAGAGCCTTATCGCCCAACGAGGAACTCCGCGATACCCGATGTGGCCGCCGGAAGCGTCACGATGTCGAAATATGTCAATGGCCGCGGCGAGGGCGATACTGTCTGGTACGCGGCGTGGATGGTGTTCCTTCTTGTTGCCAGCCAGGGATAACGCTTTCCCAGAGCAAGGGACATTAGGAACAAAAGCCAGAAAATAATCGTCGGAGCCCAGCTTCGCCATCGCGGCCTTGACCCACTTGTCATTTACGCTTCCGATGGATCCCGATGGAATTGTACGCCTGCGAAAGGACGGACGTGTTGTCTCGCACTAGTTATCAGTTCCCGGTTCTCAGTTCTCAGAAGAGCTGATCAGGCTACGGCTGCGGCTGCGACCGAGGCCGCGAGGACCACAACTTTGCCCGCGCCCTGAGCAATGGAAAGGTGGACTGCCTGCTCGGCGCGATTGACGACTTCGGTCACGATATCCACGGGATCGTACTCGGCGCGGACTACGGCCTCGGCCAATCCGGCATTGAAGCGGACAGGATCGTCTTTCTCGGGAAGCTTGATTTGGGCGACCAGGCGTTGCAGTTTTTCCGCTGCCAGAATGCCTTCTTTCTCGGTAGTTTCACCCAGCACGATGGCGATGCTGGTGGCTTCGTAGCGGAAGGCGAGATCATTCTGCCGAATATTGGCGGCAAACAGCTGTCCGATTTGCTGCATCAAGGCTTCGATCGCCGCTTCGCCGAATTCTTTCAGCATGGCCGCCTTCTCGCCGAATTGCAGCAGGAGGATTGACAGAGAGGTGCTCTGCTGGGTGTTGCGACGGGTTTCGGCCATCAGCAGGTCGAGATAAGACGCGCGCTTAAGAAGGCCGGAGCGTTCGTCGGTGACCGAGAGGCTTTTGACCAGGCGGCGTAATCCGGCATTGTTCAGTGCGATCAGGATTTGATCGCAGATGGTCTTAAGCACCAGTACGTCGTTGGGGCTCCAGACTTGGGCCGTATTTTGTGCCAGCAGCAACACTCCGGCGTGTTCAGTCCCATCGGCGAGAGGAAGGATCAGTAGAGAGACGATTCCAAGCTGATCGCAAATGTCCTGAACCGCAGCCAACTCGGGTGAAGAGCGGGCGCTGGTAATCGCGAGCATACTGCCCTGGCGAATGGCGGCATCATGCGCGACGGAGACAATTTTCTCTAACGCGCTGGCTTCGGCGGGCTCGGTGCCGGGACTGCAGAATTCTTTTGTGCTGGTGGGACGCTGTCCAGACTTGCGCATGGCGACCACGCAGCGGCCAACCCTCCATTGCGCGCCGATTTCGTTGGCGGCAGTCGACATCACGGCTTCGGCATTGCTTTGGCGATAAAGTTTGCGAGTGATGTCTGCCACGCGGGCAAAGCCGCTGACATCCGCGGCCGACGATTGCGCTGGGACTACAGGGGCTATCACCGGAACCGGCGCAGGGGCCACCGCCGCCGGTTCGGCTCCCGGATAGTGCGGAATCAAACCGACGGAGAGATAAAGCTGCTGCAGCGCTGGATTGCGTTCTTCCTCGTGGGGGAAGAGCTGCTGAATACGCTGCAAGCGTTCGAGGGCCTTGGCGCGCATGCCGTACTGCACGAGGATTTCCGCTTGCAGCATGAGGTCCTGCAATGCCGCGGCGCCGAGCAACTTTTCTTCGGCGCGCACCGTGCTGGCGGTCGAATCCGCCATGCTCGTAAAGCGGGACGCAATTACTTTGAAACGGTTTTCGTCAATCTTGCCGCGCAGCATTTCCAGGCGTTTGTTGTGGCCGGGCTCATACGCATCAACTTCAGCAGCACGATCCAGCGACTCGGCGGCCTTGTCGTATTTGCCCATGCTGCAATGCAGATCGAACAGCTTGAGTAGCGTCTGGCAGTAGTCGGTCTCGCGGTTGGAGGAATTGAACTGCTCACTCATGAACTCGAGCATGTCGGCCGAGGGCCGATGGGCGGCGACAATTTCCTGCATCAGGGTGAGAAAGGTGCGGCGATCGCCCTTGCGGCGCTGGTATTGCTCCAACTTTCGCGCCAGGGAAACAGCGTCAGCGTCCTGGCTGGAGTCGATCAACAGTCCGATAAGTTTCGCCACATCCTGGGTGCGGGAAGGGTTTTCTTCAAAGAGTTGCCAGATGATGGGCTCGGCATCGCTCAGGCGATTGGCTGCCAGCAGCGCCTTCCCGTAGGTTTCGCGGATGTCTTGAGCAGCAGAACCGGCATTGACCAGGGGTTCGAGGACAAAGATGGCGGCGCCGACCTGGCCCTGGTCGACCAGGCCTTTGCTGTAGGCAAGGGCGATGTGCGGGTCGGTGGCGTCTTCGGCGTAGGCGCGCTCAATCCAGGACGCACTGTTGCCGCCGGAGGCCCGTGCCATTTCCGAGATTCTGAAGAATGCCGCCGCAGCGCCCCTGCCGTCGCCGAGTTCGGAGGACAATTCTCCCAAGCGGATCAGGTTCTTCTCGCTGGAGTCAAGCTTGAGGATTCGCTGCAAGACGGAGAGTGACTCCTGCTTGCGGCTCTGTTTGCTCAATTCCTCGAAGGCATTCTCGTAAGTCTCCAGCGCGAGCTTGCGATTGTTGTTCTCGAGGAGTTCCCCGAAGCGGACTTTCTGCTCCCAAGTGGGGTTCACAAAGCGCGCCAGTTTCTTGTAAGTGAGGCTGGCGCGGGTGGCGTCGCCCGCCTGAATCTGGCGTTCGAACATCGCCCCCAGCAGGCTCACCGCCTCCGGAATGCGCTGCAAGGAAAGGCTGAGATCTGCCGCCATCTGGCAGATACTGTCATTGGTCGGGTCGGCGGCCAGAATTTGCAGGTACTCTTCCAGAGCGGTGTCGGTCTTCCCCTTCTGGAGAAGCTTTTCGGCGCGCTCTATCCGCTTATTGATTTCGCCCCGATCCATACGCTTGACGGTATCTGACATGAGAGCTGGAAGTGCGCGGAGTGACCCCACTGAAATTTTAGGAGGGGGGTGCGGCAAGCGGCAATGAACTAAGGCCGGGCGCGATTACGAAAGTCACCCGGCCGAATAAGTCTTTGGCAATACGGAACTTTCTGGTATACGTGCCGGAATGACTCAGACCGCAGCAGTCGACCCGGAACACGGTCTCCAGCATCAGTTGAGCGCCGGCCAGATGGCAATGGTAGCTGTCGGAGGATCGATCGGCACCGGCCTGTTGTTGGGATCGGCAGCAGCGATTGAGGTGGCCGGGCCGAGTGTGATTTTGAGTTTTCTGCTTGCCGGCTTCATTAACTGGACCGTAACCATGGCCCTGGGAGAACTTTCCAGTAAGCATCCGGCAGCGGGGTCATTTGGCGTCTACGCCGATCTGTATCTCAACCCGTGGGCGGGGTTTGTGTCGCGCGCGGGCTATTGGGCGGCGATTTGTCTTTCGGTAGGTGCGAGTCTAGTAGCTTCGGCGACCTATATGCGGTATTGGTTTCCGGCGGTTCCACCGTTATTTTGGGTAGCGCTGTTTTCACTTCTTCTGGGGCTGGTGAACCTACGGAGCGTGCATGAGTATGGGCGCTTCGAGTACTGGTTCTCGATGGTGAAGCTCGCGACCATGCTGGCGTTCATCGCCATCGGCGGAACCCTGTTGTTGAGCGGCCACGTAACTCCGCAATACACGACCCACGGCGGTTTTTTCCCCAACGGGCCCGTGGCGTCACTCCTGGCTCTAACTTTTGCTCTATACACGTTCGGTGGAGTGGAGATTGTGGCCATCACCACGGGCGAATCGCGTAGCGCGGCCGAAGTTCCGCGGGCGGCGCTCTACACTTTCGGAATTCTTACGGTGGTTTATTTGGGCGCGGTGATCGTGTTGGTGGGTGTAATGCCCTGGGACCATGCGGGTGTCTCCGAGAGTCCATTCGTCACGGTGTTTCGCATGGTCAAGATTCCGGCGGCCAGTGCTTTGTTGAACTTCGTCATTTTGACGGCGGCCCTGTCCGGAGCGAATGCCAATTTATACGCGGGATCGCGCATGTTGTTTTCGCTGGCGCGGGACGGATGGGCTCCGGCGAAGCTGGGACAGTTGAATACCGCGGGATCTCCGAAGCTGGCGCTGCTGGCTTCTTCCTATGGAATTGTGGTGGCGCTGGTGGCGGAAACCTGGGTGCCAAAGAACGCGTTTGTGTACATTCTGAGCGCAGCGTTGTTCGGGCTGATGCTGTCGTGGCTGACGTCGCTGGCGGCGCACGTTTCGTTCCGGCGAAAGGCCACAGAGGAAGAATTGCGTAACCTGCCTATGCGTTCACGACTTGGCATGTGGGGCTCGGCGCTGGGATTCACCCTGGTAACGGCGGCGGTCTTGCGTACATGGTGGGATTCGCGCGTCAACCTGTTGAGCGGAGTGGCTTATCTGGCACTGTTTTCCGTGGCTTACGCGGTGATGAGAAAGCTGCGAAGACCAAGTACAATAGTTCCGTGACCGACCACTTGTTGCAATACCGCTCTGAGTTCCCCATCCTGGATCGAACTACTTATCTGATCAGCAATTCTCTCGGCGCCATGCCGCGCGGTGTGTATGACGCCATGCAGGGCTACGCCGATACCTGGGCCATGCGCGGGGTGCGCGCCTGGGAGGAGCGGTGGTGGATGCTGGCAGCAGAGGTGGGCGACGAGATTGGCGTGTTGATGAACGCGCCCAACGGATCGGTCTCCACACATCAGAATGTGACAACTTGTCAGGCAGTGGTGGCGTCGTGTTTTGACTTTTCCGGGAAGCGCAACAAAGTCGTGTACAGCGACATGAATTTTCCCTCGGTGATGTATTTCTGGGAAGCGCAGCAGTCGCGGGGCGCGCGCGTACACATGGTGAAGACCGATGACGGCATCACGATACCTCTGCAACGTCTGCTGGATGCGATCGATGAAACCACTCTGCTGGTGCCGATTTCGCACGTGATCTTCCGCAGCGCTTTCATTCAGGATGCGCGGGCCATCATCGAGAAGGCGCATAAAGTGGGCGCGCTGGTGGTGCTGGATACGTTTCAGTCGCTCGGAACGGTGCCGGTGGATGTGCAGGCGCTGAACACTGACTTCGCCTGCGGCGGCGTGTTGAAGTGGCTCTGCGGCGGGCCGGGGGTGGGCTATTTGTATGTGCGGCCGGATTTGGGGAACAAGCTGAAGCCCACATTTACCGGCTGGACCGCGCACGAGAATCCATTTGCATTCGAGATTGGTCCGAACCGCTATACCGATCCTCCTTATCGTTTCATGAACGGTACTCCACACATTCCGGCGCTGGAGGCGGCGCGGCCGGGGTTGAAGATCATTGCGGATGCTGGCATCGAGCGCATACGTGAGAAATCGAAACGGCAGACCGGGCGGCTGATTGACCTGGCCACCAAGCACGGGTGGCGGGTGAATACGCCCCGCGATGCGGAGCAGCGCGGCGGGACGGTTTCGATCGATATGCCCGACGCGAAAGAAGTGTGCCGCGAGTTAATTAAGCGGGAAATATTGGTGGATTACCGCCCCAAGGCGGGCGTACGTATGTCTCCTCACTTCTACAACACGGATGAAGAATTGGAAATTGGGATCGGTGCGGTGGAAGAGATTCTGAAGGAACGGGCCGTGGCAGTGCGGTAGGTTGAAAGCACTCGGAGACGTAGGAGGCTACGTCTCCAGGGCAGACGGTATCGGCCCCATCCCATTACCAACGTAAGTCTTCTCAGTCGTTTCCTGCTGCCTTACCACGACATATCCCCGTACACTCGGCCCGATGCGTTCTGTTGGGTCATAAATGCGATGTTTCTTCTGGCTTTCATCTTGATGCGGCATCAATCTGCACCTTGGTTGTGGCCTGTGCTGGGGGCGGCCGCTGGAGTGTGCCTGTTCTACCGAGGCTTTCAGTTGCTGCAGCGGAAGCGTCTGATCATGAACACGCCGTCGTCGAAGATTCGCAGCGCGGCCATGGGACTGGTGGAAGTCTGCGGATTGGCGACCGGCCCCTACACACTGACCGCACCTATCACCGGAGTTCCGTGCTACTACTACCGCACCATGGTTTGGCAGTGGAAACAGCAGGGCAAGAACAGTGCGTGGGTAAAAGAAGCGGACGAGAGCCTGCATGTGCCTTTCTATCTGGATGACGGTACGGCGCGCGTGCTGGTCAATCCGCAAGGGGCGGAACTGGACATCCACCGCGACTTCAAGGAGGAATTCAGTCATTCGCTATTCTCCAGCAGCCTGGAGATTCCGGGGAACGTTACCGGCTTCCTGACCGCCCACGGAGTCGACACCAGCGCCAAAGTTAAGATCGAGGAGTATTGCATCAAGCCCAAGAACGCGCTGTTCATTCTGGGAACACTGGCAAGTAATCCCGGAATCGAAGTGAGTGCGGTGCCGGTACGCAGTTCGCGAGGGATTGAACAGGTGCGCTCATTCAGCCTGGGTTCGATTTTGTCATTCTCTGGGGCAACAGCCTTTAGCAGCCAAGAGAACGTTACGCCGCCGGAATCGCTTCAGGACCCAAAGACGGCGGTCCTGGATCCGGCACACCAAGCGAGAATCGCCGATGCACTCACCAAAGCGGGCATCACTAGTCCCGCGGCCTGGGCGGCAGCAGGAATTAGACAAACGCACACCACTGCAGTCGCGGTAACCAGCGCAGGAGGTGCGGCTGCGGCCGCCGCTGCTCCGGAGCAGTTCGATCTACATCCCTCCACTGTGCTGATGAAAGGCGCGCATAGCCCGGCGTTCTTTATTTCGTGGCGGAGCCAGCGCGACGTGGTGAACTCCCTGGCATGGAAATCGGCATTGATGATTTGGGGTGGGCCTGCGCTGACCCTGGTATGCGCTTACATTTTGGCCACCGAATTCGGCTGGTGGTAATGAACGAAAAAGAGAGCACAAGATGAACAACATCCTTTCGTTGGCTTTTCTGTTTGCGCTCGTCGGCCTGGCGGTTTATGTGGTCATGATCTTCAACGGCCTAATCGCCGTGAAAAACGATGTGGCCAAGGCCTGGGCAAATATTGACATCCTGCTGAAGCAGCGTCATGACGAACTACCCAACCTGGTGGAAGTGTGCAAAGGGTACATGAACCATGAGCGCGAGACGCTGGAGAAGGTGACCCAGGCGCGCAGCCAGTATCAGCAGGCGGTTTCAGTGGACCAGAAGGCGCAAGCGGACCAGGGCACAACCTCGGCGTTGCGCAGTCTTTTTGCCGTGGCGGAGAACTATCCGCAACTGAAAGCGAATGACAATTTCTTGAAGCTGCAAAACCGGATCACCGAACTGGAAAGCGAAATCGCCGACCGGCGGGAGTTTTACAACGATTCGGTCAACACCTTCAACGTCCGCATTCAGCAGGTGCCGGACACGTTTATTGCGGCTTTCATGAACGCCCGGCCGCAACCCATGTTTAAGGTGGAGGACGCCGACAGAGCGGAAGTAAAGCTGAGCTTTGGAGCGGCGGGATAGAAGAATCCTCGCCAGTGGCACGAGGAGGGATGTTCGCACCTGCAACTTTTGGAGCATCAGCCTTCTCACCTCCGTAACCGCCGCGACCCGAATTTCTCAATTAGAATTGCCCCGTGGCTGACTCGGTCCGCATCGGCGTTTTGGGAGACTTCGATCCGAAGTCTCCGACGCTGCCGGCGATTGATAAATCGCTGCAGCATGCCGCGGCCAAGGTGGGCACGACCGTCGAACCAACCTGGCTGGCCACGCCTTCGCTGCTCGAACCCAACATCGAAAAAACGCTGGAGAAATTTGACGGCATCTGGGCGGCGCCGGGCAGTCCCTACAAGAGTTTCGACGGCATGTTGAAGGGAATCGAGTTTGCACGACGACGGGACTGGCCATTTCTGGGTACGTGCGGTGGGTTTCAATATGCGCTGATCGAGTGTGCCCGCAATGTGCTGGGCATCAAAGACGCAGACTCAGCAGAGAACAACTCCGGATCGAAGAACATTGTCATTTATCCGGTGACGTGTGCGGTAGCGAAGCGGGCCAAGGACGCTCCGAAGCTTTCCGGCGAGATACCTGAGATACGTCTGCGCCCAGGATCATATCTCCGTTCCTTCTACACCCAGGATGTGGTTGCCGAGGAATTCTTCTGCAATTTTGAGGTGAATCCCGAGTACGAATGGGCGGCCATGGAAGCCGGTTTCCCGGTGTCGGCGCGCGGCTCAAAGGGCGAGATTCGGGCCATCGAATCGCCTACACATCGTTTTTACATCGCGACCCTGTATCAACCGCAGCTTTCATCAAAGGCCAAGAAACCACATCCTCTGGTGATGGCATTTGTTCAAGCAGCTGCCGATTGGGGACGAAAGAAGCTGGACGACAGCGTGCTGGAGTAGGTTGGCCTCGATGTCAGACTGCGATCAGTTCGAAGGCGGGATAGCTCTCCACCAGTTCCCTGAAAGATTCGACGGGCGAGCCCGCCGCCACGGGAAAATAGCGCTGGACTTCCTTTTTGAAGCGATCTAGATAGGCTTTCAAGATGGCAGGCTTGTCGGCATCCGGAAGGGGTCGCAAACGAAACCTTTGCCGGACGCTTCCCTTCCTCAGCGTGACTTCTCCGGCGGCTTCGGCGTTGCGTACCCATTGCGTGCGCCCGCGCGGAGCCACCAGGAAACGCTTGCCATCCAGTTCCAGGAGATTGACGGGCATTGAGTAGGTTTTCCCACTCTTACGGCCCTTTACCTGAAGCAGGTAGTTGTAGGAAAAACCCAGCCCCCTGCCCACCAAGAATCCAAATACACGATTGAAGATGCGTTCGATGGCAGTGGGTGGGCGAAAGATCGGCACGGTGGACATGATGAGTCATAATTGTAAGGCTCACCGACGTAACAATGCAGTCAGACTTTCTTACGCACGCCTCACAAACCGCAGCGAGGCTGAGTTCATGCAGTAGCGAAGACCGGTCGGCCGCGGACCGTCGTCGAAAACGTGGCCAAGATGGGCGTCGCACAAGGTGCAGGCGACGGCATCGCGGATCATGCCAAAGCTGACGTCCCGGGAGGTGCGGACGTTCTCGGCTGCGATTGGCTGCCAGAAACTAGGCCAGCCGGTGCCGGAATCAAACTTAGTCTCCGAGCTGAACAAGGCGTTGTCGCAGCAGATGCAGCGGAACAGGCCTTTTTCGTGGAGATTCCAATACTTTCCGGTGTAGGCGATCTCAGTATCGGCGTGACGCGTGATTTCGAACGCACCCGGAGTAAGTTGCTTCCGCCATTCTTCCTCCGTCTTTACCACCCGGGCAATGGTTGCAGTTTGCAGCCGCTTGCCATCATCGGAAAATTGAACGATCTTCACTTGCCCGGACTTGTCCGCAGGCTGGGACGCTAAAGCTGCCACCAGCTTCGGATGCCGCAGCGACCAATAGGTATAACCGAGGGCAGCGGAAGCCGCCGCCGCGATAAACTCGCGGCGGCCCAGCTTGCCTTTCGAGGTAACGCGATCAAGAGAATCGAACATACATCCGTCCTTTTACTTTCACTTTCCTGTGTACAGGTCCGGGAACTGTTGGCGAAGTTGCGCGACTTTAGGTGCATCGTTGTAACGGATGTAAAGGTCGTCGGGATGATTGGTTGCGTAGTTCTGATGGTAACCCTCGGCCTCGTAAAAGGCCTTTAACGGCACCACCTGAGTCACAATGGGGCGAGAAAAGACTTTCGCCTTGTCCAGTTGGGCAATGTAGGCTTCCGCGATATGTTTTTGTTCGTCATTGCTGTAGAAGATCGACGAGCGATATTGCGTGCCTTCGTCGGGGCCCTGGCGGTTCAGTTCGGTGGGATCGTGGGCCACGGAGAAAAACACACGTAGCAGCTCGCCGTACGTAACCTGCGAGGGATCGTAAACGATCTTCACCGACTCCGCGTGGCCGGTCGCCCCCGTGCTGACGATCTGGTATTGCGCAGTAAGAGAGGAGCCACCCGAGTAGCCCGAAGTGGCGCTGACGACACCCTTGACGTGCTGGAAGACGGCTTGAATGCCCCAGAAACAGCCTCCGGAAATGACGGCAGTTTGCTGCCCCGAGGCCTTGGCTACGGGGGCATCCACGGCGGGCGCGGGGAAGCTCCCGTTGCCGGCATAGGCGGCTGCCCCCAACACGAACACTAACAAAACGTTAAGACAAGAACGCAACACAGGAATGACCTCCACAACTCAGTTATTGTACGTACTCGATTAGAGTCCGGATGCGAGGAAAAGGTTTCGGCGGTAAACCGCAGAGTATGAGTGGGTTATGCAACAGCATTTTCCCGGCCGCGGTGGACAAGGCCTCTCCAGGCTGAATAAACTGCTTGTGCTGCCTCCCTACTATGCGACTCATCACTTTTGAAGATTCGGTGCGCCGCTCGCGCATTGGCGCAGTGACCAGCGATGAACGAGTCATCGATCTCAACTCTGCTTGCGCGCTGTATCTGCGCGATGTGGAGAACGAGACGGCTTTCTATCGCCTGGCTGACGCGTTGGTTCCGACCAACATGCTGGCCCTGTTCCAGGGCGGTGACACCAGCCTAGAGGCGGCGCGAAAGGCGTTCGACTACATTCAGCAAAGTGGCGCTGCGAGTGGACCGCAGGGGGAAACGATCACGTACTCGCTGAACGAGGTAACGCTCAAGGCCCCAATCGTTCCCAAGAAGTTCTTTCATACTGCCGGCAATTTCCGCGAGCATCATGAAGAAGCCACCAAGGCCGGATTTTCGCATCCGGTGATGCCATGGATTGTGTTCTTCCAGAACGTGGACGCCATCATTGGCCACGAAGAGCCGGTAATTTATCCCGAGCACCTCACTCGGGAACTGGATTACGAACTCGAGCTTGCTGTGGTTTTGAAGAGCGGCGGAAAACATTTCACGCCGGAGGAAGCGGCCGGCCACATCGGCGGGTATGTCATTTTCAATGACATTACGGCGCGCGATATTCAGCGGCGAG
Organism: Acidobacteriota bacterium; assembly: GCA_013289795.1. Lineage (GTDB taxonomy): Bacteria > Acidobacteriota > Terriglobia > Terriglobales > Acidobacteriaceae > JABCZH01. The sequence goes on from JABCZH010000002.1 coordinate 118,505, forward strand.
AGATGAAATCTGGGGTATTCAGCTTTTGTAAAGGAATTGACACCTTCTGCCCGCTGGGCCCGTGGATTGTGACCGCCGACGAGATCCCGGATGCCCACAACCTCGACATGGAACTGCGAGTGAACGGGGAGTCGCGGCAGCGGTCGCACTCGAGCAAGATGTCGGTCAAGATTCCAGAAATTCTCTCGCACTATTCGCCCATGGGATACAGCGCGGGCGATGTGGTCTCGACCGGCACGGTTTCGGGTGTTGCGGCTTTCAGCGGCGACCCGCAGGCCTGGTACCTGAAGCCGGGGGACGTGATGGAGTGTGAGATCGAGAAGATTGGGGTTCTGCGGAACCCGGTAATTTCCTGGGAAGAGGCTTACGGGGAAAAGCCGCGGAAGATGGCGACTCAGGAAGCGGGAATATAGGCCGGAAAAAGCGGAAACCACAGAGGACACTGAGTACACAGCGGAATTCTCTTAGCGGTTCAGAATGGGTGATCATTCCAAAATCTGGGTAAGCGAACTCAACTCGCGGCCGGAGATACGTTCGGCATTTGCTGGGAAGACGATTCGCTTCTACGACACCACGCTGCGCGACGGCGAGCAGACGGTCGGCGTCGTGCTCTCGCCGCAGCAGAAGGTCGAGATCGCGCGCAAGCTCGATCAATTGGGCGTAAGCCGCATTGAAGCTGGCTTCCCCAAGGTTTCTCCCGAAGACGTCGAAGCCATTCAACTGATGCAGAAGGCGAATATCAAAGCTGAGCTGTGGGGCTTCTCGCGGGCAGTGAAAGGCGACGTAGAAGAACTGGTTCGGCTGGGTCTGACGGCGTCGGTCATCGAATCGCCGACCAGCGACATCAAGCTGAAAGCTTACGGCATCTCTCGCGATGAAGTCCTCAAGCGGGTGACTGAAGCGATTTCCTTCGCGCGGAAAAACGGAATTGCCACTGCTTATTTCGCGGTGGATGGAACCCGCACCGAGCTCGCATTCCTGAAGAAGACATATATGGCAGCGTTGGAAGCGGGTGCGGCGGAGATCGTGGTGGTAGATACGATTGGAGCCTGCGGCCCGGAAGCTGCGGCCTTCCTGGTTTCCGAAGTCTGCCGCTGGGTGGGACCGGACGTGCCGGTGCATTGGCACGGTCACGACGATTTTGGAATGGCAACAGCATGTGCGGTGGCTGCGGTGCGGGCTGGAGCGACATGGATTCAGGGCACCATCAATGGCATGGGTGAACGCGCGGGGAATGCTGACATCTGTGAGATCGCCCTCGCGTTGCGTTGCCTCTATGACGTGGACGTTGCGCTGGATATGACCAAGGCCCGGGAGGCATCTGCCGCTGTGAGCAACGCCTCAGGCTACACGCTTGACGCCTGGAAGCCGCTGGTGGGAGAAAATCTTTTCATGCGGGAGAGCGGAGCAGTGGCCAGCCAGTTTCACATACCGGAAGCGATTGAGCCGTATTCATCAGAACTGGTGAATGCCCGCCGCAGCATTGTGTTGGGAAAGAAAAGCGGGTTGGACAGTATTGATCTGAAATGCAAAGAGCTAGGCCTGAGCATTCAGCCGGAGCAGCGTGGAGCGATTCTCGCAGAGGTGAAGAAGCGGGCGATCGCCAAGCGCGGGTTGGTGAGCGATGATGAGTTTCGGCAGTTAGTTCGTGGGCTGGGCAAGAACTGAGGAGTGACTGATGGATCGTTTGGCAATGCTGAGTGAGATTCTGTCGCAGAATCCGAACGACGCCTTCGCTCGGTACGGGCTGGCTATGGAGTATTCGAGGTCCGGGGATGCGCAGAGTGCGCTGGAAGAGTTCGCCAAGCTGCTGGCGACTCATCCCGACTACACCGCAGGATATTTCATGGCCGCGCAGACGCTGGTGGGCGCGAACCGGCGTGATGAGGCTCGGAAGATGCTGGTGGAGGGGATTTCGTCAGCTGTGCGCACGGGAAACTCACACGCGCAATCGGAGATGACGGCGCTGCTGGATGAACTGAAGTGAGGTGGAAGAGCCTCTGTGCTTCGCAGCCACAATCAAAGCCCTAAAACGCAGAGAACCGCAAAGAAACAGTGCCGAGATCGCAAAGAAGGACATAGCGAGGATAGTGAAAAAAGGCCGGCCCCATCTAGTCTTGCCTTCGGCTAACCATCCTCGACATTCCCCACTCGACGAGCCCCGGAAAAAGTTGATACAGCTTGATGACCGGGTGCATGGTCCATGGCACAACGACTTCCCTTCTTTCCTTGAGGTATCCTCGCAGCACGGCACGAGCGACGCGATCCGCACTGATGCCCCGAACAGAACCCGGTCGCACCTGCTTTTGTTCGCCTCCCCGCAGAGCGTTTGCGCCGAAATCGGTTCGCACGTAGCCCGGACATACTGTCAACACATGAATACCGGACTGCTTCAGTTCGACTCTCGCCGCTTTGCCGAGTGCATTCATGGCAAACTTTGTCGCGCTGTAGACGGCATGAAAGGGCAGCGGAACGTGTCCGGCAACACTGGAAATATTGATGATCGTGCCTCCGCCTTGCTGCTTCATCACCGGAATCACGGCTTGCACAGCCTGTAACGCGCCAAAGAAGTTGGTGTCGAAGGTTTCGCGGTACGCAGCAGGGTCGGCGTGGGAGACGGAATCCAGCAGGCCATGACCGGCATTGTTCACCCAGATATCGATGTGTTGGAAATGATGCAGGGCCAATCCCAGCACGCGGTCGATTTCCTCTCGGTTGCGGACGTCGCAGGAAAGCGCCAGCGTGCGCTCCGTGTGGGCGATGCGCTGGCGGGCGCTCTCGGCCCGCGCGGCATCGCGCGACAACAGAACCACGCTGGCGCCTTCATCGGCAAAGAGTCGGGCGATGGCTTCGCCGATGCCCATGGACGAACCGGTGATGACTGCGACTTTGCCGGAGAGGGTCATTCCGTGCTTGTAAGCTTTCCGACGAAACGAGTCAAGAGTGAAGGCCTCAACCACAGAGGACACAGACGTACTCAGAGGATACAATCCATTGGATGCCGGTACCCAATGGGTTGCTTTCGTTATTTCCGCTGGATACGGTGTTACTTCCAAGCGCGCGCTTGCCACTGCATGTTTTCGAGCCGCGTTACAAAGAGATGATTGGAGAGTGCCTGGAGCGCAAGCAGCCATTCGGTGTGCTGCGCGCCAAAGATGGCGAAGTCGCAGAGATTGGCTGCACTGCGGAAATCCTCAACCTGGTCAAGAAATATGAGGATGGGCGCATGGACATCATCACTCAGGGTCGCCAGCGCTTTGAAGTCATGCAAGTTCATCCTGAACGATCTTTCCTGCAAGCGGAGGTTTTCTACTTGCGCGATGATCCCGGCTCGGCGACGCCGGAGGAAGTCTCGCGGGCTATGGAACTGCATGGCGAGATTATGAAGCTGGCGGGCTCGGAGCCGGAAGGCGTCTCAGATGTGAATCAACAAGAGCTGTCGTTTCACCTTGCGGGATCGCTGCCACTTGATCTCGATTTCAAGCAGACGCTGCTGGGGATGAAGTCGGAACCAGAACGTTTGCAAGCGGTCATTTCTTTTTTCGAAAACATCCTGCCCAACGTCCGCCGCACTCTGCATGTGCGCCGCAAGGCCGGCGGGAATGGCCATGCCAGCTAACGGTGCGGCGTATAATCTAGGCAAGAAGTTGTTCTCCCTGGGGGTTTTGTGATCATGAGTCTTCCGCCGACGCTCGGCGAATTGCGCCACAGTCAGTTTTCTGAACCAGCCCTGCGGACGCGCGGGGTGAAGGATGAACTACGCGATAACCTGGTGGTGAAACTGCGCCAGGGGGGAACGATTTTCCCGGGGATCGTTGGTTACGACGATACCGTGGTGCCGCAGATTGTGAATGCTATTCTTTCGCGGCATAATTTCATTCTGCTGGGGCTGCGCGGTCAGGCGAAGAGCCGCATCCTGCGCGCTTTGACCAATCTGCTCGACCCTCAAATGCCTTACGTGGCGGGCTGCGAAATCCATGACAACCCTTACTTGCCCATCTGCCGCCCTTGTCGCGACAAGATTGCGCAGCATGGCGATACGACGGCGATCGCGTATCTGACGCCGGACGCGCGCTACGTGGAAAAGCTGGCGACGCCGGATGTGACCATCGCGGACCTGATCGGCGACATCGATCCCATCAAAGCGGCGCGCGGTGGGCACGAACTCAGCAGCGAGATGACGGTTCATTACGGGCTGTTGCCGCGGGCGAACCGCGGAATATTTGCCATCAACGAACTGCCCGACCTGGCGGGAAAGATTCAAGTCGGACTGTTCAACATCATGCAGGAAGGCGACGTGCAGATTAAGGGCTATCCCATCCGGCTGCCGCTGGACGTTGCGCTAGTGTTCAGTGCCAACCCGGAGGATTATACGGCGCGGGGAAAAATCATCACGCCGCTCAAGGACCGCATTGGCTCGGAGATTCGCACCCACTACCCAGCTTCGGTGGAGGAAGGGATCGCGATCACCACGCAAGAGGCTTGGACCGATCGCAACGGACACAAGGTGCACGTTCCGAAGTATGTGCAGGAAGTCATCGAGCGAATCGCATTCGCCGCGCGCGAAGACAAGAAAGTGGACAAGCGGTCGGGCGTGAGCCAGCGTTTGCCGATTTCATGCATGGAGAACGTGATTTCGAATGCTGAGCGACGGGCCATCAAGCATGACGAGAAGCTGGTGGTACCGCGCATCGGCGATGTATACGCAGCCATGCCGGCGATCACCGGCAAACTCGAACTTGAATATGAAGGCGAGATGAAGGGCGCTGACTTCGTAGGGCGCGAACTGATCCGCACAGCTGTGGCCAAAGCTTACGATGGCTACTTCAAGGGTGTGGACATGCAGCAGGTAGTGCAGTGGTTCGATCTGGGCGGCGAAATTCAGTTGGCCGACGCGGCCGGAGCCGGCGAGGCCTTGCCGTCGCTCCGCGGCATTCAGGGCCTAATGGAGAAACTCGTGAAGCTGAACGTGGGGCCGAAAGACACGCCGGAGACTCAGGTGTCGGCAGCTGAGTTCATCCTGGAAGGCCTGCATGCTCACAAGCGCATTGGACGAAATGAGGAGCGCGTGTTCACGGCGGGAGAGAAACAGCCAAAGCATCCAGCGGAAAAGCCGTTTGAGCGAGAGGACATGCCGTATCGACCGAGGAGACCGTTTAATTAGCCTTCAGCTATCAGCCGTCAGCTTTCAGCGGGTTTCGCTGACCGCTGAGAGCTGACGGCTGAAAGCTGTTTTATGAAACGCATCCGCTACAGCAAGTACGTTCCCGATCCCGCCGGCGAGATGAGCATGGAAGACCTGCTCGGTGCCCTCTCTGACTTCCTGCTGCAAAGCGGTTTCCAGAATTATCTCTACGACGACTTTCCTGAGGGCGAGCAAACCCTGGACGATCTTCGCGACGCCATCGAGCAGGCATTGATGAACGGGGACCTGCTCGACGAACAAATGCGCGAGCAATTGCAGCGAATGCAGATGGACGGCACGCTGGATGAACTGATTGAGCAACTGATTGAGCGCATGCAGCAGGAAGACTACATCAGCATTGAGCAGCCGCACGATCCTGCGCAGCGTTCGAGTGTGGGCGGGCAGGTGGGCGAGGCGCAGCCGCAAGTGAAGTTTGAGATCACCGACAAGAGTTTGGACTTCCTCGGTTTCAAGACGCTGCGGGATCTGATGGGCTCGCTGGGAAAATCGAGTTTTGGCCGTCACGATACGCGCGATATGGCCACCGGAGTCGAGGCCAGCGGGGCTTCACGAGTCTACGAGTTCGGCGATACGTTGAATCTCGACATCACGGCAACACTATCGAGCGCCATTCAGCGCGAGGGAATGAGGCTGCCGTTGAACATCGAATACTCCGACTTGCAAGTACATCAGTGTGAGTATCAGTCATCGTGCGCTACGGTGTTAATGCTGGATTGCTCGCACTCGATGATCCTCTACGGCGAGGATCGGTTCACGCCGGCCAAGAAAGTCGCGATGGCGTTGTCGCATCTGATCCGCACGCAGTATCCTGGCGATTCGCTGTCGCTAATTCTGTTTCATGATTCGGCTGAGGAAGTGCCGCTCTCACAGCTGGCGCGAGTGAAAGTTGGGCCGTACTACACCAACACGCGCGAGGGCCTTCGGCTGGCGCAGCGCCTTTTGCAACGACAGAGAAAAGACATGAAGCAGATTGTGATGATCACAGACGGGAAACCGTCGGCGCTGACGCTCGAAGACGGTCGCATTTACAAGAATGCGTTTGGGCTGGATCCGCTGGTGGTGAGTCAGACGCTGGAGGAGGTTTCTAAGTGCAAGCGGGCGGGCGTAATGATCAATACGTTTATGTTGGCGTCGGATTACGGCCTGGTGCAGTTCGTGCAGAAAGTCACCGAGATGTGTCGCGGTAAGGCGTATTTCACGACGCCTTATACACTGGGGCAATACTTGTTGATGGATTACATGTCGCGGAAGACGAAGACGATACATTAGTCGCAAGCAAAAAACCTGCCGAGCTTTGTTCGACTGCCCATCGAGGGCGTCCGGGCCCACGTGGTTCGCGGCGCTCCTAAGTTCCTTCCACTTTCTTTACCGCCAATTCCGCTCCCTGAAACCCGATCTTGCTGTGAGTGCCGTCACAGAAGGGCTTGTTGACGGATCCGCCGCAACGGCAGAGTGAGAAAGCCGGCTTGCCGGTCAGATCGTACTTGTTGCCGTTGACATCGACCAGCTCGATTGTGCCTTCAGGAGCTTCTACGCGATAAGGTCCATTGGGGCGGATGGTGATTTTGACTGTAGCCATGAGGCCTCTTTTCTCAAAAGGGTTCGATAGCAAAGGTAACACGAGAAGCTGTCAGCTATCAGCCGTCAGCATTCAGCCCACTGTCGTTTGGAACGCTCCTATGCAAAATCTCTTGGGATCCCAAGCTGAGAGCTGATAGCTGAGAGCTGATGGCTTTGCTTACGCGGCGCGAACTTCAGCCTGGACCGTGCGGTGGTAGAGCTTCAAGTACTCGTCGGTCATGCGGCGGGCAGTGAAGCATTCACGCGCGCGTTGGAAGGCGCGGGCGCCGTATCCACGGCAGAGATCGCGTTGCTCGTGAAGGCGACGAATTACGCCGGCCAGGCTGGCGGCGTCGTTTTCACGAAAGTAAATCGCTGCGTCGCCCCAAATTTCGCGGAATGAAGGAATGTCATTGGCCACGATGGCGCAGCGCGAGAAGGCGGCTTCGAGCGGCGCGAGGCCAAAGGGTTCGTAACGCGAGGTCGCGACAAAAATCGCCGCACGACTGTACAGCGTGCGGAGCTGGGCCTCGGTCTGTGCCCCTTTCAAAGAAATGCTGGCGGGGTCGGCGGCCAGCTTGATGTCGGCGGAGATGGGAATACGTCGAACCGGAGCCGGCTCGTCGCAGTTCACGATGCAAACCGGCAGCGGGTGGGAGTGTTGCGTCAACAGCGATATCTGTTTGCCTGCGTCCCGCAGGCGACCCACCGCAAGCACTGAATCGTTCTTGTTCACGTAGGGATTAAACGAAACCGGATTGCGGCCGTTGTAAATCACGGCTTCACGCCGCGGTTGGGCATAGCACTCGCGAATCGTATCCAGCATCCACAGCGAAGGCGCCACCACCATGCTGGCTTGCGACAAGCCATCGGTGACTAGGTCGCGATACCAGCGCAGCCAGCGGCTCTCTTCGGGCTCATGGCCGTGGACCGCCTGCCACCAACTGATCAGGTCTCCATGGGCAACTACGATGCGCGGCGTCTTGACGGGCAGGCCGCCAAAACACAGATGATTCAAGTGCAGCAGGTCGGGCTTGAGCTCTTTAACCAAGCCGGTCAAATATTGACAGGAGTCGATGAAGTCGCGCTGGCCTTGCTGCATCCAGTCGAGACAAAAGGCGGTGGGCCGGTAGTCGAGGCCCGGCAGGTTCTCCATCCAGAAAGTTTGCTCGGGAAGCGGGATGTCGCCGAGGCTGACCAGAGTGATGCGAGCGCCGCGGCTGACGAGTCCAGTGACCAGTTCCTGAGTGTAGGTCCACACCCCACTCAGCGTGTCAGTCGTAACAAGAACGTGCACTAGCATTGTCCTTTTTCCAGGGGGCGCTTTCGCCCAGGCCGGACCTGGTTGCCCGAGCCGTCATATTCTATTGCGAAATCGCCGGCGGGGAAAGCATTTCGTTGAGAAGCTCCCGTTGCGCCGCAAAAGCTTGCACAATTTCTCCTGCGGATTGCATGCCGCAGTCTCCAATTACAATAAGCCATGCTTCGGATGATGTGCATTACGGCCCACCCCGACGATGAGGCAGGCAATTTTGGCGGGTGTTTACAGCTATATGCTGGCCGCGGAGTCGAAACCTGCGTCATCTGCCTTACGCCCGGACAGGCCGCGACCCATCGCGGCAGCGCCGCGAATGACATAGAGCTGGCTGCGCTGCGGCGGCGGGAGTTTGCCGCTGCCTGCGCGATTCTCAAAGTGACGAATGGAATCGTGCTCGACTATCCCGACGGGCAACTGCATCGGATGGAGGCTTACAAGGTAGTCTGCGAGCTGACGTTGAAGATCCGCGAGTTTCGTCCGCAGGTGGTGCTGACGTTTGGGCCGGAGGGCGGTGTCACCGGCCACACCGATCACTCTATGGCTTCGATCTTCGCCACACTCGCCTTCCATTGGGCAGGGCGGAGCAATCGCTATCCTGACCAGTTCAGCGACCGCATTCGTCCTCATCGGGTGCACAAGCTTTACCATGCAACCGCCAACTTCACTCTCCCCGACCGGCAGCCGGTCACACCGTCTCCGATCACCGCGGTCATCGAGGTTGGTGCGTACCTCGAAACCAAGATCGAGGCCTTCAGAGCGCACACCACGCAAGCGCCGTTATTCCAGATGTTTGAATCGCGCATGCGCCAGTACGGTGGCCAAGAGAGATTCCACCTGGCGGCTTCGATGGTTGCAGCGCCGGTTCAGACGGAGACCGATTTGTTCGGGGGCATCGAAAAAAACTAACCACAGAGGACACAGAGAGCCACAGAGGTAACCCGCATCCTCCCAGCACCTTCTCATGTTTAGCGCGGCTTGATGATGTCGCTCAATACATCTGGCTTCGAGTCGTCGCGTACCAGATGGGGATATTTCTCTCCGCCGTGGTAGTCGAGGTTGTAAGTCTTGAAGTATTCGGTGTTCTCTACCAGCAGCGCCAGCGGTGCGGAACTGGTTGTCCCGGCCTTGAGCGCATCGTGCAGGACATCGGCGGAAAAGCGGCGGCCGTTCACTGCAATCACTCTCATTCCCGGACCGATGCCGGCTTTCGCGGCTGTCATACCTTCAATGGTGTCGATGACGGTGCCGTCCTGCCGGAGTTGGAGCCCAATCGAGTAGCTCGCATTGATGTCCTCGTTGTAGTGCTCGCCAATGCGGAACAATTCCGAAGGGGTGCTGTCATAAACCAGCTTCCAGCCGCTGCGTTCGATCCCGCTGATTGGAGCGCCGGGACCGTGGTTGGTCAGGCGTTCCGTCCAGAATCCGCGCCAGTCATAGGCTGCCACCTGGTTTAGAGCGTTCACAACGTCGTCGAAAGTGTAGGTGTTCACCGCAGGCGGTCCGCTCTGCCCGCCGTGGAAAAGGTGGCAGAAATCGTCCATTGACCTCTTGTTGTGGGATTGCTGGCGGATGATGGTGTCCACCCACAACCAGTTGAGAACGTCTTCATCGTAATAGTCGACTTCGCGCCGCCACGACTGCCACTGGAGGGGAGCGTCTTGCATAGAAGGCACGCCGTCGGCGGTGTCTTGCAGGTTGCGCCAGGTGCGGCCGGGAAGATTGTCGAGGCGGGCAGCGATCAGGGCCACGGAGTCGCGATATTGCTCCGGCGTGCGGAGTCCACTGCGCGCGCTGAGCAGGTCTCCAAGATATGAAGTGAGGCCTTCGTACACCCACAGCAGATCAGTCTGCATGGGCTTCTCGTAGTCGGGCGTCGCGAGGTCCGCGGGCCGGCGGTATTTTCCGTTCCAGGAGTGCACATACTCGTGGGGCAGCAACCCGGCGTGCAAGAGGCGGTGCTCGGGATCGACCATGCCGCGTTCATCAACCCGGCTATCGTTCGATTCGTGATGTTCGAGGCCGAAGTGTGCGACGTGGTCGCTAAGACTGTAGACAAAGTGATAGTCGCGGAAATGCCGGGCCCCGAAGAGTTTGAACGCCTGGTCGGTCAGGTTTTTGTAATCGTCGAGAACCTCGGCGGGGGCATCGAGCGCGGCGGCGCTGTCGGCGGCGATGTCCATTTCCTGGTGCGGATTTTCCGCCAGGGGAATAATGCGCAGGTATTCGCCCGCGATGACGGGCGAATCCACCACCGTGGTCAGAGCGGCGGGACTGAACTTGATGTCAGCACCGGTCTGCGACGCGACCGGCAGCGGTGTGCCAAACTTCCAACCGGCGGGCAGCCGCAGGCTGGCGGTGTAAGTTAGTTGGTCGGTAGTCCAGTTGGCCGGGTAGAGCAGAACCGTGTTCCAGCTCAACACGGTCATCTTTTCGGTGGCGGACATTCCACCGGTGAAGATGCCGCCTTCGGCTGCGGGAGCGGCGTAGTCCAGAGCTACGTTGACGGTCGAGACTCCTTGCGGCACATCGACGTGGAAAGTCCATCCATCGAGCAGATCGCGGCGCCACGTGAGGGGCTGTCCGTTGGCGGAGAATTTGAGCCCGGTGAGTTCCTCGATCGGCCCGGTTGGACCGTGCTCACCGGGAATCCACTTGGGATAGTAAAGAGTCAGCGAACCCGGAGCGGCGGGGATGGTCAGTTGTGCGTGGATGATCTTTCGTGGCGCGTCACTGGCATCGACGGCGATGGTGATGGCTGGGGCAGTAGAGGAATTCTGTGCGAGAGCAGGCAAGATCAGAGCAGAAAAGAAGAACAACCACAGCCAGACACGGCCCGAATGGTGCATTTGGATCTCCCTGGGTCATTGCAGCAGCGGATTAGGAACTCCCGAATATAACAGAAACGTTTCAATACTATTGTTGGGTTTTGATGCGATGCATTGCGGAAATTCGTGACCCGCGGTCGCTCTGCTATGATTTCGGCGTGTCGTCGCATCCCCAGCGCGGAAAATTCATTACCTTCGAAGGGCTTGACGGATGCGGCAAGAGCACGCAGCTGGAGAAGCTGGCGAAGATGCTGCGCGCGCAGCATCTATCGGTGGTCGTCACCCGCGAGCCCGGCGGCACGCCGACGGGGGAAAAGATCCGCCAGCTTCTGCTCGATACCGGCACCTCGGCGCTGGCGCCGCTGGCGGAACTGGCGCTGATGTTTGCTTCGCGCGCCCACCACATCAAAGAGGTCATTCAACCGGCGCTTGGCGAAGGTCGCATCGTGCTGTGCGATCGCTTTACAGACTCCAGCGAGGCTTATCAGGGTGGTGGACGAAAACTGGGAAGCGAGCCCGTGCTGGCGCTTCACCACGCGCTGTGCGGAGACTTGCAGCCTGATCTCACGATTCTGATGGATTCCGATCCGGTGATGAGCGTGGAGCGTGCCCGCCGCCGCAACAAGGCGAGTACGCCGGGAAACAAGCGAAGCGAACACGATGAGAACCGCTTCGAGCAGGAGAGCCGGGCTTTCTTCGGGCGGGTGCGAAATGCGTATCTGGCAATCGCAGAACGCGAGCCGCAGCGCGTGGTAGTTGTCGATGCCCGTGGAACTCCAGAGAAGACTCACAAGCTCATCAAGGAAGTGGTGGCAAGAAAGTTGAAGACAGCTTTCAGCACTCAGCAGTCAGCATTCAGCCGCTCCGGTACGAGGTGAGCGCGCTAGAATGCCGAAGTCGGCGAAAGGTGAAGAAGCGGCTGAATGCTGAGTGCTGACTGCTGAGTGCTAATCAACATGCCCTTCTCTGATTTCTACGGCAACTCGGACGTAGTGAATCGCCTGCGCGAGATGCTGGCGCGCAATCACTTTCCTCAGGCGGTGATTCTGACTGGGTCACAAGGCTCAGGCAAGTACACGCTGGCCCTCATGCTGGCGAAGGCGATGAATTGTCTGGAACCAATCATGACGGGCGGCCTTCCAGACTTTTGCGGCAAGTGCTCCAACTGCGTGCGAATTGCGCAATCGGAAGATCTCGACGCCTGCACGGCAGAAGCGGTAGAAGCGCGAGAGAACATGCGCGAGACCGACAAGAAAGAGACGCGCCTGTTTGTGCAGACTCATCCCGACGTGCTGGTAATTCCGCCGGATCCGCCCCAGATGATGATCAAAGTCGACCAGGTGCGAAGGGTGATCGAAACCATCTATTACCGGCCGGGAGATGCCAGGGAACGGGTTTACATCTTCACCGATTCGGCTTTCATGAAGGAAGCAGCGAATTCTTTGTTGAAAGTGCTCGAAGAGCCGCCTGAGTTCGCCACTATCTTCCTGCTGGCTGAGAATGCGGGAGAACTCCTGCCCACAATTCGTTCGCGTTCGATGGTGGTGGGGCTGAAGGCACTGCCTGCCGAGGAAGTCGAACATTATCTCGCAAGGGAGAGGGCGGACTGGAGTCCCAAACAGAGGTCCCTGGTCTCGCGTTTGAGTGAAGGAGCGGTGGGGCGGGCACGCACCTTCGATCTCGCGGCGTACACCGCAGCCCGCCAGCACGCCTTGACGATTCTCACCTCCGCGTTGCGCGCGGCGGATCACAGTGAACTGTTCAAAGTCACCGAGACCTACCGGGCTGGGGCCGAAGGCCGGGAGAAGATAGAGCGACTTCTGCGAACGCTCTACTCGCTATTACAGGATTTGCTGTTCATCAACTCGGGAACGCCCCAGTCCGTCCACAATACCGACATTGAGAGCGAGTTGCGGAGGCTGGCGGAGGCGGCCAGCTTCGAGTGGATTACCTCGGCAGCTGACGGGCTTGCCGAGGTGGAGCGGGGGATGCGGCGTAACCTGCTGCGCTCACTGTCGCTGGATGCGTTTGCGGTTGGGGAAGCGCTTGGCAATTAGCACTTGGCATTTGGCCAGCACAGGTTCGTGCCGTTGCGGGAAAAACCCGACGCTTGCATTGGCTAAATGCCAAGTGCTGATTGCTAACTGCTTGTACACGCACCACATGGGCATTGTCATTCCCGCTGCGCTTGTGCTAGGTTATTGGCAAGTTCACGCCTTCAAAAACCCACAATCACAGTCGCGCCGTGTGATGTGGCCCGCGTTAACAGCGTGTCTACAGGTGGTGTTATGAAAGATGCGATTGATTCCATGCCAGCCGAGCGGACAATCGAGCCAGAATTTGCCAACCGCAAGCTGATCCGTCCCTCGCTGAACCGCAACGACCATCCTCCTCACCCCGCGCCGGCAGCAGCAAGTGAGCGGCGGGCGGAGCGCCCGGAACGTGGCGGCGAGCGCAATGGAGGCGGCAGGAAAGCAAGCCCACCCGAGCAGACCAACGCAGAGAACTTTTATTACCAGAAGCAGATGCAATCGAAGACCCCGATGGTCATCGTGCTGCGCGATGGCGAACAATTGCACGGGACCATCGAGTGGTATGACAAGAGCTGCATCAAGATAAACCGGAACGGCGCCGCCAACCTGATGATCTACAAGCCTTCGATCAAGTACATGTACAAAGAAGGGGAGAACGGGAAGTAAGCTGACAGCTTCTGGCTCTGTCGGGCCTTGGCCGTGAGTTGGCCGTCGAGTAACACCACGGAATAATCCAGCACATACCTCCCGGTTGACAATCGCCTATATCTTCCTTAGCATCAATAACTTGGTAGCACTGCAACCATCCCGACGCAGGAGCCGCTTGTGATTAAGCTCGACATCATCAACGAAGTGGTCAACAAAACCGGAATCACCAAGACCAAGGCCGAATTGGCCGTGGAAACCGTGTTTGAGAGCATGAAGCGATCTCTGACCAGGGGTGATCGCATTGAGCTTCGCGGATTTGGCGTGTTCAACGTGCGGCCGCGCAAGACCGGAATCGGGCGCAACCCGCGCACCGGGGCTGAGGTCTCGATTCCGCCGGGCAAAGCAGTGCGCTTCAAACCGGGCAAAGAATTGCAATCCATCGATTGATCGGGATGAGCGGGTTTCCGCGTCCCGGCGCGCGATGGCGGCATCCAACTACCGCGGCAAGTTTTGTCTCTGCGATTGGGAACCTTTAATTTTCATGTCTGATCTTGTTCCTCCCGTACCTGCGGAAACTGATTTCGCGCCTTCGATGCAGGTGCTCTACGTTCCCCGACCCCGGCAACGCTACTGGCTGCACGTCCTTTTATTTTTGGTGACCGTGTTCACCACGCTGGTGGTGGGCTCGCGCATGGAATATAACTTCCAGCATGGCCGTCCCGCCTTCTCACTGGCGGACGATGACTTGCCGTTCTTCCCAGCGCGTTGGGCGCTGGGGCAACCGTCGCGCTTGCTTTTGGGGTTGCCTTTCGCTTCGACGCTCATGCTGATTCTGCTGGCGCACGAAATGGGGCACTATCTTTACTGCGTCTACTACGGTGTGAATGCTACGCTGCCGTTTTTCATTCCCGCGCCGACTCTGATCGGCACCCTGGGAGCCTTCATCCGCATCCGCTCACCCATTCGCTCGCGAACGGCGCTGTTTGATATTGGCATTGCGGGGCCCATCGCGGGATTCGTCGTAGCAACAACCGTGCTGATGTTTGCTTTGCCGCTGTCGAAGGTCATGCCGGTAGGAGCGCCAGCCGCCGATGTTCAGTTGGGATATCCGCTGATCTTTCGATTGGTGTCTGCCATGCTTTCGCTGGCGGGCGCGCACGGAGGACATTCCACGTTGGAGAATATGTATCTGCATCCCACGGCGATAGCAGCCTGGGTAGGGATGTTCGCCACCGCTCTCAATCTGCTTCCGGGCGGGCAACTCGATGGCGGACACATCGTGTTCTCCATCGCGCCCCGTGCCCACAAGCAGATTTCGCGGCTGACCATCCTGGCGCTGATTCCCATGGCGCTCTACTTCTGGGCGGGTTGGCTGGTTTGGGCGATTCTGCTGCGCATCAGCGGCATGCGCCATCCCATTGTCGCGGAGTGGCCTGCGGTGATGGGTGTAAGGCGCAGACTGGCAGTTTTTGCCTTGATCATGCTCGTCTTGACGCTGGCGCCGGCGCCGTTTGCGCATAGCTCGCTGCTGGAAGTATTTCGTGAGTTGAGGCAGTAAGGTTGCAGCCACACGGGCGAGGACTCCCGCACCTACATTCCTACTTCAAACCATCCACCAAGAACAGCTCGGACAACACCCGGCTCTAGTTGTAGGCGTTATTTCTTCTTCAATTCCGCGGTCCAGTTTTGTACGAGTGTCAACGGCTGCGAACTGCCTCCGTTTCGACTAATTGCTAGGAAACGTTGAGCGTCATGAGTAGGCTGGTATTGACGGCTGATGGTTTCCAAGTTCAGGCGGAATAGCGGCTTGGTGCCAACCACCAGAAACGTCGCCCCATTGCCATCGACCTGGGCGGATGAAAGCTGGCCGGAACCAAAATCAAAGAAGAAGAGTTCTTTGCCGTCGCCGCGCCAACGAGGCCAGGTTCCACCGTCGGTGGAAATTTGCCATTTCGCCCCCGTCCAGGGAAAGGGAGCCACATATACCTCCGGGCGTCCGGTCTCGTTGGAGTTGAATGCCACCCAGCGTCCATCGGGGGAGAAAGCTGCTGATTCCTCGTCGGTAGAAGAACTGGCGTAGGGAAAGGGCTTGCTGTCGCCGAACATCGGAAGCACCATCACGTGCAGCTTGTTCCCCGAGCCCTGGTCGTACAAAATGTAGCGGCCATCGCGCGACCAATCGTCGACTTGGGGAAACGCGTTGGTGGAGGAAGACACCAATATTTTTTCGTCGGCCGCGCCGGTGGCGGGTTTGACAGCGATGGAACCCTGCTGATTAGTGGTAAACGCGATCTGTTTGCCATCCGGGGACCAGACCGGAGCCCGATGGGTTCCTCCGGCGAAAGTCAGACGGGTCTTCAGCTTGCTGGCCAGGTCAAACACCCAGATGGTGGCAGCCGCGGCATTGGCATCAGTCACCGCGACCTTCTTGTTATCCGGGGAAAGCTCAAGATCATAGAAGCCGAGGTTATCGTTGACAGTGTCGAGTTGCTTTCCGCTGCGGTCATACCAGATCAAACTTTGGCCGCCCGAAGCCGCGCCGGAAGCGTACAGGAGCATGCCGTTATCGGAAACGCTGAAGTTCGCGTGCCACAGGCCCACATCGTTTTGCACATCCTCGCGGAGAGTTTCCGGCTCACCTTTCAATTGCCCCGCATCCGGATCGAAGCTTTGTGTCACCAGAGCATTCTCGCGCAGGAAAAGCAGGCGGCCAGAGGCGTAGCGAACGCTGGCAACAGTGTGAAACAGCAGCCGGTTTTCTTTTCCATCGAGTGAGGCCAGGAAAACGGCGGTATCCGGGCTGGTAGCAGCGTTGTGATTCACAGCCAGGTAAAGAAAATGCTTTCCGTCCGGCAGAAAGTTGGGCCAGCGGTGTGACGTCGCAGTGACGTTATCCACCTTCGTGATCGGAGTCGGAGTACCCCCGGAGGACGATACCTGAAAGATTCCCGCGTTATAAAAAGGCGCGAAAACGATGGTACCGTTCGGACCCCAACTGGCGCCGCGTCCCAGGTTAGTGTCGCAGAGGGTAGTCGGTTGGCCCCCGGCAACTTCAATGCGCTTGAGCTTGCTGGGTGTGAAGAAACCAACGGAACGGCTGTCCGGCGACCAGAAAGGAAAGCTTGCTGCCTCGGTGCCGGGAAGCGGCTGCGGAGAAAGTGAGTCCAGCGAACGCAAGTAGAGTTGCAAATGACCGCCGCCGTTGGCAGAGAACACGAGATAGCGACCGTCAGGCGAGATTTCGGCGGGGCCGGCTTCGTCTCCGGTAAGGTTGAATTGTGTCTTGTCGGGCGGGCTGATCTGTACCCGCAAGACCGGCACTTGCTTCTGGTTAGCCAGGTAGGCAAGGCCGCCGGTGACAATAGCGACAACCGCAAAGATCGCGGCAACGCCCCAAGCCAGCCTTTCACGATGCTTGCGGTGGACGACGATGACGGGAGCCGCTACACCGGGTTGCGATCCGCCTTCGCCAATCTGTTTGAGTTGCAGCCGGACGTCGTGAGCGGTTTGCCAGCGCTCGTCAGGATCCTTGGCCATGCAGGTTCTGACCAATTGATCCAGCGGCAACGGTGTCATGGGCTGGACGGAGCTGATGGGCGCAGGCTGGCGCTCTAATACCGCAGCCATTACGCTGGCTGTGGTCTTGCCCTCGAAGGCGCGCTTGCCGGTGGCCATTTCGTAAAGCACGGCTCCCAGCGCAAAAATGTCGCTGCCAGGGTCGGCTTCTTTGCCTTCCACCTGCTCCGGCGACATGTACTGAAAGGTCCCGACGACCGTGCCTTGCGCGGTCAGCGGTTGGTTGGGACTGGCGACGGTCTGGGTCAAGCCCGAAGATTGTGCACTAACCGGGGCCACCGCCTTGGCTAGGCCAAAGTCCATCAGCTTGGCGCCGGACTTGGTCAACATGATGTTGCCGGGCTTGAGGTCGCGATGCACCACGCCGCTGCGATGGGCGCGATCAAGGCCGTCTGCGATTTCCGCGCCTATCCGAAACAACTGCTCCAGCGGGAGCGGGCCTTTGACCAGGCGCGAGCCCAGCGTCTCGCCTTCCAGATACTCCATCACCAGGTAGCTGATTCCGTCCTGCTCGCCGACGTCATAGAGCTGGCAGATGTTGGGGTGATTGAGCGACGAGATGGCACGGGCCTCGCGCTCGAACCGTTCTTTCGCGTCGCGCTGGTCGGAGAGGTGCTGGGGAAGAATCTTGATGGCGACCGTTCGCTCCAGGCGAGTGTCGCGGGCACGGTAAACTTCGCCCATGCCTCCGGCACCGATGGGTGAGACGACCTCATAGGGGCCGAGTTTTGTACCGCTAGAGAGTGGCATTAGTAGCTCAAACTGGGAAAGTTCGATTGTAGGTGGTGAGGACGGTGAATGGAAGGGCCGGCCTTGACCGTTCTAGTCCTCCACCACGCGGGCAGTCATCGCGCCTGGGGGTTCACCCCCGGCGATGGCCTGGGCCACGATGAGCCGGCGCGCCTCGACGCGGATCTTGGGCAACTGCACGGCGAACAATCCCGCGCCCCCAACCGCGGCAACCGCCCCCATCGCCACGGTGATGGGAGCTCCCAGGCGATCGGCGAGCGCGCCCGCGAACAATGCGCCGAAGGGCGCCATGCCCATGAACATCATCGAGTACACCGCCATGACGCGTCCGCGCAGATGGTCAGGCACCATGGCCTGGATGAGCGTATTCGAGGAAGACATCTGCAGCATCATGAAGAAGCCGACGGGCAGAAGAAGTCCGACAGACAGCCAGAGGTTGTGAGAAAAGGAAAAGAGAATCAGGCTGACACCGAAAGCTCCGCAGGAAAAGGCCACCCATCGCCCCAGGCCGTGGACACCGGTCTTGGCAGCGAGCGTTAAAGCTCCGAGCAGAGCGCCGACGCCGGTTGCTCCCATCAGGATGCCCAACTCTCGGGCGCCACCGTGAAGGATGCGGTGGGCGAAAATTGGCATCAGCACGGTATAGGGCATCGCGACCAGACTGACCAATCCCAACAGCAGCAGAATGGCGCGGATGGGCGCGGTCCGGCTCACGAAGCGGAAGCCTTCGATGATGTGCGCCAGTGGCGAGACCCAGTCATCCGCATAGGAGGGCGGATGCACCCGCATCAGCCAGAGACCCACAATCACCGCGATGTAGCTGACGCCGTTGGCGAAGAAGCACCAGCCTTCGCCGATTCGGGCAACGAGGATTCCCGCAATAGCTGGGCCGATAATGCGTGCGCCATTGAACATGGAAGAGTTCAGCGCAATGGCGTTCATCAGGTCTTCCTTGCCCACCATATCCACAAGGAATGACTGGCGGCCCGGAATGTCGAAGGCATTCACCACTCCCAACAATGCCGCGAGCACGAAGATATGCCAGACCTGAACGGTCCCGGTGAGGGTGAGCGCCGCGAGGATAAGCGCGAGAATCATGGAGCAGACCTGGGTGGTAATCACGACTCGCTGCCGGTTGTAGTGGTCGGCCACGATCCCGCCGAGCGGGGCGACAAGAAAAACCGGAAACTGGCTGGCAAATCCGACCGAACCCAGCAACAGCGAAGAACCGGTCAAGCGATAGACCAGCCATGCCTGGGCGACAGTCTGCATCCAGGTTCCGATCAACGATATAAGCTGGCCGCTGAAAAAAAGTTGGAAGTTGCGGTGGCGGAGGGCGCGCAGGGTGGCGGACAACTGGATCTTTCCGCTGGGGAGGGCGGGCGGTTGGTCTGTTTGTGGTTCCGTTCGGGCTGACACAGTTGGCTCTAGGAGTATCCTATCAGCCGCAAACGGGAGGAAATCCTCTCGGCAAGTTGGATCCCGAACCCGCTCTTCTTCCGGAATCCTGGCCAGTCGCGACCGTGGCACAAACAGGTCATTTGCAACCTGGCGGATTTTGCTACAATGCTTGCAACCCCCGGACCCTCCTCCCGGTTTGGCATTGTCTGCAGACTGCTTATGTTCAAGCCCTGAGTAGGAATCTGGCCGAGGTTTGGAATGGAGTTTCGCTTACGCGTGCAGTTACAAAAGTCACTTGGCGTAGGGGCAAACTCTTCATAACATGCAAGTACCGGGTTTACTGAGGCCCTCTTCATGCACGGGATAGCGGTTACCCTTCTTACCGAGGACAAGGAACGGCTGCAGGCGCTCCAGCAGCGCCTGGAGAACGCTCAAATCGGTCGCAATGTCTTTGGGCATGTGGGCTTTCCCGCCAGCCAGACCGACCCTCTGCTGCGCCAGATTCAGGATGTGCATGCCGAAGTTGTGCTGGTGGATATTGATCCGGAGAACGTGCAGCGGGCCATCCGGGCCATCGAACTCATCCACGCCAACACCAACGATATTGTGATCTTCGCGGTGGGGGCGATGATCAATCCCGAGACCATTGTTTCCGCCATGCGGGCGGGAGCACGCGAGTACCTGGAGCGCAATTCCACCGCGGAGAGCATGGTGGAAGCCTTCAACCGCTTCGCGGCATCGCGTGGCAAGGCGCGTACTTCGTCGGGCCGGGCGCGGGTTTTCGCGGTCACCAATGCCAAGGGCGGGGCGGGCGCGACGACCGTTGCGGTAAATACTGCGACGGCTCTGCAAGAAGTGCACACCGGGGTTCTGCTGGTGGACTTTGCGTCCCTGGGACACGCCGCGCTTCATCTCAATGCGCGTCCGACGTTTGGGCTAACGGATGCGTTGCAGAATCTGCATCGTATTGATAGTTCCCTTTTGCAAGGTTTAATGACACAGTGCAAGGACGGCCTGCAACTTCTGGCTGGTCCGCAGACGCCTCATCTGGTGACCCCAACGGCGGCCGAACTGGCCGGTCTGTTTGATCTGCTGGTATCGCACTTCCAATACGTGGTGGTCGATTGCTCGAACCGCATCGACGATACGGCGCGTATGCTCTGTGATCTGGCCAATGCGGTGTTGCTGGTGGCCCAGACCGATGTGGTCTCGCTGTGGAGCGCGGGCCGTATGCGGACCTTCCTGGAAGAGGGGGCGGGACGCGACCGTGTCCGCCTGATCCTGAACCGCTACAAGAAGATTCCCGGCTTCAGCGACGAAGACGTCGAGGCAGCCACCAACTGCAAAGTGCTGTGGAAGCTGCCCAATAATCACCAGGCGATTGCGCCCGCGATTGATAAGGGCACGCCGGTCGCGTTGCAGGAAAGCATCGACATCGGCCGTTCCTTCCGCGGACTGGCAGCGCTGCTGGCCGATGCTTCGCCCACCTCCGAAGGGTCTCTGGACCTGGTTTATCAGCCGGACAAGTCAGAAACCAAGAAAAAAGCCGTAGGCCGCCTGCTCATCTCGCCCGCGCGCGCCGGGCAGTGATCGTCATCCTTACTTTGCTGTAGCCGTCTTTCCTGCTGGCTTCACACCTTCCAGCTTGGCGTAAATGGCAGGATTGGTACAGACCTCGTAGTACCACTGGTCTGTCCAATGTTGCAGCGAGAGATTACGGGTCTCGACCTGAGGCACGCGGCTTCCGCGCACCACGATTTTCCGGAAAATGTCATTACCCACCGGCACCAGGCCGCTCCACAGGCGGTATTCTTCGTGGGTCTTGAGCTCGGGAAGCTCTAGCTTGCAAGGCTCGAGGGAAATCTCCTGTTCCAGCTTGTGAAATGCGGCCTCGCTCATGCGAATGCCGTTCACGTTGTATTTCAAAATGAAGTCCTCGGGACTGTCCTCCAGGTCGGCGTCGCTGACGGTCTGGAAGGCATAGACGTGGAAAGGAGTGTCGGCGCTCTTCATGGTTTTGCGCACCCGCTTGCTGCACGAAGAAAGCCTGTCGCTGTCGTTGAGTGCATCCGAGATCATGATTCGCTGCTCTCCGTCCATCAGATACATTGGCGGCGAGTCCTGGTAGGAAATTCCCACTCCCAGCTCGATGCCGGGCAGCCCGGCCCGTTCCACCAGTTGGTTATAACCGCGTACGATCTCGACGATTTCCCGGGCCAGAACCGAAGCGCGGCCCACCCCCAACCCCGGTTCACCGTCGCGCTCAAGGATGGCTAGAATAATTGCGTCGCCCTCCAGGAAGACCTTGACGGCTCCGTACTTGGCCAACAGTTTGTTCACCGGATCGTAGAAGTTCAGACTGAAATACGAAGCCGGATTCATGCCCCGTTCCAGCAAAGAGCGGGTCAGCCGTGAGGAATCACGGACGTCGGCTTTAATGACTACATGCCGCACCACTTTTTCCTCGCCGGATTTCTGCTCGTCGGGGAGCAGAAACTGATACAGCGTTCCGTTCATGGCTGACAGTTGACGGATCTTGTCGTTGGCCACCAGGTTGATGCTGTCCAGTGCACCGTTGAGAGCCTCCAGTTGCCGCAGGTCGCGGTGGTAGCGAATGAAGTCCCGCAGGAAGCGACCGGCCTTCTTGGCACGCTCTGCTCCGCGGCAGCTCGCAACCCGATCGATGGCTGCGTGGAGACTATCCGTGGAAAGTTTTCCGTGTTCGGCGATGAGCTTTTCGACGCGAACCTTCTCTTCCTTTGAAATCAGAGCATTCTTCAACTGTTGGGCGTTGATGCGGGGTGAATACTCAGCCAGGAGCGGCGCGACTTCATAAGAGGCGGCCACGTACTCCATGAGTTTTTCGCGCTCCACCAGATTTATCCACGCGCCGAGCCGATCCACTTGAGCACGGCCTTCAGGAGTGGATTCGTCGGGCACCCCCGCTCCGACGAGTTCGTGAGCATTTTCCGGGACATTCAGCCAGCCGTCGAGCGTGGCGTCAGGATCCTGGTCCAGCTCCAGCTTTGCCGATTGCAGGAATTCGCAAACAATTCGGCGGACGTTCGAGAAGCGGTCAGGGTCTCGGTCGAATCCGCCCAGCATGACATACTGCTCGGCGTTCAAATAGGTATCGCGCCCGTCCTCAGTAAAAATCAATGGATTGAGAAACAGCTTGTACTGCTCGTCGTTGCTATTGCCGAAAAGCGAGCGGCGAGTACGGGCTAGAGTTTCCTTCTCGATGTCACGGAGCGTGCGCAATAGCTCCTGGCCGGCCTTGCGTTGAATAATTTTCTTGGCTACCTGAAAGCTCGCGGCCCGCTCCCCATACTCCAATACCTTGTACTGTTGCAGGCCTTCATGGCTTTTCAATGTCATGCGGCAGCGTTCGAGAATCTGCGCGAACTGGGCATGGAGTTCGAAGCGCAGGAACTTGATGATCGCCGATCGCGCCAGCAAGTCCAGCACTGGACTTCCCTGCGCCTTGGCGTGGTTCAGGGCAGCGACGTGAATCTCCGCCAGCAGTGGTTTCAAGTCGGCAAGCTCAATCCGCTGCGGCCGGGAATTCGAAGCTGGACGGATGATGTTTCCCTGGCCCTGTTGCACCTCGGTGGCCAGCAAGCCCTCGACATCTCCGTGGCGTACCAGGAAACGCGCGATGTGCAGGCGCATCTGCTCCACGAATTTGGGGCTCAGGTGAACGTCATGGCGCAGATTGTCAACCCCAACCTGCAAGCCCTCCAGCGAGAGCACGGGAGTAAAACTGGAGAGCCGGAGTGGGGCCTCCTCTTCCGCGTGGCGCCCGAAGCTGAAGATAGGGATGCGCGGCATCTTTGGGAATCCGGCCTTTAAGCTAAGGTTGCCGCGCCTGGCTTACCAGGCGGGCACGAAATTGTGGAACCACCAGTGCTTGCTCCACCGTAGGCACATTCAGCGAAGCCAGCTTCGACGCTACAGATTGAGCGTCGGCAGCAGCCCCAGTGCTGTTGTACGCCCTCCATAAAAGGCGCATAGAGAGCGGATCGGCGGAATCCTCCTGCAAGTGGGAGATTGCTTCTGCATACTTTCCCTGCGCCACCAAGGTGGCTCCCGCAGCTCCGTGATAGCAGAGCTGGATGACCTGACTGCGGCTCTTGCCTGCCATGGCCTCCAATTCACTCACAGCTTTGGCCGCCGAACTCAGGTCTTCCCCTTCGGCGGAACGTGTGGCCTCGACTTGCAGAATGCGCGCCTGCTCTTCATTGCGGTCGGTCACGGAAATCTCGTGCGGTTCCTGCAACGCGAACTCGGCGGCTTGCAGTTCTTTACTCGCAAACTTGAAATTAGGTTGGTACATACCGAGAATTCGGTGGGCTTCAGCCTCGAGTCGAGCCTGTCCGGCCGCGTGCGCATGTTTGGCGGCTTCCGCCAGAGCCTTTTCGGCCTGTTTGTGATTGCCCTCGCGAATCCAGGTCAAGGCGGACTGAAGTTCGTATTGAATCTTCTCGCCCTGGCTGCCTGCGAACACGATGGCCCGACCGTATTCTGCGCGCGCGTCTTGTTCCTTTCCCATGAGTGCCAGGGTGTCGGCCACTCCCAGTTCCGAGCCGAAGTTCGGATCCATGCGGACGCTGACACGGTATTGCTCCAAGGCAGCTTCGAACTTCCCGTCCATGCGCAGGAGTTCGCCGTAGGAATCGTGCGGATTGGGTTCATCGGGCAACAGGGCAACGTAGCGATCCATGGCAGCAAAAGCCTTCTCGAAATCGCCGTCGAAGGCGTAGGTATAGCCCAGGTCATTGAGTACTGCCGGATAGTTGGGCACGATGCTCAGAGCGTGCTCGAGCACGATGGCAGCCTGGTGGTAGCGCTCCTGCAAGGTCAGCCAATCGCCGGCCAGGAAGGCCAGACGCGCGTCACGAGGATACTTTGCCAGCAAATCATTCATGGCGGCGATTGCGGGCAGGTAATTGTCTTCCTGCGCTCCGGCCAGCCAGAGGATCAACAACTGTTCGCCCGGACTCGCTTCGGGCGCCAAGCGCTTGGCCTGCTGCCGAGCTTCGGCTTGCTCGGCGGGGTCTTTGCTGATCTTGGCGATCATGATGAAAGCTTGCGCGAACTTGGGATCGGACTTGGTCGCGGCCCGCAGAAATTGAAGGCTCTCATTGAGGCGGTATTGCTCGAAATTCTGCATCGCTGCTTCGAAGTCGGTACGCGCGAGTGTTGAGGATGTGGTGACCGGTAGCTGATTGCCCTTACCTTGAGCGGGCGTTTTCGGGCTGGTCTTGCTATCGGCAAACACCCACGAGCACGACAGCAGGAGCAGGAAAAGGCAGCAGCGGCGAAGCATTGGACCCTCGGAAATGGTTGATTTTCTTACTTGTTATGCGATGAGCGTAGCACGGCATCGAGAGCCGGAAAACGTTACCCAAGTTACTGGCTGCTGGGAATTTCGCTGCCATCGCATTGATAGGTAAGGACTTGCGGGGGCTCTTTTCGGTGTGTGGGAGAGCATCGGGGTCAGGACCAGACACCAAATTCTTCAGATCTTGAGGAAAATGCGCTTGCGGTAGGGCACCCACATCACCGTCCAGCACATGAGGACGTAACAAATCGCGTACAGCAAAGACGCATTGGCAGGGCTGACAAAGGGCTCGAATCCATTTTGATAGAGCACTTCCTCCCAGGACGAACCGGCGTCGGTAGAGAAACGGTAGAGGCACTGCGAAATCATTTCGGCAAAGGCATAGGCCACAATGGGGTTCATCCCGAAGACCAGGAAAAACGTGGTCCCACGCCCGCGCCAGTGCTTGACGTCGAACATCCAGTAGCACGCGGCGAGGCAGAGTAGCGCCAATCCGGCGGTCAGCAGCACGAAGGAACTGGTCCAGAGATCCTTGTTGATGGGGAACCAAAGATTCCAGAGTTCTCCAGCGACAACGCCCGCCAGCCCAAACAGAACCATGCCGATGACTTTCTCCTTACCCGAGCGGGGACCGCGTAGCCAGTCGCCAGTGAGCAGTCCGAGAAAGCTGGTGGCAATGGCGGGAATGGTACTGAGGATGCCTTCCGGATCGCGCGTGCCGTCAAATAAGTGACCAGCCAGCAATCGGCGATCGAGCCAGGCTGCCAAGTTGCGGTCAGGATCGAGCAGAGGAATCCCATGAGTGGGGATGCCGAATCCGGGCACGGGCACGTAGCGCATCAGGACCCAATAGCCGGTAAGGCATGCTGCAGCCGCTGTAATCCAGCCTCGACGGCCGGACCAAATGGCGAAGACGGCAGCAATGACATAGCAAATCGCGATCCGCTGTAGCACTCCATAGATGCGCCAGGACGACAACGCATACTGATTGGGAAAACCGTTTAGAAAAAGGCCTAGAGCGAACAGAATCACACCACGCCAACCGACATGGCGCATAAGCTGCCAGCGTGATTCGCCCCGCTTCAGGCGTGAGCTGAAGGAGAACGCCATCGACACTCCGACGATGAACAGAAAGAAAGGAAAGATTAGGTCGGCCGGAGTCCAGCCATTCCAATCCGCGTGTTTGAGTGGCCAGTAAGAGTCTGGCCCGTTGCCGGCATTGTTGACCAGAATCATGGCGGCGATGGTCGCGCCGCGAAAAAGATCGAGAGAAACTAGCCTGGCGGGCGATGCGCCCGTCGGCGGCAAATCAGTGAGATCGGCATTCATCATTCACTGCCGTTGTTGCTTATGGTCGCGTATCCAAAGGGTGAGTGGCTTTCTCGAAGAATTCGTTTTGCAGCCGCAGGCTGGTCTGGTCGGCCTTCACGGCGCGGATGCACTTGACGATGAGCTTTTCAAACTCATCCATCTCGAACTTGCCTCGTTCGACAGTGGCAACCGAGCCGTCTCCGGAATAGTGGTCAGGGAAACGCGCATACCACCAGATGGCGGTGTAGAGCTCGTCGGGCAGTGTCAAACGGGCCTGGTCAGCTCCGGATTCTGAGCGCGCGCGGTCCATGTGCACCAGATCGGGCCGCGCAATCAGCATTTTGGAGGTTTCCGATTCTCCGCCATGCAGGTCGATAGTATCCCGCTTCGGTGGTCCGCCCGTGATTGGAGGATCGACAATGGGAAGAATGTAAACAACATAATCGCGAGGCCGTTCAAGCTGGGTTTGCGCGAAGTACGGCAGCAGGTCCTCATTGCCGCCGTGGCCGTTAACGATGATGATTTTCTTGCATCCGTTGCGCGCCATTTCGTCGGTGGTCTCTTGCAGCAGATCCAATTGCAGATGGGTACTGTAGGCGACGGTCCCGGGCTCGTGCTTGGCTTCGAAAATCTGGCCAAAGTAATATTCGGGGAAGACAATCGCATAGTCCTGCTCGGCAGCGTGCAGAGCGGCATAGCGCACTTTGAGCAGATCGGTTCCCAATGGCAAATGTGCGCCATGCTTTTCCAGGATGCCGAACGGAAGCAAGCAGGTTCCCTGGGATTGCTGAATGGCGGAACGGAACTCCGCCGCCGTGAGCTCTTCCCAGTGCACCGAGAGCTTGTTCTGCGCCCAGCCCAAGTTGGCACAAAACGCCAACATTACGAGAAATCCAAGAATCTTCTTCATTAAATCGTTTCTCCAGAGGGCAATTCTAGCACTCGGGAACTTTCCCGCGGTGGGCCAGGACCTGGTCACCGATAACTGCTCTGTTCGCGGGTACTCTGGTTACCGTGGTCACTGTGGCCGATATCCACGCTGAGGATATGATGCAGAGACAGGCGCCTTTCATGAAGCAATTGGACTTCGTACTCTCTCTCACCAACAGCGAAAACGATTACCAGTTGGAGCAGGTCACCGCCGCTGAAGAAGCGGCGAAACGCCTGGGCGTGCAATTGCGCATCATGCATGCCGACAACAATGCCATTGACCAGAGTCAGCAACTGCTGAAGATCATTCAGTCGCATTTGGACTCTCATCCAGATGGAATCATCTTTGAACCGGTGGGAGGAACGGCATTGCCGCAGGTGGCGCGCGCGGCCGCAGTGGCCGGAATCGGATGGGTGGTTCTGAACCGCGAAGTTGAATATATCGCCGACCTGCGCAAGGCGTACCGCATTCCCGCCTTCACACTGACCACCGATCACGAGGAAGTAGGCCGCATTCAAGGCCGGCAATTTGCCGCGCTACTGCCAAAGGGAGGTTCAGTCCTGTATATTCAGGGGCCTTCGGAAAGTCTGGCGGCCAAACAGCGCACCGCGGGCATGTACGAGACCAAGCCTGTGGAAGTACAGGTAAAACTGATGAAAGCACAATGGACCGAGGCCAGCGCTTACCGGACGGTGAGTTCCTGGTTGCGCCTGTCCACTTCCCATCAGACGCACATCGACGTGATCGCAGCGCAGGACGATTCCATGGCCATGGGCGCCCGTAAGGCCTTCGAGGAGTTGCCCAACGGAGCGGCCCGGGATCGCTGGCTGAGCGTGCCCTACTTGGGTTGCGACGGACTGCCCAACAGCGGGCAAGCCTGGGTACGGGAAGGCCGTTTGAGCGCGACGGTTTATATTCCTCCCAACGCGGGTACTGCGCTTGAGATGCTGGTGAACGCAGTGCAAACAGGGACCATACCCCAGGAGCAGACCCTTACAGTGCCGGTTTCGTATCCGACGATTGAAGTCCTGGCTTCCTCGCTGGGTAAGACCCATGCTCGGTCAGCCGGCGGACGCGAGTAGCCGCATTCAGCAAGTCGTCGAACCACCTCCGTGAACCTGCTAGATTATTTTTTCAGGAGAGCCCATGCCTACCCTCGTCCCGCAAGCGACTCGCATTACCTCCGCTGGAAGCAGACCCAAGCTGATTGACGAATACATTGGCAGGGTGAACAGCAAGACTGCCGGCGTCAGCGTAGCCCACATGCGCAGCCCCCAAGGATGGATAGAACCCGGACAAACTCCCGAGTTCGACGAGTTCACCGTAGTTCTCAAGGGAACTCTGCGCGTGCGCCACCAGCAGGGAGAAATGAACGTCTCCGCCGGCCAAGCGGTGATCACGCATCGCGGGGAGTGGATCCAGTATTCGACGCCGGTCGAAGGTGGAGCGGAGTATATTGCAGTCTGCCTGCCGGCGTTCTCGATGGAGACGGTGCATCGGGACGAGTAGTTGTGTGGCAGCCAATCAAAGAATAAGGACGGGCCGAATGCCCGTCCCTTGGTTATTGCCTGAAACTAGACCTGCTACTTCAGGTAAATCTCTTCTATTAAATCGGAGCTGATGGTTTCGCGCATTTCGAGGCGCTTCTCGGTCAACTGTTGGCCTTGTTGTTTGCCTCCGAGAATCTTGTCGCGCACGGCTTCGCCCTTGGCGGCGAGACCGTCCAAGGCGGCGTGGTTCTTGTATTCGATGGCGAGGCTGACATCCCAGTCTTCCGGGCTGTTTTTCGTTGCCTTGAGGAATATCTTGTAATCCATAATCATTCCCTGTTTTTTCTGTTCATCGAGCAGCGGTTTGCTGGATTGCTGAAGGCTGCTGAGATAAGCGTCCATCTGCCCAGGCTTCACGCGAACCAGGGTTACGCGCCAGACCGGGCCTTCGGTGTAGTGCTCCTGGGCTAGCAAAGTAGGTGCAAGCAGCAACAGCAAAGCAGCGAGACGGCAGATGTGCTTCATGTGGGATCTCCCAAGCAAAATGGATTTGACTGAGGCCACATCATACGCCTCAGCCAACCTAGGCCACGGATTTTCACGGATTCACACGCATCAACCAACAAATGAAGGACTATCCGTGTTGATCCGTGGAAATCCGTGACCCAAATTTCCCCGGAGAATCTTATGGCGCTTCGATCAATTCCATCTTGCCGTCCCGCGTACGGTGCAGCACCATCACTTTGCCCTTGGGATCGCGGAACACAAAGACGTCACGATCACGAAAGTGAACCTCCTTGATCGCTTCTTCCAGGGTCATGGGACGCATGGCGACAGCGTCCTCGGAGCGCGAGAGGTGTACCTCAGTGGTCTTGGCAACCGCGGGAAACTTGTGAACTACGACGTCAACTGCGCTGGCTTCGCTCAAGCCGACGGCGGTCACCACGGCTTCCTGGGACTCGCTGCCATTCCACTTCTTGGGGCTGGCGCTCTTGTGATTGTGGCGTTTCTGGGTGCGCCAGCGGGTCTTATATTTGACCGCCTGCTTTTCAAGATGTTCGAAGGCCTCGATAACGGCGGAAGGCATGTCGCCGGCTTGCGCTTCACTCACAATCGGGCCGTTGCGTGGGTTGATGGTGATTTCAGCTTTGTGGCGGCGCTTCTCGACCGCCAAAACTACTTTGGTTTCAAACTTGTCGCCAAGGATTTTACGGATCTTAGTGAGGCGGGTTTCAACTTCTTTGCGAATGGCGGGAGTAACTTCGAAGTGTCTGCCGGTGAATTCCACGTTCACGAGCGCCCTCCTTGGAATTAGTTTCGTGTCACGGGCACAGCGTTGGGACTTCTACTCTATTTCTTCACCCTTCTCTGGTGGGTGCTCGGGATGCGCATGTCTTCGCGGTATTTCGCGACGGTGCGGCGGGTCACCTGAATCCCCTGCGATTGCAGGATGCGGGTGATCTGCTCATCGGTCAGCGGCCGGGCGGAGTCTTCCTCCTCGATAAGCTTTTTGACACGGCGCTTCAGGATGAGCAACGAAGTGTTGCCACCTTCGGGACCGTTAACGCTCTCGCTGAAGAAGTAGCGCAGCTCGAATACGCCCTGGGGGGTGTGAGCATACTTGCTGGCCACCGCGCGCGACACCGTCGAAGGATGCACGCCGATTTCTTCGGCCACCTCCTTGATCATCATGGGTTTCAGTTCGTCAATGCCTTTTTCCAGAAAGTCCTGCTGCCGAGCCACAATCGAGTAGCAGACCTTCATGATGGTCTGTTTCCGCTGCTCGATGTTCTTGATGAGCTGGATGGCGCTCTTGTAGCGTTCTTTGACGTAATTGCGAGTGTCTTTGTCGTTGCCGTCTTTTACCAGCAACCGCTTGTAGGCGGGATTGAGGCGAAGCTGGGGCACGTCTTCGTCATTCATGATGACCAGCCACTCATCACCATGCTTCACGAAGGCAACATCGGGTTCGATGAGCCGGGGCTGGACTTTGTTGTAACGCTGCCCCGGCCGAGGGTCAAGGGTGCGAATGTAGTTTAGGGCCAACTCTACGGCTTCCGCGGGACGCCCGATGGCGCGGGCGATTTCTTTGTGTTGCTTGTTCTGCACCGAGCGCAGATGCTGATCCACGATGGCAATGCCGTCGGCGATTGCCTGGGTGGTAGCTTCCCGCTCTCCGTTGCCATTCTTCTGCGACTCAAGCTGTTGCTGATGGAAGCGCAGTTGGCAGAGCAGGCATTCGCGCAGGTCGCGGCAACCGACACCGGGAGGATCCAACTGGCGGACCAGTTCGATGGCTTCGTGCAAGTCAGTCAGATTGAAGTTGGGGATAAAGGTGGGCGGTGCGGTGACCGCCGCAACCGCTGGTTTCGAGGCCTTAACCACAGGCTCGGGCGAAACCAATGCTGCTGGGATGAGTTCATCGGTGAG
Organism: Acidobacteriota bacterium; assembly: GCA_013289795.1. Classification (GTDB taxonomy): domain Bacteria; phylum Acidobacteriota; class Terriglobia; order Terriglobales; family Acidobacteriaceae; genus JABCZH01. The sequence goes on from JABCZH010000002.1 coordinate 149,328, forward strand.
CTGTGAGTCATTTCCATTCCACTCTGGTTCGAGGCTGGTCTCTCCGGAAAGAGCTTCATCCGGCAATGGCATTTCGTCGGCGGGCGGAATCTCGGCATTCAGGCCCAACGCCGCGGCTTCCTGAACAACTTTCTCGACCACCGCGGAATCGACTTCCGGCGGGGCGGGCGGAATGACTCCCATCATTTCGTCGTCGCTGGCGATGAGATAGCCGTCTTCGTTGAGGTTGCCAATCACCACCTCGGCCGCTTCCCGAACTCCAGAGCTGGTTGGGATGGAGCCCAGTTGCCAGATCAAGTGGTCGCTGAGGTTGCTGGGCTTGGAGAGAAAATTCTCAAAGGATGGACGTTCGATGTCCTCACTCTCGCCCTGGCTGCGGTAACCGGGATCGAGGTAGTCCTTGAAGAACGATCCAAAGTCGATTTCCTCGAACGGGTCTTTGGTTTCGGCGGCCGCGGTCGGACTCTCTTCCGCCACCTTACGATCGCGGTCTTCCTCCTTGCGATTGACGTCATCGAGCAAGGGAACCGAGTCTTCCAGTTCCTCGAGGACCGGGTTCTCGACCATCTCGGCCGTAATCATGTCTCGCAGCTCAAGTTTGTTGAGCGCGAGCACACTGACCATCTGCACCAGACCCGGGGTCAGGATCTGCCGCTGTGATACTTTGAGACTCAATCTGTGCTGCAACATCACCATAGAGTCAGTCGTTGGTCCTTGGTCGTCGGTCGTCGGCCATTGATCTCATACCAAAGAAAAGCTCTCTCCCAGGTACACTCGCCGTACTTCAGGATTGCCGCCCAATTGTTCCGGCGTGCCCTGAAAAAAAATTCTGCCTTCATTAATGATGTACGCCCGGTCGGTGACCGACAACGTCTCACGGACGTTGTGGTCGGTGATCAGAATCCCGATTCCGGCCGCCTTCATATCACTGATAATCTTCTGCAAGTCGAGCACGGCAATCGGATCAATCCCGGAAAACGGCTCGTCCAGCAAAATAAAAGTCGGGTTGATGCAAAGAGCGCGGGCAATCTCCACGCGCCGCCGCTCTCCCCCTGAGAGCGCATATCCCCGGTTCTGGCGGATATGCTCCAACCCCAACTGGTCGATCAGCTTTTCCATCTTCTCCCGGCGTTCATGCCAGGCGATAGGCTGAGCTTCCAGCACGGCGAGGATATTTTCCTCGACCGTCAGCTTGCGAAACACAGAAGCTTCCTGGGGGAGATAACTGATGCCGTACTGACGCGCCCGCAGATACATTGGCACGTCCGTGATGTCGTCCTGGTCGAGCAAAACCCGACCCGTGTCCGGGGGAACCAACCCGACGATCGCATAAAAAGTCGTGGTCTTGCCGGCGCCGTTAGGTCCAAGTAAACCAACAACTTCGCCCTGTTCCACGCGCAGGCTTACACCATTCACAACCCGGCGACCGCGGTAGGATTTTCCGATTTCGTCGGTGGCCAGAGTACGCATTTATCGTGCCACTCGCGTTTGCGTAACGGCAGGGGATGAAGTGTTGCCTTCAATCAGCACCCTATCATCGTGCCTAAAGAAAGTCAACGAAACCCCGGTAATCTTGCCCTGTTCGGCATCAAAAATGCTAGGCGAACCGCCGGTCAGTACGAATTTGTCTTCCTTGGCCGCGTAGACCAGATGTTCCCCTTCGGCCCGGCGCTGGGGTTGGGTGGCCACTACATCTCCTGTCGCCACGATCTTGTCGAGTTTTCCAGCACTGGGGGATCGGTTGGCGGGCACTTGCCCACGCGCCTGCAGATACGCGTCCATTTGGCTGGCAGTGATGGTGATGTCGGCTTCTTTCGCCAGGACATTCCCCTCAAAATGGACTTTGCGTTCGTCATCAGCATAGGTCAGCCGGGAACAAGTGATGGCAACCGGAGTAGAGTGCCCTTCGGAGTCGGTTTGTACTAGAACCGTGGACACGGGCTGCGCCGACGCCCCTTGCGCGACCAACGAGCGGTGATCGCGATCAAAATCGATTGCCGGGGCTTCGACAACATTGGCATCCTGCCATAGCCGCACCGTTCCCCGGTAGAGCGCGGTTGCTGCTGAGCTGTGTGCGGTCATCGAATGAGCGGTTACATGGATTGGACTGGACGAGGCCAAGAGCGCTCCGTTGGGCTGGGGCATCAAATCGCTGTAGGTGGTTTTGACATCACCGTCGGCAAATGCCGTTCCGGTTGCCCGATCCAACCGCATCGTCTGGGCGGTTGTGGTCATGCCACCTTCGCTGACGCGAGGTGAACCTGCAAGGGTCAAGGTCTGGTCCGCCGGAGTGTAGCGGCCCAAGTCGCTCCATGCTTTGCGGTCACCGTCGTTGTAGACGACGCTTCCCTGCTGCACCAAAGATTCGATCCCGCGCCCGGGCCGGAACGCAGCATCAAGTGTACGGCTGGTGCTGACCCGGTCGGGCTGTCCCGGGTTCTTGCTCACAATACGGGCGTCGGGAGCTCCGTGAACCGTCGAGAACTGGCCGGAGGCGTCGAAATGGGCTTCAAACTTGCCCGCCGTAACTAGAGTCTCCTGCGCATCGCCCGAACCGGAAGGATGAGTTGCAATCTGTGCAGCACCGAAAGTTTCTGCCCGCTCGAGACGGCTTTTGCTGGTCAGAAAGAAATCCACGGCTGATGCGGTCAGTTCCAGATCCTGAGAACGACGCGACGCGCCGGATGAAGTCTGGTGCTGCACCAGCCTGACATTTTCTTCGGTGTGGACTTTGGTGACCTGATTTCTGCCGCCAAAATCGAGCACCACGCGCCCGGCGCTGGCCTGCATCGGTTGCACTCCAGCCATGTCCGCGGTCACGGTTCCAGAAAGAATTGCTGTGCGCAATCCCTCCCGTTTTTCGCCCATGAGGAGTTCGAGTTGATCGCCCTGCGCCTTCGCGATTGGGTCGGCATCCGTCTGGATCAATATATTGCCTGTGGCCAGAATCCGGCCGAGCCGATTGTCGGGTCGCAGAAACATGGTCGCCTGATCGGATTGGCATCGCCGCGCAGCCATGGTTAGTAGCGGGTGATCGAGCCAAATGTGATGCTTGGCCTTCACGATCATGGCCCGAGCCGCAGTAAGGGTTACGCCCTCCGACCCGGTCAGGATGTTGACCTGGGACTCCAGAGCGAGTTCTCCGCTTCCGGCCAGGTAGCGGACTCCCACGGCTGAGCCGCTGGCTTGTGGAAGGCTAAATTCGACCCGCTCGTTTGTGGATGCATCTCCGGTCTTCTGGCTAAAAACCAGGCCGCTGGTTTTCAGGTGAATCGGATTCCTGAGATCGATTGGGACTGCCTGGTCGGGCTTGGCCGTGCCTCCTGGGTTCGCCTCCAAGTCGATTTGAACTTCGCCCTTCGCGGTCACATCGCCAGCCTGGGGGTCGTAGTCAAAATCGGCGCCCGAGATGCGGTCATAGCGGCTGGAATCACGCCCATAGATGGTGACGGTTACATCGTGCAGATGGGCTCGCCCGCCCTGCTTGAACTGCACCGCCTTGCTGGCCTCGATTTTGAACCAGGTACGTCCTTGCTCGGATTTCGAAATGGTGAAGCCGGTGGCGCTCTGTTGGATTTCGACGCCCATTTTCTCCGGAACCTGCTTGAGCGCATTCTGCACCCGCAGCTTGGCATAGAAATAGACGCCGCCCACCACCAGCACAAGAGCAATGGCAGCCGCGGCAAACCAGCGGCGCAAATGGGTGAGGAAAACAGGCATCTGAAGACAAGTTTACAGAAACCGTACGGGAAGTGTTTCGATGGGACGGTTGGTCAGTTCAGGTATAAGATTGCGGTTTCCCGGGTGTCTGACAGCTTGTTCAAGGAGGATCCAGATGAGTCCAAGCGTCCTCTACACGGCAAGAGAAGAAGACCTCCTCAATCCCGGTGTGCGCGAGGGGTTTTTCCCGCCGGGCGCAAAGCAATCCGAGGCAACGCTGTGCGTGGGGATGGCCCGCCTTGCATATTGCCGGAAAGCTCCTGATTTCGGGTGCGATCAGGATCGCATTCGCGAGAATTTGCGGAGCATTGAATTCAAACTCTTCGCATGTCTGGAAACACGGGGCACGGAACACGGAAAGGGAGCGCACTGCGTTGTCTCGCTGCGTGAGGATGCGCCGCTGAGCCGGCGGCTGGCGGTGGTTGCCTTTCGAGGAACCGACGTCAAGGATGGCAGCAACTTGCTGTTCGACGCAGATCTTGAATTGGAGTCATGGGCGGGAAGGGGCCGGGTGCACAAGGGATTCGCAACCGCCCTATCGCAAGTACAAAAGGAGCTTCTAGCGTCGTTGGATTCGCTGCAAGGCTGCCGGGTGCTTTACACCGGCCACAGCCTGGGCGCAGCGATGGCGACTCTGCTGGCAGGTCTGAAGAAGCCGGATACACTTTTCACTTTTGGTTCACCGCGCGTAGGTGATGCTGAGTTCGTTGCCTCATTACAAGGTATTACCAACTTTCGTTTTCAGGATTGCTGCGACCTGGTAACCCATGTACCCCCAGAGGAACTCGGATACCGGCACCTGGGGCAGCCTCACTACATCGACCGCGAGCGCCGCGTGACTCTGAATCCCGATCAAGGGTTCATTTCGAAAGATCACCGTCGGGCCCGCTGGAGTTTTCTGTTCCGTTATGCGTGGCGGCCGGGCAACGTTAGAGTACGCGAAACAGCCGACCACGCTCCGATGAACTATGTGTGGCCGGTGGCGGCGATGCAGCGCTAGCGCGCGCTTAGGGTGGAGTGAGCCGGTCCTGCGGCAGTCTCGTGGGCGATCTTGGATTGCACGGCGAAATCCCTTAGCGAGAGCTCCAATCCACCGAAATCAGGGTGGTCGTTGTGGTCGAGAGTAAATGCGATGTCGATGACATCACCCGGAATAAGTTGCGCTTGCTGCACTCGCTCCGCCAGCCGCCAGCCCAGAGCTTTATAAACGACAGATTTTCGCCATTTCTCTGAGCGGCGGGGAATGGCAGCCGAATCGGGATGGCAGCGCGGCGTCACTGACTTCGCTTCATCATTCAGTTCCTCTCCGTTCCAAGCCAGCTTCAGTCGAACGTGCTTTTCTTTCACGATTTGCGGAGGCGCCATCAATCGCACATTGCGTGCAGTGAAAACTGGCTCCGGATTGCCGCTTCCGAACGGTTGTAGCAGGCTGAGAGCCCTAAAGAATTCTGGCGTCACGTTGCCGAGTTCGAGTTCTGCGTCAATGTTTAGAGTCGGTTCGAAATCAGCGAGGGTCAGGCAAGAGCGAGCATAAAGATCAAGGTGAGCGCGCAACTCCCGCACACGCGCGGCGGGCAAAGAGAATCCCACGGCGTGAGAGTGACCGCCGAAACGGGTGAAGAGTTGCGAGCACGATTCCAACGCGTTAAGCAAGTGAAAGGGGCGAATGGAGCGGCCTGAGCCGTGGGCCTCATCGCCATCGCATGAGATGACGATCGCGGGACGGCCGCAGCGTTCCACTACGCGGGTGGCCGTGATGCCGATGACGCCGCGGTGCCAGCCTTCCCCGTCGACCACGATGCAAAACGAGTTAGGGAGGGTCGGATCTTCCTGAAAACGCGCGGCGATGGCCTCCAGGATGCGGCGTTCTTCCTCCTGGCGCTCGGAATTCAGTTGATCGAGTTTGGCGGCAATCTCTCGGGCGCGCGTCGCATCTTTTGTGCTGAAGAGTTCGATGACGTCGGCGGCAATATCCATACGTCCGGCAGCGTTGATTCGGGGCGCGACGCGAAATCCGACTTCGCCGGAAGTGAGAGGACGGCCGCTCACCTGCGCGGTTTCGAGCAACGCTTTGAGACCCGGATTGACTGCTGTCCGCAACGCTTCCAACCCCAGCTTGGCAAACACTCGATTCTCGCCGGTTAGCGGCACACAGTCGGCGATGGTAGCGATGGCGACGATCTTCGCAAAAGAGTTAAGCAAAGACGCCTGATCGCGATGCGGCAGTCTGCGTTCCATCAAAGCCTGCGCCAGCTTGAAGGCAACGCCTGCACCGCAGAGCGCCTTGCACGGGTACTCGCAGCCGGGCTGATTCGGATTCAGCACAGCAAGCGCGTGCGGAGTACCGTCGGAGCCGGGCAGGTGGTGGTCAGTGACAATTAAATCCACGCCGAGGCGTCGTGCGGTGTCGGCAGCCGCGAACGCACGAATGCCCGCATCCACACTGATGATCAGTCGAATGCCGGCAGCCGCGGCGCGTTCTATGACATCACCGCGCAGGTCGTAGCCCTCCTTGATGCGATGCGGCACGTGGAATTCGGGCGTGCCTCCGCAAAGTTCGATGGCTGTCTTCAAAATGACAATGGCAGTTGTGCCGTCGACGTCATAGTCGCCGTAGATGAGGATGCCTTCTTTGCGCTCGATGGCGGCGTCGATGCGGTCGACGGCCGCTTTCATGCCCAACATGAGATATGGAGAGTGAAGGTGGCTGAGTGAGGGAGTCAGGAAGCGTTCGGCAGTTTCGGGGTCAGTGATACCGCGGATGACCAGTAGACTGGCGAGGAGGGCGGCGGCTTCATCGCCCTGTCGTAAGCGGGGATTGGCACGCAGTCTTGCGGCTAGGGTGTGAGATAGTGCCGCATCCGCCGTTCTGTGAAGCCACTTCATCGGGTTGATCTCTCTGTGGGCCTCTGTGTTCTCTGTGGTTGTGTCTTTTCACCACAGGGGACACAGGGGTCCACAGAGAAGTACTACATGAAGTTGCTACGGTTCGTCGTCGAAGCCGGGCTCGTCGATGGGCATTCCGCTGAAGTCCTCCGCCATCTCGAGAATGCCCTGATAGCGGTCGTACCATGGAGTGGACGCCTCGTACACCATCATTACGCCCTGGTGCGCGAAACCAAGCTGCACGAAGCCGGTTTTGCCAACGTAGGTGCGCAGCCAGCGGGCCTCTTCGATGTCTTCGTCGTTGGTGAACTCGGCGTTGCTCAGGCGCTGGATCATGGCGTCAAGTTCCTCGCGCTCCAGTTTCCAGGAGTCCATGATCAGAAACGGCGCGCCCGCAGCCTTGGCCAGTTCGACAAAATCCTTCCAGCCATCGGGATTGTCGGCCGACTTCCAGGGAACACTTTGCACTTCTTCATAGTCGATGAAGCCGGGGAAGCGGCGCAATCCGTGGCCTTCAATGAAAGCGATCATGTCATCTTTGAGGCTGGCGAGATCGTCAGGCGCGGGCGACATAAGGATTTCCGAAGTATGTGGACATTGTATGCCGGAAAGAGGGAAGGTGTCAGGAGAATCGAGCATTCAGCAGTCAGCACTCAGCATTCAGCCCGCCGCGTTCGAGCAGGGTTCTTGAATAGCTGAATGCTGGCGCCTGAGTGCTGAATGCTCTCTGTGCTACACTAATTGTTTCTTAGCAACTCCTGACTCCGCACATGCTTCTGTCCAAAGAATATGTGGGCTATCTGGCCCGCGAAGTCACCAAAAAACTGATTGCGGGTGAGTTCATTGAGACCAAGGCCGTGCCCGTGGTCACGGAAAAGGTGCATGCCGCCATGCTCGAGGAGTTCACGCTCGAGGACCGCATCAACGACGAGGTGCGCGTCATTTTGGAAGCCTATTCCTCCGAAATGCAGAAAACCGGCGCCAATTACCAGGAGATGTTCCGCAAAGTGAAGCAGGAACTGGTACGCAAATACAAGGCGGTGCTGTGAGAGTCAGCCGCGACAAAGTGAACAAGGTCGCGCACGCGGTTACGGAAGCGCTCGCGGAAGTGAATGAGCTGGATTTCGTCGAAGACCGCAACACCATTCGGCTCGAAGTGCGCCGGGTGATGGAAGAGCTGCTCAATCAGGAAGAAAAAATCGATCAGGCCGCCCGGCACAAGATCGAGAACCAGAAGCGCACCATCCTCGAAGGCAGCCAGGAGTGGGACATCCTCTATCGGAAGTACTACCAGGAAGAAGTCAAGAAGCTGGGCGTGTAACAAAAAGCCCCACGCTGCCGCGTGAGGCTTTAGACACCAAAACAAATTCAAGCTGCCACTTTTCGTGTGATCACCTGCTGCAACCGCTCCTTGTACAGCGTCGCCCGGTGAGTGATCTCTTTGTAGGTATGGCTGGTCACCCATTGCGTGTGCGGCGTGCGCCGGCGTTCGCGACGGCTGCCCACGTTGCCGCGATGCGTCGCATCGGTTGGCGTCTTCTGGGCCGTGAGCTGCTGCCAACCCGTCCCGTCGTTTACTCCGAACACCCCGATATATCCCCCAGAGATTAGCTCCAGAGGTTCCGAGATGTTGTTGGTCTGGTCGAACCGGGTCGATCCCTCAACCCGAAAAGTCTCGAACCAGGAGGGGAACACGAAGTCGGAGACGAGCACAGTGCCGATCTTGTAGGAGAAAGCGTCGGACTCGCACGCGTCGCAGACTTCGTAAGCGTAAAGTGTGCCGGTGGTGTTTTCGTTCTGCACAAACACAGTGAGATTGATGTTGGGGTCGGCCAGCATTTCCAGCAGTTCATGACTGGCAGTGACCGTCCAGCTATTGCCGTACTTCAAGTCGGTGGCGGCGAAGACCTTGCCCAGCGGTAGGCCATCGGGAGTGAGGTCGTGGTAGCCGAGAGCGCCGGCCTGATCGGAGTCGTCAAGAATGGTGAGCCACCAGGTGCCGATCGGCGGCGTTGAGCCGCTAGGCACAAAGGTGAGTTCAGCGTCGGTTCCCCATGCCGGACGAAAGTCGTTGGTGACTTGTTGCTGAAGCGCGTTGACCACGGGACGAATCTCGGTATCGGTGAGCACCGTGCTGGCGTTAATGATGGAAATCTGAATGGTAGACGTTTGCGGCATTTGTTTCTCCTTCCTAGATGAAGTTTTGGAGGTCGCGTAGCGGAGAACAGCGCGGCTCGTCTTTTTGAGCTTATGCCCGGCCTGGTATTTCCGAGCCGGATAAATTGCTTTACCGCGGCTGCCGTTTCCCATTCTGGGCAAAAGGGTTATGGGGCGTTGGGCCGCCTTTGCGACCTCCAGGAAAGCGCCTGCCCTGGAGTCAGTCTTGGGTCGCTGCCCTGGGGCCAGCGAACAAAAAACAGCGGCATTGGATGCGCTCCCGCAGTAACATAGTCAGGTTTCGATATCACCAGCCCTCGTAAACAGGAGAATGCGACCATGAGCGTTATGACCCCGCCCAACGTCAAGAATTCGGGCGACTACATTGAAGACGTACTGGCTACCGTCAAGGCGAAGAATCCGGCAGAATCGGAGTTTCACCAGGCGGTACAGGAAGTGTTGGACTCGCTACGTCTGGTGCTGCAGAAGCATCCCGAATACCGATCGGCGAGGATTCTGGAGCGCATCACCGAGCCGGAGCGTGTGCTGATGTTCCGCGTCCCCTGGTTTGACGATCGCGGAGAAGTTCAAGTCAACCGCGGCTTCCGTATTGAGATGAACAGTGCCATCGGTCCTTATAAAGGCGGGCTGCGATTTCATCCATCGGTCAATCTCGGCATTTTGAAGTTCCTGGCGTTCGAGCAGGTGTTCAAGAATTCGCTGACCACGCTGCCCATGGGCGGCGGCAAGGGCGGTTCAGATTTCGATCCCAAGGGCAAGAGCGATAACGAAGTCATGCGCTTCTGCCAGAGCTTCATGACCGAGTTGCAGCGCCACATTGGCCCGGACACGGACGTTCCCGCCGGAGATATTGGAGTGGGCGGCCGCGAGATCGGCTTTCTCTTTGGTCAATACAAACGCCTGCGCAACGAATTCACCGGCGTGCTGACCGGCAAAGGACTCAATTGGGGCGGTTCGTTGATTCGTCCCGAGGCCACCGGCTACGGCTGCGTTTATTTTGCCAACGAGATGCTGAAGACTCGCAAGGAGACTTTCGACGGCAAGCTGTGCCTGGTTTCGGGCAGCGGCAACGTTTCGCAATACACGGTCGAGAAGCTGCTCGACTTCGGCGCCAAGCCAATTACATGGTCTGACTCCGACGGCGTGATCTTTGATCCCGATGGCATCGACCGCGAAAAGCTGGCCTGGGTGATGGAGCTGAAGAACGTGCGGCGTGGACGCATCCGCGAATACACGGACAAGTACAAGAAAGCCGTCTTCATGCCCACCGACGTGAAGCTGGACCACAATCCCATCTGGAACATCAAGGCGGATTGCGCCTTCCCCAGCGCCACGCAGAATGAGATCAAGGCGAAAGACGCCGCGAATCTTTTGAAGAACGGGTGCAAGCTGGTAGCGGAAGGCGCCAACATGCCATGCACACTCGAAGCCACCAAGATGTTCCTCGACGCTAAGACTCTCTACGGTCCTGCCAAGGCTGCAAACGCGGGAGGCGTGGCGACTTCCGGCCTCGAAATGGCCCAGAACAGCGCCCGCCTCAGTTGGACTCGCGAAGAAGTAGACGATCGGCTGCACAAGATCATGATCGCCATCCACAAAACCTGCTTCGAGACGGCAGAGAAGTACGGTACGCCGGGCAATCTGGTGAACGGCGCGAACATTGGCGGCTTTATGAAGGTTGCTAATGCCATGCTGGATCAGGGGCTAGTGTAGAGACGTTGTTGGCACGTCTAAGGGTTGGGCGGGGTGGAGCAGGTTCCACCCCGCAGATTCATATGTCAATAATAAGAGGTTCAGCTCGACTAGGTGTCGCCTTAGCGATAGTTGCTGCACTCCTGTCAGTGCTCGCGGGAGCCTGTTCAGAGGTGATCCGGCCGGGGATCGACGTAGGGCGAAACTTTCTGCTCAGGGTGGCAGACCGGGGCCACCCCGTTGAGGGGCTGCTTGTAAAGCTAACCTACGATGACTACACGACGCTTCCAACTCCTGTTGCGGCCACTACAGATGCCGCAGGCATTGCGCGATTCGACGATGTGCCTGCCGGCTTCTACCTCGTTTGGGCAGAACATGATGTGGGTATTCGGAGCAGCATCTCTGTGCAGGTTTCCGAGAAAAGCCCAACCATCGTCACAGTACCGATGAGTTGGCCCGCCCGAACCCCAATCCGGGTGCGAACCGCCAGCGGGACCCTACACCATTTAGGGAGTCTGCCAGGTTCCAAGCGGGCTTCGGTTTCTCTCGTAGAAGCCGTATCGGCTCATCTGCTTCAGACCGCCGACACAGACGAGATGGGCCACTTTAGTGTCTTGAATGTCTCGCCTGGCCTGTATTTCTTGAGCTTGAGTTCCCTAGGGACGTCTATCGGTGAAATCGCCATCGAGGTAAGCGAAGACGCTGAGGAGGAAAGGTTGGATGTCGATCTGCGCTGGTCGGATTGCGGTCTGCACTACACCGACCGCAGCCAACCCAAAGCTGCACAATCTGCGGTGAAGTGACGCCAGCAACGGGGTTTGGGGAATATCGAAGATGACTGACCGTCTGCTGAGCCTTGCGTTCTTGTTCATCTCAGCGTTCTCGCTTGCTAGCGACACGACCGTTCCGCCACCACCCCCCGGAGACTACCTTGACGTCGGTGGCGCCAAGCTCTGGTACGAAGACTGCGGCTCACAGAATTCTCCCGCAGTCGTCCTTCTCCACGATGGCCTGCTGAACTCTATTACCTGGGACGGCATCTGGCCATCGCTCTGCGCCAAATATCACGCCGTGCGCTATGACCGCAGAGGATACGGCCGCTCCGACTCGACGAAGGCTCCCTTCGTTCCCGAAGAAGATCTTCTCAAGATCATGCGCCAGGTGCACATGGATCGCGCCATCCTCGTTGGGAACTCCTCCGGAGGTGGACTGGCCCTTGACTTCGCCGTGGCGCATCCGGAAATGGTGGATGGACTATTTCTGATCGGTCCCGTTGTGCATGGCATGGCCAGCACGGATTACTTCAACGAACGCGGAAGCAAGAACAGCGCACCCTTGGATCGCGGCGATGTGAAAGCAGCTGCGGAAAACTGGTCGAAGGATCGATTCATAATCGCTGGCGACGACTCGAAAGCGCGCAAGGAACTCTATGATGGTCTGTCGCAGAATCCGCAGAACCTGAAAGTCGATGGCAGCCTCGAAGTCCGCCCCTCGCCGCCCACCGTCGTGCGTCTCTCAGAGATTCATATCCCGATGCTGGTCTTAGTGGGCGATGCCGACATCGCCGATGTCTTTGCCTATTCCGGTGCAATCGAAGCGGCGGTGCCCTTGGCGTCGTTCGAAGTGTGGAAAGATACCGGCCACCTGATTCAGCTTCAGCGTCCGGCGGAGTTGGTGGCCCGATTCAACCGCTTCGTAGCGTTAACCGAGCGCAAAGACGTGCACCTCACGGACTCTCTCCTCAACGCTTACGTCGGCTGGTACAAACTAGGGAACCGCATGGCGAGCGTGACGGAGAAAGATAGCCGCCTGGTGGTGGAGATTCCTGGCAATCCTTACTACTGGCTATTTGCCGCCTCGGAAGCGAAGTTCTTCCTGCGCACGGAAGAGACGGAGATTGAATTTGAAAGGGATTCGAGCGGGAAAGCGGTTGAGATGGTGGTTCACAATAGTGATGGCAGCGTGAACCGGTGTCCGCGAGTGACGGACGGCAGCAAACAGTAGGTCAGATTTGGAAGTATGATGCGGGGTGGTACCCTCTGTGTTCTCTATGCCCTCTGTGGTGACGGGTTTTCAAAAAGCTAAAACCACAGAGAGCACAGAGGACCCAGAGAAGATACACACCTATGGGAACCATCCACACCCCCGATCCCATCGTCGACCCCGAACGCCTCTTCGAGGGCTTCGAGAACCTGATGCCCTTCCGGGTACAGGACATTCTCCTCGTCTCGAGCCTCTACGACTCCTTTATTCTGCGCGAAGATGGCCGGCTCAACGAACTGTTGATCGGCGAATCCCTCGAACTCAACTTGCAGCAGATTCCCGGAATTACCCATGTTTCGAGCGGGGCCGAGGCGCTGGCGCTGGCCCGCTCCCAGCCGCGCTTCAACTTGATCGTCACCAATCTGGAAGTTGAAGACATGGATGCGGCGCAACTGGCTCGCGAGGTCAAGGCTGCCGGACTCGATGTGCCCGTGGTGGTGCTGGCGTACGACTACCGCGAGATCAAGAATTTTGTGGCCCGCAACCCCGTCACCGATCTGGAGTCGATTTTCCTGTGGCAAGGCAACGTCCGCATTCTGATTTCGATAATCAGCTACATCGAAGACAAGCGCAATGTGCTCCACGACACGCGGACCATCGGCGTGCCGGTGATTCTGGTGGTGGAGGATGACATTCGTTATTACTCGGCTTTTTTGCCGGTAATTTATACCGAGTTGATCACCCAGTCACGGCGGATCATCAGCGAAGGGCTGAACGTGGCCCACAAACTGGTGCGTATGCGGGCCCGGCCCAAGATTCTGCTCAGTTCCACTTATGAAGATGCGCTTCAGCAGGCCACGGAGTATCGCGACTATCTATTGGGCGTGGTGTCCGACATTGAATTTCCGCTTGGCGGTGAGTTGAGTACTGAGGCCGGTTTCGAGCTGGCTCGCCAGGTGCAGGAGAAAGTGCCGGACGTTCCCATCGTGCTGCAATCCAGCCGCACTGAATTTCGGGCGCGGGCCAATGCCGAAGGCTGTTCCTTCCTTCGCAAGCGCTCACCGACTCTGTTGCGAGACCTGCGACGGCTGCTGACGGAGCATCTGGGCTTTGGCGATTTTGTTTTCCGCCTGCCCGATCATACTGAGGTGGCCCGGGCCCGCGATTTGAACGAACTGGAAGCCCGGCTGCAAGAGGTTCCCGAGGAGAGCATCGCATACCACAGCGAGCGCAACCACTTTTCGCGCTGGTTGCGGGCGCGGACCGAGTTCGCCCTGGCGCAAAAGCTTCGCCCGCGCAAGGTCTCTGATTTCTCCACGCTCGAGGATCTGCGCCACGACCTGATCGACTCCATCGCCGACTACCGCAGCGAGCAGAGCCAAGTCTTAATTGGCGATTTCAATCCCGCGACTTTCAAGCCAGGCGATCACTACTTCTTGCGGATTGGCGGTGGTTCCCTGGGAGGCAAAGCTCGCGGGCTGGCCTTCGTTCGCCATCTGCTGCACAATAACCGCATTGCCCGTCGTTTCCCTAACGTTCGTATTGTGGTGCCACCCAGCGTGGTGCTCGCAACCGACGTGTTTGACCGCTTCCTGAGCGAAAACAATCTGCTCGACTTCGCCATGCACTCGACCGACGACGCTGATGTCCAGCGGCGGTTTCTGGCGGGAGCATTCCCTGCCCCGCTACGCGAGAATCTGCTGGCATTTCTGGCGGAGGTGCACTATCCGCTGGCGGTGCGTTCGTCGAGCTTGCTCGAAGACTCTCAATACGAGCCGTTCACCGGCGTGTATGAAACTTTCATGCTGGGCAACCAGCACGCTGATCTCTTGATCCGCCTGGAACAACTCATGGAAGCGATCAAGCGGGTTTACGCTTCCACTTTCAGTTCCCATGCCAAGGCCTATGTGCGCTCGACGCCGTATCGGCTGGAAGAAGAAAAGATGGCGGTAATTCTGCAACAGGTGGTAGGAGCGATCCATGGGCAGCGGTTCTACCCTGATTTCTCCGGCGTGGTGCGATCGCACAATTTCTATCCTGTCCCTCCCATGAACTACGGCGACGGAATCGCAGCTGTGGCCCTGGGCATGGGGCGCGCCGTGGTGGATGGAGGCAAGTGCCTGACGTTTTGTCCCCGCTATCCGCGAAACCTGGTGCAATTCTCTTCGGTGGAGGACATCCTGGCCAACTCTCAGCGTGATTTCTGGGCGCTGGACTTGAACCATGCGGAACCTCATGAAGACCCCCTGGCCGATCTGCGGGAAGTGCAATTCGGCCTCGACGCGGCCGAGACCGATGAGACCCTGCAAAACGTGGCATCAACTTATTCCGCGGACAATCACGTTGTCTATGACGGGCTCAGCCGGCCCGGGACGCGCATTGTGAGTTTCGCTCCAGTCCTCAAACACGACGTCTTCCCGCTCCCCGGAATTCTGGAACGCCTGACAAAGATCGGCGAAGACGCCTTTGGCCGCCCGGTCGAGATTGAGTTTGCGGTGCGGTTGCCGGAAAGCGTTCGCGGCCCATCCGAGTTTGGCTTTTTGCAGATTCGCCCGCTAGTGCTGTCGCGCGAAGGCGAAGAGTTGCGCATGGAGGATGTGAAGCCGGATCAGCTCATCTGCCAGAGCGCCAAAGTCCTGGGGAATGGAAGAATCCAGGATCTGCGTGACCTGGTCGTGGTCGACCTCCACCGCTTTGAAAGGACACGCAGTCAGGAAGTTGCCGAGGGCGTGGCCCAATTCAACGCAAAGCTGAACGAGAGTGGCCGGCCGTATTTGCTGATTGGAGTGGGGCGCTGGGGCTCGAACGATCCCTGGCTGGGAATTCCGGTGGAGTGGGACGAAATTTCAGGAGCACGCGTTATTGTTGAAGCCGGCTTCCGTGATTTTCGCGTGACTCCATCGCAAGGCAGTCACTTCTTTCAGAATCTCACCGCATTTCAAGTGGGATACTTCACCGTGAATCCAGACGCCGGCGAGGGCTTCGTCGACTGGCAATGGCTGAGCGCTCAGCCCGCGGCTGAGGAGCGCGGGTGCGTGCGGCATCTACGGTTTGAGCAGCCGATGGTCGTGGTAATGAATGGAAAGACCAGCCAGGGAATGGTGTTCAAACCGCAAGCAGCATGAATCCCGTTTTGCCGTGGGCTCGGTTTCGCTAGTAGCGGCGTTCCCTGATCCAGATTCTGACTTGCTCTTCGACCGAGAAACCCTCCGCCGGATTCTGCACAAACTTCGATTCCAGGGCGAAGGTATGGGCCTCAAGTGGCACGGTGAAATGTGAGTTCGTCCTGAGAAAACCATCGACGAAGGCGCGAGTGTAGCGCTCTGGCCCGAGGAGTTGAAACTGGACGGCATGCACCAACCCGTGAAACAGGTCCCGCTCTGTGATTCTTTCGTTGAATACCACGACATCGACAAAGGTCAGCGACGCCATGTGCGTAACCTGCGGCAGGTTAGCGATGCCCAGCGCCTTCGCTTCGGAGTAAAACGACGGATTCGGAAGTCGCGCGCCGCCCAGTTCCACAATTCTCACGCGGTCGAGGATGCCGGGGGAAAAGAACGGCCGCATGAGGGCCTTGTGCTCCGCGCTGAGGGGTTCCCCCGCAGCATAGTGGCGGTCGCGCTGCTCTCGCAGGTACGCCAGAACTCGTTCGGTGGCGCGAGAAATCTGTTCCTCGGGCAACATTGTCCCGCCGGTGTTCGGCCCCGCAGCCTCGCGCGGAATGAGCTTTTCGATGGAACTGTAGTAATCGTTCAGGTCGCTGGCTGCGGCGATGGCTTTGCGCAAGATCGAGCGCTCCCCAAACCGGGCCAGATCATCGATTGAGAAACGGAGACGAAGTTGGTGGGTAGCGCACTGTGCGCTGATGAGTTCCAACTCTGCGTGGTGCAACTCGGCATCCATTTGGACAATAGCAATCCTGTCATCTGGATCATCCCAGGAAAACATTCGGTAAACTCCCAATTGAGCTTGCAAACTGCCGGAAAGGACCTATACTCATTACGTATACAGTGTTACGTTTACACTGTCAACATTTATTTAAACGTTTTAGTGACTGAGGATAAAGGCATGCCCCGGCACCTCGATCCCGATGTCGAAGAACGCATTTTGAACGCCGCCCTTAAGTTGTGGAGAAAGGGAGCCGAGAAAACCCTCACCATGCGAGCCGTGGCCAAGGCCGCAGGCACTAACACTCCTGCCGTTTACCGCCGTTTTAAAGATCGGCGGGACATTTTGCATACCCTTTTGCGGCGCCTGCAAAAGGATGTCGCAGACGTGGTTCGCCCCTGCCAATCTGCTGAGGAGGCATGTGAGCGATATCTTGAGTTTGCGTTGAGTCATCCTAACGAGTACGAACTCTTTTATGAGCATGCCTACCAACTTCCCCACCCGTCTCAGGGTCCGATAAGAGAACATCGGCCCACCATGGCGCTGGTAGAAGCCAAGCTGGCCGACCGTCTCGGCGGATGCCCAGAGGACCACACGCGCCTGGGCCTCGCCCTTTGGGCGCTGTCGCATGGGACGGCCATGCTCCTGATCTCGAAGTCGATTCCCGAGGAGCACGCCGATGAGTTGCGTTCTGTTTTCTGCTCAACCCTGAGGGCTATGGTCCGAAACGGGTCTGAATGCTGAAATAATGAAGTTGCGGCTTGGGGACGCTCGAATTGAAACCGGTCAGCGAAATAGCCACGTTCGTCAAGCAAGCAGCGAAGGACGCCGGCTTTGAACTGGCCGGCATCGCTCCGGTTGCGGAATTTTCCGAGTTGAGCCGTTTTCCCGAATGGATCGCCGCCGGACACGCCGGCGAAATGCAATATCTCGAGAAGCGCGACGAAGCCGGGAATCTGAAGCGGGCCTCTTTGCGCTCGGCGGTCCCGTGGGCACGCAGCGTGATCGTCTGTACCATCAATTACAATACCGCCCATCCCTACTCGACAGAGGTGCAAGATCCTGATCGGGGATGGATTTCGCGTTATGCATGGAGCAACGAGGACTACCACGAAGCAGTTCTGCGGCGGTTGCGAGTGGTTGAGGATCGCCTGCGGAAAGTAACCAGTGAGACCGCGGCACTGCAAACGCTCTGCTACGTCGACACTGGTCCTTTGGTGGAGCGGGTCTATGCCAAATACGCGGGCGTGGGATGGATCGGGAAAAATACCTGCATATTGAATCAGCAAATGGGATCGTGGCTTTTTCTCGGCGTAATCATCTGTTCACTTGAGCTTACGCCGGACTTCCCTGCTCCGGACCGTTGCGGCACGTGCACACGCTGCATTGATGCCTGCCCGACGGACGCGCTCATCGCGCCCTACCAGCTCGATTCCAATCGGTGCATTTCGTATTTGACCATCGAAAAGCGCGGGGACATTCCGGAAGAAATACGCGAGGGCACGGGGCGGCACGTGTTCGGGTGCGACATTTGTCAGGACGTCTGCCCGTGGAACCGCAAGGCTCCATCTACTCGCGCCGATGAGTTTCAGCCGCGCCAGGGATTGGTCAATCCGGCACTGGAGTGGCTTGCGCAGATGACGACCGAGGAATTTCGTGACACATTTCGCGGCTCACCCATTCGCCGCACCAAGCGCGCTGGGCTGCGCCGGAATGCGGTCGTCGCCATGGGCAACAGCGGGAATCGCCGGTTCGCTCCAGTTCTGGAGGAGCTGGCAGCCGATGAAGACCCGGTAGTGGCAGAGCACGCGAAGTGGGCAGTGAGGAAGCTGGCTTCGTCGTGAACTGGTGTTGCCCGTGCTAGCATGGCTTCAGGTTTTGCCGATCGGATCATGCCTATTTCCCGGCTTTTCGTGGCCTTGTTGTTGAGCGCTTCGGCCTTGCTGTCACCCGCGTTGGCTGCTGAACCCCACTGGATTCAAGTCGCTTCGAGGCATTTCCTGGTGCTCACGGATGGCGACGAAAAGCAGGGGCGAGAAGTCGCCGTGCGATTTGAGCAGATGCGGGCCGTTTTTGGACAGTTGTTGGCCCGAAGCCGGGTGAACATGCCGCTGCCTGTCGACATCATCGCCCTCAAGAGCGACGAAGAATATGCGAACGCGGCTCCCTCGCCGCAGGGTAAACCCATCTTTGAAGCTGCGTTTTCGATTCCAGGCGAAGACCGGGAATTCTTCGTCCTTGATCTGGCAGAGGCCGACAACTGGCGGGCGATTTCTCGCGAGTTCGGCAGAATGCTTTTGAACTACAACTATCCGCCCACGCAGCCGTGGTTCGATGAGGGCTTCGCCGAGTACTTTGCCAGTCTTCATTTGGACAATCGGCAGATGTGGGTCGGTGAGGACCCCGAATCGAATCCGGCGGTCCGGCAAAGCGTGTTGGGAAAACCGTCGGGGACTGCCAAACCGCCGCAACCGTTGGTCGAGTTGTTGAGCGCATCGCCATGGATGACGCTGTCCGCTTTGTTTGTAGCGCAACCGGAGAGCTCTGCCGGAAACAGTCGCCAGACATTGTTTTACGCGCAGTCCTGGATGGTGATGCACTACCTCATCGACAGGAACAAGCTGGCGGAAACCGGGGCTTACTTCGGTCTGGTCCACAACAACAAACTGCCAGTGGACGAGGCGATCCAAAAGGCTTATGGCATGACCTCGGCGCAATTGGATCAGGCGGTGAAAGACTATTTTCACTCTCTGACGGCAGTTTCCGCCAAGGCGGTCGTTACTGCGGCTCCGGTCACATATGACGACGTCGGCGTCACCGACACCGATGTTCCCGAAGCAGTTGGGCGGGCTTCCGTAGCGGAAATGGATTTGCGTTTGCCGGAACGGCATGATCAAGCTCGCCAACTGCTCGAGACGATTGCAGGAAAGCCCTTGACCGACAATACGGTCGTCCATCGGGGTGTCGGATGGGATCATCTGGTCAAGATGGAGTTTGAGCCCGCGACCGAAGAGTTCAACGCGGCGGTGGAGTTGGAGAACAAAGATCCCTGGCCACGTTATTACATGGCGCTGACCAAGTTTCGCGAGGCGCAGTCGAGCGGGAAGGAAGTCAAGGGTCTCGCCAACATGATGCAAGATTTGCATTTTAGTTTGGAAAAGTGGACGGAGTGTGCCGAAGCCTATTACATGCTGGGATGGGCGCAGCGGGTGGGCGGCGGCATTCACGCGGCCATGGAGTCGGTGCCGGCGGCGATCCGGCTGGCGCCGAGAAATCAAAGTTACTTGCTGGAGATGGCGCGAGTTTATGCAGCGGCGAAAGATTGGGATGCCGCCACCGCATTGCTGCAACGGCTGACCGCAAGTTCTGACTCACGAGTGGCTGCGGCTGCGCACAGCGATCTGCAAGACCTGCCCTCGTTGATGAAATATGGCGTGGCTCCGGTACATACTGCTGCCGCGCCCGCCGCCACATCTTCCGCTCCATCGAGCGCAGCCGCGGCGACTGCCAAGCCAACAACTCCCGCGGCGACACAACCGGCGAGCAAGCCCGGCAGCACGAGTGCGACTGCGAAGAGTTCACCCGCAGCTGACCTGAGCGATGAGATCTCAGAGACGGCGTCTGAGCCGGTGATTGACAAGCGGCCCATCCACTACTTGAAGGGGAAACTCGTTTCGGTGGATTGCTCTCAGCCTCCGGTCGCGGTTTTGACCTTCTCATCGGGAGCGAAGACCCTGACGCTGAAGACTGCGGATTACAAATCGATGACTTTGGTCGGGGCGGACGCATTCTCCTGCGCGTGGGCAAACCGGCAGGTCTCGGTGAACTACAAAGCCGTAGGAACGGACACCGGGGATTTGGTTTCGTTGGAAGTGCGGTGAGAGGGATTTGCACGACGCACTCGTAAACTGCAAGAAAGAGAGCCCTCGTGCGGTATCCGGCCAGCCCTCATGTCCGACCTCGTTGACGTGCACGTCCAATCAAAGTCCAAAACCATAACACCGGCCAGGCAAGCAGGACCGCATTCATCAAGCCTGCGATCACCAAATACGCGTTCGCCCAGTCAGAGTGGATGCCCTGTCGAAAGAAAATTGCCGCGCCGAGCATTCCCGGTGCCAGGAGCACTCCGACGCCAGACAATCCGGGTACACTGCCGGCCAATGCAGCGAACACAGTCAGAATGAGCCCGATCACGAACGACCAGGCATACTTGCGAAGTTCCATCTTCATTAGCGGGTGGTCCAAGCCACCGCTCGATATTCTACTCTCGAGGGTGCGCCGTCCATCTCAGCCTGGGCGGGGGGCTTCATGAATGCTCCCAGAGACTACTGTCCCCCCGCCCCGTGTTTCTGGACCAAAGTTTCCCGAGTACGCCTGAGCGTGAAGACCAGCGATTCCTTCGGAATGCTGGAGATGAATGGGCTGATGAGCCAGCCTAGACCTGTCGGAATGTCGCGGGTCAGCGAGATGGCTTCGAGCTGCACGTACACTCCGCCGTCGCGTTGCTGGAATCGCCAGTAGGAATTCAGCCGCCACATAAATCCGCTGTCGTTGCCGACCGGCTTCTCGGATTGGTTGGGCCTTCCGGCATTCTCGACTTCAGCGATGCGGTTGCTGCGTGAATCGGAGGTGGCGCGGGCGGCATCGAGGCGGGTGTATGTCACGTCGTACTCGGTATTGAGGATCACAGTTACGACTTTGGTCTTGCGCAGTCTGAGAAATATTCTGAAGCGGTCTCCGTCCCGCTTGATCAGCTTCGATTGCTGCACGTCGGGCGCGTAGAACTTGTACTGGTTGTCATAGTCCTGCAAGAAGGTGAGAGTCTGGTTGAGAGTCACGCCGGGAACAAAGACTGTGCCTATCCAGTGATGGATCAGGCCGCCCGGAACTGCGATGGGCTCTCCACTATCGCGGGTTTGGAGGCGGCCGGTGATTATCTCGCCGGCTTTCAGGCGTGCGAGGTCTGCGTCGCGCTCTGGCGACTGGAGTCCGTCGATATAGAGGAACGGCGCACTGGGCATATGGCGTTCGCTCAATTCGACATAGTGATCGAATGCAGCGACAGTTTCGGGTTTGAGTTGTTCGGCGGCGGCGGAAGAGCAGGCGATAGCGAAGATCGCCGCGAGAACGAAGATTCTTGTTCCGATTCGCTGCTTACTCCATTTCCCCCCACCTTTGCGCAAAAGGCGCGCAAAGATGGGGCACTCGTCGGTTGGGACGGTACACGCGGAAGGACGACGCCACATGATGATTCTCTCGACTACGTTATGATGACGTGCGATGGCGGACGAGGCAAGACGACTATTCCGGTTTGGCGTGTTCGAAGCCGATACCGCCAGCGGTGAGCTGCGCAAGTCGGGGGTACGGCTGCGGCTGCAGGACCAGCCATTCCAGGTATTGGTGGTACTTCTGGAGCGGGCGGGCGACGTTGTAACCCGCGAAGAATTGCGGCAGAAGCTCTGGCCCGCCGACACCTTTGTCGATTTTGACCACAGTCTGAATACCATCATTAACAAACTCCGCGAAGTGCTGGGCGATTCGGCTTCGAATCCCCGCTTTATCGAGACTTTGGCGAAACGCGGATACCGCCTTCTTCCCTCTGTCGAGACTCCCGAGAGAGTCACGATCGAAGCTTCTATTTCACCTTCCGAAGCTCCGCGTCCGATTGCTTTGCCGACGACTTCCCTGCTCACTCGCCCCGACGATCTGCCAGCGGTTCCGCGCGGATACGTGCGTGTACTCTTTCTGCTTATTCAGATCATGTATCTCAGCTTCTACATCGCAGCATTGGCTCGGCTGGGCGTAGTCATCGAACTGCTGGAGCATGGGTTCGCGAGGCCGACCTGGATCACAGCTGTCTTGGTTTTGTCGGCTGCGGTGGGCATTCCGGTTCGTCTGTATTTGCTGTCGGCGGTCGCGTTCGATGTTGCCGGTCTCAGCCGAAAATTCCTTCGCCTGTTCCCCGGAGTCTTTGTGCTTGATCAACTCTGGGCCCTTTCGCCGTTCCTGCTGGCGCCGCAGATCGGGATGGGCCTGGCTCTCGCTATCACTGCGGCTTTGATCTATCTTCCCTTCTCCGAGCGTACTCTGCTGCTGATGCGTGATCGGTCGGAGCCGCCTGCCTAAGCCTGAGTCTGCGCCTAAAGGCGCGATTGAGAGTTGCGATCTTTGCGGCACGACTGAAGTCGTGCCCTGATACGAATCGCCGGATAGAAACACCCAGCGGTCACTGGATAGGTAGTTGGCCGCAAAGCATAGCGAGATGGTCGCGAGATTAGCGGCTAATACCGGCACGCGCAGCCATCCGGCCAGCAGGCGCATTAACAGCAAATTGCCGACCAGTGAGATCAAGCCGTTGCTGAGATGAAAGCGCAGCAGTTGAGCAAGGGCGGTACGAACACCTCGGCCTGCGCGATCTGCCCAGGTAAAGCGCTGGTGCCACAGGAAGTTGTGTAGGACGGCCGCTTCCACGGCTAGCGCCGTCGCCAGCAGATAATTCATTTTCATCGCGACGAGAACCGCCAGCACGCCCAGTTGAACACCGATCCCGATAGCTCCCACTAGCGAGAAGCGGAACAGACGGAGGCGCGAGGTTGTGATCACGCGAGCCTCTCTTCCCTATAGAGCTGGGCAGTGTGCTTGACGGCCGATACGATCAACATGATGCTCATACCGGCGATGGCGATGGTGCCACCGAGATCGAAGAGAAGCACGGGCCTTCCCAAGACCTTGATCATGGGATGGCGAAGCAGTGCCAGATTGCCAATGGCGAGCAGAATGCGAATTTCCGTAGGCCCAAACTTCCAATAGGAAAGCTGAAACCGGCCCAGGGTGTATGTAGCGAGGTAGGCCTCGATGGACAGCATCAGAAACGCTACCAGCATTCCCCAAGCGATGCCGGGATGTACGTAGCCGGAGAGCGCGAGCCCGCCGATCAAGAAGAACGCTGCAATGGTGTCAGCGATGTGATCGACGTAAAAGCCGTAACGCGGGCGTTGCCGGTTGCGGACCCGGGCCAGCGTGCCGTCGAGACTGTCGCCGAGCCAGTTCAATGCCAGGCAGAGGATCCCCACCAGCAGTGCGTCGGGGTTGAGACGCGCCAGAGCATAGCAAGCACCAGCCAGGCACTGAGCGATGAAGCCCAGCAGGGTCAGGTGATCGGAGTTGATGCAGGCAGGGGTGTGTCGCGCCAGCCAGAGCAGTGTTCGGCGTTCAGCGGACGCGACAAAGCTCTCGTGAATGCGTGTGGCTGGGGCGAATTCTACCCTCTCTGTGGTGCCTGCGGTGTGAGCGATCAGGCTTGGCATGAAGCGTTCCTCCCTTGCTCGCCCACTCTCGGTGAAAAGATCGCCACTGGCAATGCACGCGACCTCAAACGCACCTCAAGAAAAGATCACGGCGTAGGTTGCAGAAGGATTAGGACTTAAGAGATCGCCTGGATCGATTGACCGGTAAGGAGTCACAAACAAGAAACCCTCGCAGCGGTTACTGCGAGGGTTGAAATTGGAAAAGCGAGGCCTCAGCCGCGGACCACGTTGGCCGCCTGGAAACCTTTGGGTCCCTTCAGCAGGTCGAACTCGACGGTTTCGCCCTCGTTCAGCGTACGGTAACCGTTTTCTTGGATCGCGGAGAAATGAACGAAGACATCCTCCCCAGTGGACCGCTGGATAAACCCGTATCCTTTAGCCCCGTTGAACCATTTTACTGTGCCCTTCTCTCTCACAAAAAACTCCTTTCGCCTCTTCTATGGGTGAAATTCCACGGGCCTCGCGAAGCGGACGCTTCCTCACAACCCCCTCAAAACCTGTGGACGAACAACCGCGGCTGCGCGCACCGTTGAACCCGCGCACAACAAGAAAAGCTCCGGAGTCCTCCGCCGTGCTGGGAGAGCACGGCGCAAGGCTCTGGAGCCTGTCGTGGTGACGCGAATTTCGACTGCGGTACACGCAACATCAGCCTGAACTTACGAACGTGTTGCACTGAAATGTGGCAACGAGCACAGAATAATAGCAGGAAGTTTTTTTCTGGCAAGAGGAGATTTACAGTTAGTGAAACGTTTCAGAATGTGACCCAAGGTTCCGGCGTGGTCGCAATGGGATGGCGTAGGGAATGGCGGAGGGTATTTTTCTTCGTCCGGCAGGGTCCATGCAACTCTATGATAATATTGGCTAAACTCACTTGACTGAGCCGCTTCCATTGGCGACTGAGGCCGACCCCGAACCCTGGCCGCCGCAGGCATCGGAGGAACCCCGTTCTGGGCTGCTGGCATCGACCGCAAAATATTTATTGCGGACCGAGGTTCACACGTTTGCCTTCTCGGTGGCAGCCAATGCGGTCCTTTCATTTTTTCCGTTTGTACTGTTGCTATTGACGCTCATCCGCCGCGTGTTTCATTCCGCGGCGATGTACGAAGTAGTGGTGCAGCTGCTCCGCGATAGTCTTCCTGCTGGGCAGGATTTCGTGATTCGCAACCTGAACGCGTTGGTAGGCGCACGCCAACGCACGCAGATTTTCTCACTCCTGATTCTGCTGGTGACTTCGACTGGGGTCTTTCTGCCGCTGGAAGTCGCGTTGAACCGCATCTGGCATTTCCCTAACAATCGTTCGTACTGGGGGAATCAACTCATGGCGTTGGGATTGGCATTTGGCTGCGGCGTACTGGCCCTGCTTTCGATCGGATTGACCGCCGGCAACGTGGTGCTGCTGCGAAGCCTCACCTTTGGTCACGACATCGCCGCGATGCGGCTGGCTGGGTTCATCAGCATGAAAGTGTTTGCCATCGCCACCAGCATTGCCATCTTCTTTCTGATCTATTGGCTGCTGCCCAACGGCAAGGTTCCTGCGCTGGCGGTGCTACCGGCAGCAGTAATCATGGGATTGCTGTCGGAGATTCTGAAGTATGCGTACATCCTGGCGCTGCCCCGGCTGAATTTCCAGGAGGTCTATGGGCCGTTTGCTTTGTCGGCTAGCTTGATGTTCTGGGCGTTTCTCACTGGACTGCTCCTGCTTAGCGGAGCTTATTTGTCGGCGGAGCGGCACGGGCGGAGAAGGAAGTGAGGCAAAACTGCGGAACTTCGCTCCTGGACGGGCGAGGGTGCCCGTCCCCACACATATGGTCGCAACGCTCATCCATCACACTCGTCTTGTGACGGTGATCACAGCACCTTCAAACCGCAACGCCTACTATCCACTCACTCCCGTCAACGGCTGGCCTCGATTTCTTTCTTTTTGCGAGGCTTGCGATGCCGTGCTCACGCAGTAAGTGCCTTTTTCTGGGGCTGATTCTTGTTGGTTCGCTGCCAGCAGCGGCTGTTAAGCCCTTGCAGTCGCCGGATATCCACATCTTCCCTCTGCGGCATTTCCTTACTCAGCAATCGGGGTACATCTTTTCCGGCACGGTGGAAAGGGTGGAGCGCCTTGCCCCGCGGACTGCCGGCAGCGTGGCCGTCATGCGCATTACCTTTCATGTGGATCGCGGCCTTCGCGGCACGCGTACAGGGCAGACGTTGGTGATTCGTGAGTGGGCTGGGCTGTGGCAGGCTGGCGGCCGCTATCGGCTTGGCGAACGGGTGATGCTGTTTCTTTATCCGCCGAGCAAGTTAGGACTGACCAGCCCGGTGGGAGGCGCATCGGGACGATTTGTGGTGGATCCGCTGGGGCGGGTCATCATCGAACCGCGCAAAGTTGGCCTCACGCGGACCCACTTCCCTGCCAACATGCGGATGGAGCCATTGAAGTTCTTCCGTGCTCTGCATCGCTCAGAGGGGGAGTGATCATGATTTATCTCTCTCTTCCGAGGCGTGCACTTCTCCCGCCAGCCGCAGTGATCGCCTTACTCGCCGTTGTCTTACCGATGGCCCGTGCAGGCGGGCCGAAGTACGTCGCCGGCGTTAGCTATTTCAATTCCGGACTGGCGGGTACGCCCTTGACCTGGAACCAGGGGGCGATCACCTACTACACCGACCAAGGCGATCTCAGCCCCATCCTTCCCGGACCAGCCGCAGATGCTTTCGTTGCCTCTGCCTTCAGTCAGTGGACGTCGATCCCGATCGCTGCCATCGCTGTCACTCACGGCGGGCAGCTGGCGGAAAACGTCAGCGGCGCGAATGTGTATGTGAATCCTGATGGCACCATCACTATGCCAGCCGACATCGAGCCTTCGGCCACGGGCACACCCGTGGGGGTGGTCTACGACGAGGACGGCACGGTCACCGACGCGCTTCTTGGACAAGGTGCGGGCGACCCGTCCGAGTGCTTTTATAACGCCGCATATGGCGGGGACGACAATCTTGGAACCAGTGCGAACTTTCTCCATGCTCTGGTGGTCATAAATGGCAACTGCGCGCAGACGTCTTCCCAGCTTCCCGACGTGGAGTACCGGCTGGTGCGGGTGCTGGGGCAGGTGTTGGGACTCGACTGGTCGCAGGTGAATATTAATGTGCTGACGCACAACCCGCCTGCGACTGCCGATGACTACATCGGATTTCCGGTAATGCACCAGACCGATCCGCCCAACTGTATTCCCATTACGCTGTGCTTTCCCAACCCTTATCAACCCAAGATCGACGACCAGGCGGCGCTGTCACGACTGTATCCACCGACCGGCAACCTGGAGAACCTTCCTCCGAAGCCGGTGGTCTCCGCCAACACCGCGCGCATTCACGGCAATGTCTTTTTCACTACATCGAGCGGTCAAGCCGCACAGGCAATGCAGGGAGTGAATGTGATCGCCCGCTGGATCGATCCTCAGAACGGATTGCCCTCGCATGCCATCTCTGCAACTTCGGTTTCTGGATTCTTGTTCTGCGGAAATGCAGGCAACGCCGTCACTGGATATAACGACAGCGGCGGGCAGCCGTTGAATCAGTTTGGATCCGGTGACACTACACTCGAAGGATTTTTCGATCTTGGCGGATTGCAGATTCCCAATGGCGGCACCCGCGCGCAATTCCAACTCACGGTCGAGGGTATTGACGCCTTTTGGTCGTATGCACTGGAGCCCTATGGGCCGACGCAAGTGGAACCCTCGGGACATTCGCCGCCGATCATTGTTGACGTAAGCCTGGGTAACGATACCGAGCAAGACATTCTGATGCAAGGCAGCGCGTTGCAAAAGCAAAACCCGTTTCCGCCTACCACCTACCAGACCCCGGCGGCCGTGCCGTTGGGCGGTGACTGGATGGGCTCGTTTAATCCTTACGGCGATATTGATTTCTTCCAATTCACCGGGCGAGGGAGCCGCACGCTTTCTGTGTTTGTAACCGCTTTGGACGAAAGCGGTGCGGCCTCAGAGAGCAAATCGCAGCCAGTAATAGGAATGTGGGGAATATCGGACCCCGAAATCTCGCCGGCGCCCGCGAACACACCGTCGGCATTCAATTCCTCCGTGTTCGGAATGACCATGCTGAATGCCCAGCTCTTGCAAACCTCGGGCTTCGTGATCGGAGTATCCGACATCCGCGGCGACGGTCGTCCCGACTACCGCTATCTGGCACGGATTCTCTACGGCGACCAGGTGAACCCGGCGCGGGCGAGCGTGGCGGGCGGAACGGCCTTGGCCATCTCGGGATTAGGGTTTCAATCGAACACTCGAGTCACGATCGGAAATGTGATTGCGCCGCCGCTGGCGACTTCGGCCACCCAGGTCCTGGTTACTGCCGCCTCCATGGCGGACGGCGTGCAAGACATCGGGCTGACCGATCCACCAACGCTGGCCAGTTCGGTCCTGAGCGGTGTCCTGACCTACGGCGCGGGCCCGAATGACACTCTGGTGCTAATCCCGTTCCCCAACCCCTCGACACCCGTGGGCGGGCAGGCGCCCAACCCGGTTCAGGTGCAGGTGCGCGCGCCTGATGGCAAGACTCCGGTGCAGGGGGCGAGCGTGGTGTTTACCTCAAGCCCCGCCGCAGGTTTTTCTGCATGCTCCGGCAACAGCAGTTGTACCATGCTGTCCGACGGGGAGGGTCAAGCCTCGAGCTTTGTCACCGTCCTCAGCGCCGGTGCAATAACCATCACCGCACAGTTGGCCCCCGGTTCATATTCAAGCCCTCAGCAAGTGCAGACGACATTGGTGGGCAGGGAGTCAGCGCTGGACATCGCTCTGGTTCCGCAGACGACTTCAATTATGCAAGGGGCGTCGGTAAATGTGACGCTCACGGCACGCGTGCTATCCAACGGCCTTCCGCTGAACGGCAGCACTGTCAATTTTCAGGTTCTTAAGGGATCGGCGGGACTGAGCGCCTCGACAGTCACCAGCAACTCCAACGGGTATGCCAGCACGTTGCTGGAGATTTCCTCCATGGCTGGAGACTTGCTGGTGAGCGCGTGCGTCGGGCCGGGGAACAGTCCGTGCCTGAATTTCTCTGGAACCTCCATCGCCGCCTCGGTATTGCAACTTCAGGCGGTGGCGGGAAGTCCGCAGGTGGTGATGGCCGGACAAGTTCTGCAACCTGTGGTGGTACGAGTGACGGATTCCTCCACGCCTCCAAATCCAGTACTCGCGGCAGGTGTCGCATTCCAATACACGGGAGAGCGGGCGAGCGGCGACTCGACGGTCATCTCAACGGGAGACACCAACATTCGCAATGATCCTTCTCCAGTCATTTTGTTCAGCGGGCAGAGCGTGGCGCAATCTGACGTCAACGGCCTGGCGAGCTGGAAACCGACGACAGAAGGATTCAATGGGGACGTGGCAATTCTGGGAACAGCAAACGCAGGAACCGAACAGGTGCCGTTTGCGTTGCAAACTCTGCCACCGCCGTAGCCTCGCTATTGGATTTGCGGAGGCTTCGGTTCAGTGCGTCTTCGCCCGCTCTACGCACTCCAGAATCTCCAGTTCGCTGAGGGTGTGGTCGCAAGCTTTGGCGAGTTTGTAGATGCGTTCGACGAGGTCGTCAGAAGCAGGGATGTTGCGGTGCTCCAGCCAGTAGAGGATGTTTGACTTGCCACTCATAGGGCCAACATCAATCACCTGCTCCAGCCCGAAAACGTGGGATGGGACACCGGAATAGACCGTGTTCGCCAGTTCGATGTCATTCTTCTTGTAGGCTTTGATGACCGCGGCCGCGTGTACGCCAGTGGCGGTACGGAATGCGTCTTCACCAACCACGGGATAGTTCGCGGGAATCGGCACGCCGGTGGCCCGCGACACCGTCTGACAATAGTCTTTCAGACGGGTCAGGTCTTGATTGTCCCAGGGTCGAATTCCCATCAGCTTGAGGTTGACCAGCATCTGGTCCATCTGCGTATTGCCGACCCGCTCACCGATGCCGAGCGCCGTGGCGTGGACACAATCGGCACCTGCGATCAAGGCCGCCATGGAATTCGCGATGGCGAGGCCACGGTCGCTGTGGCCGTGCCAGTCCACACGAATCTTCTCGCCGGAAGGTTTGACCACTTCGTCCATCACAAACTTCACCAGCGCGAACGCTCCCACGGGTGTTGCATGGCCCGCGGTGTCGCAGATCACGATCGCCCGCGCGCCGCAGTTGATCGCCGTCGAATAAAGGCGTTTCACCGTTTCCGGATCGCAGCGGGTGGTGTCTTCAGTGACGTACATGACGTCGAGTCTGAGCGACACTCCGTACTTAACCGCTTTTTCCGTGGTTTGCAGCAAGAAGTCATCGGTCCAGTTCTCGGTGTAGCGGCGGATGGGGCTCGATCCGATAAATGTAGCGGCTTCGATGTTCAAACCAGTGCGCTGGACGATTTCAGCAATAGGGCGAATATCATTTTCATGGGTGCGGGCCGCGCAGTTGGCCTTGATCTTCAACTTATGCTGAACAATCTCGCGGGCCAGAGCTTCCACACTCTCGACCGCGCGTGGGCCGGCGCCGGGCAAACCGAGGTCGAGAGAGTTGATCCCCAGAGCTTCCATCAGATGGAGAACAGCCAGTTTTTCGGCGATCGAAGGATCGCGCACCGAAGGCGATTGCAAGCCGTCGCGCAGGGTCTCATCGTTCAACAGGACTGGCCCCGCCGGATGCATGGAGGCGGGGCGAGTACGGTTCCAGTCGTGGATGAGTTCGGAGGACTTCACCGCGTTTTGCCGGGAATCGTTAAACCGAATATTGATGTTTGCCCGGGGCCGGCAACGTTAACGCTCGACTCTTCTGGGCTCGGCAAGTAGAGGGTCTTGCAGTGCTCGCAGCGGTAGACCTCGGCGTCCTTTCCCCAGGCCTTTTCGGCGTCGCCGCAGGCTTGCTCCTGCACGTCCTCGGAGTAGAACCAGCGCTTGAGATGGCCGCCGCAGAACTTGCCCTTGGCGTCTTTTTCGTTGCAGGCGCGCTGCCCCGGCTTCTTGATCTTGACTTTATGCTTGGGGAGTTGCGGTACGTCGGTGATTACGGTTCCGGTAGTGGCCAAAGTTGTCCTCGTGAGAGCGGCCTCTTGCACGCTCGATTCGATTAACGGTTCATTTTACTAAAGCCTCGCGAATCGCGGAAAGACACCGCCAGGCAAGGTCACCCGAAGCGGCGGAAGTGCGCCCAATAGACGGGCCAGGGCATTTTCAGGTTCCGGCAGAGCAAAATATCGGGATGATCGTGCGATTCTTCGTTCTCGACGCCAAATGGATTCGTATTTCTGGCAGCGACATCACAGTTGCCGAAGAGCTGCCGCCCCTCATCCAAGTCGAAACCCACGACGATTATAGTTTGCGGCTGGCGGGGGTCATATCCGCGGTACCAGAACGAATTGGTCAGACTCATAGCGCGCGGCAGGCCCAGCACGGGACCGTATAAGTTGAGAGCACCAGCTTCGCCATAATTCCCGGTGAGAATTCCGGTTTGCTCACGCTCCGACGGAGATAAGGAGCCATAGACGCCAGCCACCGACTGTGCCAACTCCGGCCAACCGGTTTCCTCGCGAAATTGATCGTATAACTGGCTTGTGACCTTCCAGATGCGTGATCCGATGGGCGCGATCGGTGTGAAAAGCAACACGCATAACACGCCATTGGCGACAATTGCGGTCCATTGCGCACCGTATGTGAAACGCGACCATGCAGGCCGGACTCGGTCGAGCAGGGTTCCCAACAGAACACTGCCGCCGGCGATCAACATGGGATAGAGGGGCGCGGTGTAGTAGGATCGTGAGCCCGCCAGGCAAAACAGGGAGAAGGTGACGACGAAGGTCCATCCCAGCAACCGGTAGCGACGCGCCTCCTGACGAGAGAAATAAAACCACAGCCCCGTGAGAGTCAGCGGCGCGGTCACGAAGTTCACGCACACCCAGAGTTGCTGACTGTAGAAACCGTTGTAGCGTCCCTGGCGCAGATCGCGGGCATGCAGATATGACAAGAAATCGCGTGAGACGAAATCGTGCTGCGCCTGCCAGACGAGATTCGGCAGGAAAATGAGTATGGAAATACCAACCCCCAGCCAAAGCCAGCCGCTACGCAGGAAACGGCGCGCAGGTGTGAGCAGCACCGCGCCCGCGACCCCGAGGGCGAGAAAACCCATGGTGTAGCGCGTCTCCATGCCGATTCCGAGCACCGCGCCAGTCGCCACCCACCAACGCGGGTCCTCAGATTTCAACAGGCGAATTAGAAAGTAGGTGGCCGTCACGCCCCAGAGATAGTCGAACGAGACGTACTGGAAAACTGCGCCTTGGATGAGGGAAATGGGGGCGATGCCGGCGGCGACTGCCGCCAGGACTTGAACATGACGCTTTCCGCCCAACTCGCGGGCCATCAGGCCGGTCAGGATCATGATCAGGCTGACTGCGATGGCCGAAAATATCCGAAAACCGACCAGCGATGCACCAAAGAGGATTAGCTCCATGCGGCCGAGTAGCGGAGTGAAGGGCGGATATACAACGAAGCCCCAGTCGAGGTGACGCGCATCATCGAGTGTTTGAAGCTCATCACGATGAAATCCGTACTGGTTGTTAGTTGCGATGTGGAGGGTAAGGCAGGCCGCTGCGACGAAAACCAAGGGACCGAAATCTGAACGGCAAAAGTCCGCGATTCGTTTGGTCATGGACTCGGGATTATTTCCAGAAAGGGCCCGCATGAAATTAGACAGCCGCCTGGTTCAAAAAGTTCGCTTCGGCGGAATCTGGTCGGCACCGACGCGGCCGACCTCGATAGCAGCGGCAAAATAGTTCTCGCCTTTGATCGGGCATCCCGCCAATCGGCGCATCATCGCCAACTGGCCAACGTGAGTCAGCGCATCCGCCACCGGGCCTTGGAAGAGCTTCTCGACCGCTGCCTGCATGGGCTCAGGCGACGCTACGTAGTCATCAAACTTCTTAAGCGCGGCGAAGAATCGTCCAGCTTCCTGATCCCATGGCAGCGGCTTCGACTCGTGCCATTGCCGGGTTCCGTCCGCCATAGAGAGCGCCCAGTCTATAAGATCGCCAAGGTGGGCCAGGATTTGTACAGGGGTTCGCCCCGCACCGCTAAAGTCGGCAAACGTGGCTGGCGCCTCGCGAACAGTCTTCGCTCCACGGTAAGCCAACGTTGCCAGAGTGTGGCGGACCAATTCGCGTTTGGGATCGCTAGTGCTCATGTCTAGATCTTTCCCTTTCGTTTGAGTACGCCAGCGGAACGCAGCGCGCCCCGCAGTTGTTTGCCCCAACTCCTGGCGAACATCAGATCGACGAACCCTTCCATCTGCCGCGTGAAGCTTTCGCCATACCCGTACCACCAAACTCTTTTCATGCCGGGCATCCGATCTGAATCCAGATACTTGATCCGGACCATCTCCTCGAGCCCGAAGATCCCATGAGTGCGGCCGATGCCACTCGACTTCACGCCGCCGTGGGGCGCTTCGCTGACGCCGAAACAGGATACCGCATCATTGACCATCACCGTACCGGCGTGGATGCGCCGGGCCAGGGCCTCGCCGCGGGCGCGATCCCGCGTCCACACGCTGGCCGCCAGACCGTAATCGGAGTCGTTGGCCAGGCGCACCGCTCGATTGTCCGTTTCGAACGGCATGATGGGCAGCACAGGCCCGAAAGTCTCCTCGCGCATGATGTGCATCTCGTGAGTGACCTCGGCAAGCACGGTGGGCGCGTAAAAGTTCTGGCCGAGGTCGCTTCGCCGCACGCCACCTGTCAGCACTCGCGCTCCGTGGACTCGGGCGTCTTCGACGTGTGCCTCCACGTTGCGGAGTTGGCGCTCGTTAATCAGTGGGCCGACGTCGATTTCAGGATCCATTCCGTTGCCGACGCGCAGCTGTGCGGCCTTGCGTGCGCACGCTTCCGAGAAGGGTTGATACAAACTGCGATGCACGTAACAACGCTCGACCGAGAGGCAGGCCTGGCCGGCATTCATGAACGCGGCCCAAACTGCGCCGCTCGAGGCTACGTCAATGTCGGCGTCGTCGAGCACCAGCATGGGATCTTTCCCGCCTAATTCCAATACCACCGGCAGCAGGCGAGCAGCCGCGGTTTGAGCTATGCGTCTGCCGGTGGCCACACTTCCGGTGAAGACCAGCTTGTCGATACTTGCGTTGACCAGCGCTATGCCTGTGCTCCCGTCGCCGATGACCACTTGCAGAACATCTCTGGGCACGCCTGCTTTCCAGAGCAAAGCGGCCAGTTCGAGCGCAGTCAGGGAGGTGAGTTCCGACGGCTTCAATACAACGGCGTTGCCAGCTACGAGCGCGGCCAGAGTCTCCGTCGCCGGAATGGAAAACGGATAGTTCCAGGGAGAAATAATTCCGATTACGCCGTAAGGCTCGCGCGTCAGAAGGCCGGACTTGGCCTTCATCACGAGGTTACGATGTGGAACATTTTGGTCGCGTAGGAAGGCGTAGGAATTCTCCAAGTAGAAGCGGGCAGCATCGAGCACCACCAAGACTTCGGTGAGCAGAGCTTCAACCTGAGGTTTGCCGGCCTCGCGGGTGATCAACCGGGCAATCTCGGACTTCCTCTGGTGCAGGAGTTGCCGGAATTCGTCGAGAACATTGATTCGCTGTCGCACTCCCAGGCCGTGCCAGGCTGGTTGAGCGGCGTGTGCGCGATCCACCGCGGCGAAGACCTCGGTCTTGGTTGCGAGCATAAATTCGCGCAGGACTTCTCCCGTCGCCGGATTGACGGACGTGATCTTCCCAATCGCGGGTTTGAAGTCGGTGGCCATCTGCCTTGGCAAGTTTACGCGGCGGCCAACGCCCGCGCTACACGACCGTCAATACTCCACGCTGACCAAGTACAGCCCGGTGGCCGGCGCAGTGGCACCCGCGGCGGATCGGTCTTTGGCTTCTAATATCCGAGTGAGATCTTGCGGCCGCAAAGTTCCCTTCCCCACCAGAATAAAAGTCCCTATCAGATTGCGTACCATGTGGTGCAGGAATCCGCTGCCGCGCACGGTGTAGATCAATTCTTCCTCCTCGCGCTCCCAACTGGAGGCAGAAACCTGGCGCACATTGGAAACGCCGTCTTCTCCCTTTCCGCGCTCTGGGTCAACCGCTGCAAAGGACGTGAAGTCATGTTCGCCGATCACTAGAGTTGCGGCTTGCTGCATGGCAGTTTCGTCCAGCGGATAAGGATGGTGCCACACGTAGCGGGCGAGAAATGGCGGACAAACTGCGTTGCGGTATATCCGGTAGCGGTAGGTCTTGGCCCGGGCGGATTTGCGGGCGTGAAATTCGCGCGATGCCTCGCTCAGTTCAAGCACGCGGATGGAGGCCGGGAGAACGTCATTCAGCGCCCTCGCCAGGTTCTCCGCCGGAATGGGCGACTCGAGAGCGCATGTGGCTACCTGGGCTAGAGCGTGGACGCCGGCATCGGTGCGTCCGGAACCCTGCGGCAAGACCTTTTCGCCAGTGATTCGTCCAATAGCTGAGGCCAAAATGCCCTGGATGGTGGCAGAATCAGGCTGCACCTGCCATCCCGCAAAATCGGAGCCATCATAAGCGAGAACAATTTTGAGATTGCGCATAAGGAGCGGTTGGTTTTCTCCGAGCGCCGCTGGCCAGCTGATGCAAGTCCCTGCAGTTTCACGCCGTTGCGCGGGCTGGAATGCGAATAAATCGCACCCTGTCAGCTATACTAGTGCATTCCGTCTGCGGCGTCATAGCAACGCGCAATTCACCCGGGACACGAAAAATTGAAACTTGAGATGCGGTTTGTGCGTAATAAATGTTGATCTTGGGGACGGCAGTGTCATCTTTACGAACAGCCTTTTTCCGTATGGAGATAAACGAATGTCTTTGCCAAGTTTGAATTCCGTGAATCGGCTGACAGCGGCGACCCTGCTAGCCGGCGCATTTTCGATTAGCGGTGCCGCCCAGGACGCGGCGCAAACTCCTCCCTCGGCGCCCCAAGCATCGCAACCGGCTGCGGCTCAGGGGTTTGTGGTAAAGAACTACTCCAAGCCACAGTCGCACTTCCCCAACCCCATTGGCCCATATATGCCACGGCATGTGTCGCCGCCCAACTTGAGCAACACGCCTCGCATCGATTCGCTCATGCAGGACGGTAAGCTGCTGATCTCCATGGACGACGCTGTCGCTTTGGCGTTGGAGAACAATCTCGACATTGGAATCGCCCGCTATAACCTCAATATTGCCGATACTGATGTGTTGCGCGCCAAGTCCGGTGCGGGGATTCTGGGCGTCAACACGGGCGTGGTCCAAGGTACGCCAGGGGGCGGCGTGGGCGGACTGGGTGGACAAGTCGGTTCCGGAACTGGCGGCACCAGCGCTGGGGCGGGCGGCGCAGGGACAGGCGCAGGCGGACTCGTTGTCTCCACGTTGGGTGTCGGACCAGCCATCACCAGCTTCGATCCCATCTTGACCGGTACGGTGCAATGGGATCACTTCAACCAACTCGCCAGCAGTGCGTTCACCGGCGTGCCTGTGCTCGCCCAGAACACGCAAACTTATAATTTTGCTTACGCACAAGGGTTTCAGACTGGCACCAACCTGTCCGTCGGCTTCAATAACAGCCGGGTCAGCACCAACAGCCCGTTTACGACTCTAAGCCCACTGATCAACACGGGATTCCAGTTCAGACTCACCCAGCACTTGCTGCAGGGCTTCGGTTTCGCCGCTAACGATCGTTTCATTCGCATCGCCAAGAACAACCGCGAGATCACCGACGTTGCCTTCCGCTTGCAGGTCATAACCACGGTGGATCAGATTGAAGGCATGTATTGGGATTTAGTATTCGCCTACGAAAACGTCCGGGTTCAGCAGGAATCCATCGCCTTTGCAAAGAAGACGTTGTCGGACAACCAGAAGCAGGTGCAAATCGGCAGCCTGGCCCCTATCGAGGTGGTCCGGGCGCAAAGCACGGTGGCCACCGACCAGCAAGCCCTGACTCTGGCTGAGACAAATCTTCAGTTGCAGCAATTGCTGATGAAGAACGCGCTAAGCCGGACTTTAGTTGATCCCCGTTTGGCGGATGCGGAGGTGATTCCTACTTCGACTGTGAGCTTGCCCGCACAAGAAGACATTCAGCCGACTCAGGACCTGGTTGACGTGGCGCTCAGTCACCGCGCAGAACTGGCGGAGGCGCGCATTAATCTCGCGAGCACTGAACTCAGCAATAAGGCTGTCCGCAGCGCGCTGTTGCCTTCGCTCGACCTGTTTGCCTATTACGGAGGTTCGGGTCTGGCGGGATCACAGAACCCGGCAAATCTGTGCTCCAATCTAACCGCAGTCCAACAGCAGTTCGGTTGCGCCGGACCACCCAACAACCAACCTCCAGCGGCGTCCCCTGTGGGTTATGGCTCCTCTCTGAATGATCTGGTGAATTCAGCCGCTCCCGACAAGGGGATGGGCCTGACCCTCAACGTCCCGTTACGCAATCGCGCCGCTCAGTCTCAGCAGATTCGTTCTGAATTGGAGTATCGTCAAGCGCAGATGCGTTTACAACAGATTGAGAACCAGATTCGTATCGAAGTGCGCAACGCGCAGTTCGCAGTGCAACAGAACCGGGCCAGTGTTGAGTCCGCCCAAGCCGCCGTTAGGTTGGGTCACGAATCCCTGGACGCTGAACAGAGGAAGTTCAACCTGGGGGCCTCTACCAGCACTCTGGTGCTGCAGAACGAGTCTGCCCTGGCGACGGCGGAATCTACCTTGGTATCAGCGATGGCGGCGTATGAGAAATCGAGGCTGGAATTGGACCGGGCAACGGGTCTGCTACTGGATCATGCGGGAATCATCCTGGCCGATGCCGAGCACGGACAGGTCACACATATGCCCAGCGTGCCGTACGTCGCCCCGCGGGCTCCTGCCCAGCCCTAAATCAAGCTGATCTATTTTCGGTAGAAAATCCGGCAGCTCTCGTCCCACGAGAGCTGCCTTTTTCTTTTCCAGGTGCACCTTAAAGTTGCAATAACTCCCGCCAGAACTCGATCCCAATTTATAAATCTTTACAATTCCCAGCCGATTGCGCCATGGCGAAGCGTTAGTCTAAAGCCAGCTTGAAAGTTCGGATGGTTCTCGGATAGCTTGCATCAAAAACAAGCTCACGGCTTCAAGCAGCAGGTATCAAAGGAGAGAGACAATGTTTCTTGCCCGTTTGGATTTTGCCGCACGGCGCGTTGCCGACATCATTCTCGTAGGAACCCTCATATTCAGCAGTCAGGCGCAACAGGCTCCTGTTGCCCCGCAGACTGTCGCTCCAGCGAGTGCGCAAAACTTGCCCCAGGCGCCCCGACCCATAACTGCACAAGCGCCGGCTCCACAAAACGTCGTACGGGACTACAGCAAGCCCCGTTCGCAGTTTCCCAACGTGCTTGCGCCTTACGAACCGGGCGTGGTGCCGCCGACGAACTTGAGTAACACCCCGCGCATTGACCAGCTGCTGCGCGACGGCAAGATCATGCTGTCGATTAACGATGCGATTGCGCTCACCCTGGAGAACAATCTCGACATCGTGCTGGCACGCTACAACCTGAACATCGCCGACACCGATATTCTGCGGGCCAAAGGCGGAGCTAATATTCTGGGCGTGAACACCGGCATCGTGCAAAATACGCCGGGCGGCGGGACCGGCGGCCTGAGCGGTCAAGTGGGCTCGGGCACAGGCGGCACCAGCGTGGCTGCAGGCGGGGTGGGCACGGGTACGAACGGTTTGGTGAGTTCAACCTTGGGGATCGGCTCGCCCATCACGAGTTTCGACCCTGCCCTCACCGGCACGCTTCAGATGGACCGGGGCTTCGCGGAATCAACCAGCGTTTTCACTCCCGTTCCAGTGGTGAATACAAACACCGGCACTGCCAACTTCTCTTATCTCCAAGGGTTTCACTGGGGAACCAATCTTTCCGTGGGATTCAACAACTCGCATGTCACCACCAGCAATCCCACCAGCTCCTACACTCCGAGCCTGGCGTCCAGTTTCCAGGTCAAAGTCTCCCAGGAACTGTTGCAGGGCTTCGGTTTCCTTCCCAACACACGCTTCATACGGATTGCCAAGAATAATCGCGGAATTTCCGATGTTGCCTTCCGCCTGCAAATCATTACTACTGTCGATCAGGTTGAGAACCTGTACTGGAACTTGGTTTACGCCTACGAAAACGTAAGGGTGCAGCAGGAAGCACTGGCCTTTGCGCAAAGAACGCTGGAAGACAACAAGAAGCAAGTGCAGTTTGGAACTTTGCCGCCGATTCAGGTGGTCAGTGCGCAGAGCACTGTTTCTACCGATCAACAGAACCTGATTCTTGCCCAGACCAATCTGGAGTTGCAGGAACTGCTCATGAAGAACGCTCTCAGCCGCGACCTCGAGGATCCGGTTCTGGCCGGCGCAGAAGTGATCCCAACATCCATCATGCAGCTGCCTCCGCAAGAACCGCTGGTGCCGACGCAGGATTTAATCAACGACGCTTTGGGGCATCGTGCCGAATTGAGCGAATCGCGAGTCGATTTGAGCAGCCGTGAGATCAATAACAAAGCCGTGCGCAACGCGATGTTACCTTCGCTGAGCCTGTACGCCTATTACGGCGGATCGGGAATTGGCGGCAATGTGAGTCCGGCGGCTCTCCCCCCAGAGTGCCTAAATCCCAAGTCTACTTTCGGTAAATGCTTCAGCCCTGGCACAGCGGCGCCGCCGTTTAGCAATGGAGGTCCAGTCGGCTATGGCGGCACCCTGGATCAACTTGTAACCTCAGTAGCTCCTGACAAGGGACTTGGACTGACCCTCAATATTCCGCTGCGTAACCGCGTCGCCCAAGCCGACCAGGTGCGGGCGCAGTTGGAATACCGGCAGGCCCAGGTACGTTTACAGCAACTAGAAAACCAGGTTCGCATTGAGGTCCGCAATGCCCAGTTCGATACCCGGCAAAACCGTGCAAGCGTGGACGCGGCTCAGGCTGCGGTTGATTTTCAGCGGCAGACCCTCGACGCCGATCAGAAGAAGCTGGCCGTCGGTGTGGGCACTTCAACGGCCGTGCTTCAAGACGAGTCTTCACTTACTGCCGCAGAGTCAAACTTGGTCTCCGCTATGGCGGCGTATGAAAAATCGAAGGTAGAGATGGATCGGGCCACTGGCCTCCTGCTCGATCACGCGGGAATCATGGTGGCCGATGCCGAGCGAGGACAGGTCACCCAGATGCCTAACGTTCCTTATGTGGCTGCGCGGGAAAATCCGCAGTCGGTGATGCCTCCCACTCAGCAACCGCAGTAGAGGAAGACGAGCAGCGCAGCTCTTGGGTCGCGATTGAATCTGGGGATGTGAGAACTGGACTCTCATCCACTTTGCCGTTTAGCGTGTGAGAGAATACACGTCCGGCGGTCGATTCACTTTCTATACGCGCCTCGGCTTATGGGTTTGTCGGTTGCCATCGTCGCACTGAATGAGGAAGCCAATATAGCTCGCACCTTGGAGAGTGTGCGCTGGGCTGACGAGATCGTCCTGGTGGACTCGGGATCGATTGATCGCACTCGTGAGATCGCCCAGCAATACGGGGCCAAAGTCGTGGTCGAGCCCTGGCGGGGCCACGTCGGTCAGAAAAATTATGCGTTGGAGCTTTGTACCCAAACCTGGGTACTTGCGCTTGACGCCGACGAGCAAGTCAGTCCCGACCTGGCGAAGGAAATCCGCAGTGCACTTGCCGACCCCAGAGCACTCAATGGCTATTGGATGCCGCGCCAGAACCTCTTTCTGGGACGCTGGATTCGGTATGGAGGCTTCTACCCGGATCCGAAGCTGCGGCTTTTCCGGCGAGGAGATGGGTATTCGACGGGTCACGATCCCCACGATCGTTACGAGTTAAAGAGCGGCCGCGCAGTCGGCCGGTTCAAGAATCCTTTGATACATTACGCGTATCCTACGCTGTCTTATTACCTCGAACACATGAACAGCTATTCTTCGCTGGGCGCCAAGCTGGCACTGGCGAAGGGTCACAGCGGTTTCAGCCTGCTCAACATCATCGTGCGGCCGATGCTTACTTTTGTGTACAACTATTTCATTCGGCTGGGCTTTCTTGACGGACGCGAGGGCCTTCTCTTGCACCTTTATCACTCGGTGTATGTCTCCTGGAAGTACGCGAAGGCTTGGGAATTGGCGCGCAGACCGGGAGCAGACGCAGCCAGCAACACCTCGACCAAAGGTTTGTAGAGACGCTGCTCCCTGCGCATCGGTGCCTTGCTCTGCGCCCAAACTCCTCTTATCATCTAGGTTGGGTGAGTTTTCCATGCCGAACAAGAAACCAGGGGTCGCGGAGAGTCCGATTAGTGAGGTATTTGAGGGACGGCATCCCTCCGCCAGCGAGAAGGATTGGGCGGAAAAAACGCTGGCTCCGACGCTCGAGAAGACGCCCGAGCGTCCGATTGGCGCCCCGACGGGCACGAATTTGGATG
This sequence comes from Acidobacteriota bacterium, assembly GCA_013289795.1. Classification (GTDB taxonomy): domain Bacteria; phylum Acidobacteriota; class Terriglobia; order Terriglobales; family Acidobacteriaceae; genus JABCZH01. The sequence continues at coordinate 190,430 of JABCZH010000002.1, forward strand.
ACAGCGGGAACGCGCGTTTCACTACCATTTCCGGCGTTCCCATCCGCCGCCTTTACACCCAGGCCGACCTGCCCGAAGACTGGAACTACGATCAGCAGCTTGGTCATCCCGGACAACCCCCGTTTACGCGGGGCATCCACGCCACTGGCTATCGCGGCAAGCTCTTCACCATGCGCCAGTTTTCCGGCTTCGCTTCGCCGGAGGAGACCAACCAGCGATACAAGTATCTGCTCGAACATGGCGGCGGTGGGTTGTCGGTCGCGTTCGATCTGCCAACACTGATGGGCTACGACTCGGACCACGCGGCCAGCGAAGGCGAAGTCGGAAAGTGCGGCGTGGCGATTGATTCGCTGGAGGACATGGAGATTCTGTTCGACGGAATCGATCTTGAAAAGACCACGGTCTCCATGACCATCAACTCGCCTGCCTCTGTGCTGTGGGCGATGTACCTGGTTGTGGCTGAGAAGCAGGGAGCCGATTGGAAGAAGATTTCGGGCACCATCCAGAATGACATTCTGAAGGAATACATCGCGCAAAAAGAATATATTTACCCGCCAGCTCCCTCCATGCGGCTGGTGGTAGATACGTTTGAGTTCGGCTCCCGGTTTACGCCCCGTTTCAACACAATTTCCATCAGTGGTTACCACATTCGCGAAGCTGGCTCTACTGCCCTGCAAGAGTTGGCATTCACCCTCTACGACGGAGTCGAGTACGTGGAATGGGCGCTGCGACGTGGACTGGATGTGGATGACTTCGGTCCTCGCTTGAGCTTCTTTTTTAATGCACACAACGATTTCTTCGAAGAGATCGCCAAGTACCGGGCGGCGCGCAAGATCTGGTACGAGGTGATGAAGGACCGGTTCAAAGCCAAGAACCAGCGCTCATGGCTCTTGCGATTTCATTCGCAGACTGCGGGAGTTTCGTTGACCGCTCAGCAACCCATGAACAACATTGCGCGTGCTGCGCTACAGGCCCTGGCTGCTGTCTTAGGTGGCACCCAGTCGCTGCACGTGGATGGTTATGACGAAGCATTGGCTCTCCCCACTGAGGAAGCAGCACGCATAGCTCTGCGCACCCAACAAATCGTCGCCTACGAATCGGGAGTTGTGAACACCGTCGATCCGCTGGGTGGGTCATATTTCCTCGAGGCCCTGACACTCGAGATGGAAAAGGGCGCGATGGACTATTTCGGCAAACTGGACGGGATGGGCGGGATGGTGAAGGCGATCGAACGTGGATACCCGCAGAAGGAAGTTGCCGAGGCAGCGTACCAGAATCAGCGGGCGGTCGAGGCCAGGGAAAAAGTCATCGTGGGTGCAAACGAGTTCGTCATCGAAGAAGAATCGCCCAATATCCTTTATATCGACGAAAGCGTGGCCCAGAGACAATCCGCCAAACTCAAAGCACTGCGCGAGCGGCGGTCGAACGGAGACGTACGCCGCTGTTTGGATGAATTGAAGCGAGTCGCGGCTCAAGAGCCAAACGCCGGGTCGAAGGACACCATCTCGCCTGCCAACACGATGCCCTATATCGTGGCGGCGGTACGAGCCTACGCAACCGTGGGTGAGATCTGCGACGCTCTGCGCGAAGTGTACGGCACCTATACGGAAGCCAGTATTACGTAGGCAGCCACCGCAAACGCCAGGCAGTTGGGCCGATCCGCCATTCCCAAGATGGTCCTGCTCTTTTGTTTGAGGTTGCAATTTGTGACCTCAAACAGCACCCTTCGACCTAAACTGTATGCATCATGTTGAAACGTCGAAATGCCCTTGCCATCTCCGTAGCACCTCGTATCGTCGTGCTGCGCGGCCAGAAAGTTATCCTCGACACCGATTTGGCCGTGTTGTATGGCGTTCCGGTCAAAAGGTTGAACCAACAAGTACGCCGGAACCTGGAGCGCTTCCCGCAGGACTTTATGTTTCAGGTGCCCGTGACCGATCACGATTCTTTGAGGTTGCAAATTGCAACCTCAAAAGCCGGGCGCGGTGGCAGGCGCTACCTGCCATATGCCTTTACCGAACACGGCGCTATCATGGCAGCGACCGTGCTGAAATCGAAGCGGGCGATTGAAATGAGTGTTTTTGTGGTTCGAGCGTTTGTACGGCTGCGTGAGGTTTTAGCTTCAAACCGACAAGTCGCCGTCAAGATTGAAGAGTTGGAAGAACGGCTCGGAACTCACGATGCGGCGCTACAGGCGATCGTGCAGGCAATTAAGGAATTGATGGCCCCACAGAAGAAATTGCGTGGAAAGATCGGGTTCCGATCTCCATCGTTGAAAAGAACAGCGTAGATTTTGAGAAGCCATCGGCAGGCCGCCCTGGGTGCCAAGTTCTGCTATCCTCTCTGACTGTGTTGAGTCGAATGTCTCATGCGCGCGGCCGTTAATCACTTAAAGAAATCTGATCCCATTCTGCGCGCTATTATCGCGCGCGTCGGACCCTGCCGGATCGAGTACGGACCACCGGAGTTTCATAGTCTGGCCGAGGCCATTGTCTATCAGCAATTGAATGGAAAAGCAGCGGTCACGATTTTCAAACGGTTTGCCGCGGTGGCCGGCGACCCAGTCACACCCCAAGGAGTCCTGAAACTAACCGAGCCGCAGATGCGATCTGTGGGCCTTTCCAAGCAAAAATCATCCTATCTCCGCGACATGGCAGAACGGGCGGCTCGCGGCGAACTCGCCTTTAGTAGGTTGCACGAGCTGTCGGATGAAGAAGTGATCAAGCATCTGACTCAGGTCAAGGGCGTTGGCGAGTGGACTGCTCAGATGTTCCTGATGTTCACACTGAGGCGTCCAAATGTGCTGCCAACTGGCGACTTCGGCGTCCAGACGGCCATTAAGAAGCACTACAAGAAACGCAAATTGCCCAAACCCTCTGCGATGGAGAGGCTTGCCAGGCCATGGGAACCATACCGCAGCTTCGCGTGTTGGTACTTGTGGCGGAGCCTGGATATCAAAGAGAAATAGTTCGGCAGGACTCGCCGAGCACGGGTCTTTCGTGATCCCTCGGCCCCGGCTGTGGTTAAATGAAGAGATGGTTGAGCAGAAAATCCGCGTTATCGTCGCGAAGCCGGGTCTGGACGGTCATGACCGGGGTGCCAAAGTGATCGCACGTGCCCTGCGCGACGCCGGCATGGAAGTCATCTATACGGGACTACGCCAAACGCCGGAGATGATCGTTAGTGCCGCCTTGCAGGAGGATGCAAACGTGATTGGCCTCTCCATCCTATCGGGCGCGCACAACGCCATCGTGCCCCGGGTGATGGATCTCCTCAAGCAGAACAGGATGGACGATGTAGTAGTGGTGGTCGGTGGGATCATCCCGGACCAGGACATCGCCAAGCTCAAGAGAATTGGGGTGGCGGCCATTTTTCAACCCGGGACCGCCATGGATGAAATCGTTCAATTCATCCGCGCTAATGTTAAACCACACGGCGTGCCAGCCGGTTGAAGGCCAGTGCGGGCTTGGCGTTTCGTGGTGGAGAAAACTCCTCGAGCCCTTGTGATCTTCCATCTCAGCTACTGATCCAATGCCGCCTTCCGAACATGGAGCGCTTTTCTCGTTACGCCGCACCGGCGGAGTCCGCATACTACGAATGCAGTCCGGGGACGGTATGAACCGGCTGACGCGTGCCCGAGTCGCGGCCCTGACGGATGCCATCGACGGAATGGCCACGGACCCGATGCCTCTGATCATCACCGGTAATGAGAAGTTCTTCTCTGTAGGAGCTGATTTGCGCGAGATTGCCGCGCTCACCTCACCCGCTGCCTACGAATTCTCCCGCTTGGGGCAACGACTTATGAAGGCAGTTGAGGATTTCCCCGTACCGGTTTGCGCAGCGATCTGTGGTTATTGCATGGGTGGTGGCCTCGACCTGGCCCTGGCGTGCCACTACCGGATCGTTTCGCCGAGTGCTATTTTCGGGCACCGAGGTGCCGCGCTCGGTCTGATTACAGGCTGGGGCGGAACCCAAAGACTGTCACGTCTGATCGGAAAGGCGCCAGCTCTCCACATGTTCGTGGCCGCCGAAAAGATTGACGCACAATCGGCCTCGCAGTCCGGGCTGGTCAATCGGGTGGCTAAGGATCCATTGCGAGCAGCGCTACAGTTTGGTCGAGACCACGGCACACTCACTGAATCGTGATCTTCGGTTGCATGTAAGGAAAGACTTAGGTTGTACCTAGTTTGACCATCTCTCGCTAACATGTTATAAATACAAGTCTTGCAGCCAAGTCAGCTTCGGGGGACATCGGTTCCCTGCCCGCAGGCTTTTGCCGCAGACGCCTGTGCTGATATGGTTATTTGGGCACAGGGAACATCCGACGCGGCCAAGCTCAGCATTCCTTTTTGAGTCTTGCGGTGGAAGCGTGTTCGGAACACCGGCCGTATGCCGGACAAGCTGCTGAAACCGTCAGTCATCCTTAATACTAATTAGTGGAGGAATTCTATGCGCATCGGGCTCGCTCAAGCTGCGTCCCAGGTATGCCGTCTTGCCCGGACATTGGGCAAGACTTTGGCGTCCGTCGTAGCGGTTGTGACTCTGGCGTCGGTTGCGTTCGCTCAGCCTTCCGGAGAAGTTGGGGGCGAGGCCAATCTGAAGCTTCCTGATCTCTCATCTGTCAGTTTCCTGAACAATGCCATCGACGGACATAGGTTGCTGCTGATCGGCATTCTGTTCTGCGTATTTGGCCTGGGCTTCGGTCTGGTCATCTACACCCGGCTCAAGAACCTGCCGGTACATCGCGCCATGCGCGAAATCTCCGAGCTGATTTATGAGACCTGCAAGACCTATTTGATTACCCAAGGCAAGTTTCTCTTGCTGTTGTGGATCTTTATCGCGGTCATCATCTTGCTCTACTTCGGCGTGCTGCTGAAGCTTGAAGCGATGCGGGTGGCGATCATTCTTCTATTCAGCATTGTGGGAATCGCGGGCAGCTACGGTGTGGCCTGGTTCGGGATTCGGGTGAACACATTTGCAAACTCGCGAACGGCGTTTGCAGGACTGGCGGGCAAACCTTATCCGATTTATAACATTCCGCTGCAAGCCGGCATGAGCATCGGCATGATGCTGATCAGCGTCGAGTTGCTGATCATGTTGTTCATTCTGCTGTTTGTGCCGGGAGATTATGCCGGCCCGTGCTTTATCGGCTTCGCCATCGGTGAGTCGCTGGGCGCGGCGGCGCTGCGAATCGCAGGCGGCATCTTTACCAAAATCGCCGACATCGGGTCGGATTTGATGAAGATTGTCTTCAAGATCAAGGAAGACGACGCACGCAACCCGGGTGTAATTGCGGATTGCACGGGCGATAACGCCGGGGATTCGGTTGGACCGAGCGCCGACGGTTTTGAAACTTACGGCGTCACCGGCGTGGCGTTGATTACGTTCATCTTGCTGGCAGTAAAGGATCCGAAAATCCAGGTGCAACTGCTGGTGTGGATCTTCGTGATGCGTATCGCCATGCTGGTATCAAGCGCGGCCGCGTACTTCATCAACGGCGCGATCGCCAAGGCCAAGTACGGCAGCGCCAAAGAGATGAATTTCGAGCACCCCTTGACGTCACTGGTGTGGATCACTTCGGTGGTTTCGATTGCAATCACCTACCTTATCTCCTCGATGATCGTGCCGGAACTCAGCGGCGATAGCACGCTATGGTGGAAACTGGCATCGATCATTTCGTGCGGCACACTGGCCGGAGCAGTGATCCCGGAACTGGTGAAGGTATTCACCTCGACGGAGTCGCGGCATGTGAACGAAGTAGTGACTTCGGCGAAGGAAGGCGGGGCATCGCTCGGGATCCTCTCGGGCTTCGTGGCTGGCAACTTCTCTGCTTACTACCTCGGGCTGGCCATGGTGGCCCTGATGTCCATTTCTTACTACTTCAGCCTGCAAGGGCTCGGAGCTTTGATGGCCGCGCCGGCGGTTTTCGCTTTCGGGCTCGTGGCCTTTGGCTTCCTAGGTATGGGCCCGGTGACCATCGCCGTGGACTCATACGGCCCGGTCACCGACAACGCTCAATCGGTATATGAGCTTTCGCTCATCGAGCAGGTGCCTAATGTGAAGGCGGAAATCAAGAAAGACTTCAACATCGATGTGAACTTCGAGCGCGCCAAGGACTTATTGGAAGAAAACGACGGCGCTGGAAACACCTTCAAAGCAACAGCCAAGCCGGTACTGATCGGCACCGCTGTGGTGGGAGCAACAACGATGATTTTCTCCATCATCATGGCGCTGACCAACGGGCTGACTGAAAATGTAAACAAACTATCACTACTGCACGCGCCGTTCTTCCTCGGCCTGATTACCGGCGGGGCCATGATTTATTGGTTTACCGGCGCGTCCACACAAGCTGTGACGACTGGGGCTTACCGCGCTGTGGAGTTCATCAAGGCCAACATCAAGCTGGAGGGTGTGGAAAAGGCCTCCGTCGCTGACAGCAAGAAGGTGGTCGAGATCTGCACCAAATATGCACAGAAAGGGATGCTGAATATCTTTCTCGCGGTGTTCTTCGGCACCCTGTGCTTTGCCTTCGTGGAACCGTTCTTCTTCATTGGTTATCTGATCTCGATCGCGATATTTGGCCTGTACCAGGCAATCTTCATGGCCAACGCCGGTGCGGCATGGGACAATGCCAAGAAGATCGTCGAGGTCGTACTCAAGCAGAAAGGTACGCCGCTGCACGATGCCACAGTTATTGGCGATACGGTTGGTGATCCCTTCAAAGACACATCGTCGGTGGCTTTGAATCCGGTCATCAAGTTCACTACGCTCTTCGGCCTTCTAGCGGTGGAGTTGGCGGTCAAGCTGACGATTGATGCGGGCGACGCGCTGACGCATGGATTAGCTCTGGCCTTCTTCGCTGTGTCGTTTTTCTTCGTGTACCGTTCCTTCTACGGGATGCGGATTGGCACGGAGAAGGCTAGTCACTGAACAGCACACCACGTTCTGGGCTTTTCGGCAAAGCGCCATCCGCCTCGCGGGTGGCGTTTTCACTGGTCGCGCAACCGTGCGTGAGCTGATTCAGCATAAGCTTTCGACCCAAGTGCAGACCGCCTCCCGCTCCTCCTGAGTGAGACGGGCGTTGCGGTGGATCAGCAGATATTTGCCGTCGGGCATGTCGCCATTGACCACCTGATCGCAGATGGCCTCCATTTTTTCTTCCCGCTTCTTTGGCGAGTACGTGTCCCACTCCGAGAAATTCAACTTCCTTCGCCCTTTGTGAACGTCGTGAGCCACGATCCATGAAAACGGCGCCACGTAGCTATACCAAGGCCAAGCAGTTTGGTTGGAGTGACAATTCTTGCAGGAATCATCAAGTACGGTGCGCACATCGGCGGGTGCCGTGGCATACACACGATCCGGAACTGGAGTCGGAGGATTGTCTCTCGTTGCTGGAACAAACTGTATGCACACGAGCAACCGTACCGCCGCCAAGCTCGCTGTTTTCGGCGTTAACCTAGCCACGGTTTTGCTCGCTATTCATGCAACGACTTCAGATAAGTAACCAGTTGCCACAGTTGCGGGTCGGGGAGCTTGGCCCACGAAGGCATACCCCTTTTCATGCTTCCGTTGACCAGCAGCCAGTGCAAATCGCCGACGGTCGCTTGCTGCTGGATCCGTTCGGTCCTCAACGAAGGGCGCTTCTTCACACCCTGAGCATTTTGGCCGTGGCATTTGGTGCAGTGTTCTTCAAAAACCTTGCGACCGGCGGCAATCGCGTCCGGCTGCCCTTCGTAAGGATTGGTTTTTTGGTGATCGCTGGCCGGAACCTTGGCCAGCCACGCGCCATCGGCGGTGCCAAACAGCAAAACTGCAGAAAACATCAGCAGAATCAGCAGAGACGGCCGTTTGCGGAACATTAGTCACCTCCCCGACGAAAGATCTCGAGAAACTGTTCAATCTCATATGAGACTCCAAAGCGGTAGAGGCGCGGGATGCTGGAATCGTTAAGCCCGAACTGCGGGGAAAAGGAGAGTGTTAGGTTGCCGGGAGCGCTCCAGTTGACGGTTGGACCGACGTAGTGCGATGTCCGATTCAGTCCGAAGGTGTAGCGATCGCCCAACCCGCCATACATCTCAATGCCGGCATGAAATCGCTCGGCACAGAACGCGCATTTATGCGCACTCGCAGCTAGTTTGAGAGGCCGGCTGACCGCCCAGGCGTACCCGAATTCCCAGGGATCGTTCGACAAGTTCTTTTCCGCGATGATGTTCTCGCTGATGTTCCAGCCGCGATAGTTGCTGCCCAGAATCAGTTTGGTTTCGATCTCGCGTGCTTTGCCCTGGCGGGCAAGCCAATTTGGATGGGCGAAATCCGCCACGCCATCGTGTCCGACCACTTCTCTCAACGTCTTGTCGGCGCTGATGTTCTCGAACTCGACATAGATGACGGGATTGATCCAGTGCTCGCGCAGCAAGGGACGAAAACGGTTTTCCCAGCGATAGCCAGTTAAGATCGTGCTGTCATTAACCGTGGATTGGCCATCCATGTAGAACTCGGTGGTCCACCAGGTCTTCACGCCGTACTCGAACTCGAGGTTTGAACCCAGGAACCGGTTCGCTCCGGGAGGGTTCCCAACCGCGCTGAAGATCTCGATCTCGAGGTTTCCGGGCTCTTCCATCTCATGGGAGTAGGTAACGAAGTAAGGACGCTCCTGCGCAGCCGCGGACAAGAATGTCCCGACGAGCATTACCAGTACGAGGGCTGTAAGTCTCATATCAGTTGCAACTTAGTTGCATGTAAAGTGATAGATTCGATGATAGCGATCTGTGCGCGAACGGTCAAGGCGTTCACACACATTTAATGTGTCAGGATTGTTGCAACCAGATGCAATAGTAGCTGGAGATTTATTGCTTGCTCGCCGAACGGCACTGCGCGCAGTAGCCGCCGATTTCGAGGCGGGTCACGACGATGTGGAACTGGCAATCGCGCTGAATCTGGCCCTTCAGCCGGTCGAAAAGGTCGCTCTCGAATTCCGTGATCTTGCCGCAGCGCAGGCAGGCCATGTGAATGTGATCGCGCTGGGGCCGCCGCTCATAGAAGTGCTTCTCGCCCTGCATATGCATGAGGTCGAGTTCGTCCACCAGGCCATGCCGCTTGAGCAGTTTCAGCGTACGATACACCGTGACCCGATCCACCTGGGGATCGAGCTTGCGTGCCCGGCGCAAGATCTGGCTGGCGTCGAGGTGCTGTTTCGCAGTCTCAACGACGCTGAGGATAGTACGGCGCTGGTGGGTCATGCGCAGGCCGCGCGACATGAGTTCGGCTTGCAGTCTTCCAGGAGCTTCGGTTTGGGGTAGAGGCATGGCGGGTGCCATCCTTTCCTGTTGATATCGAGTTGCAATTATAGCCCCATTCCAAGTCGCCCGGGCACCAGTCTGCGGACCCAGTCAGCTGATGCCAGCCTTGGTGGAAGCGATCAGTTCCCTTTCATCTTTTCCTTCACGCTGTGTGCCAGTTTTTCGATCTCCTCGGCTTTCTTGATGACTTCGAGAGAAAGGGTGTTCTCACTGGATTTGTCCACATACTGTTTAAGCTCCGAGGACAGTCGCAACAGATGTTCGGTGTCGCGGCGGAGCTGCGCTTGCCGCTCTTGATTGGCCTTCTTGGCCATTTCTTTTTCTTGCTCCGCCCGACGCGCCGGGTCCTCAGGAATGGCCAAGGGATCACGAGGCTGTGAGCTCTGGGCAGGAGTTCTTGCGGACGCCCACGACGGCAGGGCGAGCGTGAAGAACAGAAGTGACAAAGACACGATCACTAACTTGAATCGCACAGTTACCTCACCAGACTGGAGTGAATACATCTTATACGGAGCGAGCGAGTGACCGCGACTTGCTATAATCACGCGCGAGAACCACAATCGCATGCTGATCCCTGCGGACGGAAACTTACCAGATCTGGTGCGCGGCTGGGGCGCAGACGCGCGGGCCTTTCTGCGTCATGATGGCCCCAAGATGCTTCTGGTAACGCTGGTCTCGTGCCTGCTGATCTGGATTCTGCGTAGCCTTGCCGGGAAGGTGACCGCGCTGCAAACTCACAGACTGCCTTCCGGATTTCGGACACGGCAAGTGCGCACCCTGGCCAGCGTGATTACCAGTGTGGGCGTGTTCGTGATTCTGTTTGTAGCCGCGCTCGAACTGCTGCCTTTGTTTGGGTTCGACCTAGGCCCGTTGTTGGCGAGTGCCGGAGTGGCGGGTATAGCCATCGGCTTCGGCGCCCAGACCCTGGTCAAGGATTTCATCAACGGGTTCTACATTCTGCTGGACAATCAGTACGACATTGGCGACAAAGTCAGCATCGCCGGCGTAAAAGGCATTGTGGAGGACATGAGCTTGCGACGGACGACGCTGCGCGATGATGACGGCACGGTCCATGTCGTACCTAACAGCCAGATCACCATCGTTTCCAACCTGACCCGCGATTGGTCGCAGGTGGCCATGCGGGTGGTGGTGGCCTATAGCGAACCCAGTGACCGGATCATCAATTTGCTGCAACAAATCGGCGACGAGATTCGTCAGGACCCGGCATTTGAAAATCAGATTGTCAGCGAGGTGCAGATACCAGGCATTGATCGTGTGGGCAATGGCGAGGCGGAGTACTTGATGTTGCTGAAGACGAAACCTAGCCAGCAATTCAGTGTGGGGCGCGAATTGCGACGGCGGATCAAAGAGAGTTTTGAGAAGAATAAGATTCAAGCGGCTGCGCCGGGCCGGGTATATGTACTGGACCAGGGCGGGACGAAGGCGTCGTAGTCTCCTGCACGAGAGCCGGGCGCAATCAGCGCCCGGTCATCACCGTCAGAACGGCCATGGCATAGATCACCAGATATCCTACGTCGAGCTGGCCGTGAAGGATGTGGACGATGGCTGCCACGCCGAATGTCACGAGTAGCAGGCGCCCTCCAGCCACCACGACCGGTGGAATCAGAAAGAGAATCGCGCCCAGCAGTTCGACCGACCCAATGGCCACGCGAAACCACTGCGGCAAGTGGGTCTTCTCGAAAGAGTGCGCCGCTCCCGAATAGAAAAGCAACCGGGAACCTTCGTAGATTAGAACCAAGCCTAGCGACCATTGCAGGCCGGTGGTCGCGAGTTTGCTGGTGTCTTGCTTCATGTGGCCTCCATTCTTATTCTTTCTTCTGTCTTTGGACTGCTTTGGAGTGCTTCCGTGGCGCGGAGGCCTCTTGCAGGCGATGGCTGGCGCTCGCATTCAGTTCCAGGCCGTAAAACTTCTTGAGGTCGGCGATGCGCTGGAGGGATTCGGGGCTGAACGGCGCCTTGCCGTCGAAGGCGTGAAGCACGATGCCCTCCAGCAGGTCCCCCAGTGTCATATCTTTGTACTCCGCAAACGCCTTAAGAACTTTCAACAGGCGTTTCTCCATGCGGACTCCGGTTTGGACACGCTCGACGGTGAAGGTGGGGTCGGCCATGAGAATGAATGTACCATGGTACCTAGGTACATTCAATCACTAAAGCTAATCACAGAGGACGCGGAGAAGAGGCGCTGAGATCGCAGAGACAAACTCGGTGAGTTACGAAAGGCAAGAGAAAAGGGCAGGCCAGAACGCCTGCCCCGATGCGAATGGGTCTCTACAGCGAACTCATATTCGCCAGGAACTCGCCATTTGACTTGGTCTTGCTGAGTTTATCGATCAGCAATTCCATGGCTTCTACCGGCGAAAGCGGATTCAGGACCTTACGCAAGACCCAGATGCGGGTCAGGTCTTCTTTCGGAATCAGCAATTCTTCTTTTCGCGTGCCCGAGCGCTGAATATCGATGGCCGGGAACACGCGCTTGTCCACCAGTTTGCGTTCCAGGATGATTTCCGAGTTGCCCGTGCCTTTGAATTCTTCGAAGATCACGTCGTCCATACGGGAACCGGTGTCGATCAGGGCCGTTGCAATAATGGTTAGCGATCCGCCTTCCTCAATGTTTCGCGCCGATCCGAAGAAGCGCTTCGGACGTTGCAAGGCGTTCGAATCCACGCCGCCAGAGAGGACCTTTCCGCTGGGCGGAACGATGGTGTTGTAGGCGCGCGCCAAACGGGTGATGGAATCGAGCAGAATCACCACGTCACGTTTGTGCTCGATCAAGCGCTTGGCCTTCTCGATTACCATTTCCGCCACTTGCACGTGGCGGGCAGCGGGTTCGTCGAAGGTCGAAGAGATGACTTCACCCTTGACCGAACGCTGCATGTCTGTGACTTCTTCCGGGCGCTCGTCGATCAACAGCACCATCAACACGACTTCGGGATGGTTCGTAGTAATGGAGTTGGCGACGTTCTGCAGCAGCATGGTCTTGCCGGCGCGTGGCGGCGAAACGATCAGACCGCGTTGTCCTTTGCCGAGGGGCGTGAGCAGGTCCATTACCCGGGCGCTGACGTTCTCGCGGACGGTTTCGAGCTTCAACCGCTGCTGCGGATACAACGGCGTCAGGTTGTCGAACAGGATCTTGTTGCGGGCTTCGTCGGGCGACTCGAAGTTGACCGCTTCGATCTTCACCAGCGCGAAATACTTTTCGCCCTCGTGCGGCGGACGTACCTGGCCGCTGATGGTATCGCCGGTCTTGAGGTCAAACTTGCGAATCTGCGAGGGCGAGACGTAAATGTCATCGGGGCCGGGCAGATAGTTGTAATCAGGCGAGCGGAGAAAGCCGTAGCCGTCGGGCAGGATTTCGAGCACGCCCTCGGCAAAGATGTGGCCCTCTTTTTCGCTTTGCGCCTGCAGGATCTTAAAAATCAAGTCCTGTTTGCGCAAGCCGCTGGCCCCGGGCAGGTCCAAAGATCGGGCGATCTTGGTCAGCTCAGTTATGTTTTTTTCTTTCAATTCTGCGATGGTCATTATCTAGTTCACCTGCGAAGGGAATTTTCAATAAGGAGGGTCACTCAGGAAAGACTTAACCGTGCGAGGGGAAAAGCCGGGCTGGTTTTACGCAGCCCGCCGTTGCGCCTCGGCGAAGTTTTCCGGCTCCGACAGAACCGTCTGCCGCTCCGAGCTTGCGATCCGGTCCAACACCTCGTTCATGGTTTCCTGGATTCTGGTGTTGGGCTTGTGAAACTTCCGGGTAGCTTTGGAGGCAAGCTGACAAAGCATATACCGGTTCCGTAATGTCTGTAAAGCATCAAAAACACGATCAGAACGCATGATTAATTGTCCTTCCTGGTCCGAGCCGACCGGTCGAGCGCCCATCCACGTGCTGCCGAACCTGTGGGCCAGAGCACGCAAACTACACATTTCAGATGGGTTGTACGGGAAAGCTCTGGTTACTCGTATAGATGCTCCGCCTGACCCGAAAGTTTCTCACTTTTTGGGAAAAGCCGCGATTGTCAGCGGAGGTTCGTCGGGCAAAACCGCTACTTAAGCCTTCGGAACGCTATACCGTACGTGAAATAGAACGTGGAGTCAAGCTGTTTCTTGCGAAGTGATTGTCGCTCAACGAACTTCACGCCCAGAAAGTCCTATCCAGCGTGCGGTACTGAATCGCCTCGGCAATATGCTTGGGTTCAAGGCCGCCAACGCCCTCAAGGTCGGCGATGGTGCGGGCTACTTTCAGGATGCGGTCGTGGGCGCGGGCGGTTAGGCTTTGCTGCAACATGGCACGCTCCAGCAGGCGCTCGCAGTCGGCAGAAAGTTCGCAGAAGGTGCGGATGTGGCGGGGCGCCATCTGAGCGTTGCAGTAGAGCTTGTCGCGGGGAGTGACGGCGAACCTTCGCAGCTGGGCTTCCCGTGCCCGCACCACGCGCTCGCGGACCGCAGCTGAGTTTTCCGGTTCAGACTTCGAGCGGATTTCTTTGTAGTTCACCGCGGGCACGTCGATATGGATGTCGATGCGGTCAAGCAGCGGCCCGGAGATCTTCGACATGTAGCGCTGAATGATGGGCTGGGTGCAGCGGCAGTCGCGGGTACGGTCGTTAAAGTAGCCACAGGGACAAGGATTCATGGCCGCCACCAGCATGAAACGTGCAGGAAAAGTCAGAGACATGGCCGCCCGCGCGATGCACACGTTGCCGTCCTCGAGCGGCTGCCGCATGACTTCGAGGACGTTGCGGGGAAACTCCGGCAGTTCGTCGAGAAACAACACGCCGTTGTGCGACAGAGAAACCTCGCCAGGACGGGGCACAGCGCCGCCGCCTATCAGTCCGGCGTCGGAAATTGTGTGGTGGGGCGAGCGGAAGGGGCGAACTCCCACCAGGCCAGCCCCGGCGTCAAGGACGCCGGCCACGCTGTGAATCTTGGTCGTCTCCAACGCTTCTTCAAACGTAAACGGAGGCAGGATGGTGGGCATGCGTTTGGCGAGCATGGTTTTACCAGACCCTGGCGGCCCAATCATTAACAGGTTGTGGCCACCGGCGCAGGCCACTTCCAGCGCCCGCTTGGCGGTTTGCTGACCGCGCACGTCTTTGAAATCGACGGTGTAATGGGCAGCTTCGCTGAGCAGGGTTTGGCCATCCACTCTGAGTGGGACGATGCCATTTCCGGTGTTCACAAAGCGAATCACGTCGAGCAACGACTTCACGGGGTAGACCTCGACTCCGCTGACCATGGCGGCCTCACGGGCATTGAGCTCGGGGACCACGAGACGCGGAATCTTGCGTCCGCGAGCTTCAATTGCAATCGGCAGTGCGCCGCGCACACCGCGGACTCCGCCGTCGAGCGACAACTCGCCCACGAATAAGCAGTCCGGCACCTCCTTCTTGTTCAGCCCGCCATAAGCACCCACAATGCCCAGGGCCATAGGCAGGTCGAAGCCTGAGCCTTCCTTTTTGATGTCGGCGGGGGCGAGATTGACCGTGATGTGAGTCGACGGAATGTCGTAGCCGCAGTTGCGAAGGGCCGAGCGCACTCGGTCACGGCTCTCGCGCACTGCGGCATCGGGCAGACCGACAGTGTGGAACTGGTCCTCCATAGTCTTGATACCGGAGATGTCGACTTCAACCTCAATGATGTTGGCGTCTATGCCGTACACCGCGGCGCTCATGGTCTTGTAGAGCATAGTGTTATGTTGAGGAATTTCCGGTTGTTGTCAGGCTTTGTTCGCAGCGCTGAATTGAACTTAGCCCCTTCCGGCAACAACCGCTGGTGACAGCGGTCACGGTCAATTGGTGACCAGTGACCAAGGGTTAGGTGTGAACCAAACTTTCCAATAGCCCCCGGTTGTTTGCGTCTGTTGCGTGCACTACGATTCAGCTACGGCCCAGCTGCCAGATGCGGCTCACCGTAGTAAGAGCAATCGCAACTTATGGCAGAGGAAGAAAAACCACCGGGACAAGTCCGCACTCCCAGCCATCTGGAAAAGGAAGAGAACTGGCTATGGCGTACGGCGCTGCTGTTTCTGGTGCTAATGGCCACCGCACTGGCGGCCGAGTCCTGGGAACGCCTGCAGAATCTCCCCTACCACCTGGGACTGCTTTCCATTGGCGTGCTGTGCGTTGCCATCGCATTCGCAGGTTTTGCCTATGGACGGCGCAAACGGGTAACTGAACTCAAAGCTCTGGTGCGGGATTTGCAGGAGCACGCCAGCACACCCAGCGAGCAGCAACTCGATCAACTGGGGCAGCTGATTGCGCGCTCGCAACGCAGTTTCAAAGAACTCATCGACTCCATCGACGATGTGGCATTTGCCGTATCGCTGGATGGCACACTACGCACCGTCAATCGCCGCATGGCGGAGCTGTTGGGCATTCCTTATACCGAAGTCGTGGGCCACAAGTTGGACGAGTTTCTGGACGAGCCCAAACACGAACATGTGGAGCACGGTCTGGCTGGTTTTCTGGAGAAACACCGCTGGTCGGGGACGGTGCCGGTGCGCCTGAAATCGAGCCGGCGGACACTCTATTTTGACTGCGTAGTCAACGCCATTGTGAAGGGTGACGAGGTGGTGGGGTTGAGCACGCTGGCCCGCGATGTGACCGGGGAACACGAGAAAGAACGCCGCTTCACCGAGCTGTTCGAAACTTTGCAGGAAGGCGTTTACTTCAGCACACCGGAAGGCAAGCTTCTCGACGGCAATGCGGCCCTGGTGCGGGTGCTGGGATATGAGAGCAAGGAGGAGTTGGTTGCCCTCGAGCCCAAGGCGCTCAACTCCGACGCCAATCAGAGCCCGGTGCTCGGACGAACCGCAGACGATCAGGGCGGGGTACGCGCGAGAGAAATTACGCTGCGCCGCAAGGGCGGCAGCATAGGCACATTTCTTGATACTTCGCGAGCAGTCTGGGACACTGCGGGCAAGATCGTCCGCTACCAGGGCACGCTGGTGGACGTTACCGAGCGGCGCGAAATGGAAAAATCGCTTCGCCGCCAGGAGGAATTTCAACGCGATTTGCTCGAGAGTTTTCCGGACCTGATTTTGGTCGTCGATCTCGACGAGCGCTACAGTTTTGTAAGCACGCGTGTCCGAGATCTGTTGGGCTATGCGCCCGAAGACTTGTTGAAGAAAAAGATCGAAGCGGGACAGGATTACTCGGCCGAACTACTTGCGCTGGTCCGCAAATTGATAGCGGGCCAACAGCAATTCGGAACCTGCGAATGTGGAGCGCGCCATCGCGATGGAAGTTGGCGGACCATGCGTGCCTCGGCCAGCCCGCTGTTCGACGCGGAAAGCAAAGTGAGCGGCGTGATCGTTTCGGTACGTGACATCACGATGGAGAAGAAACTGGAGCAGCAGATCATTCAGAGCGAACGTCTGGCGGCCATGGGCCAGATGATCGGAGGATTTGCGCATGAGCTGAACAATCCGCTGACCGGCATTTTGGGGATGAGCGAACTGTTGCAGGATTCGCAGACCGCGGATGCACCTCGCAAGCAGTTGGAGATGTTGCAGCAGCAGGCGCGGCGCGCGGTAGAGATTGTGCAGAACCTGATGTATTTCTCGCGGCCACCGACACCCGGCAAGGCGGCGATCGACCTGAACGAACTGGTGCAGCGGACGCTTCATCTGCACGCTTATTCGTTGCGCAAGAGCAACATCACCGTGGATTTTCTGGCAGAGAGTTCCATCCCTTCCGTTACAGGGGACGCACACCAACTCATGCAGGTGTTCCTGAACTTGATCTTGAACTCCGAGCAAGCGATGCGCGAAGTGCGCGACCGGGGCACATTGCGTATCCGGCTGGAGAAGCACGACAAGTCGGTCGCGGTGACCTTTCAGGATGATGGGCCGGGGATTCCGGCCGACATCCTGCCCAACATTTTTGATCCTTTCTACACCACCAAGCGCCCCGGACGCGGCACGGGCCTGGGCTTGAGCATCTGCAAAGCAATCCTGCGAGAGCACAACGGGAATGTTGAAGCGGCATCAGGCCCGGGCGGCGGAGCGGTGTTCACCGTGACGTTGCCCCTGGTAGAAAACGAAGTCGTGCCCACGGCAACAGGCTCTTAGCTGGGCGCTCCACAAACATATACCCACGCGCTGCGCCACGCGTTGTGTCCCCTCCACTCCCCTCTCAATGTGTCATCAACGTTGCGGCCCCTAGAAGTTGGTAGTGAGACGCATGGATGCGCTGCGTGATGGACCGATTGCATTGCCGGAGAAAAGACCACCGAAATCGAGCACGTCCAGCACATTGGCGAGGTTCTGCCCGTCGATCTGAAACCGCACGTTCACGCGGTCCGACTTGTAAATATCAGCACCGGCTGAGGCGTTAACCTGAAAAGCAGGATCAATACGGCCGCTGGTAAAGTTGATCCGACCCAACACCTGCTGACCATATTGGGCCAGAACGGTGGCCGGGACGCCATCGAATTTGAAGGGCAGTCCGGTGTCGTATTGCACTCCGCCTGCAATCCAGAAACGTGGTGCGATCTGGTAACGAAGGCGTCCGCGAACCGTGTTGCGCTGATCCTGCGTGTCCGGGAAATGGCCGGTGAGCTGGGTTGCTGCGGTCGTCGCATCGGCACCCAAAAAGAGTCCGCCCGTTACCGGTAACCATGCATTGCCGACGGCGTAGGAATAACTCACAAAACCCGAAAAACCACGCCAGTCGGGAACACCTAGTTTTGCCTCGGCGCCATAGATGATGGATTTCCGGAATGCTATGGGGAAACTGATGGTAGTGTTGGCGATCTGGTCGTCATCCGCAAACATGTCTACGAGGCGCCTGAAGTAGTTGGCATCCAGCTTGATGTTTCCAACAAACACCTTGCTTAAGCCCGCCTCATAGTAGTTTCCTTGCGAGGGCTCCACCGCTAGCCGGAGGAAGTTGGTGGGGTTCAGGGATTGAATTGCGGCTGAATTCGAAAGCAGAATGTTCTCAAAAGACGGAGTCTGAAAAACCCGGTCATACGAAAAGTGCACAAGCATATCGGCGGAAGGGAAATAATGCGAAACCGAAAAGCGCGGATCCACCGCTTGCCGATTCAACAAGAGCTGATAGTGGTCCCACCGCAGCCCGGCACTGATGGTCCAGTTCTTGAGACGGATCCGGTCTTGGACAAATGCGGATTGCTCGAGATCTGGCCGGTTAGCCAGGAAGGAAAAGGTAAGAGGAGTGCCGTTATCAAATTGACTTGGATTGGTGATGAAGTTGTTGAACTTCTCGTTCAGAAAAGTGTTGTCTGATTCCACTCCGAACTTCCATTCCTGCCGGCCCCGATCAATGGTTGCCGTCCCCTTGAAATATGCTTCGCGAAACCAGTTGTGCTGAAACACTTCAATGGGAGTCGAGTTCTGGTTGGAGTTGAAGTCATTCGCGTTGTCACGAACCATGGCGCGAATATCGGCCACCGCATGCGACGAAAATGTGTGCTGGTAGGAGGCGATTCCCATCGTCTCGAAATTGTCTGCGGTTTGGCGCTGGCCCGCCGCTTGCTGTACTTGTTCGTTCGGAATGTCGTAGCGTGAGATCTCATGGCGAACGATAAGTCGCAAGCGATCTTTCGCGGTCAAGTCGCGCTCATAGTTGACCGTAAAATCACCGAGCGTACCTGTGTTCGAATAGTTTTGCGGCACCACCGGATTCAAATAGTGGTCGGTCATGCTGCCACCTGCACCTGCGCCGAAGGTATTCTTGCCCCAGGAGTACTGCCCCTCGGCGGCAGCTCCGGCCGAATCAAAGCTGCCTCCCGAGAGCACCACTTGGCCGTGGAAACCGGGCTGTGCATCCTGTAGCGTGTTCACCTCGACCACCCCTCCCATTTTTCGGCCATATTCCGCTGGGATGCCCGCGGTATAGACGCTCAGCGATTGCACGTCGTCGGCGTCAATCGCGGGACCGAAGCTGGGCGAGCGATTGTCGGTGAGGGGGATGCCGTCGACCACAAACTGGGTCTGATATTCCGAGCCGCGCGGATGCAGCACGGCATTGCCTTCATATAACCAGCCCGGCTGTGAATTGACCAAGTCCTGCAAGGAACGGCCGGGAACGGAGCTGAGCCGGTTCTGGATGATGTCGGTGCCGATCTGACTCACCGAGCCCGCTTGATCGGGGTCGATCAAGGTATTGGTGGCACTGACGTTTACGGATTCGTTCACCGCAGGTAGCTTGAGCTGGATTTTGTACTCGGTGGGAAGCGAGGAATGAATCTCCACAGTTTCTGCCACAGCCGCAAAGCCGGGTTGTTTGATTTCGAGATGGTAAATGCCATAAGGCAATCGCTGTAGGTCCAGATAACCCTGATCGCTGGTCGCCAGAGTATTGCGATACTGACTCGCCGCACTGACAATCTGAACGGCGGTTTTCACGCCCAGACCGTCCGGATCGGTGACTCTAAGGCGCAATTCGCCACTGTTACTCTGGCAAAAGAGCGGCAGAGCACCGAAGAAAAGAAGTGCTGCGAATCTTTCCATGAACAGTCGGCCTTGGTTCGGCGGTTGTCCTCAGGCACAGGTTAACAGACCGTCTCCCACCAAACCGTCAGCATCCTCTCGAGTGTAAACGCGGGTTCAGGGTAAACACAGCTGAGGCGGGACGCTGCAACAATTCGGAAGCAATCGACTCCGCAGGTATAATCGCCACTGTCCATGGCGCTAGTCCCAGGTACAAAACTCGGGCCGTACGAAATTGTTGCGCTGCTCGGCGCCGGTGGTATGGGGGAGGTGTATCGCGCGCGCGACATGAGGCTGCAGCGCACGGTGGCGATCAAGATCCTGCCTGCTCATTTATCTTCCAACCCGGAGTTGCATGCGCGCTTCGAGCAGGAAGCGAAGGCCATTTCCGGGCTGCAACATCCCAACATCTGCGTGGTCCATGACGTCGGTTCACAAGATGGCATCGACTTCATGGTCATGGAGCATGTTGCCGGGAAAACCCTGGACAAGTTGATTCCTTCCGGTGGACTGGAAACGGACTTCGCGACCAGGTACGCCGCACAAATCGCAGATGCCCTGGCGCACGCGCATGCCGCCGGTATCGTGCACCGCGACCTGAAACCTGCAAACATCATGGTGGATGAGACCGGGCTGGTCAAAGTACTGGACTTCGGGCTGGCCAAACTTGCCGAGCCAGAGTCTGGGATGAGTCAGGCGATGACGATGGCGACGACACCCGGAATGATCGTGGGCACGGTCGCGTACATGTCCCCGGAGCAGGCGGAAGGCAAAGCGATTGACGCACATAGCGATGTCTTCTCCTTCGGTTCGGTGCTCTACGAGATGCTAACTGGCCGGAGAGCTTTCGAGGGGCAATCGAGTGCTGCGCTGCTTTCGGCGATCACGCGGGACGATCCGAAGCCGTTGACTGAAATCAAACGTGATATCCCGGCGGAGGTTCGCCGGATCGTTTCTCGCTGCCTCGCGAAGGGCCCTGCGTCGCGATACGCTTCCGGCGCCGAACTCGCACACGAACTGAGGCAATGTCGCGACCTGCTATTTCCTCAGTCCGGTGCCGTGCTAAGTCCTGCTCGGCTTGCGAGAGAGGTGCAGCGCCCCCGAGTACTGGTTCCACTTCTGCTGACCGTCATCATGCTTGGTTTGGCGGTGACTTGGCTGGTCAGGCGCTCTCGCGATGCCCGCTGGGCACGCGACGTGGCTTTGCCTCAGATCTCACAACTGGCGGATCAAGGGAAATTTGGTGAGGCCTACTCGGTCGCCGTAGAGGCTGAGAAGTCGATCCCGGGTGATCTCGCGCTGGCGAAGCTGTGGCCGGTGATTTCCCATCAACTCTCGCTGGAGACGACACCGCCCGGCGCGGATGTCTACCGCAAAGACTACGTCGATACCGGCGCAGCCTGGGAATCGGTAGGAAAGACTCCGCTAAAGAATGTCCGACAGCCGCGCGGGATGTTCGTGTGGAAGCTTGAGAAACCTGGGTTCGGCACGGTTTTGCGGACGACGGTAGCCCTGTTTCCCCGGAATGCCACCGGAGAGCCGGGGGAGGGGAGCGTGGCTCTTGACGAGATAGGAAAAATTCCACCGGGGATGGTAAGGGTCTCGCCGGGCAAATACTCCAAAACGCTATACATTCCCGGCTACGAAGGAATGCCTGAGTTGGCGTTGAAGGATTATTGGGTCGACCAGTACGAAGTGACCAACCACCAGTTTAAGGCGTTTGTGGATCAGGGGGGATATCAAAAGCACGAGTATTGGAAAATCGATTTCCGGCGGGACGGAAAACCTCTCTCGTGGGACGATGCGATGGCGCTGTTTCGCGATAGCGCCGGGCGGCCGGGGCCCAAGGACTGGATACAAGGTGAATACGCGAAAGGGCAGGACGACTTCCCTGTGACCGGTATCAGCTGGTATGAAGCGGCAGCCTATGCGGAGTTTGCCGGCAAGAGTCTGCCGACCATCTATCACTGGAACCGGGCTGCGGGACCCTTTTCCGCGTCTTTCATTGTGCCCGCAAGCAACTTCGGCGGCTCGGGGGTTTTGCCGGTCGGGAGCAAGCCAGGCATGAGTCCGTGGGGCAACTACGACATGGCGGGCAATGTGAAGGAGTGGATCTGGACGGAGGCACAGTCAGAGAAGCGTTATGTCCTCGGCGGAGCCTGGGACGAACCCACTTATATGTTCATTGATCCCGACGCGCAGTCTCCGTTTCTTCGCGCATCGAATGTAGGGTTCCGTTGTGTCAAATACATCGAACCGGAATCGATTCCCAAGATCGCTACCGATCCAATGCCTACGCCGCGGCGTGATTTATCCAAAGAAAAGCCCGCCTCCGACCTGTTATACCAGGCCTATCTGGGCCAGTACTCCTATGACAAGACGGCGCTGAACGCTTCGGTAGAACCTTTTGGCCAGGACGAAGAAGATTGGAAAGCGGAGAGAATCACTTATACGGCCGGGTATGGAAATGAACGCGCGGTAGCCTATCTGTTTCTGCCGAAGAAAGCGAAGCCGCCATTCCAGACAGTCGTCTTCTTTCCGGGATCGAACGCACTCCAGCTACGGAAGTTCACGCTTTACACCACCGCAGCTCTGGATGCCATTTTGCGGAGCGGGCGCGCTGTACTGTACCCCGTCTACAAGAGCACGTATGAACGAGGCGATGGAATGGAATCTGATGTGCCGGACATGACCAGCACATGGCGGGACCACGTGATCATGTGGGTCAAAGATGTCTCGCGGGCCATCGACTACGCTGAGACGCGCCCTGAACTGGATCACACCAAATTGGCGTACTACGGCTATAGCTGGGGCGCGGCCGAGGGAGGCTTGGTACCGGCGATAGAACCAAGGATCAAGGTTTGCGTCCTGGCGCTGGGCGGGCTCGAGTTCCAGCGCTCGCTGCCCGAAGTCGAGCCCATTAACTTTGTGTCTCGGGTGAAGCAGCCGGTTCTGATGCTGAATGGACGCTATGATTTCTTTTTTCCCGTGGAATCGAACCAGGAACCGTTCTACCAGTTGCTCGGATCAAGGAAAGACCAGAAGAAACACATACTCTACGACAGCGGCCACAACATTCCCCGCAATGAACTCATCAAGGAAACACTCAACTGGCTGGATCAGTACTTGGGGCCGGTGAATTAGATTCTTGTCTCGCGCTTCTACCGCTCTACCGCCATTGCCACAGCGTTGCCTCCACCGAGGCAAAGAGCCGCGATCCCGCGATGCACATCGCGGCGAATCATTTCGTAAATCAATGTGACCAGGACGCGCGCGCCGCTAGCGCCGATGGGATGGCCGATGGCGACCGCGCCGCCGTTCACATTCACCTTGTTAGGATCGAGACCGAGCTCGCGCATCACACCAAGAGCCTGCACCGAGAAAGCTTCGTTTAATTCGTAGAGATCGACGTCTTCGTTCTTCCAACCAGTCTTCTCCCATATCGTGCGCACAGCGCCAACCGGAGCCATCATCACCCAACGGGGTTCGACGCCGCTGGTGGCTTGGGCCACGATGCGGACCATGGGTTTCGCGCCCAATTCTTTGGCGCGGGTCGCACTGGTGACTACAACGGCGGCCGCGCCATCGTTCACTCCGGGCGCATTGCCCGCGGTGACGGTGCCGTCTTTCTTGAAGGCGGGCTTGAGGGAACGCAGGATTTCGATAGTGGTGTCTTCCCGCGGGGATTCATCCTTGTCAAAGATCACCGGGGCTTCGCCTTTCTTCTTCGCGGGCAGCTCCACGGGAACGATCTGCGATTTGAAGCGGCACTCCTTAATTGCGGATACTGCTTTGCGGTGCGAGTTCACAGCGAACTGATCCTGCTCTTCACGAGTGATGCCGTACTTCTCGGCGACGTTCTCGCCGGTGACGCCCATGTGGTAGTTGTTATAAATATCCCAGAGGCCATCGTTGACCATGGAATCGATGACCTGCGCGTTGCCGAGGCGATATCCCTTGCGCGCCTGCGGCAAAAGATAAGGCGCGTTGGTCATGGACTCCATTCCGCCCGCAACCACGATGGAACCGTTTCCGGTTTGAATGGCTTGCGCTGCGAGCGCGACGGCTTTGAGTCCGGAGCCACAAACCTTGTTTATAGTCATGGCACCCACTTCAGGCGCGAGACCTCCGAAGATGGCGGCCTGGCGGGCGGGATTCTGTCCGAGCCCCGCGGAAATCACGTTGCCCATGATGCATTCGTCCACTTGCTTGGGATCAAGGTTGGCGCGTTTGACTGCCTCACGCACTGCGATCGCACCAATTTGAGGAGCGGGCAGATCGGAGAGGCTTCCTTGAAATTTTCCCACCGGGGTGCGACAACCGGAAATGATAACAACATCGTCGAAAGCGGCCATATGAGTGCTCCTGCGAGTATTTGTGCCTGTCAGATTATAGATGCGTGACGTGAGAAAAAGTTGAATTTATCGGGAGGCGAGCGCGAGCCTCGACAAACATCCTTGCCATGAAATGGTGCGCGAAGAAAGCGGCGTCGCGCGATGTCGGTGTCGCTGTTCGCGAAGAAAATTTCTTTCTATCGACACTCGCAGCGACTCTCACGCGCGAAATTTTCTTTCGGATCGCAGTCGGGTGACTTTGGTGTAGTGGTCGAATGCGGAAATGATGTCATTTTTTTCTTGACATCACTTTTCAATGACTCTAGATTTCAATCAGTCGCAGCAAACGATCGTTGCGAATCCATGAACAATGGAAAGGGAGAATAGTTAAATGGCAACCAAGAAGAAAGCAAAGAAGGCTGGCAAGAAGAAACACTAAGCCTTCACTCAAGGCAAAAAGCAAAGGGGACGCGGAAAGCGTCCCCTAAGTTTTTGCGGGAGAAATATTGTCCCCACGGTTGAAACCCCAGTCGTTCGATTTCTACGAGCTTCCTGACAGCCGCTTCTCGGTTGCAGGACACAACACCCGATAGGCGCAAAAACGGCAGCTGAAGCTGGGTTTGGCGTCAAACTTCCCTTCTGCAATGTTTTGTGCCACGTCTTCCACCCTGGCCTTGGCCGCCTGAAGCTGAGTTTCATTGCGGTGGGTAAGGACGGAAGTGTTCTCACTCAGATTGTAGAAAGCCAGATGATCGGCGCGGTATCCCCACTTCGTCTGGGCAGCGAGGGCGTAGATCGAAAGCTGCAGGCTCTCGTCCGCGTCCTCCTGCGACAGCGGCTTGCCGGTCTTGTAGTCGGTGATGACGACGCGTCCGTCGGGTAGCTTGTCGACGCGATCGATCCGCCCGGCGATCGTAGTTGCACCGACTTTCACCTCGAAGAATTCCTCGGTGTGCAACACTTCCGGCATTTCACCCCGGCGGCCAACGGCCAGGAATTCCTTGAGCTGCTCGATCCCCTGCTGTAGATAGAGATCGTGTTGATAGGCGTCTTGAATCCTAGCGTCAGCCAGGTCGGTGCCGAACAGGTCGAGCAGCGACTCTTCCGTCATGGGACGGCCCTGCCGGACAGAATCGTAGTAAGCCCGCAGCACACGGTGCATAGTTCCACCGTATTGCATGGCGGCGGGGACCTCTCCAGGAATCCGCCACTCGCGATCGAGCTTGAACTGGAGCGGACAGGTTTCGTAGGTCTGCACTGCACTGGCGCTGAGGCGGGCGCTCAGATCAGAGACCGGCGACAGGGCGACCCAGGCGGCCACACCCACCGGTGGCGGACTCGCCTGCGCGAAGATGTCGGGCTGGAAACCACGGGGCTGGCGCTGGCGCAAATAGCGACGTAGTCCGGGGTCCTTGAGAAGGGGCCGCAGGTAGCCGGCGGGCGTGGGATCCGTTTTGCCCGTTCCTCCTTTGGCATAAATCGTAAGCGAGTCGCGGGCACGAGTCATGGCCACGTAAAACAGGCGTCGCTCTTCTTGCTCATGAAGGGTTTTGTCGTCTTCTGGTACCAGCGACTCGGGATCGCGGAGTTCGCGGGGAAATTCCACCAGCGACTCCTTGTATGACGCGGGGAACGAGGGAGAATTGGCGCGGAGAATGGCAACGTGGTCGAACTCGAGCCCTTTGGCAGTGTGGGCGGTCATGAGGCGGACGGCGTCAACTTCGGGCGATGACATGGGAACGGCGCCACCCGCTTCGCGGAAGTAATCGAGATACTCGAGCAGTTCGGAAATCTGGCCGGTGGTGGTGATGGGCTTCTCTTCCCACCGGCGAACAAAGTCGAGGATGGCAGCCAGAGCGGGCGAAGTGCGATCGAACCTGAAGCTGCGTACGATGATCTCGACCGCGGCGCGCCCCTTGGCATTGGTCCTGGTGATTTCATCCCGTACTTGCTGGATCGAGTCGAGCACGGCTGTGCCCCCCGGAATTTTCTCTAAGACGTCGCCGACACCGCCGGTCTCCTGGTTTCGCGGCAACGCACGAATTCCTGCGCGCAGTTTTTCGGGGTCGATGGTGAACTGAGGCAATGCGGCTACGCGGAACAAACTGGCATCGTCTCTCACGGAAACGACTGCACCCAAGCTGGCGAACAGATCGCGGGCCTGAGGAGTGTCCATCACATCCATGTTCTCGATGGAGAAAGGGATTCTCTGCTCAACCAGTTCAGCCGCCAGATCGTCGCGATGAAGATGCTGGCGATAGAGAACCGCGAGGTCTTTCCAGTCACAACGGGATTCGCGGCGACGCTGGCGGAGCAACGTGGCGACGTCCGAACACTCGAGGTCGCGGTCTTTGGGTCCCAGGATCACGGCTTCGACGGGAAGGCTGGGCACAGTCTTGCCAGCGTGGGCAGCGTCTTCCTCACGAGCTGAGGTCAGCGGCGCGCGCTGAAAGCGAGCACCACCCGGACTGCTGGAAACGAAGTCAGGGTTCTTCGCGATGAGAGCGTGGGCGGTCTTCAAGATGGGCGTGGTGGAGCGGCGGTTCTTTTCCAGAGCGACGATCCTGGCTGCGGGGAAGTTGTGCTGAAAAAGAGAAAACGCCGCGCTGGAAGCGCCGCGAAAACGGTAGATGGCCTGGTCGGGATCGCCGACGGCGAAAACGTTCTGGTCGTCGCCCGCCAGGTTCTGCAGGATTTTGACTTGGGCAAAGTTGGCGTCCTGAAATTCGTCCACCAGAATGAAGCGAGCATGTTCCTTTTCACGCGCGAGCAGCGCTGGGTCGTCGCACAGCAAATCGTGAGCGCGTGTGATCATGTGGCCAAAGGTGCCGAGATTCTGTTCGCGAAGCATGACCTCGACCTGGGTGAACACACGGGAAATCTCGCGGCAGCGGCCCAGGACTTCCTCGTCGGTGAGGGCTCCTGCCTCTTTGGATTTCGCCACGCGCGGGATAGGCAATTCTCCGCGCTCCACCTGCTGAACATACTGCACATACCTTTCCGGGCCCACCAGTTCGTCCTGACAGCGGCGCATGAAGTCGAGAAGGTCGTGCAGGAACTTGCCGACATTGGCTGGGATCACGAAATGCTTCAGGTTTAGGTCGCGGAGCCTTTTTCGCAGGAAAATCCATTGATCGTAGTCATCGAGCACGCCAAACTGCCTGCCGTTGCGAATCAGCAGGTTGTTGCAGTAGGCATGAAAGGTGGCCACTTGCGAGTCTTTGGCCTTACTGCCGAGCTCGGCTTGCAGCCGTTCGCGCATTTCCGCAGCGGCATTGTCGGTGTAAGTGAGGGCAAGGATTTCCTCAGGCCGGGCGTGTCCTCCCTGGACTAGTTGCGCGATGCGTCGGATCAAGACGGTAGTTTTGCCGGTGCCAGCGCCGGCAATGACCAGCAAAGGGCCGTGCGGATGATTGATGGCCTCGCGCTGGCGGTCGTCAGGCTCGAAGGTGGGTGCGGGGATGCGTTTTGACAGCGCCACTGGGCAGGAGGATATCAGAGTTCGCCGACAGGATGTTCGTGGGTTTCGCGGCATTCAACCACGGAGGGCCCAGAGGGAAGGCTCGATGTTTCTTACCGCCGAAGCTCGGAGAGCACAACTGCCAAGGCTGCGATGGCTGCGGTCTCGGCGCGAAGGATGGTATCGCCAAGAGACGCCGACAACCATCCAGCGTCGCGGAACTGGTCTAACTCTGGCTCCGTCCACCCGCCCTCGGGGCCGAGAGCGAGGACAATGTCGGACGCTGCTGACTGAAGAGCGTCTATCAGCATGAGGCCTTTTTCTGACTCCGAGAGCAGAATGCGGACGCTCCCCTGCAACGCAAGTGCGTCCTTGAGCTTGATCGGTTGAAATACCTCGGGAGGCGAGACCCGGCGGGACTGCTCGGCTGCCTGGCGGACGATTCGCTGCCAGCGTTCAACGCGCTTGGCTGCGACGGCGGCCAAATGAGACTCGGTGCGGCTGGCGATTACCGGAACAATGCGTGCCACGCCAAGCTCGGTGCACTTTTCGATTGCCCACTCGATGCGGTCGAACTTGAAGACGGAGAGTGCCAGGGTGACGTGCGGAGGACTGGGGACCGGAATGACTTCACCCAACTCTAATTCCACACGATCCGTCTGGATGCGGGTGATGCGCCCACGACGAACTTCGTCGCCGGCAGCGATGTCGAATTCCTGGCCAACCTGTGCGCGGAGCACCCGGGACAAGTGCTCGGCATGGGATCCGACGAGGCTCGCGTGATTCCCAGAAACTTCGTCGGCGATCCAGCGGCGTCGGGTCATGTTCTAAGGCCTAACCACAGAGGGCACAGAGTACATAGCGGAAAGCCGCTACACAAGCTGGGTGTTCTACCCGAAGATGTCTTTTACTTTACCCATCAAGGTGCGGCGTTGCGGCTTGTTCTCGACGTGGGTCGTGCCTTCCAGTTCCTGCATCAATTCGCGCTGGCGCTTGTTCAATTTGCCGGGTGTCTGGACGCGAATCTCGACGAACAGGTCGCCTTTGCCATGGCCATTCAAGACCGGCACGCCCTTGCCGCGGATGCGCATCGTCGTACCCGATTGCACTCCCTCGGGAACTTTCAGGGTATGCTCGCCTTCGAGCGTGGGGACGCGAATTTCGGTTCCGAGCGCGGCCTGGCTGAACGATACCGGGATCACGCAGTGCAAGTTAGTGCCTTCACGCTCAAAGAACGGATGCTCCTTGACGTGCAGGATCACATAGAGATCGCCCGCGGGACCGCCAAAAGCTCCGGCTTCGCCCAGGCTCGTAAATCGGATGCGGGTGCCATCTTCCACCCCTGCGGGAATTTTGGCCTCGACGGTTCTGTGGCGTAGCACGCGGCCTTGTCCCTTGCACTTGGTGCACGGGTCGGTGATGACGCTGCCCGCACCCTGACATGTAGGGCAGGTTCGGGCCATGCTGAAGAATCCCTGCTGGTAGCGCACCTGCCCGCGGCCCGCGCAGGAGCGGCAGGTGACGGGCGCTTTACCCTGAGCTGCGCCAGAACCACGGCAGTCCTCGCAGGTCTCATGGCGGCGGATGGAGACTTGCGTCTCCTTGCCGAAGGCCGCTTCCTCGAACTCCAGTGTGATGTCCTCGCGCAGATCGGAGCCGCGTTGGGCCCGTGTGCGCCCGCGCGTTCCTCCACCGAAAAGATCACCGAAGCCGAAGAAGTCACCGAAGATCTCGCTGAAGTCGTTAAAGACGGTGGGGTCGATTCCCGCCGATCCACCAACTCCACTTACACCGGCGTGGCCGAAACGGTCGTAGGCGCTGCGTTTGTCGGTATCCGCCAGAATGCCGTAAGCTTCGCTGCACTCTTTGAACTTTTCTTCGGCGTCGGGATTGTTGGGATTGCGGTCAGGGTGGAATTGCAACGCCAGTTTGCGGTAGGCGCTCTTGATTTCCTGATCGTTGGCGCCGCGGGCAACCCCGAGGACCTCGTAGTAGTCGCGTTTTACGTTGCTAGCCAGAATAGGATTTTCGCTTTCGTAGAAAGTATAAATATCAATGTTTGGGGTTGCGCGCCACTCGGACCATGGCCGGCCGCAGCAGCCGATCCTTCAACCTGTAGCCGGGTTGCAATTCATCGATAATCTGATGGTCTGGCGCCTTGGTAGTGTCCACCATTTCGATGGCTTCATGCCAACGAGGATCGAACGGTTCGCCTTTCGCGGGGATGGCGCGCATGCCAAGCTTCCCTAACCCGTCCTGCAATTGCTTGTAGATGAGTTCCACTCCACTGCGAAGGTCGGATTTGTCTCCGGCACTGGCTTGCAATGCACGCTCGAAACTGTCGAGGACGGGCAGCAGGGTCTTGAGTGCGTCCGCCAGGGCGAATTCGCGGAACTCCTGTTGATCCCGCGCCGCGCGTTTGCGTGCGTTCTCAAAATCAGCCTGCATGCGGGCAAGGCGGTCGAGCAAGGTGTCTCGCTCCGCTTTCAGCTTCTGCAGTTCGCCGCCTTCGGCGGACGCGGAAACTGCTCCCTGGGGTGAGTCTTCCGACCCGTCCGCCGGCGGGAGTTCATGCTCAGCATCCAGCTGCGGCTCCACTTCGGTTTTTCCGTTGCCTCTAGCCATAAATGCTTACTCGTATTCGTTCAAGACCTTGTCAAACAGCCGCGCGATGTAGGAAACCGCGGTCATGGTGTGTTGATAGTCAATGCGGGTAGGGCCGATCACCGCCAGCGAGCCCATGACTTCACCGCCGACGCGCGCGGGAGCTCCGATCAGCACAAAGTTACGCATGGAAGGCAGGGTCTGGTCGAGGCCAATTACCACCCGAACGGCTTCCTGCTTGGCATCGAGGTATGCGCCCAGCAGCTCCACGATGCGTTGCTTCTCCTCAAGCGTACGCAACATGTCCTGTAAGCGCTGACGGTCATCGTCTCCGGTGAGCAGGTTGGCCGCGCCTTCCACATACACCATTTGTGGCCCGTCATCCGCAACCAGGGCGCCCTGACGATAGAGCTGCTCGACGGACGACATCAGCCGGTCATATTCACTGCGCTCGGTTTCCAGCCGGTGATCCAGCTCCGCGCGCATCGCATCAATGGTCCAGCCGCGAAAATTGTCATTGATGTAGCGTGCGGCAACATCCAAATCTGCTTGCGGAAGATCCAGGCGCAGCACCCGGTCGCGAACTACTCCGGAGCGGGTTACCACCACCGCCAAAACTTTCTGATCTCCCAACCGCGAAAAATACACGTGGTCCAAAGCATTCTTTGGGCCGCCGATGGCGACCGCGACTCCAACATTTTTCGAGATCAGCGAAAGCACATGCGAAGTGCGCTCCATGAACTCCTGCACATCGGTGATGCCATGGAGTGAACCTTCAATAATGCTCTGATCTTCATTGCTCAGCCGCGCTTCGCCGGTGAGCTGCTCAACGTAGTAACGATAGCCCTCGGGGCTGGGCACGCGGCCGGCGGAAGTATGCGGCTGCTCCAGAAATCCCACTTCCGCCAGATCGGACATAACGTTGCGGATGGTGGCGGGACTGAGGCCTTCGCGATTGGAACGAGCTAGAGTCCGTGATCCCACCGGCTCGCCGGTGGCAATAAAGGTCTCTACAATGGCGGTTAGAATTTCGCGCTCCCGGCCGCCGATTGGATTTCCTGAAGGCATATCTTCTTTGTATCACATTGAGTCGCTGAGACTCAGGGAGCCCCGCGACATTATACTAAGTTGTTTAGATGCAATAGTTAAGCTGGAGGATGCAATCCGGGACTGTCTCGATTCTAGGAAGCCTCCCCCTACCCTGTCAAGACTTAGCACTCTTGATGCCAGAATGCCAATTCGCGCGACGACAAGGTCCAGTCTGATACCTTTGGCAAACCACCATGCGAGCCAGGTTTCATGTGGTTGTAGTCGGCGCAGGCGCGTTCGGAGGATGGACCGCACTGTATCTGTTGCGGCGCGGCGCGCGGGTTACGCTGATCGACGCCTGGGGGCCGGGCAATGCGCGTTCGTCGTCCGGAGGAGACACGCGTATCATGCGCCGCACCTACGGGCCTGATCAGCCGTACACCAAGATGGCATCTGATGCCATGCGATTGTGGAAGGAGCATGACAAGCGTTGGAACCGCCGGCTGTTTCATCAGACCGGCGTGTTGTGGATGGCGACGGCGGATGACGACCAGTATGAGCGTGCATCTTTACCTTCGCTCCACGAGGTCTGTGTGAGGGTCGAAGAGATCTCCGCGCCAGAAATGACACGGCGATGGCCGCAGATTAATTTTGAGGATGTGCGCTGGGGGATCTATGAACCTGACGCCGGCTTTCTCTGTGCCAAGACTGCGTGTCAGGAAGTGGTGAAAGGCTTCGTTGCTGAGGGTGGAGAGTATAGGCAAGAGGCAGTGCTCGGCAGGCCTGAGGCCGAGTATCAAAAGGGATTGATGCTTTCGGACGGTTCGAAGCTGGTCGCTGACCAATATGTTTTTGCTTGCGGGCCGTGGCTGGGGAAGCTGTTTCCGGGAACTATTGGCGACCTCATCCGGCCCACCAAGCAGGACGTGTTCTTCTTTGGAACGCCGGCCGGAGATGATCGCTTCTCGGATGCCCAGCTGCCGGTGTGGGCCGATCATCGGGACCGCTTCATCTATGGCATTCCAGCGGGCGAAGGGCGGGGCTTCAAGATCGCGGACGACACACGCGGGCCGGCTTTCGATCCCACTTCAGGCGAGCGCACGGCGAGCACGGAAACCATGGAAATGCTTCGTGACTATCTGAGTTTTCGCTTTCCCGCGATGAAAGGCTCAACCTTGGTTGAGACACAGGTCTGCCAGTACGAGAACACGCCAGACGATGACTTCATCATCGACCGGCATCCGCAGACGAGGAACGTTTGGATCGTTGGCGGTGGCTCGGGTCATGGCTTCAAGCACGGGCCGGCGATTGGCGAAATGGTGGCAGGATTGGTGATGGAAGGAAAAGACGCGGATGCGATGTTTCGGCTAGGAAGATTCGGAAAAGAGAAGAGCTAAGCGCGCTTCCGAAAGGCTTGCAGCGCCACCTGCTCGTCGTTGTGGATTTCGAAGATGCTGTTTACCCGGGTGATCTGAAGTAGGTCCTGCACCCTCGGCTGGAGGTGGACAAGTTTCATCTCGCCTCCCCTCTGCCTGACGACGCTATAACAGCGTACCAGTTCGCCCATTCCGTCACTGTCTATGAAATCCACGCCCGCTAGGTTGAGCAGGAAATCTCTGTGGCCATTGCCGGTGAAGATGTGGATCAGGTCACGCAATCGGGTGCGACTATCAGTCAACGTGAGTCTCCCGACCGCGTCCACGACAATGATGTGATCAAGTTCTCGGGTAGTGATTTCAAAAGCCATGCTGTCTCCTACTTGTTGATCCAGCCGACGTTGAAGTTATCGCGGAGGAAGCGCAGCGCCTCTGCATGCTCGGCGGACGCCGCTGCGTCCGGCGTGGCGTTCAGGTAGATCACGTATTTCTCGGCGGCGCCTTCCGGATCGTTGTCGCGCGCGTGCTTGCGGGCGTTTTCGAGAATCTTGCCAGGCAGGTTCGCCACTTTTTGATGGATGGCTTTGATTAACGCGTTCCGGGCCTGGGTATCGACATCGGTCATAAAGGCGAGTTCATCGGGGGTCGCGGTTTGTGACCGCACACCCTCGCTGTCTTCCGGCTTCACATTCTCTAAAAGAACATAGACCTTGTGGCTGTCCTGCGTCAGAGGGGTGGTGGGCTCGATCAGATTGCCGCCGAGATCGATACGAAAGGCCAGTTGGATGATGCCCTCCAGATCCACGCTGGTCTTGGTGTAGTTGTAAGGTTCGATGACGGCTTCGGTACGAAATTGTTCGATTGCGTCCATCTGGGTGCGGGCATCATCGGCTTGTTTCTGTGCGGCCGTCAGTGCCTCTTTGGTGGCTTCAATTTCTTTCTTCTTTTTCCGTCCGACGGCTTCGTCATACTCGCGCTGGGCGTTGCGCACGCCTTCTATGGTGGCTTCGTAGGCGTGGCTGGCCTTCAGCCAGGCCTCGTTTCTTACCTCACGAGTTGATGCGCGGTACTTCGACTGCAACGTTTCCGAGGTCGGAGTCTTGACCGGGCGGTGCTCGTTGATTTCGCCGGTCAAAACGAACAAGGGCTGTAACGTGTTCGGGTCGGCAGCAGTGGCATTTTCGCTGGTCTGACGGACGACTCTCACGGAAAGTCCGGAACTCTCAAGATCGGTGGCAATGGCATCGGTCAGCTGGTCGGCGAATCCAACACTGTCGCGACGGGAAGTCTGGTCGCGAAAGACGACGCCAATCGAAAGCTTCCCGCGCATCTGGTAAGCCGCCCTGTAGCGCGTCATCTGGTCCTTCACCGCGTCCAGATTCGGCTTGAAGCGCTGCGCTTCCTCGAGATAACACCAGCCCAGGCCGACTCCTGAGGCGAGAGGTTTTTCCAGATAATGCTTTGCCCGCTCGATATAGTAGACGCTGATCTTGTCGGATAGAAGATCGAGCTTCAGCCGGATGGACTGGTCGTCGCTCAACGTGCCGGCGCTGGTAAGCAGGTCGTAGGCCTGGCGGGCGGCGTCCTCGTCGGCGCGGCCTTTCATGGGTATGTGCACTTCCTGGAGGGTTTGAGCGCGCTGGACGGCGGCGGTCACATAATCGGCTTTGACCGCCTCGATTTGATCGGTCACCAGGGCCCGTTGCTGATCGCTCAAACCGGCCAGCACTTGGTAGGCGTCGATATATTGCTTCTGTTCCGTGTAGGCTTTGCTTTGCTCGATGGCTCTAGCGGCGGCATCGTGATTTCGCGTATTGACCAGCTGGACTTCGGCGTCTTTCAAGGCAGCTTTCGCCTCCAGGTTGTCGGGGCGAGTCTCGACCGCTTTGCGGAACTCCGGCACCGCCTTTTCCCAGTCCGGTTGGGCTGCGAACTCCTTGGCACGAGTGGAATGGTAGGTGTAAACCGCCGCCACGACCGCTTCCACGCGCGGCACCTCCGAAGCGAATGGACGATAGACGCCGAGCGCCAGCAGAGCATCGTCGTACCGTTTGGCAGTGAGCAGACCCTCGGCAGTCTGTAGGATTGATTCCAAACGTGACGCCTCTTTTATGAGGTCGCTTTGCAGCTCAAGCGCCGGAAGGTAGTTGGCGTCAACGTCGAGAATCTGGTCGTCTTCCTTCCTGGCCGCAACCAAGTGGTTGTAGCCGGCGGTTTGATCCAGCAGCGTTTTGCGGTATGCCAACAACTCGGCGCGGTCGGCCGCGGTCAGTAGGTCCAGTTCGGCACGAATCTGTCCCAGGAGCTTTACCGCCGCAGAGTAGTCAGGTACGGTATGGACGGCCTGCTCGGCTTGTTGATGGGCCTGCTTCAGCGATGACCAACCGGGAGCGCCGGCCTTGCGGTATTGGTCAAATGCCGCCTCGCCTGCCTGTTCGAACAAATCGGCCAGGCTCTTGCGGGCGTCGGTCGCATGCGAAGAGGAAGCGTAACGGGTGAGGAACTCCTGCCATACCACGATCGACTTCGCCCGCCGCGCGCGCAGATACTCGGCCAGTTCGGTGTCCAAGGCACCGACGAAAAAAACTTGCACACCAGGCTTCAACGCCGGAACTTCGCTGGGTTGCCCCGCGGAAGCCGCTACCACGTTTCCCTGTAGAACCGACTGGTCAGCCAATTCTGCCGGTGTGTATTGCTTCTTGTTCTCAAAGTGGAGGTTGCTGGGCAGGATGCAGATGGGTTTTTCACTCCAGGTCATCATCAGCACCCCCTCGGAGGTTCTTTCGAGCGAGGTCACTGCTTTCATCTGGATCTTGGACGTCTTGCCATAGGCGGATTTGTCCATTTTGGTGGCGGGGTCGCAAGGCCGGACCTCAGTCTTGCCGTTGAGCATCACGCCAGTCATTTGGACGTAGGCTGCGCCGTTAGGGGCGTCGTAGAGAACGATGGCAGTCAGGGGCACATCCTTGGCGAGGGCCAGCGTGGCCAGAAAGCCGACTAAACATGAAGCGACTACGGTTCTAACGGGCCGGGTCACAGAGCGGCGCTGAGACCCCGCCAAAACCGATGGAGGCATTCCCTGTTCTCCGTTGTAAGTGCGGACTCCAATGACTTTAGCTTGGCTAGGATACTCAAGGTGGGAACTAAGTCAAGCTCTTGCACTCTCCGAAATTGTACGCCAGGCCCCATTCGGCCAGGAGCCGCATTCCTCTTGTCAGAAATCGGGTTATGGGCTAGATTCGTATTCGCCGAGTCTGCCGCTTCGTCACCCCAGACCGGCGTAGTCGAATCGCAAAGTTCGCAAAGGAAAACGAGCTCGATGGGTGCCCCGCAATTCAGCGTGCGGCCTCTCGGGATGATAGGCCAGACCGTCTCGCACTACCAGGTGATTGAGAAACTTGGTGGGGGTGGGATGGGTGTGGTTTACAAGGCTGAGGACACTTTTCTCAACCGCTTTGTCGCCCTGAAATTCCTCCCCGAAGACGAAGCCCCGCAAGGCCCGGTTCTGGAGCGCTTCCGCCGCGAGGCGAAAGCCGCTTCTTCACTGAACCACCCTAAAATCTGCACCATCTACGAAATCGGCAGCCATGAAGGAAAACCCTTCATCGCCATGGAGTATCTCGATGGGCAAACTCTGAAGCACTGCATCATGGGCAGGGAGATGGCGCTCGATACTCTGGTGGACTATGCGACCCAGATTGCCGACGCCCTGGATGCCGCGCATGCAGCCGGTGTCGTGCATCGCGACATTAAGCCGGCAAACATTTTCGTGACCAAGACCGACCAGGTCAAGGTTCTGGACTTTGGTATTGCCAAGGTGAACCCCAAGCTGGCAATCGCCTCCGACAGCACTACAGAATCGGTGGCGCTGACGCGGCCCGGCGGCGCGATTGGCACTGTCTCCTATATGTCACCCGAGCAGACACTCGGCAAGGACGTCGATCATCGCACCGATTTGTTTTCTTTCGGCGTGGTGCTGTACGAAATGGCCACCGGCCTGCTGCCTTTCCGTGGAACTACTTCGGGAGCGCTCTTTGACTCCATTCTTCACCAGATGCCCGCTGCCCCAGTGCGCCTGAACCCGGACGTGCCGCCGGAACTGGACCGCATAATCAGCAAGGCACTGGAAAAAGACCGCAAGCTCCGCTACCAAAGCGCCGCCGAAATGCGCACTGACCTGCAGCGTCTGAAGCGTGACACCGATGCTGGCTCCCAGGCAGGCAAGGTACGCCGGGGTAGAGTTGCGAAGGTTCTATCGATTCCGACCGCCCCGTCGAACAAGATCGGTCATGCCGGGATCGCGGTGACGGTTGCGGCGGTTGTACTGTTCTTTGGAATCCGGAGCTACCGGGCAAGATTCGGTTCAGGAGGAGAGAACAAGCAACCGGCGGTGATGCAACCCACCATACCGTCGACTGTGTCTCCTGCAGCCCTCCCTGCGCCGGCTGCGGTTTCTGTGGTTCCGGCCACAAACTCGGTGCCTGGCGCTGTACCTCCATCCAACTCCAAACCAGTGCGGCCAGCTTCCTTAAGAGCAGGCGGATCCAGCGGCTGTGTGAGCGCAGGTGGTTTTAGCTGCAGCGAGATTCCCGGTCTGCTGAGCAGAGCCGAGGCCGCCGCCGGTCGTGGAGATTATTCGGCCGCTCGCTACGACTATGGGATTGTTCTTCATATGGATGCACGCAATGAGTCGGCCCACGCGGGGCTTCACAAAATAGAGCAAGCCGAAAAGATGCCCCACTGAGCAGGCAAGCCTGCGCGCTTTAAGAAGCAGCCCAAGGGTTGATCAGCGGAACCGAGATATCATCAAAGTGAGCCGTGTTGCGGGTCGCAAGGGGGCATGTCGTGCGATCACGATGCCGGCAATCATCGTGTAGCCCAGATCACGAGGGCGGCCCGCTTTTTGCCGGGATACCATCAAATCGCCCACCTGCTCAGCGGCAGAATGATATCACGATATCACTATCAGAAAACCGTCAAGTGCGGGGGTAGACCACCCCCAAACCACAGAGGACACAGGGGTTCACAGAGAAAATCCTACTGAATCTGAATCACACTTTCGGGGGCGACGGCCTTGATCTCGCTCACACGAGTGACAACCTTGCGGGCGAAATCATACAGCGACTTGGCGTGAGGCGAGCTTTCGCCGTCGAGGACGGAAGGTTTACCGCTGTCTCCCGCTTTGCGAAGTTCGGGGTCGAGCTGGATGTTTCCGAGAAAGGCTACGTCGAACTGTTTGGCGGTCTTCTCCGCTCCACCACGGGAGAAAATGTCGATCTCATGCTGGCAATGGGGGCAGACGAAGTAGCTCATGTTCTCCACCATGCCCACAATGTCGACCTTCATCTGGTGAAACATTTCGATGGCCTTGCGCGCATCCTGCAAGGAAACATCTGACGGAGTCGAGACTACGATCGCGCCGGTGAGCGGCACGGTCTGAATGAGCGAGAGTGCTACGTCGCCAGTTCCTGGCGGAAGATCGACCACCAGATAATCCAGCTGTCCCCATACGACCGACCCCAGAAATTGCTTGATGATGGAATGCAGCATAGGGCCGCGCCAGATCAGCGGCTTGTCTCCGGGATTCAGGAACCCGACGGAGATCACTTTGAGGCCGTGAGCATCCAGCGGCTCAATACGATTATCTGGCAACACTTTCGGTTGCGCGTTAATGCCGAGCATGAGCGGCACGTTGGGACCGTAAACGTCGGCGTCGAGCAGTCCGACTCTGTGGCCCAGTTTCGCCAGTGCAAGCGCCAGATTGACGGCCAGCGTAGTCTTACCGACTCCACCCTTGCCGGAACCGACCGCAATAATGGTTTCTACGCCGGGTAGCGGCTGCGGCCCTTGGGGCGCTTGTCCGGGATGCGGCATGTGTGCGTTCAAAAATCACCTCTGGAAAGCTTGTCAGCCTCGATTATACAAGCGCGAGCTGAGCAGTCAGTAGTCAGCACTCAGCATTCAGCCAAAACAACCTTCGGATCTTACGGATGACTCTTTCAGCGGGGTTTGACTGAATGCTGAGTGCTGAATGCTCGCCGCTACATCGCCAAATATCCGCCGTCCACCGGAAACACCGAGCCTGTCACCCAAGAGGATTCATCACTGGCGAGGTAGACTGCAAGACCCGTGATGTCCTCAGGCTTGCCCAAGCGGCCGATAGGATGCACCGCGACCCGTTCGCGCCGCACTGCCTGCGGATCCGGGACCGTGCTCAGGACAGCGGCGGTGAGATCGGTCTCGACGAATGACGGACAGATGGCGTTCACGCGAATGTTCTCATGTCCATGATCGATGGCCATGCACTTGGTGAGCAGAACCACGGCACCCTTGGACGGTGCATACGACGCACGGTTGCGGGCGCCGTTAATTCCGAGCACCGAGGCGATGTTGATAATCGATCCGCCCCCCTCCTTCCTCAGGTGCGGCAGAACAGCGCGGGAAAGCAACCACAAGCCGCGGACGTTAATGTTGAAGGTCTGGTCCCACTGCTCTTCGGTGATTTGTTCGACGTTTCCGACGTGCAGCACACCTGCGTTGTTGAGCAGGACGTTGATGGCACCGAGTTCGGCAACCGTACGGGCAATCAGTTTTTCGATGTCAGCCTTGTTGGACACGTCGGCGGCGATGGGAATGGCTGAGTTGCCGATTTCTTTCGCGAGAACCTGAAGTTTATCGCTGCGTCGCCCGGCCAGCGCCAGGCGCGCCCCCTCGCGGGCCATCGCGAGAGCGCAGGCGCGCCCGATGCCCGTGCCGGCGCCGGTAACGATGGCAACTTTTCCTTGCAGACGTGAACTCATGGCAACATCAGTTTAGACGAATGCCTGCGCACCTGTGCTACTTTCAGAACTACACCAACTTGCCAGTGGAGTCCAAGCTGGCCGGCAGAGGCACTATTTCATTTCTTCTCGACATTGCCGCCCGCCCGGTCCCGCGTCCAAAGCCGCGTCCGGTTGATTACGCCGCCGTCCTTCGCCATTTGGGAGGACTCGGGCTGTTCGCGGTTGCGGTAGTGGACGCCTCGCCGCTTCCGACCTTTGGAGGTCCCGACATCCTGACCGCGATCCTGTCCGCCCGCCACGCCGAGCCTTGGTACTACTATGCGGCGGTCGCCACCCTGGGCTCAGTTGTGGGGGCTTACCTCACCTATCGCGCGGCGCACCTGGCCGGAGCCGATTATTTGAAGAAGAAGTTC
The DNA here is from genome assembly GCA_013289795.1 of Acidobacteriota bacterium. GTDB lineage: Bacteria > Acidobacteriota > Terriglobia > Terriglobales > Acidobacteriaceae > JABCZH01. The sequence goes on from JABCZH010000002.1 coordinate 230,189, forward strand.
GGCAAACGCCGGGTCTCAAAGTCTTTGGCCTGTTTCGAAGAATGGGGCACGGCAGGCCTGGCAGTGTCCTGTGCTGTACCCTTTCCATTTCCCACCAGCGCCTTCTTTGCCGCGGCGGGAGTTCTGAAATACTCGGTGCGCAAGTTCCTGGTTGTGGTGACGGCCTGCAGAGGAGCACGTTACGCGATGATTGCCCTGATTGCCTTCCACTATGGACGGCACTTCATTCGCGTGCTCCGCCATCCGGGACAGTACTACGGCTGGTTTCTGGCCATCATGGTTGTGATGGCAGGCCTGGTCGCAAGCGCGGTGTTCATGCGCAGGCGGCTGGCGGTCGGCTAGGCACTCCCTCAGCGTGACTTTCGGCGCTCGAAGTGTGCGCGGCGAATCTCGCGGCGCTTGCCCGCTTCATCAAAACGGCGGCGCTGCTCGTCGGTTTCTGGGATGACGGCCGGAACCGTAATGTGCCGGCCGCCGGCATCGACCGCGACGAAAGTAAGATAAGCAGAGCTTACGTGCTCACACTGATCTTGCAGATAGTTTTCCACCCACACTTTGACTCCGACTTCCATCGAGGTGTTAAACACGCGGTTGACGGAGGAACGGAGGATGACCAGATCACCGACGTGTACGGGAACCAGAAAATCCATATGATCGATGCCCGCCGTCAGTGCGTAGTTTCGCGAGTGGCGATGCGCGGCCATGGCGCCCGCCAGGTCGATCCAGTGCATGAGGCGTCCGCCGAGCAGCGCGCCCAGCGGGTTGGTGTCGTTGGGCAGAACGATCTCTGCCATTTCGGACTGGGAATCGCGAACCGAACGGGGCAACACGTTCAGACCATCAATGTGAGTCATGAATTGGGCCTCAAAGTTGGATCCGCCGGGGCGGAATGAATTCTACGCAACAAATAAGATTCGAGATAACACTCCGCCATTCTCTGAATGCGGGCATCAGGATGGGAAGTGATCCATCGCTCAAGTGGGACGTCAAATTCCAGCATCCCGTGCCCCGCCGGGCGATGCCCGGACTCGCAGACGAACCCGAGCAGCAGCCGTGTGCCGCGATCGTGAGCCACGGAAAAGCGGACAGCGTCGCAGGAACGGTCTTGCGGCAGCCACGAACAGCCCGACGCATACCCAAGATTGCAATACTGGTGGAGATCTTGGTCGGATGGCTCGGCGCCTTCGTGCCCCGGCGCGGAACAGTGCCCCTGCCAGCCGCCACCTAAGGGCAAGCGCGCAGGATGCAGCCAGCCAGCATCGTCGAGCTTGCGGGTCGGCACAAAAAATGGGCAGGCCACGAAATATTTTCCTCAGGAAAGGGCAATTGTATCAGGGGGGAAATGCGCCGCCAGTGATGATTGAACTTCCGAGGGCACGAAGGAAGAGTGGGTTTTTCGATTTGGGAGAGAGGAACTTGGGTCACCTTCGAAAATGTGGCAGCACTGCCTCGCCAAACAACTTCGCCTGACCAGTGCGGTCGTCGCCCCAGATTTCCAGCATGATATGTGTGCAGCCGGCGGCGCGGTATTGCTCGATGCGCTCGATGCATTCTTCGGGGGTTCCGGCAATCGCGCAAACCTTCTTCAGGATATCGTCGGTCACGGCTTTGGCGGCGGCTTTGCGGCCGCCTTTTTCCATGGCGTCGGCGACGGGGCGTAGTTCCTCGAAGGTGAGGTTGGCACAACGCAACAGTTCGTCAGCCGAGCCTTTGATGTTCTGCACCTTGTTGGCCAGATACATGGCAGCCTGCTCGCGTGCGCCTTCCTTGCCTTTGGCAGAATCGCGGCCGATGCTGCCCACGATTACTGATCCCAGCGCGAGTTGCGATGCATCCTTCCCGGCTTTGCGCGCGCCCTCTTCCATGTTCTTCCGCGAATAACGGATGAACTCAGGCGTAGTAATGCTGGCGGTCAAGAGACCGTGGCTGATGGAACCGGCCATTTTCTGCATCACCGGGCCGGTGCCAGCGACATAGATGGGGGGCGTGTCGCGCGGAGTGTGCGCGTCGGATTTCAGCGGGGGAACGCTGGCGGCAAAAACCTTGCCCTGGTATTCGAAAGCGTTGCCGGAAAGCACGCCGCGGATGACTTCGATGCTCTCCCGCATCACCGTGGCGGGACCAACTTTCTCACCTTCGCCTTCGCCAATCTCTTTCATGAAGATCTTGGACGCACCAAGGCCAAGCAGAAAGCGCTCACCGGCGAGATCCTGCATGACCCGGGCTTCCATTGCGATCTGCACCGGGTGGCGAGTGTAAGGCGAAATAATTCCCCAGCCCAGCCGAATGCGGCGAGTCTGGGCGGCGATCACGGCTAGAACGGCGGTCGAGGAGCGCGCTTCAAAGGAATGCTTGCGCCACCAGGGATAGGCCTCGGCGATCCAGAAGGCGTCAAAGCCCGCGTCTTCGCAGGCCTTCGCCATGGCGATGGTTTCGCGGACCGGCTCCATGCTGAGTTGCAGAACTCCGATGTTGAATGGGATCATGAAATCGCTCTTGGCTCTTGGCTTCTAGCTTCTGGCTAATCCGGATCCTTCCACGAGTGTTCGAGGCCCTTGATCAGCGCCCACATTGTCCGGTTGAGTGGAGTGGGCACGCCCATTTTCTCACCCCACTTCACTATTGCGCCGTTCATAAAATCTACTTCGGTCGGACGCTTGGCGAGAACGTCCTGCAGCATGCTCGCCCGGTGCTTTCCGGGAGCGTTCGCGCCCTTCTGCACCAAGGCGCGGGGATCGCCGTGTAACTCGATCCCCAATTTCTTCGCCACGGTCTCACCTTCGGCGATCAGATCGTTAAACAGCTGTCCGGTGGGAGTGAATCTAGTGGCAGCGCCGTGGTGGAGCAGCGTGAGTGCGCCGACGGGATTGGTGGAGGCATTGAAGATCAATTTGGTCCACTGCGCTCCGCGTGCGTCTTTCAAAGCGATGGTATTCATTCCTGCCCGGGTGATGAGGCCGGCCAACTCTTCCACTTTGGCCATCGGAGTGTTCGTCGGCTCAAACGGCCCGATCCAGGTGTCGCCTGCGATGTCGTAGCCGATGTGTCCGGGGGCGATGGGATGTCCGGCGGGAAACGTGGTGCCGCGTATCACACGCTTCACGTGCTCGGCGATGATTTCTTCATTGCCGACTCCGTTTTGCACCGAGCAGACTGCGCTGTTTTCATCGAAAACATGAGCGACTTGTGCGATCGCGGCCCCGGTGTGGATCGCCTTGGTAGCTACGATACCGTAATCGCAGCGGGGCAGGGTTTTAGGATCGCTGGTGGCATTCAGCCGGGCAGTGAAATCGGCGGCACCGGAAAGACGCAATCCCTTGGCGCGAATGGCGTCGGTGTGTTCTTTCCAGACGTCGTATGCCCAGACTTCGGCTTCTCCCGCCTTGGCCAGATGGGCCGCAAACAGACTGCCGACCGCTCCGCAACCGATAACGCAGATTTTCATGTTCAGTTTCCGGGTCTCGTTTCTTCGCCGGTAAAGAATTTCCAGGGTACGTCCGCCAGACACTCGCCTTCAATCTTGCCGATGCGATAAGTGTCTTGAGTATAGAGGCAGACTTTGCCGTCTTGATCGACCACCTGGGGGTGCAGAGAGAAAATCATGTTCTCTTGCAGCGGCACATCGCTCTTGGCTCCGATGGCCGGATACTCGAGCATGGTTGCGCCGATGCTGTGACCGGAGAGGTGGCCGAGCGCGAATCCGTGCTTGGCGAAAGCGTCGGCCACAGCGCGATGCACTGAGCTGGCCAGCTCACCGGCGCGCATCAGCTTGCGGGCCGATTCAAGGGCGTGAGGATAAGCTTCCGCCATCGCCTGGGTTCGCGCGCTCAATTTGCCGCGAATCAGCGGACGCGAGAACTCGACCCAGTAACCGCCGGTGCCAGTGATTTCGAGCGAGTAGAGCAGTAAGTCGTCGATGGCGACCACGCGGTGTCCCGGTACCTTGAATGACGCTTCGGCCTCTCCGTGAGAACCGGAAAGCAGAATGTTCATCATGCGGGGGCCGGCGCCGCGAGCGAAGAATCTTCCGACGGCAGGTGCCATGATCTCGGCTTCGGTCTTGCCGGGCTCGTAAGCCGCGACCAGCGCCCAGAAACCGTCGACGATAATGTCCATGGCATCGCGTATTTCGGCGAGTTCTTCTTCGCTCTTGACGGCTCGTGCCATGTCGAATTGATAGTCGAAGGCCACCAACTCAGCGGGGCCATTCATCAACTCACGATAGTCGCGGACCGCCATCACGAAACTCATGCCATAAACGCCGATTCGCTTCCAGCCCTTTTCGCTGGCACGATCGCGAATCCACTGACCGGGAACATCCGGCCACACGTGATCCTTCACCCAGGGCTTTTGCTTATCGCCAATCCAGCGGGCTTCGCGGGGAAACACCAGCGTAGGTTCGCCCGAGAGCGGCAACACCACGTACACGTAGCGGTGCACGATTTCGAATCCCGAGCAGTAAAGAACCGCGCCCTCAAAACCAGCGTACTGATTGCCGCATACGATAAGAGCGTCAAGATTCTCACGCTCCATGGCAGCGCGGAGATTCTGGTAGCGGCGTTCGATTTCCTGCTGGCTTGGCAATGAGTCCTCGGACTAGCTTGTTAGGATTGCACGCCGCAGAGTTCGGCGGCAACTAGCGCATAGATCTTGGTGATGTCCACCAGCGTCTTGATCTGAACCTTTTCTCCGTCTTTGTCGCGCGGTCCGCTGGAAGGGCCATAGTTCACGGTTTCAATTCCGTAACGGCTGAGCACGCTGGCATCGGAGCACCAGGTGACCACTTCACGATCGGGGCGCCTGCCCATGATGTGCTCGTGGTTGGCATCGATGGCCTTGATCATTTCGTGCTCTTCGCTGACGCACGCGCCGGGAACGGAAACGTAGGTCTCGAATTCCAGGCCCCAGTCGGGATGTTTCTTCTCCAGCTCGAAGAACATCTGCTGGACATTTCTCCGGGCGTCGTTCATAGGGATAGTCGGCGGCACGCGAACATCGAGGAACAAGTCCGTCTTCTCCGGAGTGCGGCTGGCCCGCCAGGCATGGCCACCATGGATTCCACCCAGATTCACCAGCGCCTTCTTGCCACCGTGCGTGGCATTTTTCTCCCAGTTGGCAATCCATTTCAGAATGGTTTCCATCAACTCGTGCATGCGGCGGATGGAATTCATCTCTTCACGGCCTTCGCAGAAGGCGGTGTGAACGTAAATCCCGGTGCAGGAAATGCGTACCCACATGGAGCCGAAGTGCTCAAGCACCACATGCATGTCGGTGGGCTCACCGAGAATGCACATGTCCGGCAGGACACCGTGATTCACCAGATAGTGCGTGCCGAACCCGTAGCCGCGGTACTCTTTGCCTTTGAAATCGCCCCACTGGGTCTTTTCAATTTCGCCAGCGACGGCAGCAATGATGACATCGCCTTTCAGTTTCACTCCGGCGCGTTGCAGGGCTCTCACCGCATGGGTATAGCAGACCAGCGCGCCCTTCATGTTGTAAATGCCGAGGCCGTAGATGGAACCGTTCTTGACCACGGCGCTCGGTTTGTAACCGATTCCGGTCAGAAAATCTTCGCGGCCGGTGTTCGAGGTATCCATGTGGCCGTTGAACATCAGGTTCTTTCCGGCACCTGCACCGTTCCATCGTCCGACGACGTTAGCCCGACCTTCTTCAACTTCCTGCCACGTGACATTCAACCCCAATTGGCGGAGAGCGGATTGCATGTATTCCGCCATGTGCAGCTCTTCTCCGGTGGGGCTGGGAATGTTGATCACGTCGCTGGCCATGGCGACGATCTCTTCTTCTCGCACTTCAGCTGTGATTCGCGAGATCAGACTGGGGTCGAGTCTTGAAGTTAGTTTAGACACGGTTTCTCAGCGTGCCTGCCGGAAATCATCCGGATAGCTGCACAGCTTTTCATTTCCCTGCTCAGTGATTAAAAAATTATCTTCCAGACGGAGACCGCCACCGCCCTCCCAATAAATGCCAGGTTCGATGGCCAACACCATGTTCTTTTTTATGGTACCGCCTCCGGCTTGATGCGCATATGGCGGCTCGTGGGCACGTGCACCGACGCCGTGGCAAATGGGATGAGACGGCTGGCTGGGGTATCCCCCTTCGGCGATGCGGGCGCGCACCAGGCGGTCGAGATCGGGGAAGCTAGCGCCGTCACGCGCAAAGCTTACCGCCTCGTTGAAAACGCTTAACAGCAAATCCAGCAGCTTCTGATAGGGGGGTGTCAGCTCGCCTGGACAGGCGTTCTTGGTGAGATCTGTCCAGTAGCCATCGACGCAGACCCAAATCTCAAACAGGGTCGGTTCATTTTTCTGAATGGGGCGTTCGCCGGTCGCGGTAAACGTGGCAATTCCCTTCCCCGACCACACCAGCGTAAACGCGCGCGCCATCTCGACTTTGCCTTTGTAGCCAACGCCCAGTCCATGTACGAAGCTTTCGTACATTCCGCCCACTTCACTCTCCTTCATGCCGGGACGCATATGTTCGCGAGTATGTTCCATAGCGAGCGCGGCCAGTTCGTTGGCCAACCGCATGCGCTCGATCTCTTGTGCGGTTTTGATGGCGCGCGCTTCGTTGAGCAGCGGAGTCGCGTCAACTACCCGGCCAGCGACTTCACCGAAGGCGTCGAAGAACAATTGCGTCGGCGTCGTAGGCTCGCCCACCATGCGATCGGCGGATTGAGTTCCCATGTTAAGTTCGATAGCGACTTTGTCGGTGAGGCTACGCTTCTTCAGCACGTCCAAGGCAATATCCAACGCACGATACTGCGGCGGGCGGGGATCGCTGGGGTGGTAGCCCTTGAACAGACGGATGTCCTTCGTCCATGAGTTACGTTGGGCATCGGCGAGCTGCGGCTCAAGAGCGATTAGTGTGGGCTCGCCTTCGCGTGGAAAGACAGCGATGTCGTAGCCCTTCATGCACCAGTAATTGGTGAGGTATACGACATTGTCGGGAGCGCGCACCACGAGAGCGGAGAGGTCCTGATCCTTCATCAAGGAGCGAACACGCGTCAACTTGGGTGAATCAAGGGGCCAGGACATGATCAGTGTTGGATATCCTTGCTGTGCGCGGCAACCGCACGGTTCTCATCTTTGAAGCTCCACGACGCCTCTTTCCCTTTAATCAACCGGTACACAGCGGTGTGCAGGGGCGCTGCAAAACCACATCGCTGCGCTTCGCGCGCGATGGCGCCGCTAAGAAAGTCCACTTCTGTCGGCAACTGATGGCGCACGTCGTACAGCATCGACGGAGGATGATTGGTCATGGCGCCGATTTTGTTCATCTCCCAGGGATCCTCGTGCAGCTTTACGCCCGCGGCTGCGGCCACACTCTTGCCTTCGTCGATCAACTCATGCAACAGGTGACCAAGGCTGGAGAGCTGTGATTCATCTGCGAAGTGGGGCGAGTGCGGAAGCCCCGTGAGGGCGGAAGCTCCGTTGACCGAGGAATTAAAGATAAGTTTCGACCATTGGGCTGGGCGAGCATCGCGTAGGGCCTCCCCTTTCAGTCCAGCCGCTTTGATCAAGTCGGCAGTTTCTTGCACAACTGTGAACGGTGTGTTGCGCGGTTCAAATGGACCGATCCAGGTGGCGGTGTCGAGTTCCAACTGCACGTGGGTGTCGCTGTGCTTGGTGCCACTCATAAAAGTTGTGCCGCGAATCACCTGGCCGCGAGTGTGCTCGGCGATGATCTCCTCGCTGCCCAGCCCGTTCTGCGCCGACAGTACGGCGCCGCGATCGAAACGAGAGTTAACCAGCGCCATCGAATCGGCGACCTGCGTTGCCTTCGTCGCAACGATGGCGAGGTCGCAATCGGGAAGCTGGTCAGGTTTCGTCGTGGCCTTTAGCGATGCATGAAATTCATGCCTTCCAGAGACCCGCAAACCATCGCGATTCAGCGCCTGGGCGTGGTCCTCGCGCCGGACGAACGCCCAAACCTCCGCCACGCGTGCCAGATGTACGGCGTAAAGACTGCCGATCGCCCCACAGCCGACAATGCAAACTCGCTTCATGCGCCTCAGAACTCATTCGCAAACCTGCGGGCGAGGACGCCCGTACTACACATTCCTAACGCTTCTCCACCTTCACCAGCTTCTCCATCTGACTGATCTCTTTGCCGACCAGCGCCCTGAAGAGGCTGTCGGCATTGTTGAAGGAATCGTCGATGAACACACCTTCGTCAAATAGCGCATCCTGGAGTGCCGCGGAAATCGTATGCACCGGCGCGGCGCCGCCTTCGCCCATGCCCTTCGCGCCGCTATAGCTGTGGGGTGAAGGCGTGGAAATATGGCCGTACTTTACGTGGGGCATATTCATCGCGGTGATCGGAGTGTAGTCGCTGAAAGTGCTGGTAAGCATGTTGCCCACAGCGTCATAGACGCAATTCTCCATGAGCGCGGCGCCGATTCCGTGAGCGGTTGCGCCATAGACTTGGCCTTCCACGATGGGCGGATTGATGACGGTGCCGCAGTCATCTATCGCAGCGTAATCAAGAATCCGGGGAATGAAAGTGTCGCGTTCGACTTCGATCACCGCGATATGCAACTGGGACGCGTAGGTCATGGTGAGGTTGCCGTATTTTTTCTGCTTGTCGGGAACCTTGAAGGGCGCGCGCCAGATGTAGCGGCAGTTGAGCGTGAGTTCGTACAGTTCCTCGGGCAACGACGCGCTGTTTGCGTTTACGATGTTGGCGAGACCCCAGTAATTGATCGACTTGCCGCTGCTCTTGGCGATCAACTCGGGCCCTTGCGCGCCGGTGCCGAACTCAACGTCAGCCTCCTTGGTCTCCAACACGAATGCACCCAGGCGCTTCATCTCAGCCTTCAACTTCTGGGCTGCGCCGTGGACGGCGGAAAGCCCCGACACAGCAAACTGGCTGGCATATGTGCCGGAAAATCCGGTGTGCACGTTGCGCTCGGTGTCGAAGCCAGTACGCACCGTCACCATGTCAGGATGAATATTCAGCACATCGGCGACCACCTGCGCGGCGGTGGTTTCGTGTCCCTGGCCTTGCGGGCAGGAACCGACCGCGACCACAACTTCGCCGTAGATATCGAGCTTGCAGTTCGCGCCCTGGGAATTGCCTGAATACGGCAGACCGGGATTGACGATCTGCGACTGCCCGAAATTGTTGGTTCCGGAATCGAGCGTGGTACCGATGCCGATGCCGATCAGACGGCCTTCTTTGCGAGCTGTGGCCTGCTTTTTCTTCCAGTCGTCCCAGCCGATTTTCTGCTTGGCGAGTTGCAGCATCCTGGGATAGTTTCCCGAGTCGTAGATGCAGCCGTTGGGCGTGGTGTACGGAAATTCTTCCGGGCGAACGTAGTTGCGCAGGCGCATCTCGTCGGGAGCAATCCCCAGTTTATGGGCACAGACGTCCACAATGCGCTCCAGGAACCACAAATGCTGCATGCGCGAATAGCCGCGGTTGGGGCCGACCGGACATTTATTGGTGACTGCCTGGGAGAAATCGATGCGGGCGTTCTTGAAGCGATACACACCGGGAAACACCTGCGACCAGATGACGCAGCCCAGCGGCTCGTAGCGCGGATATGCGCCACAATCGTCAATATGGCGAGAGGTGATGGCAGTGATTACACCATTCTTGTCGAGCGCGACGCGGGTCTCGCGGAAGATACGCTCGTTGCCGTGGGCGCTCGAAGTGAGATGCTCCGAGCGGGTCTCTACCCATTTCACGGGCCGGCCCCCGGCTTTCTTCGAGGCCAGGGCGCAGACGGCCATTTGGGGATAGCTGGTAATCTTAATGCCGAAGCTGCCGCCGATGTCGGAGGTCTCGACCCGGATGCGGTCAATGTGGACTTGCAGATGGGCGGCCAGAAACTGGATGGCAAACGATGGAAAGGAATTATTGCACTGGTAGTAGATGCGTTCGTCTTTCGGGTCCCAGCGGGCGATGACCACATTGTTCTCCAGCGGCGTGCTGGAGAAACGATGGAAGTGCATGCGGTCGATAGTCACGACGTGAGCCGCTTCCTTGAAAGCTTTGGCGACATCTCCGTATTCGAAAACTCCGTTCCAGACGAGATTGGTTCCGGCTTCGTCGTGGAGCAGGCTTTGGTTTTCCAAGGCTTCCTCGGCGTCGATGACGGGATCGAGGGCCTCGTACTCGACCTGCACGAGTTCGGCAGCGTCATCGGCGAGCGCTGCTGACTCGGCGACTACCGCGGCCACGGGCTCTCCCTGATAGCGGACTTTGGCCGCAGCCAGCGGGTAATCTTTGATTCGGGCGAAGGGATCAGGACCGATTTCGATGAAAGGCTGAGTCTGGGAAACGATCTCGGCACCAGTAAGCGCGCAGGCTACCCCGGACAGTTTCTCGGCGGTCGAAGTATCGACGCCGACGATTTTCGCGTGGGCGTAGGGTGAACGGACGAAGCGCAGGTAGAGCATCTCGCGCAGCTTGATGTCGTCGGAGAAACGGCCGCGGCCACGCAGCAGGCGGTTTTCTTCCTTGCGAGGAAGTGCCTGGCCCACCCAGTTCTTCGCGTCTTTGCCGTTTGAACTGCTCAAGTCTTGATCTCCAACCTTTTGCGGCTGTGCTTGGCGAACTTTGCGGTTAAGAGTCACAAATCTTAGACCGCAAAGTACGCAAAGATCTCGCAAAGGGCGCTAAGAACATCGTTCAGCTCAGCGCTGCCTGCAATCCGCCGATCAGCTTCTGGACGTTTTTCTTGCCCAACGGCTCCAGCAGACCTCCCGCGACTGAAGCCAGACGTCCGAAAATCTGGGCTTCGCCCTGCCATGCAACTTTCGTGCCCCCGTTCACAGCTGACAAATCAAAGCGGGCCGTGAACGATACGTTGCCTCCGGCGACGCTGCCCTGGCCTTTGTACTGGGCACGACGAGGGCGATCGGCCTGTGCTAATTCCATTTTCACGTCGGCGGTGCCTTTGATATAGGAAATCCCGACGTTCACTCTTACGGCGAAGTGCGTCGCATCCTGCACTGAAATGCTTTGAAAGTCAGGCAACAGCGGCGCAAACTTATTCGGGTCAGTGAGGAAATCGTAAACGTCTTCCGGCTTCCGCTTGACCTCGAATTCGCCGTCCAGCTTGATTGCCATTGCCTCAGGCTCCCTTCATGTTTTGCGCTGCGAGTTGCATGGCCTTCAAGACATTCTGGTACCCGGTGCAGCGGCAGGTATTGCCGGCAATGGCCTTACGCATGTCTTTCTCGTCGGGTTGCTTGTTCTCTGACAGTAACTGCAGCGTCGACAACATCAGGCCAGGCGTGCAATATCCGCATTGCAGGCCGTAAGCGTCGCCAAAGGCTTTTTGAATGGGATGCAGCTGGCCGTCTTTTTCCAGACCCTCGACGGTGGTGATTTCGGCGCCGTCGGCCTGCACAGCAAACATAGTGCATGACTTCACAGCTGCTCCGTTCAGGAGCACGGTGCAGGCTCCGCAATACGTTGTGTCACAGCCAACGTGAGTGCCGGTGAGATCGAGTTGCTCACGCACCATTTCCACCAACAGCATGCGTGGTTCGACGTCGAGCGCATGGAGCTTACCGTTGACGGTGACTTTCATCGGGACGTTCATCGGAACTCGGGCAATCGCTTCAGGCATAAAGATGGCTTACCTCGACGTGCTCTCCCCGCGCGCGGCGGACGGCGATAGTGATCGCTCGCCTGACCAGAGCGCCAACCAGAGTGCGTTTGTAATCGGCAGAACCGCGCATGTCAGATTGCGGGTCGGCGGCGGCGCGGGCAGCTTCTGCGACTGCGGAAAGCGTCCTCTCGGAAATGGGCCGGCCTCGGAGAGCAGCTTCCGCGTCCTTGGCTTTGATGGCGGTCAATCCCACGCACCCGAGGGCGATGGCAGCGTCCTTGCAAACATTTCCATCCATGGTGAGTTGCACCGCGGCGCTGGCCGTGGGATACACCGGAGCCGCACGCTTGAATGCAAGGTATGCCCCGCCGCTTCCCTTCGCCGGAATGTCGACCACAACTTCGCTGACCAGTTCGTCGTGGGCCAGCGCGGTGGTGTAGGCGTCTTGAATGAAGTCTTTCAAATGAACAGTGCGTTCGCCATTCTTCCCAAGGCATCGAACCTGCGTGGCAAGAGTGCTGAGAACTACTGCCCAGTCGCCGCTGGGGTCGGCCTCAGCCAGCGATCCGCCGATGGTGCCGCGATTGCGCACCTGCACGTCGGCAATGCCAGCAGCGCAGTCGTACAGGATGGGGATTCGGGCAGGAATGTCGGAATTCTCGATTTCCGCATGACGAGTCAGCGGCCCGAAACGGAGCGCGCTGTTGGCGTTGTGAATGTAAGAGGTGCCTGCAATAAAGTTCAGGTCGATCAGATGTGCCGGGTTCGCGAAGCGCAGCTTCATCAGTGGGATGAGGCTTTGGCCACCGGCCAGCAGCTTGGCATCGTCTCCAAGCTGGCTGAGCATGACGGCTGCTTCCTTCAATGATCCAGCACGGTGATAGTGAAACGCTCGCGGATACATTCGAGGGACCGGAATCCACCCAGGTTTCGCGGAACGAAACCAACGTGGCCCACAAGCTTAGCAAAGGATTCGTCCCGCGACCACCCAAGCAGGACAAAAGGCGTCTGCCGCGACGATTCCCCTTCACGATGAAGCTTGCCTTTTGGTTAAGGAACCATCAAGATTTCTACTTCGTCAGGAAAACGACTTGCAGGCTACGGCAAATCGCGCATGTGCCGGTCAGATCGCCGAGACCAGGTCGAGTAGAAGCTCGGGGATAAACCGCACGTTCTGGCTGCTCATTGCCCTGTATGTCGCTGCGAGGTTCTTGCAGGTCTTCCCAGGCAGAGTTCCGACGTCCGTAGTAGTGGCGCTGCATGTGTTTCCTCCAGCGATCTTCGCTCTGCTTCACGGCGCCAGGCACTATGGCTGGCGTGGCATCGTAGTGTTTGAGACCCTCATTGTGCTGATCGGTAACGCCTTTGAAAATGTGGGTGTTCGCACCGATTTTCCCTTCGGGAATTACTACTTTACAGATCTGATGGGACCCAAGGTTCTTGCTGTTCCCATCATGCTTGGACTGGCCTATGTGGGGATGGCCTATCTTTCATGGTCCCTGGCGTTGCTGATTTTGGGAGATGTCGAGAAGCCATTGGCCGGCAGACAGGTCGTCATTCGGCCCCTAGTCGCCGCGCTCATCATGGTCGCTTGGGACTTCTCCATGGATCCGGTCTGGGCGACGATTTTGCGGGCGTGGGTGTGGACGAGAGGTGGAGCGTACTTCGGGGTTCCTTTCAGCAATTTCATGGGCTGGTACTTGAGCGTCTACGTTATCTTCCAGTCGTTCGCACTTTATCTGAACCGATGGCCCAGACCTCGCGCTGCGTTGCCCCTTGGCTACTGGCGTGAGCCTCTCCTGTTCTACATGGTCTCAGCGGCTGGAAACCTGCTGCTGGTAATTCCTCGGCCCGGGCCCTCGGTGGTTTCCGACCCCACCGGCACGCTGTGGAAAGTGAGCGACATCACCGGCACCTGCGCTTTGGTCACGATTTTCACCATGGGTGTTTTTGCGCTCCTGGCATGGATAAGGCTGGCTGACGGTAAGAGTGATTGATCCATCGAACGTGAACTCAAGTCTGCCGCTGCACCACGCCGGATGGTAATCCATTAGAATCAACCGAGGTCAACTTGGCGACTGGAATCACAACTGGAGTCGAAGCTGCGGTGAAGCACGACGACCTTGCGCAGCCTCTGTCCCGCGAGGCCGCGTGCCGGCTGATTCGCTGCCCAGACGAGCATCTTCCCGAGCTTCTGTCGGCAGCAGTCGAAGCCAAAGAGCGATTCAAGCCGCGAGTCATTACCTACTCACGCAAAGTCTTTCTTCCCCTGACCAATCTGTGCCGCGACTATTGTGGCTATTGCATTTTCCGGCGCGACCCCGGCCAACCCGGCGCCCACACCATGACGTCAGAGGAAGTGTTGGAAGTGGCGCGCGCCGGCGAGAAGATGGGATGTACAGAAGCTCTGTTCAGCCTGGGGGACAAGCCAGAACTCATGTTCCCGGAGATGCGCGAGACACTTCGGCGACTCGGATACAACTCGACGTTGCAATATCTTGAGGCAATGTGCGAACTGGTGCTGCGGCAGACTACATTGTTGCCTCATCCCAATCCTGGGTTGTTGAGCGCGGAATGGATAGCCCGCATGGCGGCGGTTTCTCCCAGCATGGGTTTGATGCTTGAGACCACGAATGCCAGGTTGCTGGCAGCCGGAGCCGCGCATGACAACGCTCCCGACAAGTTGCCTTCGAAGCGGCTGCGTACTATCGAAGAAGCCGGCAAACAAAGAGTTCCATTCACCACCGGCCTGCTGATTGGGATTGGTGAAACCGCCGAAGATCGAGTGGACTCGTTGCTCGCGATTCGTGAGTTGCACGAGCGCTACGGCCACATTCAGGAGGTGATCATCCAGAATTTCCGCGTGAAACCTGAAATCCCCATGCACGATTGGCCGGAGCCGACGCAGGGGGACGTGCTGAGGACCATTGCGGTTGCACGCCTGCTGATGCCGGAAGTCAATCTTCAAGCTCCGCCCAATCTTTCCGCTCCCAGTTACGAGGACTTGCTCGATGCCGGCATCAACGACTGGGGAGGAGTTTCGCCGCTGACCCCGGATTTCATCAATCCGGAAAGACCCTGGCCACATCTGGACGAACTGCAACGGCGCACGGAATCCAAGGGATTCATTCTGCGCCAGCGGCTTCCGGTCTATCCGGAATTTTTGCCCGCGGTGGCGTCGCGCCCCGGCTTGCTGGCAGACAGAGTGCGTGCGGCCTCCGATCCCCACTGTTACGCGAGGAGAGCGGCATGATCGTTGTGCTCACGGGCGGCACGGGAGGCGCGAAGTTCGTGGAGGGCCTGCGGCAAGTGGCCCCGGTCGAGGACCTCACCTTTGTGGTAAATACCGGAGATGACCTGCAATGGTGGGGTCTGTACGTATCTCCGGACCTGGACTCGATCACCTACGCGGTGTCAGGTCTGCTCAGCCGCGAACGGGGTTGGGGAGTGAAGGGTGACACATTTTTCTGTCTACAGGCGATGGGCGAATTGGCCGAGCCGATCTGGTTCCACGTTGGCGACCGCGACCTCGCAATTCACCTGCTGCGCTCCAAGACGCTGGGCGAAGGAAAGACTCTGACTGAAGCAACCACGGAAATTTGCGCCAAGCTGGGCGTGCAAGGGCGCATCCTGCCTATGAGCAATTCGCGAGTGGAGACCAGGGTTGACACGCCGCTCGGCGAGTTGAGCTTTCAGGAATATTTTGTGCAGCGCTGGTATCAGGACCCGGTGAGGGCGGTGCGATTTGCAGGAGCCACCGAAGCCGAACCCGCGCCTGGTGTGGTGGAAGCGATCATGTCCGCCAACGCTGTGATTCTCGCGCCAAGTAATCCGAGCACCAGTATCGGTCCAATCCTCTCCGTGTCCGGCATCCGGGATGCGCTCCGGAAGACCCAAGCGACAGTGGCTGCCATTAGTCCGATTGTGGGAGACGCAGCGGTTTCTGGTCCAGCAGGAATTCTGATGGCGGCGCAAGGGTTTCCGGTTTCGATTGCTGGGGTGGCGCAGGCCTACGAGGATTTTCTCGACATTCTGATTGCCGACCTGCGCGACACGGAAGCCGCCAAGCAGCTCACCCGCCCCGGGCTGCGAGTGCACTGTACCAACACCATCATGCGAAATTCCGACGACAAGGCCAAGCTGGCAAGAACCGTCCTTGCCTTGGTGACCGCGGAAAGTACTGCAAAAGCAGGGGCGGATTCATGATTCTGGTTCCGGTGAAGAATCTGTCCGGCGCCAAACAACGGCTAGCCTCGCTGCTGGACCAGGCCACTCGCACTGATCTCGCGCAGACTATGTTACTCGACGTACTTGAGACATTGGCCTCATGGGCGGACCGGCCGGAGGTTGCTCTGGTCACCAGCGATGCGTTTGCTTGTGATTTGGCGCGGCGCTTCGATTTTGAAGTGATTCACGACTCTGCCAACCGCAGCGAGACGGACGCGGTCGAAATGGCCACTAGAGTTTGCGAAGCGCGCGGAGCGAACTTCACGTTGGTGATCCCCGGTGATGTTCCCTTGATTCAAGTCCAGGAGTTGGAAAGCATTCTCCAAGCGGCGCCAGAAGAAGGATCGGTGTTGGCGCCAGCCGCAGATGGACGTGGCACGAATGCGGCGTTTCGGCGGCCAGCCGGACTCTTTCCGCTGCGATTTGGAAACGACAGCTTCAAACCACATCTGGCTGCAGCGCGAGCTACTGGGAAGCCGGTGGTGGTGCTTCCCCTTCCGGGCATCGCGCTGGACATTGACAGTCCGGCTGACCTGCGCCGCTTGGCGGATTTGCCCGGTGAAACCCACTCGCAACGCATGGTTCGGAGCTTCGACTTGGCCGATTAGCCTCGGGCAGCGAACGAATAATGACGCAATCATCTCCGCTTCGAGGGTTGCAGATTGTGCCGGTTCCTTTTTCCGAGGAGATTCGCCACGGCGACCCGCTCCTCGAGAAGATTCTGGGAGCTCTGAAGAGCAGCAGGCTGTCGCCAAAGGTTGGGGACATCCTGATCATAAAGCATAAGATTGTGTCGAAGGCCGAAGGCCAGTTTGTTGAACTGGATAAGCTCAAGCCTCCCCCAAGGTCGCGCGCTTGGGCGCGGCGATACAAAGTTGATGCCAGAGTCCTCGAGCTGGCGCTGGCCGAGAGCCGGCGCGTGGTGCGGCGCAAGCGTGGCGTGCTGATCACGGAAACCCGCCATGGGTTGATTTGTGCAAATAGTGGCGTGGACGTTTCAAACGTCGACGGTGGCTGTCACGCACTGTTGCTGCCCAAGGATCCTGACGCTTCGGCGGCACGCTTGCATCGTGGGCTCAGGAAACGCCTGGGCCTGTCGATTCCCGTAATCATTACTGATTCTTTCGGGCGCCCGTGGCGCGAAGGGCTCACTGAGGTCGCAATCGGCGTGGCGGGTATGCAGGCGCTGCACGACTATCGTGGCGCTCGCGACCCCTCCGGCTATCCCTTGCGGGTTAGTATTGAGGCGGTGGCTGACGAACTGGCTTGCGCTGCGGGACTGGTTTGCGGCAAGCTGGCTCGCACACCGGCATGCATCGTGCGTGGATTCAAGTACCGGCGAGCACGGGGACTAGCACGCGACTTGATTCGCCCGGCAGCGACGGACTTGTTTCGTTGAGCTTGCGAAGGAGAATTTGTGACTCGATTGTTGGCGCAGTCTGAACTCGAGAGTTTCCCGAACCTCGAATGGCCTGAGGTTGCTCCCCGCCTCGACGTCGGCGTGCGGGCTGCCATGGAGCAAGTGATGGAAACGCTGGATGGCGCCACGCTGACGCGAGCACAATGCCTGCTGCTGGCAGGCTCGGAGGGTGACGACCTGCTGGGCCTGCTGGTGGCCGCGAACCATTTGCGGCGTGAACTCTCCGGCAATCTGGTGACCTACGTCGTAAATCGCAACATCAACTTTACGAATGTGTGCTTTGTGGGCTGCAAGTTTTGCGCCTTCAGCCGCGGTCCTCGCGAGTCCGACACGTATTTTCTGACTCCGGAGCAGGTAGGGCAAAAGGCGCTCCAGGCGTGGGAAGTCGGCGCCACCGAGGTTTGTATTCAAGGCGGCCTACCCCACGGACTTCCGCCTTTCTACTATCGCGACATTCTGCGCGCGGTGAAGAAGGTGACGCCGGGCATGCACATCCATGCCTTTTCGCCGATGGAGATTGTCTATGGCGTCGAGCTCACAGGGATGGCGCTGGACGATTATCTCCGCATGTTGAAAGACAATGGGCTCGACACGCTGCCCGGCACGGCGGCTGAGATTCTTGACGACGACGTGCGCTTTGTTCTCTCTCGCAACAAGCTCACGACCGAACAATGGAAGCAAGTGATTCGCACGGCGCATGGATGCGGCATTCGCAGCACCTCCACACTGATGTATGGACACGTGGAGACTACTGAGCATTGGGTGAATCAACTGCTCTTGTTACGCCAGATCCAGCAGGAAACCGGTGGCTTCACCGAGTTTGTGCCACTGGGTTTCGTGCATCGGAACACGCTCCTGTTTCATCAGGGTATTGCGCGCCCCGGGCCAACCTTGGCGGAGCATTTGAAGGTTCATGCGCTGGCGCGGGTGTTGTTGGCCGGTGCCATCAACAACATTCAAGTATCGTGGGTAAAGCTGAATTGCGACCTGTCGCGACTCTGCCTGCAGGCCGGCGCGAACGACTACGGCGGAACGCTGATGGAAGAGAATATTTCCCGCGAAGCCGGGGCTACGGCCGGTCAATACACCAGTCCGGAAGACTTCCAGTCGTTGATTCTTGAAGCTGGGCGAATTCCCGCCGAGCGCAACACGACCTACAGCAAAATCAACATCAAGTTGCCGCTGGAAGATTTGGTGGCGGAGCAGTCCCTGGAACCGGAGTTTGCATGAGCCGTACGATTGCCGTTCTCGGAGGGACCGGAGCAGAAGGCTTCGGTCTGGCTTTGCGCTGGGCGCAAGCGGGCGAGACAGTGATCATCGGCTCACGCGACGCCAAGCGCGCACAAGCGGCCGCGGACCGAATCAAACAGCAAGCCGGCGCAACTGCGAACGTAGCCGGGGCGGAGAATACCGCCGCGTGCGGAGCCGCAGACCTGTTAGTGCTCACCGTTCCTTTTGAAGGCCACGCTGCTCTGCTCAAGCAGTTGAAACCTGCGCTTCGACCGGGAAGCATCGTGGTAGACGCAACCGTGCCTTTGGCTGCGAGCGTTGGCGGACGAGCCAGCCGCACTCTCGGTGTCTGGCAAGGATCGGCCGCGCAAGAGACTGCGGAACTGGTTCCGAGCAGTGTTTCTGTAGTTGCCGCATTTCAAAATGTGGGCGCCGAGATACTGAACTCCGGAGGGCCCGTCGAGTGTGACGTGATCGTATGTAGCGACGACGCGGAAGCCGGCAAGACCATCCGCGCGCTCGCCGCGCAGATCCCTGGAGTGCGCGCTATTGACGGCGGCAAACTGGAAAATGCACGCATTCTCGAACAAATCACGGCCTTGCTCATCGGATTGAACATCCGCCACAAAGGGCATTCCGGGATTCGCGTCACCGGGCTCCCCCCTGCTGCCTACACCGGTCGCTAACTTCCTCTGCGCTGTCGGGGTGCTTGTGTTTACAATCCTCGCAGGCTCAATCGGCAATGGACACTCCAACCGCGGACCACGTCGCCATCGAATTCCGCAACGTTTCCTACGGTCTGAACGGCGGCACTGAGGTGCTGCACAACCTGAACATGGACATTCGCCGCGGCGAAACTCTGGTGTTGCTGGGACGAAGTGGTTCGGGGAAAACCACTACTCTGAAGCTGATCAATCATCTCCTCGCTGCAACCGAGGGTGAAATTCGGGTGGATGGACGAGCGTTGCGTGAGTGGGATGTGATCCGCCTGCGACGGATGACCGGTTATGTTATTCAGGAAGCCGGCCTGTTTCCTCACTACACCGTTGAGCGCAACATCGGTTTGGTTCCAAAGATTGAAGGATGGCCGGCAGAACGCATTCGCAATCGGGTGCAGGAACTGCTGCAACTTGTGGGACTGGAGCCACGGATAGGGTCGCGCTATCCCCGTGAACTCTCGGGCGGGCAGCGGCAAAGAGTCGGCGTAGCGCGGGCGCTGGCAGTCGATCCTCCTTTCTTGCTGATGGACGAACCCTTCGGCGCGCTGGACCCTCTAACCCGCGTGGAATTGCAGCGTGAGTTTCTGGCCTTGCAGAAACGCCTTCAAAAGACAGTTGTCTTCGTAACTCATGATCTGCGCGAGGCGCTGTTGCTCGGCTCGCGCATCGCGTTGTTGGAGGCGGGGCGGCTGGTCGCAGTTCACACCAAACCGGAATTTATGGCTTCGCAAGATCCGTTGGTGATGGCATACAAGCAGGCATTCGACGCGGGCCTCGGAGAGCATTCATGAACCTCTGGCAATTCATGTTGCAAAACCACGTGGAAGTATTCGAACTCACGCTTGAGCATCTATGGCTGGTGGCGATGTCAACCGGGCTCGCCGTGTTGGCCGGAATCCCGCTGGGTATCTTGGTCACGCGCCAGCCGTGGCTCAACAAGCCAATCTTGGGAGGCGCGAACATTATTCAAACCATTCCCAGTCTTGCGTTGTTCGGTTTCCTGCTGCCCGCGCCCTGGATCGGAGCGCGGGCCGACCGCCTGGCCATCCTCGCGCTTATGCTGTACGCGTTGCTGCCGCTGATTCGCAACACCTACGCCGGCATCAAGGGAGTGGATCCCGCGGTGATAGAAGCCGGACGCGGCATGGGATTGACGGACCGGCAGCTGCTCCTTCAAGTGGAACTGCCACTTGCGCTGGGGGTGATCATCGCGGGCGTGCGGGTTGCGACCGTCATTTCGGTTGGGCTCGCGACCATTGCCGCCGCCATTGGCGCCGGGGGATTGGGCGAATATATTTTTCGCGGCCTCGCCATGGTGAACAATTCCGTGATTTTGGCAGGCGCGATTCCCGCCGCACTGATGGCTCTGGCGGCTGATGTCGGGCTGGGATGGCTGGAGAAGAAACTAAGTCCACACTGAGAACTGAGAACCGCGAACTGAGAACGGGTGTTCTATCCTCTTCATGCCAATAGGAAACATTCTTCGGACCTCGTCACTCTTGCTTTGCACCGCGCTGCTTGTCTCCTGCGGCCCTCCCCGCGAGAATCGCATCGTCGTCGGCTCCAAGAACTTTACCGAGCAGTTGATCCTCGGTGAGCTCATTGCGCAGCAAATTGAAGCCAAGACCAGGTTGCCGGTCGAGCGGCGTTTCTATCTAGCCGGAACCTACATCTGCCAGCAGGCGATTCTCGCAGGACGAATCGACGTCTATCCCGAATACACTGGCACGGCGCTCACAGCGGTCCTGAAGCAGAAGGCGGAAGCCGGCCGTGACGCTGTTTACCGGCAAGTGAAGGATGAATACTCCAAGCAATTTAATCTCAGCGTAGGTTCAACTCTCGGTTTCGACGATACTTTCGCCATCGAAATTCGCGGCGAGGATGCGCGGAGGCTCGGACTAAAGACCATTTCCCAAGCCGGGGCTTACACGCCGAAATGGCGGGCAGGGTTCGGTTACGAATTCATGGAGCGTCCGGATGGCTACAAGGGCCTGGCGGCAACTTACGGTCTGAGCTTTGCCGAGCCGCCGCGGATCATGGATCTCGGCCTGCTTGCACGAGCTCTGAAAAACAAGCAGGTGGATTTAATCGCCGGCAATATGACGGATGGTTTGATTCCGGCGTTGGATTTATTTGTCTTGGAAGACGACCGTCACTACTTCCCTCCTTATGAGGCTGTGCCCATCATGCGTCAGGAGACGATCTCCCGGCATCCTGAAGTACGGCAGGCGTTGGACACGCTGGCGGGAAAAATCTCAGATGACGACATGCGGCGGCTTAACTATGCGGTGGATGGGGAGCACCGGGATGTGAAGGAAGTGGTAAGGGAGTTTCGGCAGGGGAAGCGGCTCTGAAGCGTCAAGTCGAGCCGCAGCTATCCTAATTGATTGTAAATAAGATAGATAAATCGCTAAAGGGCAGCATTTCAACTTGACTCATCATGATGAGTCAAATAAACTCATAGCATGGCTAAGAGACTGCAAGTGATTCTGCAAGATCCCGAATACCGCGAGATTCAGCGCATGGCACGCGCGCGCAGTATGTCGCTGGCGGAGTGGGTCCGCCAAGCGCTGGATCTGGCGCGACGCCGTCAACCCCTCGGGGACATAGAGAAAAAGCTTGAAGCCATTCGCGCCGCCGCACGGCATGAATCGCCGACCTCCGACATCGATACCATGCTCGCGGAAATCGAGCGGGGATACACCGCCGGTCCGAAGCCGTGATTCTGATTGACTCCAATATCCCGATGTATTTGGTGGGTACATCGAGTCTCCACAAGACCGATGCCCAGCGGCTGCTGGAAAGATTGGTCAGTGAGCGCCAGCGCCTGGTGACCGATGCCGAGGTGTTGCAGGAAATCCTGCATCGCTACGTCGCGATCAACCGCCGCCACGACATCCAGCCCGCCTTCGACTCGCTTCTGAGCGTGGTCGACGAAGTCCTGCCGGTCGACCGGACTGTCGTCGAGCGCGCAAAACAGATCGTCCTTGGCTACCAGCGCCTCTCAGCGCGTGATGCAGTTCATCTGGCCGTGATGGAAAAACACGGCATCGAGCGAATCTTGACCTTTGATTCTGGGTTCGACGGGTTTCCGGGAGTGACGCGGCTGTCGTAGCCAGCTCCGTCGCATTGGGCCTACTAATCGGAACCTCTCCTACACCAATTTCGTATCAAACTCCGAGAGACCTTATGAGTTTTTTACGCTATGGCCGTCGTTTCTTGTCGTTGGTAGCGAGTTACTGCCTCGTGTGCGCCGTTCTAGGAGTGTTTCTTGCTGAGAGCGCCCTGCACCCGACGAGGCGGCCGCTGACACCCGAGGAGCAGACATGGGCACGAGCCGCAGCCGCGCGCCAAGGTGTGAAACTTGAAAGTGCTTCCATGACGACTCCGGATGGCGCGATTTTGTATGCCTGGAATTTGCAATCTTCGGTAAACCACGCGCCAGTCGTAATCCTGTTGCATGGCATGGGCGACAACCGCTCCGGCATGATCGGCTATGGCGAGCTGTTACTGAAACATGACTTCAGTATCCTTCTCCCTGATTCTCGCGCACACGGTGAAAGCGGTGGCAAGGTCGCGACGTATGGACTGCTCGAACGCGAGGATATTCGAGATTGGTTCGAGTGGCTGCAACGGAATCAAAATCCGTCGTGCGTCTTCGGTCTGGGCGAGTCAATGGGGGCCGCACAACTGCTTCAAGCCATCCAGTCTGAACCTGGCTTTTGTGCCGTGGTCGCCGAATCGCCCTTCTCCAGTTTTCGCGAGATTGCTTACGATCGCATCGACCGATTCTTTGGCACAGGTCCGTGGGTCGGACGCTCCGTCCTACGGCCAGTCGTCGAATCTGCATTTCTCTATACGCGATGGAGGTACGGTTTGCACATGGACCAGGTTTCCCCACGGGACGCAGTGGCCGGTTCGCATGTGCCGATCCTTCTTATTCATGGAGCAATTGACCGCAATATCCCGGCGCGTCACTCCCACCTCATTCAGTCCCGGAATAGGGCTGCATCGCTCTGGGAGGTGCCGGGAGCGGATCACTGTGGCGCAATCAGCACTGCACCCTCGGAGTTCGAAACCAGGGTCACTTCGTGGTTCTCCCTCCACGCCATTCCCGATGGCCGCGCTACATCAGCCACAGCGCATCCACATCCACAATCACTTGCGTACGAGGAATCTTCTGTTGCACGGCGTAGGCCAACATCGTTCTTAACAGCCCATTGAGCTTTTCCCGGCTGGCGGATTTCAAGACGAAGTGATAACGGTAGTCACGCTTCAACCGCATGATCGGTGCGGCGGCCGGGCCGAGCACGCGAATCCCTTCGTGACGGGTTTTCTCGAACCATTTGCCCAGCATGCCGGACCAGGTCAGGGCTTCATCGAGCTTGTCACTTCTTACCAGGACGTTGGCCAGCGAGCTATAGGGTGGATAGTGCATCCAACTGCGGAAGCGTAGTTCTTTTTCATAGAAACCTGCGAAGTCGTGCTGTGCGGCATATTGAACCGCATAGTGATCGGGGAAGAACGTTTGCAAGACCACTTTGCCGGGAGTCTGCCCGCGACCGGCGCGTCCCGCCACTTGGGTTAGCAGTTGAAACGTTCGCTCGGCGGCACGGAAGTCGGGGAATCCTAAAGCTGAATCCGCTCCCACCACGCCGACCAAGGTAACGCCGTGAATGTCATGCCCCTTGGCAATCATCTGGGTCCCCACCAGCAGGTCGAGTTCGCCCTGGTTCAGAGCATTGAGCGCGCGCTCGAAGTCCTCACGTCCCCGCACGGTATCGCGATCCAGGCGTCCGATGCGGGCCTGAGGGAACAAGCCGTGGAGCAATTCCTCCAGCTTCTCCGACCCAGTCCCGAGGAACTGCACATATTCGCTGCCACACTCGCCACAGACCTTCGGCACTGGCGTCATGAAACCACAGTAGTGGCAGACCATGCGATGCGAGCGCTTGTGATGGGTCATGGCCACGGCGCAATTTCTGCACTCCAGGCGGCTGCCGCAGGCACGGCACAGCACCAGCGGGGAATATCCGCGGCGGTTGAGCAGCACCATGACCTGCTCCTTGCGCTCAAGACGTTGTCTGATTTCTTCAGTGAGCTTGCGGGAGATTACTTGCTCATGCCCGGTCTCCTGAAATTCCTGGCGCATGTCGATGATTTCTACCTCCGGCAGCGGCCGCTTCTCCACACGATCGGGCAATTGAAGCAGAGTGTACTTGTGTTTCAAGGCATTGAAGTAAGACTCGAGCGAAGGTGTGGCAGAACCCAGAACGACGACGGCGTTTGCCATCTTGGCCCGCATGACGGCTACGTCACGGGCGTGGTAGCGCGGAGTTTCCTCCTGCTTATAGGACGAATCCTGCTCTTCGTCGACGATGACCAGAGCCAAGTCTGAAACCGGGGCGAACACGCCCGAGCGAGTCGCCACCACAATGCGGGCGTCTCCTCGCTTGATGCGGTGCCATTGCTGAGCGCGCTCCTGGTCGGAAAGCGCGGAATGCAGCAGCGCGACTTCATCCCCGAAGATCTGATGAAGATTCGCTGCGGCCGCGGGAGTCAGCCCGATCTCCGGAACCAGCATGATGGCCGAGCGCCCAGCCTCGAGCACAGAACGCATAGCGGCCTGATAGACCGCGGTCTTGCCGGATCCGGTGACCCCGTGCAGCAACATGCCGGAGAACTTTCCGGCGGCAACCTCGCCGCGAATGCGGGCCAGCGCGTTTTCCTGCGCGGAGTTGAACTGAAAGTCTGGTGGCAATGGCGTGGCCTTCACCGTTGACACTGCGAACTTCGCTGGCTCGGCAACGATTTCCACCAGCCCGCGTTTCGCCAGTGTCGCGAGCGTCGTTCGCGGAACGTCTAACGCTTGCAGCGTCTCGACTGCAACCCTTCCCCCGGCGGCGGCGAGCGTGTCCACCAACCGTTGTTGATTGGCATTCAGTTTGCCCTCCGCCGTCTTCAGCAACGCCACTTTGATGGTGCGTTCTGCGTCGCGAGCGTCAGAGTGGTCTTCGCGGGCAATCCATTTTTTTCGCACCATGCCGGCCAAGACGGACTTCGCTATGCGGGTGGCGGCACACAAAGTTTCTTCGCGCGCCAGCTCGCCCTGGCTGAGGTAGTCGAGCACGCGGAACTCGGCCAACTGCTCCTGGGGTGTCCTGCGAGCCCGGGCCGACGACCCGGACATTCCCGCGAGATGCAGCGCTGTATGCCCGGCATCGGTGATGCGGTAGCCAATGGTGCGTTTGAATTCTGCCGCCAGCGGAAGCATGCTGCGGAAGACTTCGCCCAGCGGCGCCAGATAGTAGTCGGCAATCCATTTGCCGAGGCGCATGAGTTGACTGTCGAGCACCGGCGCGGCGTCCAGCACACTAATGACGTTCTTTGCCTGGACCTTCGGTGTACGCTCGTGGAGCTCTGTAACCACCCCGGAGACGCGCTGCTGACGGAACGGAACCAGTACCCGCCCACCCACCACAGGCGTCATCCCCTCGGGAATGCGGTAGGTGAACACGGTGTCGAACGGACCGGCTACGGCGACGTCGCAGAATTCAGGCATAATACTGATAAGACACGTGTTCCGGCAGTCTGGGGAACCCCCGGCTCATGCCAGAAGGCCCGGCTTCAATCATGCTAACAGCGGACGCCGGTTCGTCCTGAGAGACAGGAATTTTACAAACCCGTTACCGCCCACTGACAACCTACTTTCGCATCCGGCCTACTATTCGGCGATTCACAAATGTATGCTTGGTTGAGTCTGTGTCCGCGTGACACGTACCAGCCTGGACCCTAAACCTCTCGTCGATTAAGGAGAAGCAACATGCAACGATGGTTCAAACGCACTCTCACTTTAGCCGTATCCCTTGGGCTGGTTCTCATGTTTTCTGGTGCAGCCCTCGCACAGTACACCAATGTTGTGCTGGACTCAAACGTCTCCGGTCATGGACACGTTGACCCCCTGCTGGTGAATGGCTGGGGATTGGCCTACCTGCCCGGTGGCGCATTCTGGGTTAACGATGAAGGTTCTGGCTGGTCGACCCTTTATGACGGCAGCGGAAACCCGCAAAGCTTGCAGGTGATCATTCCCTCCGCGAATGGTCAGGCCGCGGGCTCACCTACCGGGATCGCCGCGAACATCTCCCAACAAGGGTTCCTGGTACAGGGCTGGCCGTCGTATTTCTTGTTCGCCACCCTGGACGGAACCATTCAAGGTTGGTCGCCGATCTCTCCCAGTTCGTCCATTATTGCCGTCAACAATTCAAGTACGGGCGCCAGCTATACCGGCCTGGCCATCACTAACAAGACCTCCGGAAACATGATCTATGCCGCCGATACGGCCAACGGTAAGGTGGACATGTACGACAGCAATTTCACGTTGGTTAAGTCCTTCACCGATACCAGCCTTCCCAAGAACGCTACGCCTTTTGGCATTCAAGATATTAATGGCAAGCTCCTGGTTGCATACGCGGACGCCACGGGTGGCCCGAATGGGGTCATTGACGTCTTCACCGAGGACGGTGTGTTTGTGAAGCATTTTGCCAAGGGCGCCCCGTTGAACCAACCCTGGGGCATGGCACTTGCGCCCAGTAATTTTGGCCCGCTTAGCAATACTCTGCTGGTTTCCAACAACCTCAATGGCGTCGGCGACATCAACGGTTTCAATGTCAGGACCGGGAAGTTCGTTGGCACAGTGACTTCCAATGGAAAACCGATCCATATCGACCAGATTTGGGGAATCGAGTTCGGGGGCGGAACCCCATTGAACGGCCAGACCAACCAGCTTTTCTGGGCTGCGGGTCCACTTAACAACGTGGACGGCGCCTTCGGCTACATAGCGGCCCAGTAGTTTGTAACGGCTGACCGTTGGTTGAAATGTATCGAGGCCGGACAGCTTTGATGCCCCACGGGCAAGGCTGTCCGGCTATTCGTTCTGAATGTGCAATCCTCTCCACGACTAGCGACCGGTGATGGTCCCTGCTAACATCCCCTTAATGACCCTTCGCAAGGTTGGGAGAAGCAATCCGAAGAGCCGCAAGGCTCTCCGCGCGGCAGCCCCACCCGCGGGCAGAATGCCGGCTGAGCTGGTGATCATCACGGGCATGAGCGGATCGGGGAAAGCCTCAGTGTTGAAGGCTTTCGAGGATCTAGGCTACTACTGCGTGGACAATCTGCCAGTCGGGCTGATCCCACGCTTCGCCGAGTTGGTGGGCCAGTCTTCGGAAATCAAGAGCACGGCGCTGGTGGTGGATGTTCGTGAAGGGGCGCAGCTCGAGGACTTGCCGGAAATCGTGAAGTCGGTCAAGCGCATGCTCCCGACCAAGATGATTTTCCTGGAGGCAGCCGACGCCATACTAGTGCGTCGTTTCAGTGAGACTCGCCGCCCGCACCCGTTGGGAAGGGATACACCGGTCAAGGCATCTTTGGCTGCGGAACGCCGGCACTTGCGAGCGATTCGGGCGCTGGCTGACTTGGTCATTGACACTTCCAAGTTCAACGTTCACGAATTGCGCGCCCACATCACCGAGCGTTTTCAAAAGCGCGAGTCGGATAAGAATATTCTGGTTTCCTGCGTGAGCTTCGGCTTCCGGCATGGCGTACCGGAAGATGCGGACCTGGTCTTCGACGTGCGTTTTTTGCCCAATCCGCATTTTGTGCCGGAATTTCGACCACTGACGGGGCGCGACCCCAAGGTTGCGAAGTACATTCGCTCCTTCCCCCAGACGCGGGAGTTTATCAAGCGGATTTCGGGGCTGCTCATCTATCTGCTGCCGCACTACATTCGCGAAGGCAAGAGCTATTTGACCATCTCGTTCGGCTGTACGGGTGGCCAGCACCGCTCGGTGATGATTGCCGAAGATGTCAGCAAACGGCTGCGGAAGGCGGGATATCGGGTGAAGGTAGTTCACCGGGACAGTCCGGGGTGATGAATCGCTGTTGGTGGTGAGTCGCTGGCCAACGACCAACGACGAACGATCCGCGACTGAAGTAGAATAAGACCTTGCTACGCATGCCGATTCCATCCGCTGCAGGCCGCGCCTGGCTGCGCATGGGGAGCCCCCGATGCGGCAACTGACACGTCTGGTCCGCTACGTGCTGCCCTATCTGCTGCAGTTGGTGCCTGGGATTTTGCTGTTGGCTGGAGTTGGTTTCCTGGAGGCGTTCCGGTTAGTCCTAGTCAAACCAATCCTCGATCGCGTGTGGAATCCGGCTTCCGGATCGGACAACATTCAGCTCTTTACTTTTCCTGGCACGTCCCGAACGGTTTACCTTCAACAGTTTGTTCCTTCCCATCTCCACAACGCGTGGACGATCGTGGCCTACGCGCTGGTGGCATCCACCATCCTCAAAGGTATCTGCGATTACTCAGGCACCTACCTCGTGAACCACGCCGGCTTCGGCATGATTACCGATCTGCGAAATGATCTGTACAACTCGATATTGCGGCGCTCAGCCGCCTTTTTTCAAAAACACACGACGGGGACGCTGATTTCCACCATCATCAACGACATTGAACGGGTGCAGTACGCCATGTCGAGCGTGCTGGCGGAATCTCTGCAACAGTTCTTTACGTTTCTTTTCACCGCCGTGGCGGTGGTGTTTCTGGGGCACGGACTGGCTTGGGTACTCTTGTTATTTATTCCCTTTGTGATCTTTTCGGCGGCGAAAATCGGCCGCCGCGTGCGCCATACCACTCGGGGCGGTCAGGACAAACTGGCCGATATTCAGAACATATTGCATGAGACCATCACCGGAAACCGCATCGTGAAGGCCTTCAGTATGGAGTCCTGGGAGATCGCGCGCTTTCGCAAAGCGGCGGGGCGGCTGTTTCGTGCCAACCTGCGCTCGGTGGCCGCAGCAGCCATCAGTTCCCCCCTCATGGATATCTTCGGGGCTATCGCCATTGCTTTGCTCTTGCTGTTGGGCCGCGAGAAGATCGTTCATAACGAATTTACATTGGGAACATTCGGCGCATTCATCGCCGTGGTGTTCAGCCTGTATAACCCGGTTCGCAAGTTTGCTCTTTTCAACAACAATCTCCAGCAGGCCCTCGGCGCCTCGTCCGAGATCTTTAAGTTCATGGATTCGCAGGACGAAATTCGTGAAAAGCCCGGCGCGCAACCCTTGCCTCCGTTTTCCCGCAGCATTCGCTTTGAAGCCGTGTGCTTCTCCTACGACGGAAATGGCGAGGAGAACCGGGAGATTTTGCGCGACATCGATTTGGAAGTCAACGCCGGCGAAGTTCTGGCGGTCGTGGGCTCGAGCGGCGCGGGCAAGACAACCCTGGTCCATTTGATTCCCCGCTTTTTCGACGTTAGCTCCGGCCGCATACTGATCGACGGCCGCGATGTCCGCGACACTACGCTGGCTTCGCTGCGTTCGCAGATTGGAGTTGTTTCCCAGGACACAGTTCTTTTTAACGATACTGTGCGCAACAATATTGCCTATGGACAGCCGGACGTTCCCCAGAAACTGGTTGAGGCGGCAGCCAAGGCTGCCTTGGCCCATGAGTTTATTCTGGGGCTGCCTTCGGGCTATGACAGCGTGATCGGTGAGCGCGGCGTAAGGCTTTCTGGTGGTGAGCGACAACGCCTTGCCATTGCACGCGCCCTGTTGAAGAATGCCCCCATTCTGATTCTTGACGAAGCCACCTCTGCACTGGACAGCGAATCGGAGGCGCTGGTGCAATCCGCCCTGCACAACCTCATGAGCGGGCGTACCGTAGTAGTGATCGCTCATCGCTTGTCCACGGTGCGAAGGGCAGACCGGATCGTGGTGTTGGAGCATGGAGCTATCGCGGATATTGGCAGTCACGAAGATCTGATGAAGAAGCTCGGCACTTACCGGCGCCTGTACGATCTGCAGTTCGTGGATCTGGAACCGGCCCGGCAAAGCGCGGCTCCGGTAGGCAACGACTGATGTCCATCCGCTCTATGACCGGCTTCGCGCAGGTAAAAGGACAAATCAACGGCCAGCTCAGTTTTACTCTCTCGCTTAAATCGGTGAATCATCGTTTTCTGGATTTGCACTTCCGCATGCCGTCGGATAGCGACGATCTGGAGATGAAACTTCGACGACGCCTGAAGGAAAAGCTGGCGCGTGGCCATATCGAGCTGACTCTGAGTCTGGAGCGGGGTGCAACCGAGAACTTCTCGCTCAATCGGGAGTTAGTGGGAGGGTACATTCAGGCGTTTCGCGCCGCGGCGGCGGAATTCAACTTGGCAGCGGACCCGGACCTCAATGTTGTTTTACGCATCCCGGGTGCGCTGGAGTCAGCGGTCCTGCCGGCCGATGGTGAAGTGGAGCCGGTGGTGCTCGCGAAAATGGAGGAAGCCCTCGCTGCCTTGAATGAAATGCGGGAGGAAGAAGGACACGGCACCGAGCGCGAACTGCGTCAGCGTATGGCCGGCGTGCAACGCGCCCGGGAAGAAGTTGAGAAACATCGCCAAGCGACTTTACGGACCTATGCCGACAAGTTGAAAACCCGCTTGCAGGAGTTGATCGGGTCCCAAATGGAACCGGAGCGGATTTTGCAGGAAGCGGCACTGCTGGTGGACCGCAGCGATATTCAGGAGGAACTGGTCCGCCTGAATTCGCACGTCAAGCATTTTCTGGGTTTGCTCGATGAAGGCGGCGAAGTGGGCAAGAAGCTGGACTTCCTGTTGCAGGAGATGAACCGCGAAGCCAACACTCTGCTTTCGAAGACCTCGGGGCTGGCGGGTGAGGCCTTGAAGATCACCGAGTCTGGGCTATCCATGAAGGCCGATATCGAAAAAGCGCGTGAGCAGGTGCAGAACCTCGAATGACGACGGTCTACATCATTTCGGCGCCATCGGGATCGGGCAAGTCCACGCTGGTGGAGAAGGTTCGCCAGATTGTTCCCGGCCTGGATTTTTCCATTTCCTATACGACGCGGCCGCCGCGTGGCAACGAGCAGAACGGGCGGGAGTATTTCTTCATCACACGTGAGCAATTCGAGGAAATGATTCGCAAGGATGAGTTCCTGGAATATGCCGAGGTTTTCGGCAATTATTACGGAACTGCCAAAGATGTTCTGGCCAAGGCCAGGGAAAATGGGCACGATCTGCTGCTCGACATTGACGTGCAGGGAGCCGCGCAAATCAAAGGCAAACTCCCGGATGCGGTGAGCGTCTTTATCCTGCCGCCCGACCGCAAGACATTGGAGTCGCGTCTACGAACTCGCAGTCTGGATGCGGAAAAGGTCATCCAGAACCGGTTGGCCACGGCCAGCCGTGAGATTGAGAATTATATGAAATACGACTATATTCTGGTTAATGACCGCCTAGACGAATCGGTCGAGACGCTGAAAGCGGTTCTTCTGGGAGAACGGTTGAAAAGTTCAGGAAGGCAGTTATCGGTTGCCGACAAAGATCTACTGGCCAGAGCTGAGCACTGCCGTTTAGGCAACGTGCGCGGGCGCCTGCAGCCGATCTTGGCCTCGTTTGTGGCAACCGCAACCCCCGGTGGACGTTAGCAACAAGGGAGAACACCATGAAGTTGATAGAAGGATTTGACAGCAACTATCGTTACATCCTGGTGGCGGCTCGCAGAGCCAGACAATTGCAAGGCGGCGCGCCGCCCGTGATTGACACTAGTTCCCGCAAACCCTGCCGCATTGCGCAGGATGAAATCCGCGCCGGCAAGGTCAAGTGGCTGATTCCGGAGACGCCGAAGTCGGCGGCCGAGATTGCCAACGAAACCCTGGACAAGGTGCTGGGCCAGGAGTGAACGCTGTCTCATGAAAGTAGCACTCGGCGTCAGCGGCGGAATTGCAGCGTACAAAGCGGCGGAAATTGTGCGCCTGCTGCAGGAACGCGGCATCCGGGTGCAAGTCATCATGACCCGCGCCGCGCAAGAGTTTGTGCGGCCTCTCACCTTCGCGGCTCTTTCCGGCGAGAAAGTTATCACTGACATGTTTGCCGCGGGTAACGAGCAGCCGAACATCGATTCCGCGGTCGAACACATCGCAGTAGCACAGTCGATAGATGCGCTGCTGGTCGCTCCGGCGACGGCTGACGTACTGGCCCGGTTCGCGCAGGGCATTTCTTCCGACTTTCTTTCCACGCTTTATCTCGCCACTGTCGCTCCCGTGGTCGTTGCTCCCGCCATGAATGTGAACATGTGGAGCCATCCTGCAACACAGGCGAATCTGGCGATCCTCAAGAAGCGCGGCGTGCGGGTGGTCGAACCTAGTGAAGGATATCTGGCGTGCGGCATGACCGGGCCGGGGCGCCTGGCAGAAAACGAATTGATTGTCGCCGCAACTCTGGAAGCGCTGGGTGCTTCGCAGGAACTGGCGGGTGAGACAGTGCTGATCACCGCTGGGCCGACGCGAGAGAAGATTGATCCGGTGCGCTATCTGACTAATCGATCCAGCGGACGCATGGGATATGCTCTGGCAGAGGCTGCGCTGCGGCGTGGAGCACGCGTGCTGCTGGTGAGTGGGCCCACGGCACTGACGCCACCGGGAGCAGCAGAGGTCACACAAGTGGAATCTGCCGAAGAGATGCGCCAGGCGGTGTTGAGGCTATTGCCCGACGCGACAATCGTGATTAAGACCGCCGCAGTTGCTGACTATCGGCCGAAGGCCGCGGCGTCCCAGAAGATAAAGCGCACCGGACCCATGGCTCTCGAACTTGAGCCAACGGCCGACATCCTGAGCGAAGTGGCACGCCACAAGCAGTCGCAGATCGTCGTGGGCTTTGCCGCCGAGACCCAGAACGCTCTGGAAAACGCCCGCAAGAAGCTTGGCTCGAAGTCACTCGACGCGATCGTGGTGAACGATGTTTCGCGCGAGGGCGTCGGCTTCGACTCAGATCGCAATGCGGTGACCATCATCACGCAGCACGTCGTGGTTGAAGTGCCCGAGACTACCAAGTGGGAAGTGGCGCAGCGGGTGCTTGATCAGGTGGTGAGGCTGCGTGAACGGAAGCCGGCATTGAAGAACTGAGTTTTCTGGAGCTGCACGGTTCCACCATGACAAACATGAATTCCAGCGACACCCCTGGATTGCTCTTCATGGGCGCTGCTTTCTTCGCTTTTGGATTGACCATGATTGTCCGGCCCGGTTACGTCAGGACGAGCTTTGACCGACTCCATAACAGCTGGAAGCAGGACAGTTGGCATCCATACAAGCTGCCTTTTTGGGGAT
Organism: Acidobacteriota bacterium; assembly: GCA_013289795.1. Classification (GTDB taxonomy): domain Bacteria; phylum Acidobacteriota; class Terriglobia; order Terriglobales; family Acidobacteriaceae; genus JABCZH01. The sequence continues at coordinate 263,542 of JABCZH010000002.1, forward strand.
TGCGCTCTGCCGGTGTTGTCATAGTCACCATAGCGACGATTCTCTTTTATGCCGCTTATCTCTCTTACGTTCGCTAGGCCTGCTTTTCCAGTCCTTTTCCTGATACTCTCGTTCACGCATGCCACGAACGCTTGATCCCCAGCTCAAACGCGCTCTCACCGAACGTGTCCGTTACTACCGGGAACTGGGGATTTACGACTTTTATCAGCGGCCAATCGCTGAAGCAACGGCCAACTCTGTTCAAGAACTCTGGCCAGAATTACGAGATGAAATGACTCCCAGGAGCAAAGCTGCTGTTGCCGTGGACGAAGACGAACTATTTGTTGTACCCAAACCTGAGGCTGGAGCCGGCGATCCGGCCGCAGCACTGCGAATGATCCGCGAGGATCTGGGCGACTGCACCCGCTGTCCTCTCCACAAACAGGGACGAAAGCAGATCGTCTTCGGCGTGGGCAATCCGCGGGCTGAGTTAATGTTCATCGGAGAAGCGCCGGGCGCGGACGAAGATCAACAAGGCGAACCGTTCGTCGGGCGCGCCGGACAACTGCTCAACAACATGATCAAAGCGATGGGGATCAGGCGCGAAGATGTGTACATCGCCAACATCATCAAGTGCCGGCCGCCGGGAAACCGCACGCCGGAGCGCGATGAGTGCGAAACCTGCTCGCCATTTCTGATGCGGCAGATCGCGGCGATTGGACCCAAAGCCATCGTCGCACTGGGAGCGGTGGCCGCTAAGACGCTACTGGCGATCAATGCGCCCATGTCCGAGTTCCGCGGCCATTGGTATGACTTCCGTGGCACGAAGTTGGCAGTCACTTATCACCCGGCGTTCTTGTTGCGCGATCCGCGCCAGAAAAAAGAAACCTGGAAAGATTTGCAGATGGTGATGAAGGAGTTGGGGCTGGCAGTGCCGGCGAAGGGTGTGGAGTAGAAACTGCTTTTCGAAGTCGGCTTGTGCGGCGAGGCGAGGCGGACAGAAGTGATCTAAATCGTTATACGCAGACCGACCATGCCCTCCGAGAACGAAATCAAGATCAACGAAGCGTACCGAAACTACACGCCTCCGGTTAACGCCTCGATGATAGTCCGCAAACTTCTATCCACAGTTCCCGATAAGTACCTTCAAGGTTTGGACTGCGTCGTCTTGACGAATGAGGTCGCCCTGTCTCGAAGGGACCGCCTAGGACGGGTCTGGTCACGTGGACGTAAGTTCGACAAGTCACGTGTGTTCGGTCGTTATCACCCAAGCTCCCGTAACTCCTTGCCTTACATCGAACTCCGAGTGGATAAAATCGTTGCTGGCTTGAAGGCAGGGCCCTTCCTTCTTCGTGACACCTCGTTTTTGAGGGACCTGGTCTTCGGGCACGTGCTCTTTCACGAACTTGGACATCACATTCATCACACGATTCGTCCCGAACATACCGAAAAGGAAGACTTGGCGGACACATGGGCGGGAAGGCTCAATGCTAACTTCGCCCGGAAGACATACTGGTACGGGGTTCCTGTGCTAAGGATCTACAAGTTCATGAGAAGCAGGAAGTGGATCTGAATCCGACCCTGGCCTCCTTCGCGAGGATCACGCCCGGAACGGCAGCCACCAAGAGCCTTGCAGGCAGAGTTACTACCGCCCAGACGAGCTTCAAAGCTCCCTCGACCGCAATCCCGACCAACCGGAAGGGCAACAGGAACAGCCACACCAGACGCGTAACCAGCACTGGCCAATTAGCCCGCACAGGGTGTCGATCCTCGATTCTGGCCCCCCGCTTCTGTTACCTTGGCTCGGGCAGGCACGCAGGCCACACTACCGGAAACGCCATGTCCAGCTCGCCCCGGTTGCACTATCCGCAGGAGACCAATTCGCGTTCAAGCGCATACAATGGCGCGGTGAGCATGCCACAACAAATCAGGGCGGGCATGAGGGACATCTGGAAACAGTGGGAAGGCCGGGTTGTCGATGGAGTATTTCCATTGCAACGCTTCCTGGGAGGCTCCGACCGCAGCGCTGTGTTCCTGACACAGTACGGTCAGGGCGTGGCGCAAAGGGCTGTGATCAAGCTCGTTTTGGTTGATCCGAACACAGCTGATGCCCAGCTTTTTCGATGGAGGCTGGCGACGAAATTGCCCTCCCCCGGGCTGATCCGCATCTTCACCATGGGCGAGTCGAAACTGGATGCCACCGAGCTGCTCTACCTCGTGATGGAGTGCGCGGACGAGGATCTGGCACAGATTCTTCCCGAGCGGTCGCTGACCCCGCAGGAGACGCAGGACATGCTCCTCCCGGTGCTGGAGACTCTGGCATACGTTCACAGCCAGGGTTTTATCCATGGAAACGTAAGTCCCTCCAACATCGTGGCGGTCGCGGATTGCGTGAAGATGTCGAGTGACAGCCTTTGCGCTTTGCAAGAGGCGGCCAAGTGTGAGCGTGGAGTGTCCCGCTATGCGGCGCCGGAAGTAGCCCAAGGATCAATTTCAACCGCGTCCGATGTCTGGTCGCTCGGAATGACGCTGGTCGAGGTGCTCACACAGCGGCTGCCTGCTGCGGATCCGGCACGACCGGGCGCCGTGGTCCTGCCCGACGGAATGCCAGAACCATTCTTGGGTGTCGCAAAACAATGTCTGCAATCAGACCCTCTGCAGCGATGCACGATTGCTGACGTTGCGGCACAGCTCAAGCCTGTGCCGGCTGCGACTCGGGTAAGGGAAACGTTGGCACCCGCGGCTCACAAGAGACAATTTCTAGCCAGGTGGCTGATGGCGGCGGTCGCGGCAGGTTTGGTGGCGCTGTTATGGAAGTCCAGTTGGACGAAGAGGACATCCAATCCGCCGGATCGGCCGGCACAGGTAGGGTCGAGCCAAGGGCAGTCCGGGGGTGCCATTCAGTCAGTGTTACCGAAGCCAAGTCCAGGGGCACCGGCAGGAAACCAGGCCGGGGAAACTAGGGAACCAACGGCCTCGACCGCCGCTGCGCCTATGGCTGCGACTGTGCCCTCCGGAACCGCGCCAAAGAGTGAAGCAGCGCCTGATCTCAATGGCAGCACTGCAACCGGGCCTAAGGTGCTGGGTGTGGTTCATGCCGTCATGCCCGAGGTGTCCCGGAGCGCGCGCAATACCATCGAAGGTAAAGTGAGAGTGCGAGTACGAGTCCAGGTGGACGCCTCCGGCAACGTGGTGTCCGCCAAGCTGGACTCGCATGGCCCCAGCAAGTATTTCGCACGCCTCGCCCTGGAGGCCGCTCAAGGCTGGAAGTTTACTCCGGTACAAGCCCAGGGACAGTACGTCGCGAGCGAATGGGCTTTAAGGTTCGTTTTCAGCCGCAGCGATACTGTCGTCGTGCCGAAGCAAATCACCCCTTAGGTAGATCTGAAGTCACACCCTAAACGGTACGGTCAGCAGTCGCGCGGGCAGCGTTACCACTGCCCACACCACCTTCAAAGCTCCCTCGACCGCAATCCCGACCAGTCGGAATGGCAACAAGAATAGCCACACCAGCGGATACAGGATCAGCGCGAGCATGGCCAGCGGCCAGCAGATCAAGAATAGGATGCACCACAGAAAGAAGGCAGCCATGGTTGACCTCGTTATGTCTCTGACTTATTTTACGTAGAATCCGGCCGAGAAGTTCCGTGCGCCAAAAGCAAAACCTTCACCACAGGGGGCACAGAGGCCACAGAGGAACATCACGCAGCCAGATGTTGATTCAGAAACGCCAGCGTGCGCAGGCCGGAATCTCGCCAGATTTCCCCGCTGAAGCCGTGGCCCACGCCGGGGTAGATCTTCATTTCGTACGGAATCTGCTTCTTCTCCAGCATTTGCTGTAGATGATAGGCTTCGGCGACGGGCACGGTTGCATCCTGCTCACCGTGCAGGATTAGCACCGGGCAGAAACGGCGCATGAACAGCTTCATCTCTTTAGGAAAACCGCCGAAGTAGTCCACCACAATCTTGACGCGGGAATCGATGGCGGCGGCTGAGAGGGCGAGATAGGCTCCGAGAGAAAACCCAAGCAGGCCGATGCGCTCGGGATCGACCGACGGCTGACGGGCCACGAAGCTGACTGCATCCCAAAGAGTTTTCATCCAGGCGGGGAAATGGCGGAAGACGGTTTGCAGGCTGTCGATCTGGGCGGTTTCAGTGCGCTCGAAATAATGCAGCACGTACACGGCATAACCTTGAGCGGCCAGAAGGCTGGCGGGTTCGGCCATGCTGGCATGGCCGCCGCCGGAACCATGCAGTCCGATGATCGCGGGAAAGCGCTGCCCGTTGGCCGAAGGCAAGAAACAATCCAGGCGAATGCTTTTGCCGCCGCTGTCGAAAGCGAGTTGGGATTGGGAGAACAAATCTTGCGCTCAGCATTCAGCATTCAGCAATCAGCATTCAGCCCTTTTAGGATCAGCACGAGCCCAGCCTGACTGAATGCTGATTGCTGAGTGCTGAATGCTAGCCACTCATTGCCGCCTGCCCCGCCAATCTCGCCAACGTCTCTCCGTAAGGCGCTCGGGCGATGCCGCGCTCGGTCACGATGGCGGTCACGTACTTGGCCGGAGTGACGTCGAATGCGGGATTTTCCACCGCGACTCCGTCGGGCACCATCTGCTTGCCAGCGATGTGGGTGACTTCTTTGGTGTTGCGCTGCTCGATGGGAATCTTGCTTCCGTCGGGCATTTCCATGTCTATTGTTGAGAATGGCGCTGCCACGTAGAACGGGATGTCATGTTCTTTGGCCAGCACTGCGACGGTATAGGTCCCGATCTTGTTGGCGACGTCGCCGTTGGCGGCAATGCGGTCGGCGCCCACGACAATCGCAGCGATCTTTCCCTGCTTCATCATGGCCCCAGCCATGTTGTCGGAGATCACCGTGGTTGGGATTCCGTCTTTCATCAGCTCCCAGGCGGTCAAGCGAGAGCCTTGTAGGAACGGCCTGGTCTCGTCGGCGTAGACGTGGATCTTCTTGCCTTGCTCGACGGCAGCGCGAATCACGCCCAGCGCGGTTCCATAGCCGCAGGTGGCAAGCGCTCCGGCGTTGCAATGGGTGAGCACGCCGCCGCTGGGGGGCATGAGCATGGCGCCAAAGCGCCCCATGGCCTGGTTGGCGGCAATGTCCTCGGCGTGCATGCGTTGGGCTTCTTCGATGATGGCCTTTTTGATTTCTGGCAGCGGACGAACTCTGAGGGCTTCGAACTTCTCGCGCATTCGGCGAATAGCCCAAAAGAGATTGACGGCTGTGGGCCGAGTCTGCCCGATGACTTCGCAGCAACGCTCGAACTCCGGCTTCAACTCGCCAACGGTTTTCGCTTTCGAGTGCTGGACTCCCAGCGCGATGCCCATGGCGGCAGCCACGCCAATCGCGGGCGCGCCGCGCACCACCATGTTGCGGATCACGTCGGCAACTTGATCACAGGTCCGGCAGGTGACGTAGGTCTCTTCCATGGGCAGCTTCGTCTGATCGATGAAGCGTACGCCGGATTCGGTCCATTCGAGGGTTTGAATCATGTTTCGGTCGTTGGTCGTTGATCTTTGGTCTTGGCCGCTACATCCTGTGCGCGGCGCAGCGATTCCTCGGCATGTTGGTCACGGCTTGCCGACCGCACACTTCGCATATTGCGGCCACAGCGAAAGTTGGAGAAGAAGCCACGCCTCTGGTGGTTCGACGCACCTTAACGGGCTTGTGAACTTTTCTTACATCATTCGCAGTGAAGATAGCCACGAACGGCGCCGGCGACGCAGCCTGCTCCACGTTTGGACGGCCGTTGGCTTCTTCGCGTTCCACCAGGCACATCACTCCGATGACTTTGAATCCGAACTCGCGCGCCGCTTCAATCGCCTGAACCGTGGAAGCTCCGGTGGTGCAAACGTCGTCGACGATCACGACACGCGCGCCAGGTTCGCGAAAGCCTTCGATCCGCTGGCCGGTTCCGTGCTGCTTCTCGCCTTTCCTCACCAGAAAGCCGTTAATCTTTCCACTGGCCACGGCAACGGACACGACAATCGGATCGGCGCCCATGGTCAGTCCGCCGATGGCTCGCGGCTTCCATCTCTGCTTCGTTATTTCTTGCAGAAACACCTTACCTGTCAGCCGTGCGCCGCGTGCGTCGAGCGTAGTGGTACGGCAGTCCACGTAGTAGTCGCTGGTGCCGCCGGACGAGAGCTTGAACTCCCCCAGACGAAACGACTTCTTGGCTAACAGGCGTAGCAGTTCCTGGCGGGCGGAAGGCATGAATTCTTAAGATAACAGCGGGTGGCGGCTAGTGGCTAGTCGCGGGCTTGCACTATTGGGTCAACCGCTCCAGGTGTCGAAAGCCGTCGGTGCCGACAAAGAGCGCCACCGAAAGCGTGGTGTTGTAGGCGACGTGAATCAGAAAGCCTGGTGCGACGGACTTAGTTACGGCGCGAGTGATGGTCAGTGTCAATCCGACGAGAAAGACCACCAGTACCGGCCCCCACGCATGTCCTAATTGCGGGGCGTGGATGAGGCCAAAACTGGCGGCGGTGAGGACGATGGCTGCCGCGGTTCCCAGGCGGCGTACCAGCACCGGATAGAGAAAACCCCGAAAAAACAATTCCTCCATCAGAGGAGCTACGGCCGTGCCGAAGAGCGACAGCGTCCAGGCCTCCTGCGCGGTGCGGAAGAAGCGGTCCATGGGCAGCTCTTTAGGCATGGGTAGCAGATGGGCGAAAGCCTGAAGCGTCACCGACAACATAAACCCAACCACCAGGTACACCGGCCAGTTCCGGGGCCATCGCCAACGTAGTTCGCGCCAGAAATCTTGGCCGGGAACGCGCTTGACCAGAGCCACCATGAAGCCCAGAACCAGAAGATAAGCGAGCAACTGCGCCGCGACCGTGACCAGCGGGAACTGTGCGACCTCAACGAATGCGGTATGCGGATAAAGAAGGCGTTGAACCACGACGGCTGACAGCAGTAGAAAAATGACGATGGAAACGACTGTGAGCAGGGCGATCTGGAGCAGGTCCCAACCACTCCAGACGGGATTCTCGGACGGTGCGGGTGTGGCCGGAACTGGCGATTCCGGAAACGAGGGAGCGCCTGGATCAGGCCACGGATTTTGGAAAGAAGACACGGGATGGAATATCTCGAATTTACACGAAAAGAAGAGGTAGTGCAGGGAGCGACCAAAAGCCTTCATCAAGAGGTCGCCGAGAAATGCTGCGGAGATCGCAGAGAAAGACTCGGGACTTCCGCGTAGATCACGCCGTCGAAAGACTCTTCTCGGCGTTCCTGCCGAAGTACTGTGCCAGCGCCTGGCCGGTGTACGACTTCTTGTTTCTTGCCACTTGCTCGGGGGGACCCTGGGCCACGACTCGACCGCCGTCCTCGCCGCCCTCGGGGCCAAGGTCGATGATCCAATCGGCGTTCCGGATCACATCCAGATTGTGTTCGATGATGATGATGGTGTTGCCGAGATCGGTGAGGCGGTGCAACACGTCGAGCAGTTTTCTCACGTCGTCGAAGTGCAGTCCGGTGGTTGGCTCGTCGAGCAGATAGAGCGTCTTTCCGGTTTGGCGCTTGCTTAACTCTCGCGCCAGCTTTATGCGCTGAGCTTCGCCGCCGGAGAGCGTCACGGCCGATTGCCCGAGGTGAATGTATCCCAGGCCGACATCCACCAGGGTTTGCAGTTTCTGCTTCACCTGCGGGATATTTTCGAGAATCGGCAAAGCGTCGGCAACCGGACTCTCGAGTAGATCGGCGATTGAGCATCCCTTGTATTTCACGGCCAGCGTCTCGTGGTTGTAACGCTTGCCACCGCAGACTTCGCACAGCACATACACATCGGGGAGAAAATTCATTTCGATGCGGCGCTGGCCTTCGCCCTGGCAAGCTTCGCAACGGCCCCCGCATACGTTGAAAGAGAACCGGCCCGGCTTGTATCCGCGTTCGCGCGACTCGGGCAGCATGGCATAGAGATCGCGAATCTGGGCAAACACTCCGGTGTAGGTGGCTGGATTCGAGCGCGGCGTGCGCCCGATGGGGGATTGATCGATGCGGATGACTTTGTCAACGTTCTCTGCGCCGGTGATGGCCTTATGCGTCCCCGGCTCTTCACGCGAGCGATACAGAGCCTTGGCCAGCGCGCGATACAGAATGTCATTTACCAACGTTGATTTGCCTGAACCGGATACGCCGGTCACTACCGTCATCACGCCCAGGGGAAACGTCACATCGAGATTCTTAAGATTGTTTTGCCGGGCTCCCAGAATGGTGATGCCAGCGCCATTCGTGCGGCGGCGTTGCGCCTTCATTTCGATGTGCGTTCGCCCCGAAATGTAAGCCCCAGTGAGCGACGCGGGCACATTCATGATTTCTTGCGGAGTGCCGTGGGCTACCAGCTGGCCGCCATGCCGTCCGGCCCCGGGGCCGAGGTCGATCACGTAGTCGGCGCGGTTGATGGTTTCTTCGTCATGCTCGACAACTAAGACAGTATTGCCGAGGTCGCGCAGTTCTTCCAATGCGTGCAGCAAGCGGTCGTTGTCGCGGTGGTGAAGGCCGATGGAGGGCTCGTCGAGAACGTAAAGAACGCCGCGCAGCTTCGATCCGATCTGCGTGGCGAGGCGAATGCGCTGGCCCTCACCGCCGGAAAGCGTCGCTGCCGAACGGTCGAGCGAAATGTAACCCAGCCCAACGGCGTCCAGGAATTGCAATCGCTCGACGATCTCATGCACGATTCGGCTGGCGATGAGCGCTTCCCTTCCCGTGAGCTTGATTCTTCTGGCGGCTTCCAGTGCACGGGAAACCGGCAGTCCAGTGAATTCCGCAATGGACATGCCGTTGACCTTGACCGCCAAGCTTTCCGGACGCAGCCTCTGGCCCTTGCAGAAGGGACATTCCGTGGCCGACATGTAGTCGAGCAGGAAATCGCGATAACCGTCGGAACTCGATTCCTCGAGAGCGCGCTTTAGATAGGCCAGAATGCCTACGAATCCAGTCTTGCCGCTCTTGCCCGCCTCTCCGTTGAGCAGCAGGCTCTGGATCTTCTCGGGAAATCTCTCGAAGGGCATGCTCAGGTCGAAGCCGTGGGCCGCAGCGGTGATCTGCAACATGTGAACCAGATTGTGTGAGGCTGAACCCGGGCCCAGCCCGCCATCGAGCAAAGGCTTGGACCAATCGGTGATGACCTTGCCGGGATCGAAGTCGTAGCGGCTGCCGAGTCCGTGACATTCGGGGCAAGCACCGTAGGCGCTATTGAATGAGAACGACCGCGGTTCGAGTTGCGGCACGCTGACGCCGCAATCCGGACAGGCCAGCTTCTCCGAATAAAGCTGCTCATCTCCACCGACCACTGCGAGCTGCACCAACCCGCCAGCCAGTTTCATGGCCAAGCCTACAGAAAGCTCCAGGCGATGTTCAATTCCCGGCTTCACCAACAGCCGGTCTACCACGACTTCAATGGTATGGTTCTTGCGCTTGTCGAGTGGAATGTCGTCGTCCAGATTGACCAATTCGCCATCGATGCGGGCCCGGGTAAAACCGTGCTGGACCAGTTTCTCCATTTCCTTTTTGAATTCGCCTTTGCGGCCGCGCACGATGGGCGCAAGAACCATGATCCTGTCCTCGGGCGTCAGCGCCATGACCCGCTGCACAATCTGCTCCGCCGACTGCCGGGCGATGGCGCGACCGCATTTGGGGCAATGCGGCGATCCGATGGAGGCAAAAAGAAGGCGAAGGTAGTCGTAGATCTCGGTGATCGTCCCGACGGTAGAGCGCGGGCTGCGGCTGGTGGTTTTCTGTTCAATTGAGATCGACGGGCTGAGGCCGTCGATGGCATCCACGTCGGGACGCTCCATCTGGTCCAGAAACTGGCGCGCGTAGGCGGAAAGCGTCTCCACGTAACGGCGCTGGCCCTCGGCGTAGATGGTGTCGAAAGCGAGCGAGGACTTGCCTGAGCCGCTCAAACCGGTGATTACCGTCAGGGCATTGCGGGGGATGTCAACGTCGATGTTCTTTAGATTGTGCTGGCGCGCCCCGCGCACCGAAATCTTCGTGATTGCCATAAGCCCGAGACTAATGCCCTTCCGTAACGTGGACGAGTCAGCAGAAATGGTGGAAAGTGAGGGTGCGCAACTCTACTCACGTATCTTATTTGCTAACAGCAGCCAGCGTCAACGCGGGTAGATTGAGAAGGCGCGCTGCCGGCGGGAAACCGGCCGGAGAGTCGGAATTGCGGCTGCGGCAATTCATTCATAGGAAAGTGGGCTGAACTTGGGTGGCTTGCTAAGTGCTTTTGTGCTCTTTTTCACAGTGCTCTTGGTGGTAGCAACTGGAATTCTGGCGGCTTATGCCGCCATCATTGGTATTCTGCACGCTCTCGCTCCTCGACGCTTCGCGCGTGCCAAAGAGGCCCCGTTGGTGGCTGCGGGTCAGACCCGCGCGGCTCACGCTGGCGGACATTGAGATTCTCTTCCTCTGAATATTCTGCGCTGACTAAATGAGCGAGCCTCGGCCCGGCGCTGATCAAAGGACCTAGAACATCCATTGCGTGTGAGAAGGGCGCCTGGCAACCGGCAGGGCGATCCGACCCATGGGGTTTATCGCCGGCCGAGCCGCCATTACTGCGGCTGGGCTGGTTGGATGCCGCCGGGCGCGGGCAGTCCGCGTGGAATTTGCAAGCCTGGGTTAATTCCCAACTGCTGCTGGCGTTGTTGAATCTGTTGTTGAATCTCCTGCTGATGCTGCTGCATATCCTGCAACATCTGTTCCGGAGTCCGGGTGTTGGCCGCGGGCTGCTGCCCGAAAGGATTTTGGGCCTGGTCCTCGGCCGGAGTTGCCGGGTCTTCGGCAAACAGGTTGTTTTCTTCCGGCGCCTGATCGCCCTGGTCCTCGGCCGCCATCTCGGGGTTGTCCGCCGGCCCGGGAGGAATGGCGGAGGCAGTTTCGGTCGCGGGCGCAGCCTGTTCAGTGGTGCCGGACTTGAGCGTAAGGATCACATGCTCAAGCGCGTCGGGATTAGTAGCCGACCCCAGCAAAACATAGTTGAAATGAGATCCGTTCAGCAGAGCGGACAAGACGTCCCGCGCCGGGCCGGGGCCAAAATTGCCGGCCACGCGCTCGGTGGCGTTAGCAGGAACCTCTACTGCGGCGCCGGTCTGATTGCGCACTGCCCGCAGGATGTCCCCCAGAGTGCAATTCTGCGCGCTGATGGTCAACCGCCCGCCGCGGAAACTGACCTGCGGAGGCGTCGCTGGCATTTGCTCCGGCCGAAGCGGCATGGTAGGCGCTGGTTGAGACGGAACAACGGCGCGCACTGGCGGCGCAACTCGGGCCGGTCGACGCGAAGCAGCTGCTGGCGCTGGATCAACCGGCTCCCACTGCATAGCTAGACACGAGCCCACCGCAAGACAAATCGTAGTCGCAACCAGCCAAACTCGACGCTGCATTCGTACACCTGCTACTGGGAACGCTCGGCCCGTCCGGCCTTGCACACAAACTCCCCATGAAATTGTAGCACTGCCACTTGCCCACAATCCGGGGAAAAAGGGGCCGGAGAAGGGCGTTGGGTCTGGGCCTTCCGGCCTACTGTCGGGGCGCATAGTAGCCTTTGCGGGCCCGGACCTGCGTGTCCTTCTTGAATGAAGTAATCTCGATGGGGCGGTAGCGTCCGTCGGCCTCGAAGTCAGCGGGATGATAAGAGATAGCGTACTGGCTGCGCAGTTCATCCTCGATGGCGGCGAATGAGTTCTTGACGTCCTTGGTTTTGTAGGGGAAGAACGCCCGGCCCCCGGTCCAGTCAGCCAGCTGCTGCAAGGCCGTGTCACCGCGAAGAATCAGGCCGCTGTCGTCGGTGGAGATGGCATAAATGATGACCTCGGCGCGCTCCGCCATTTCAATAGCCTGCATAGCACTGACTTCACTCTGGTTGTCTTCTCCGTCACTGACCACGATGATAGCCCGCCGGAGAGGACGGCTTTCCTGCTCCTTGGCAAGCTTGGTCTGGCAAGCGTGATAGATGGCATCGTATAGCGCGGTGCCGCCGCCATTCTGCAAACGCTGAACTCCGGCGGCCAGCAGCGCAGAATCATCGGTGAAATCCTGCGTGACCAAGCTGTGTGTGCTGAAGCCCATTACAAAGGCCCGGTCAAAATTGCGCCGCAGAGTTTGTTGCAGAAAACTGACGGCAGCTTCCTGCTCGAACGCGAAGCGAGTGCGCACCGAACCGCTGGTATCAATCAGGAGCCCTAGCCGCAGGGGCAGATCGGTCTCACGCCGGAAGTTCACGATCGCTTGAGGCGGCTTGTGGTCGTCGAGAATGGAAAAGTCCTTCTCGTTCAGGTTGCGGACGAACTTGCCGTGCTTGTCGGTGGCGATGAAAAGCAGATTAACTTCGTTGACCCGTTTCTTGATGGTCAGTATAGATTGATCAGAGGCAGCGGAGTCTACGCCGGTAGCGGGCCCCGGCGAAACCAGAGAATGATCGGGCGCGAGGTAGCTGACCTGCGCCAGCGCCGCTAGAGGAGCGGCTGCCAGCGACAAGACTACGAGAAAAAAATACAACTTCGTGTACTTCATTCCACGTCCGATAGGGCCTGGCCCGGTAAACCCTCACCGCATAGTAGCCCGGAACCCAAGATGCACGTCAGGGGCCGAAAGTCCACTCCGCCTGACTGCTCTGACTCTAGGAGAGGCCTAGGCCAGTGCCAAGTTACAAAAGGAGCACCCGTTTGGTCATGGAATATCGCTTGCTCTCCACGCAGGGTAGAATAGCTCTACAACAACATTTCAAGGAGACTCCATGAAAACGCTTCTGGCAGTGCTTCTGGTGTGTGCCATGCTTGTGCCGGCCTTCGCCGCGGACAACGGCACGGAAGAAGATCGAGTGGAACAATCGGGTGAAGTACTCAAGGAAATTCTGAATATCCCGGATGACATTCCGCAGGACCTGCTGGACAAAGCCGAGTGCATCATTGTGCTGCCCTCGGTGAAGAAGGCGGCGTTCGGGGTCGGCGCCAGCTACGGCCGCGGGGTGATGATTTGCCGCGGTGGGGTCAACTACAACGGCCCCTGGGGGCCACCTGCGTTGTACGCCCTTGAAGGCGCCAGCATCGGTTTCCAGATTGGCGGGCAGGCCACCGACTTTGTGCTGCTGGTAATGAATCCCAAGGGCGCGCGCTCGCTGTTGAGCAGTAAAGTCAAGCTTGGTGCCGACGCCTCGGCTGCCGCCGGGCCAAAAGGCCGCACCGCTGAGGGTGCCACTGACATCGTGATGAACGCCGAAATCCTTTCCTATTCAAGGAACAAAGGACTGTTTGCCGGCATTTCACTCGAAGGCTCGACCCTGCGATCCGATGGCAGTGCCAACCAAAAGCTCTATGGGCAGGAACTGAGCGCGCGGGACATCATTCGTCGAGGCAAGGTAAAGACACCAGCCTGCGCCCGGGAACTGGTGGCACTGTTGGACAAGAAGAGCCCGAAGAACCGCTCCGACCCAAAATCGTTGCAGTAATCTAGAATTGTGGAGGATGGGCGTCCCCGCCCGTCCTCCCGCGTCATGAAGAAAGCCCACAGTCCCAGCTCTGTCATCCGCTGCTCCTGGGCGAGGAACGAACTCTCCATTCGTTATCACGATGAAGAATGGGGCGTTCCCACGCACGACGACCGCACGCTTTTCGAGTTTCTCATTCTCGAAGGCGCGCAAGCCGGGCTGAGCTGGGACACGATTCTCAAGAAGCGGGAGAACTATCGCGCCGCTTTCGATGGCTTCCATCCCGCAAAGATCGCTGCTTATGATCGCCGCAAGGTGCAGGCTTTGCTACGTGATCCCGGCATCGTGCGCAATCGGCTGAAGATCGCCTCGGCGATCAAGAATGCGCAGGCGTTTCTCAGCGTGCAGAAAGAATTCGGCAGCTTTGACCGCTATATCTGGCAGTTTGTCGGCGGGGAACCGAAGCAGAATTCGCGGCGCTCGTTGAGGCAGGTGCCGGCGTTCACGCCGGAATCGGATGCCATGAGCAAAGATCTGAGGAAGTGCGGTTTCACTTTCGTCGGAACCACGATCTGTTACGCCTTCATGCAGGCCGTGGGCATGGTGAATGATCACCTCACCGATTGCTTCCGCTGGCGTCCGCTTAGCCGCTAGCGAATCCGACCGCCTCCGGTATACTGACGGCTCCGTCTCGACTTGGAGAGGCGTCTCAGATGCCGGCAGCCCGTGCAGGGACCGTTGCAGGGACCGATGAGGTTGCAATCCACACCCGCCGCCAGATCGCGGTGCGGCTGCTTCCCTTCTTGTTCGTTCTTTACGTCGCCAATTATCTCGACCGCACCAGTGTGGCCTACGCGGCGCTGGAAATGTCTCGCGACCTGGGCTTCAACGACCGGGTGATCGGGCTGAGCGCCGGCATTTTTTTCGTCGGATATGTCGCCTTGCAGATTCCCGGCGCGCTGATGGTGGAGCACTGGAGCGCCCGCCGCTGCGTTGCTGTGATCATGATGGTGTGGGGATCGCTGACCGTCTTGACCGGACTCGTGCATACCGCCAATCAGCTCTATGCGGCGCGGTTGGTGCTGGGTGCGGCGGAAGCCGGCTTTTTTCCCGGTGTGATGGTTTACCTGAGCCATTGGTTCACCTGCCAGGACCGCGCCAAAGCGACGGCAAACTTTATGGCGGCGATCCCGTTGTCGTTCATTCTGGGTTCGCCGCTTGCGGGCTGGATCCTCGGGCACCACTGGCTGGGGATGCAGGGCTGGCGCTGGCTCTTTGCGCTGGAGGGCATGCCAGCGGTGGTGTTGGGCATGGTCGCATACTTCTACCTGACGGATTGGCCTGCGGAAGCCCGCTGGCTCCCCGTGGCGCAGCGTGAATGGATCGTGAAGGCGCTCGAAGCGGAGAAGGCCGAAGTGCGAAGGGTCAGTTCATGGCAGGCGCTGCGCTCCGGTCGAGTTCAGTTGCTGGCAGCGGCTGCGTTCACCGAGTACTTCGTCTTCTACTCGCTTGCGTTCTGGTTTCCCACCATTCTGAAACGCTGGACTGGGATTTCCGATGCGCGCATCGGCTGGCTGGGAGCGATTCCGTACGTGGTATGCCTGGCCGCGATGGTATTCAATGGCTGGCATTCCGACAGACACCGTGAACGGCGCTTGCACTCTGCCATTCCGGTGCTTCTCGGGACGATTCCGCTGCTGGCTCTTCTGGCGATGCCACGATCGATTGGGCTGATCATTGCTCTTTTCAGCATGCTGGTTGTCATCCAAGCGTTTCTTCCGACTTTCTGGGCGCTGGTCACCGAGAGCCTCTGCAAAACTGAGGCGGCGACGGCGGTGGGCTTTATCAACGCGGTGGGCAGCATTGCGGGTTTTGCCGGGCCGTACGCGTTCGGCTACCTGGCTAATCGGACGGGAAGCTTTTCAGCAGGATTGACCACCATGCTGATCAGTTGTGCGATCTCGGGCCTGCTGCTGCTCAGGGTGCCGGAGGCGCCTAAATCGCCGGCCTGATCGGGCTGAGTTCGCCCCTCAGTAACCTGGGTAACCTGCCGGTGATCACAGCGGTGTGATATAAAACCAGCAGTACCAAGCCAAAACTTTATGCGGAGACGCTCGCGAGTGGCGGAGCGTTTGTCGCGAGCCTGAGGAAACTCTTGAGTTTCATCAACTTTGCAGCCCGGGAAATCAATTGCAAGATCGTCTACTACGGCGCCGGGCTGGGTGGAAAGACCACGAATCTCCAGTTCATCTACCAGAAAACTGCCGAACAGCAGAAGGGGAAGATGATCTCGCTGGCGACGGAAACCGACCGTACGTTGTTCTTCGACTTTCTGCCCCTCGATCTCGGCTCGGTGCGCGGCTTCAAGACCCGTATTCACCTCTACACCGTTCCCGGACAGGTGTTCTATGACGCCAGCCGCAAACTGATTCTGCGTGGCGTGGATGGCATTGTTTTCGTCGCCGACTCCCAGCAGGAGCGCATGGACGCCAACCACGAAGCCCTCGACAACTTGATGGACAACCTCAAGGAGCACGGCTACGACTTCAAGAAGATTCCCTACGTATTGCAGCTGAATAAGCGGGACCTGCCCAACATTCTTCCCGTGGATAAACTAACCGCGGAATTGAAGCGCAAAGATGAACCCGTGCTGGAAGCCATCGCCTTCAAGGGCAACGGCGTGTTCGAGACCCTCAAAGAGATCGCCCGCCAGGTGCTGGTGGAATTGAAGGCGGGATCGTAGTGCCGAGTGGCGAGCGCCGCGTACTCGGCGTCAAGCAGATTGCTTTCCTAAACCCGCAACAAGAGTCTAATCCCGGTTACGCTGCCCGCGCTTGATCTACAATGGGCACGCGGAATTCAAGCCTAACTTCAAATGTCCCAGGAGAATAAGGTTTTATGCGTCTCTTGATCGCGTCGCTATGCATCTTCCTGTCCGCGCCATTTTTATTTCCTCAGACTTCTTCACTCCACGGCATTGACGTCACCGATCTCGACCGCCAGATCGACCCCTGCACCGATTTCTACGAATTTGCCAATGGCGCCTGGCGGGCGAACCATCCGATCCCTTCGACCATGCTGCGCTGGAGCAAGCGCTGGGAGTCAGGCGAGACCACGAAAGACAAATTGAAAGACATCCTCGAGACGGCACGGCAAGATAAGACTGCCGCCAAAGGCAGCAGCGATCAAATCATCGGCGACTACTATGGCGCCTGCACCGACGAGGCTCGGGTGAATGCGCGCGGCATCGAGCCGCTGAAGAAATGGTTCGCTGAAATTGATGGAGTAAAGGACAGTGCCGGCCTGGAACCCGTAATGGCCGACCTGCACGACATCCTCATCACCGTGCCTTTCAATCTTTCCAGTTCCACCGACCCCCACAAGCCCACCTGGGTGCTGGCCGATCTCGGGGCCAGCGGCTACGCCCTGCCTGATCGCGATTACTACTTGAAGCCCGACGCGCGCTTCAAGGAAGCCCGCGAGAAGTACGTGGTACATGTCGCCAAGATGTTTACCCTGGTGGGTTGGGACCAGAAGTCCGCGGCAGCGGGCGCACAGACCGTCATGACCATGGAAACCAAGTTCGCGGAAGCGGCTCTCGACAACGTCACTCTCCGCGACCCCAGCGCGACCGACCACAACATCACATTTGCTCAGTTACGGACCATGGTCCCTCATTTTGATTGGACCAGTTACTTCAAACACAAGCAATTGGCTCAAGACGTGGACATGAACGTTGACCAGCCCAAATACATGCAGGAATTCGATCGCCAGTTGCAGCAGACTTCGCTGGCGGATTGGAAGATCTATCTCAAGTGGCAAGTGCTGAACTCCGCCGCGGAAGCTCTCTCGGCTCCCATCGTGGAAGAGGACTTTGCTTTCTTTGGCAAGTATTTGCGCGGCCAGGCAGAGATCAAGCCGCGCTGGAAGCGCTGCGTGGAATCCACCGACCAGCTTTTGGGCGAGGCTTTAGGCAAGAAGTACACCGAAAAATACTTCCCGCCGGAAGCCAAAGCACGAGCACAGGAAATGGTGCGCAACCTGCTTTTGGCAATGCGGGACGACATTCTCACCCGGCCCTGGATGAGCGACGAGACCAAAGAGCGGGCAATGGCCAAGATCGCCACGTTTAACCCGAAGATCGGCTATCCCGACCATTGGAAGGACTACAGCAAAGTCGAAATCCGGCGCGACGCATTCTTCGAGGACTACCTGGCCGGCCGCCGCTTCGTGATGCGTGACGACCTTGAAACCGTGGGCAAGCCGGTGGATCGCAGCCGTTGGGGAATGACGCCGCCCACCTCGAATGCCTACTACAACCCGCTGTGGAATGAGATTGTTTTCCCGGCTGGGATCTTGCAGCCTCCCGGATTTGATAACAACGCCACGGACGCTGTGAACTACGGCTCGGTCGGAGTCGTGATCGGCCACGAGATTTCCCACGGCTTCGACGATCAGGGCGCGCAGTACGACTATCTGGGACGCCTGCGGAACTGGTGGACTGACAACGATCTCAAACAATTTAAAGAGCGCGGTGCTTGTGTCGTGGACCAGTTCGACAATTACTTCATTGAACCGGGCGTCCACCATAACGGAAAGATGGTGCTGGGCGAAAGCATCGGCGACCTGGGCGGTGCGAAAGTCGCGTTTCTGGCATATCAGAAGTCACTCGAGGGCAAACCACGCCCCGCGGACATCGACGGTTTCACGCCGGAACAGCAGTTCTTCATCGCCTGGGGACAATGGCGTGGAGATGCCATCCGCATTGAAGAACAGCGGGTGATGATGCAATCGGACCCGCATCCCATTGGGAAATACCGTGTCAATGGCCCGCTTTCGAACTTGACGGAGTTTCAGCAAGCATTCAGTTGCAAAGCTGACGCCGTCATGGTCAGGCCCGAGGGTAAGAAGTGTGACGTGTGGTAGCGAACGTAGTCGATCTCTAATCGCAGCTACAAAAGAAAAGCGCCGGCTGGTTGACCGGCGCTTTTTGTCTGCAGACTACTTACAAACTACTTGGTTTCGCCGTTGGGACTAGCTCCGAACTCGCGACGAACCACGGGACGGGCGGCGCGGGCGGCGACCGGCGGTACCCCGGCGGCTGCGCCGTAGCGCTCCATCAGCAACGGAACCATAGCGTTCTCGGCTTCCTTCACGAAGGTGAGGGAGTTGTCCCCGTTCAGGTCCACGCGCACAAAATCTCCCAGCTTGACCTGCCCAGTCGCCACCAGGTTGGCCAGCGGGAATACCAGATGACGCTCGATGGCCCGTTTCAAGTGGCGTGCGCCGTACTTGGAATCAGTGCCTTCCTGCAACAGGAAACCCTTCACCCGGTTGGTGCAGTTGAACACGAACTGGTTGGCGGCGGACGCCATCAGGACGCGCTGTTGCACCATCCCCAATTCGATTTCCAGAATCTGCTCCAGGTGCTGCGACCGCAGGGTCTTGAAGACAACCACCTTGTCGATGCGGTTCATGAACTCGGGAGTGAACTTGCGACGGGCAGCATCCACCGCGGTGCGGTCGATCTTTTCATCCAGACTCGCATCCACTTGCTTGGCTTTCTGGGCAAATCCCAAACCACCATCGACCAGGTTGCTCATCTCACTCGATCCCAGGTTGGAGGTCATGATGATGATGCACTGGGACAGATCAACCCGGCGGTTGTCGCCAAGGGTGAGCGTGGCTTTGTCGAGAATGCCGAGCAGCAGCTGCCACAGGGCATCCGAGGCTTTTTCAATTTCGTCAAAGAGCAGCACCGACAGCTTGAGCCGGTCGGTATGCCACTGATTCAACGCTTCCTGCGTGAGTAGGGGATGAGTTTCGCGATGACCGAGATATCCTGGCGGCGAACCGATCAACTTGGCGATTTCATGGGAGTGCTGGAACTCAGCGCAGTCGATCTTGATACAAGCGCGGGCATCTCCGAACAACCCTTCGGACATCGCTTCGACCACTCGCGTTTTGCCAGAACCGGTGGGTCCGAGGAAGAGCAGGTTGCCGACCGGGCGTCCAGGAGGATTCAACCCCGCCAGGAACATCTGGTAGATTTCGACCACCTTCTCGACCGCTGCCTCCTGGCCTACGATCTTGCGTCGCAACGCGGTTTCAAAGTCCCGCGCATCGTTACTCCGGAGGGTAGGATCGAGCACTGTGTTCAGAGCGTTCTTCATAGGGTGACGGCCCTTGTCTTCCTTAGCTGGGCTTAACCTTGCTGACTGACAAAATCTGTCACTCCCAGGCGGCCCATGATAAGCTCTATGCTTATCGCTTTACCTCCACTGCAAATGATTCGCCATCGGGTGGAACTGCTTGTGGCTGAGGTTTTTGCCAGAATTCGGAAGCCTTAGCCCCTCCCCAAAGCCGCCATCCCTTTATGGGACTCGACCCAGTAGAGGAAATACTTTGCGCATGCAGGGAGTTTTCTGCTACCCGCAAGGCGGCCACACGTGGCTCTGGCCGGACGTAACTAGCCCGCAAAAAGCTGCCCAAGTAACCTCGGATACAGCGTTTGGGAGATCAAACTGTGCGACGTTTTGGCTTGATTCTGGTGCTTGTGGCGGTTGTTCTAACCCTGGGAATTTTTCTTCGCCATCTGCCCTCGGCGGCGGCGCAGTCAAGGCAGGCGGCGGCGTTGGTACGCACGTCTGGCTCCCTGGCGCTCGCACCCAAGTCACAGGTGACGGGCTCGCTAGCGACTCCAGTCGTTCCTTCTGGCAGCATTCTGTACTTGGCCAAGCGTGGGGACACTGTTTCCTCGGTTGCGCATCACTTCCTGTCGCAGACTTCGTTTCTGACCTCGAGTGAGGTGGCCGACGCGATTCGCAAAGCGAACGTTGATCTGGAGAAGAAGACTTTCCTCAAGGCCGGCGAGCAAGTGGTTGTGCCTGGAATTCTGGATGCGCCCATCATCGAGAAAACAGTCCCCGTGGCTCGCGACTTCGAAGTTCGCGCCATCTATCTGACTGGCCTCATGGCTGGCAGCGATCACGGAGTACGCATTATCCGCCACTGGCGTGAAGTTGGCGGAAACGCGGTGGTGTTCGACATCAAGGACAGCGATGGCAGCGTGAATATCACTTTCGAGCATCCGCTGCTCGGCAAACACCACACGCCGCTTCCAGATCTGCCCAAGTTCGTCAGATTCTTGCACTCACAAAACATGCATGCCATCGCGCGAGTGGCAATATTTCGCGATCAACGGCTGGTGGTGGAACATCCGGAGCTGGCGGTGAAGTCGGATCGCACCGGCCAGCCGTGGCTGGAGAACGGAAAGCTGGTATGGACCGACCCTTCGCAGGCGAAGGTTCAGGAATACAACATCGCCTTGGCGATGAGAGTTGCCCAGTCGGGCGTGGATGAAGTGCAGTTCGACTATGTCCGCTTCCCGGCTGAGGGCGACCAGAAAGACGCGAGCTTCGTCTTTCAAGCTGAGCACGCTGCCTGGCACCGCACTGACGTGATTACAGATTTCCTGAAGCGTGCCTACACCGAGCTGCACCCAACCGGCGTGTTGCTTTCGCTCGACGTATTTGGCGTGATGGCCTGGCAACGCCCAGTCGACCTAGCACATACTGGCCAGGACATCGTCGGGATGGCTCAGCATTGCGATGTGCTCTCGCCCATGATTTATCCCTCGCACTTCTTTGGCATGGACGGGATCGCCCATCCGGGAGACGCGCCGGAGCACTTCATCGGCACCTCGATGGACCGGTTCATACTGATCACCAAGGGCAGCGGCGTGGTCATTCGTCCCTGGTTGCAGGCTTTCCACTGGCGCACCAAGACATACTCTCCGCAGTACATTGAAGTGCAGGTGCAGACCGCGAAAAACAAGGGCGGAATCGGCTTCTTGTTCTGGAATGCCGCCAACGATTACAGCAAGCCTTACGCGGCCATGCCCGAGATGCGGGCAGCCAAGGGAAAATACTTCCGCGGGGATGAAATATCCGCCAATGTTCAGGCCAATCTTGCTCATGACACGCCTGCGCCGTCCCCCGAAGTCCCATAAAACCCGGTCTCAAACGTTTCAACACCACCGACCGAAGACAAAAGACTCCCGTTTCGTGCGAGCCGTAAAAGGGGGGCACGAAAAACGCCCTGCATTATTACTGGCTCGGTTATAATCTGATTCGTTCTTCAAAGACCGTGGCCGCTTGCGCGCCAAACAGGCGGGTCCGCCCACGGCAGAAAACTTGGCCAAAGAAACGCATCCTTCGACCGTACGAGTGAATCCTAGACTTAGGAGTGCCCATGGCGATTCAGCAGACCGAGAAAATCTGGCATAACGGCAAGTTTATCCCCTGGAACGAAGCGCACCTTCACGTGATGTCGCACGTAGTGAATTACGGCTCGTCGGTGTTTGAAGGGATCCGCTGTTACTCGCTGCCTTCGGGCCCGGCGATATTTCGTGCCCAGGAACACATGCAGCGCCTGCTGGATTCGGCCAAGGTATATCGCATCGATGTCGATTTCACTCGCGAAGAACTGATCGCGGGCATGACGGAGTTGATCAAGAACAACGGCGTTTGGCCGTGCTATGTGCGCCCCATCGTGCTGCGTGGATATGGCGAAGCCGGGGTCAATCCGTTCAACTCTCCCACCGAGGTCTACATCTGCAATTACCCCTGGGGCAAGTATCTGGGCTCCGATGCCGAGCAGGGTGTGGACATCTGTGTCTCCTCGTGGACGCGCATCGCCCCCAACACGCTGCCCGCGATGGCAAAGTCCGGCGCCAACTACATGAACTCGCAGCTCATCAAGATGGAAGCCATTTTGAACGGCTACGTCGAGGGCATTGCCTTGGACGTCAATGGCTACGTCAGCGAAGGCTCAGGCGAGAACGTGTTTGTAGTGCGCCACGGAGTGTTGCAGACGGCGCCCTTGGGGAATTCGGTCCTGCCGGGCATTACCCGAGATTCAGTTCTGAAGATTGCGCAGGACCTCGGGATTCCGGTGGCGGAGCAGGGCATTCCGCGGGAACTGCTCTACCTGGCGGACGAAGCATTCTTCACCGGGACCGCAGCCGAAATCACGCCGATTCGCTCAGTAGATAAGATCAGCGTCGGCAAAGGCGTCACCGGGCCGATTACACGATCGATCCAGAAGGAGTTTTTCGGAATCATTCGCGGGGAGAAACCGGACCGCTTTAACTGGCTGACTCCAGTGCCGGTCAAGAGCAAGCAACCGGTTGGCGTGTGAGCATAGAGATTCTACCCAAAGCCGCCCTGCGGGGCGGCTTTTTCTTATCAGTGCGCGGCCCACAGCAGTTCCACGGGATAATTGGCAAACGCTCGATCTGCGCTGACCAGGACCATATTTTCGAAGTTTGCCTGCGCCGCCAGCAAGCGATCAAACGGATCACGATGATGAGGGTGTAGTTGGGAGACCGCCAGGGCGTGCTGGTGCGAAACCTCCAACGGACGCACGCCCTGCTCCCCCATTCGACGCGGCACAAAGGTTACAGCCGGTTCCGGCAAGCGCAGTTTTCCTGAACTCGATTTGATCGCGATTTCCCAGGCGGACGCGGCCGACAAAAAGACTTCCTGCCCGGTTCCAGCGATTACTTCTCTCGCCTTCGAAGAGAGCCGATCGGGGTCGAAGAGAGTCCACAGCCAAACGCCCGTGTCGAGCAGGTATTTCATTTCTTCTTTTTCTTCCTGGCGGGTTTGGCCTCGGCCTCACTCGTTGTGAACGGGGCATCGTAGAACAAAGCCTCGATCTCAGGATCAGGAGCATCGAAGTCGTCCGCCACCCAGATTCTGCCTCGATCCATCCCCATCGGGCGAACACCGGATTGGGGTTTCTTGGGAATGATCGTCGCGATTGCTTTACCCGCCCGTGCGATGGTGATCTCCTCTCCGTTCTCAACTCGCTGAAGAAGCTTTGAGAAATGGGTCTTAGCCTGATGGATATTGACTTCCATTGCGTATTTATAGACTAAGTCTGTGGACTAAGTCAATACTTCGGACGGCAGATCAACAACTGTAAACGCCTGAGCTCAACACCCAAGCACCAGAAGGCTGGCTTGCAAGTACAAGACATTCGGCAACTGCCGTAAAATCGCTACATGACACGTGCGCCTGCCTACAATTCGCTAGCTCGTTCCGGCAACAGGGATACCAGTCATCTTTGGAATTACCCTTGTTATCTCTACAACCGCTCACTGGGGAGTCTCACTGGGCAGCACGTGCAGGAGGACGCACATAAGTCGTTCATGTTGAATTCGCAGGCCGCCGAATCGGGAATGAAAGACGCAGTTCTTGCAATGGGCTGGTTTTACCTCAACGGTGTTGGCGTTGAACAGGACGTAGAGCAAGCTCGACGTTGGTACAGGAAGTCGGCACGGCAAGGCGACTCCAGAGCAATGTTTAGCCTTGGCCAAATGGCCTTCGACGAGCAGGACTTTGCGGATGCCCAGGTCTGGTTCAGGCGGGCAAGCGACAAGGGGCACGCTAGATCATTATTCTGGCTTGGCAAGTTGTGCTTGCGCGGCTATGGAGTCCCCGAAGATCGAAAACAAGCGATGGCACTTTTCCAGAAGGCCGCAGCGAGTAAAGTTCCAGAGGCGCGGCGCGTGCTAGGGTTCTTGTCACGCAAGAGTCGACAATCCCAGCGTTAAATTCGCTACACGAACGGATTGCCTGAGGTCGTCAGCGAAGTATCACCATTACACTCTTTGACTTCCCGATACTCCAAAGCTCGGCCTTGCACCCGTTACTTAGGTCATCTTGGGAGAACCCGGTTTTCAGGCGATGATACGAGAGGCCTCAAGGAACTCTCGATGAACATTGATGACCTGCTTCGCATCGCCATGGAGCGGCGCGCCTCCGACTTGCATCTGAAAGTCGGCAACTATCCGCACCTGCGCATTGACGGCGAACTGGTTCCGCTGACCGATCAGCCTCGCATCAGCGCCGAAGACATGCTCACCATGGCCTTCAGCATGATGTCGGCGCGGCAGAAGCAGAAGTTCAAAGAGAGCACGGAAATCGACATGGCCTACGGCGTGGCCGGACTGGGCCGGTTCCGCGTGAACGTATTTCAGCAGCGCGGCAATGTGGGGCTGGTGCTGCGTGTTATTCCCACCAAGATTCGGGCTTTGGACGAACTGTATTTGCCAAAAGTCGTCGAACAGATTTGCGACTTGCCGCGCGGCCTGATTCTGGTCACCGGCGTCACCGGTTCCGGTAAGTCAACGACCCTGGCCGCCATGGTGGACCGCATCAACTCCACCCGCGCCGAACACATCATCACCATTGAAGACCCCATCGAATTCCTGCACCGCGATAAGAAGGGCTACGTCAACCAGCGCGAAATTGAGGTGGACACGCCCTCATTCGGTGCAGCGTTACGCGCTTCCTTGCGTCAGGATCCGGACGTGATTCTGGTGGGCGAAATGCGCGACGTTGAAACCATTGCCACCGCTCTCCACGCCGCCGAAACTGGACACATGGTGTTCTCCACCTTGCATACGCTCGACGCTGTCGAAACCATCAACCGTATTATTGCCGTATTCCCTCCGCCGGAACAGAAGCAGATTCGCTTGCAGCTCGCGGCAGTGCTGCGTGCGGTCATCAGCCAGCGCCTGGTCAAACGTTGCGACGGTGAAGGCCGTGTCCCTGCAGTCGAAATCATGATCAACACCGCGTATATCCGGGAATGCATTCTGGTGCCGGAAAAAACCCGTGCCATCCGCGATGCCATCTCCGCCGGAACTTCGCAGTATGGCATGCAGACCTTCGACCAATCTCTGTGGGACCTTTTCCAGGCGGGACTCATCAACTACGAAACCGCTTTGGAGAACGCCTCCAACGCCGACGACTTCAAACTGCGCATGCAGGGCATCTCTTCCACCAGCGACATATCGAAGAACGCCATGCAGTCTTCTGGCTACGGCAACTAGGCATTTGCTTCAGAAACGTAAAAGGCGCGCCTTGAGCGCGCCTTTTCAATTTGGAGGGAGGGCCAGAATTTCCTGTGGAGGCGAATGGGGTGTTATCTTCTGCCCCTTACGAAGATCAATACCAAGGCCGATTCAGTAGCTCGCAGCCACCCGGGTGTAGCAACAGGGGTTCCCGCCCAATACCATCAAAGCGTGATCGAGAGTGGAGACGTCGAACACATGGTCGAGCTGGGTGCGGGTCAGAATCTCGCGTACGAAATGCGACGGATTCACCAGCTTGAGCTGTACTCCGCGGCTGCGTGCCCACTGATGCAGCGAGAGCAGCGTAGTCAACCCGCCGGCATCGAGCATCTCGACTTCCGACAAATCCAGCACCACGATACGGCTGCCTTTCTCTGACACTACTGCGCTCCGGAGCGTGCGAACCTCTTCGCCGCGCACAATTCGTCCGTTGCATCTCACGACTGCCACATCTCCGGTTTTTTCTACATCGACGGTAAGCATGACTGGCTACCTCTCAATCTCAATTGTTACTACGGGAATAGACGGGCAAAAGTTCCCGCTGTCACCAAAAAGGATGTAAAAAGAAGTAAAAGCTGCGGAACTATTGTTCGGCAGCTTTGGTGCACAATAAGGTGTGGCGGCTCTATGAGATCGGATAGGGTTGCGGGGTCTTAACATGTCGTTTCCACGTCCCAAAAAGACGGACTCGGAGAATGAACTCTACGAATACGCGGTCGGGGCGTTGGGGCGGCGCATGCTCTCGGTGGCGGAGCTGAAACGCCGGCTCCGGCCCCGTGTTGAGGCAGAGACTGAGTATGGGCAGACGCTGGTGGAACTGGTCATCCGGCGACTGAAGGATCAAGGCTATTTGAACGACGCGCGCTACGCCGCCGCCTACTCTTCTTTCCGCCGGGAAAACGAAAAGTTCGGGCGCCGCCGTGTGATCACTGATCTAAAAATCAAAGGCGTTCACGCCGAGGTAATCGAGAAAGCAGTCGCATCGGTGTACGGGGAAGTCAACGAAGAGCGCCTGGCACGAGAGTACTTGAAACGCAAACGGCTAGTTAAACCTAAAGACAAAAAGCAGAGTGCGCGCATTTTTCGTCAACTCATGCGCGCCGGGTTCGGGGCCAAGACGATCTTCGGCATCCTGAAAAAATGGGATGTGGACGATGACACCTTAAGCGCCCTGGAGAGCGAGATCGAGTAGGGGCTCTACATTTAAAGTTGAAATCCCGGCTGAGATCAGCCATACTTTACCGTCCCAATCCAACCCACAGGAGAACACTATGAGACTCAATTTCGGGAGAGCCCTGGCGCTCGCTATCGCGTTGTTGGCTTGTTCAGCTTTGGTGTATGCCCAAGACGCAGCAACCACCGCCGCCAAAGACACCGGCCATGCTACCAAGGTCGCTGCCAAAGACACCGCCCACGCCACCAAGGTCGCCGCCAAGGATACGGCGAAAGGCACCGATAAAGCCGCTGACAAGACTGCCAAAGGCACCGACGACGTTGCCCACGAGACAGCACATGGCGTCAAGAAAGCTGGCAAAGCTGTAGGTCACGGGGTAAAGAAGGGCGCCACCAAGACCGCCGACGCAGTGAAGTAAGTTCGAAGCAAGTATCCAACCACAGAGGACACAGAGATCACAGGGCGCCGAGGTACAACCGGTTCGCCTCTGTGACCCCTGTGTCCTCTGTGGTTTAGAATTGATTTCTGATGCTTACCGGCTCTGAGATTCGGCGGAAGTTTCTGGACTTCTTCGTCCAGAAGGGACATCGCGAGGTGCATTCGTCGTCACTTGTCCCGGCCAACGACCCCACGCTGTTGTTCACCAATGCGGGCATGAACCAGTTCAAGGACGTCTTCCTCGGCCTCGAAAAGCGCGACTACAACAAGGCAACCACATCGCAGAAATGCGTGCGCGCCGGCGGCAAGCACAACGATCTCGAAAACGTCGGCTTCACTAATCGCCATCACACATTTTTCGAAATGCTGGGGAATTTCAGTTTCGGCGACTACTTCAAGAAAGATGCGATTGCATACGCGTGGGAGCTGATCACTTCACCGCAGTGGTTCGGGATTCCGAAAGAGAAGCTGTATGTAACCGTCTTCAACGGCGAAGGCGGCGTGCCGCGCGACGCCGAAGCTCACGAGCTGTGGGCTGCACAGGGTATCGCGAAAGATCGCATCTTCGAGATGGGCCTGAAAGACAATTTCTGGCAGATGGGCGACACCGGCCCCTGCGGTCCATGTAGCGAGATTCACTACGACATGGGTCCCGCAGCGTCTGAGCATGGGCACACAGATTGCGCATTTACTTGCGATTGCGGGCGTTATGTCGAAATCTGGAACCTCGTGTTCATGCAGTTCGACCGCGATGCGAGCGGCAAACTGAATCCGCTGCCCAAGCCGTCGATTGATACCGGGATGGGGTTGGAGCGCCTGGCGGCCGTGCTGCAAGGCGTAATTTCGAATTACGACACGGATTTGTTTGTCCCGCTAATCAGTCGCGCGGCTGAGCTAACCGGGACGTCGCTCACGAAGGAGTTGGAGAAAGAGGCGCACGCGAAGAACGCAGCTTCGTTGCGGGTGATTGCTGACCACTCGCGCGCTGCGACATTTCTGATTTCCGACGGGGTGCTGCCGGCAAACGATGGCCGCGGATATGTGTTGCGGAAGATTATGCGTCGTGCGATGAACCACGGACGAATGTTAGGTGCACGTGGGGCATTCTTGTACAAGATGGTGCACGGCGTGAGGGACCGGATGGAAGACGCCTACCCCGAGCTGGCAGAGACCGCGGAACACGTCAGCCGATTAGTGTACGCAGAGGAGAGGCAGTTTGCCCACACAATTGAGCAGGGTTTGAAAGAGTGGGACCATCTTTTGCGCAATAAGATCGTGGATCGGTTACTTTGGCAGCTGGACGAGGAAAAGCCGTCAAGTTCGCGCATTTTTACTGAGGCCTTTGGTCTATCGATCAAGCGTAACGACTTCTCTTTGTTATTCGAAGCTGTGGAGCGTGAGCTGGGGTCGAGCCGCGCGCAGCGGCTGAAGCAACAGTGGTTCGCCAGTGACGTCCCCCCAGTCAGAATAGAGGGCGACGAAGCATTCCGCCTGTGGGATACATTTGGATTATCGCTCGATTTCATGCAGGAGATGGCGCGGGATCAGGGCCACGAATTAGACGTCCCCGGCTTTGACCGAGCGATGGAAGAGCAAAAAGCGCGCGCACGCACCTCCTGGAAGGGCGCGGCCAAGCAGACTGCGTCGGGCGAACTGCGAGATCTTACGCCGACTCAGTTCGAGGGGTATCTGCAGACCCGATTAAAGGGTTGTCTGGTGCGGGGCATTTTCAGGTCTAGCGTTCCACTTGTCCGCGAACTGAACCAAGGAGAGGAAGGGGAAGTTATCCTTGATCGGACGCCTTTCTACGCGGACTCGGGAGGCCAAGTTGGAGACGTGGGCTGGCTCTATGATTTGGACGGGAATACGGTTCTTGCTGACGTTATCGGTTGTTTCATGCCAGTTCAGGGTGTTCGGTTTCACAAAGTTCGTGTACGCCAGCATTTCGAGGTTGGAGACCTGATCACCGCCGTGATCAATACCAACATTCGTCTCGCCACCATGCGCAACCACACCGCCACGCATTTGCTGCAAGCCGGGCTGCGCGAGGTGCTGGGCAAGCATGTGAAGCAAGCGGGGTCGCTGGTGGCACCCAACCATCTGCGTTTTGATTTCTCGCACTTTACAGGCGTCGCCGATGAGGAGCTTCAGGACATCGAAGACATCATCAACAAAGAAGTCCTGCGCAACCAGAAAGTCGAGGTCATCGAGAACGTGCCCATCGATGTCGCCGTCAACGAATACAAGGCCATGGCGCTGTTCGGAGAGAAATATGGCGACAAAGTTCGGGTCATCAAGATCGGCGATTTCTCGACCGAACTCTGCGGCGGTACCCACACACTCGCGACTGGCGAAATCGGACTGATCAAGATTCTGAAAGAAGGCAGCGTGTCGTCGGGAGTGCGGCGCGTCGAAGCCGTGACCGGCGAAGGCTCGCTTTATCATTTCCGCAAGGACCATGATTTAGAAAAAGCGGCCCGACAACTCATTCACACGAAGCGGGATGAAGTCCACAACGAAGAAGTTCCGGGGGAAGGCACCCACGAAATTCGCGAAGTTTCAATAGAGTCCCCCCGTATGGCATTGATACAGGAGTTTCAAAAGAAAGACGCCGAAATCAAGCGCCTGACACGCGAACTCGATCAGGCACGAATGAAGTCTGCCTCGTCAGCGGCGGCTCACGTTCAGGACGAGATCAGGAATATTCGTGACGTTAAGGTTCTGGTACACCGTGCCGACAATTTGGAGCGACCACAGCTTCGCACCCTAACTGATCAGTTGCTCCTAAAGGTCGGGGGACCATCCGCTGTAGTCGTCGTGGGTTCAGTCACGGCCAACAGGGTATCAATTAACGTTGCTGTCACTCCGCCCTTATCAATCAGCCTCCCTGCAGGAGAAATCATCGCTCCGATAGCACAGAAGGTAGGTGGCAAGGGCGGGGGGCGACCGGAGATGGCCGAGGCCGGGGGAAAGGATCCCTCGGCTTTGGATGCAGCGTTAGGAGAGGCGTATGGAGTGGTGGAGGGGCTGCTGGGGAGTTAGAAACAGCTATCAGTTGCCAGTTTCCGGTTCTCAGTGAGGAGCTTCCGATGAAAGATCGCATCCGGTTCATCGCCCATAAGGGCAAACGAGTCCTGTTCGTGGATTGTTCGCACTGCACCGCCGACGAATTGGAGAAGATCGCGCGCTTCGTTCCCAGCTACGTAAGTGCAGAGCCCAAGAATTCGTTGCTCCTGCTGGCGGATTTCACGGGAGCGCACTTTGACCGCAATGCCGTCGAACAAATGAAACAAGGCACGGTTTACGACCGTCCCTACGTGAAGCGTTCGGCTTGGTTCGGGACCGATACCCTGCCCGATGTCTTCTACGAACACCTCAAGAACTTTTCCCAGCGCGACCTGCCGACTTTTAAGACGAAAGAAGAAGCGTTGGATTGGCTGGTGCAAGACTAGAACGCGGTTCTCTCGACACCTGTTATTTCAATCCTTCAGCGAACAACTGCGTGAGCTTTTCGAAGGCACGTTCCGCCTGCGGGTGATTGTAGACATGGCCTCCGGGCACCGTCCAACCGTGCAGGGCGCCTTCGTAGATCTCGCTCTGGTAGCGCCCTCCCCAAGCTTTCAGCGCCTCCTCGAATTTTGCGGTCTGTTCGGCGGGCATGCTCTTGTCATCGACCGCGTGACCGAAGTAAAGACGAGCTTTGATGCGCGGCAGTTCGCGATGTGGACTGCTCGGCTGATCGGTACAGAGGCGGCCCCCGTGGAAGGAAGCAACGGCGGCAATGCGATCGGGACGGGCAGCGGCGGCGCGCATCGCCATACTTCCAGAGAAACAGAAACCGACCACGCCCATCGCTCCCGGAGCAACGCCGTTGCTGGCGGCGAGGAAATCCACATAGGCAGATGCATCGCGCTCCATCGCGTCCGGCGTCAGCGGTGCGGATAGTTCGCCGAGTCGCTTCGTAGTGCGTTCCTCCCCAAACTGAAGCGGAAAGTCGAAGACCGGAAGCTTGCTGGTACGGTAGAAGATGTTCGGAACCAAAACCGCGTATCCCTGCGCTGCCAGGCGGCGGGCCATGCTGAGGTTCGCCGCGCGGACGCCGGCGATGTCAACGTAATACAAGACGGCAGGGTAGGGCTCGCCGGAATCAGGGATAAAAAGAGTGCTTTCGGCTGTTCCATCAGGCATGGAGATGATGACGGAATGTTCGATCACTCATCTCTCCAATTTTCTATATCAATTTAGCTGCGCCACTTTAGCGTGACCGGTCCGGCTATCGGATGCTTCACCTCAGCCCCAGTGCGTTTGGCTTCGAGGTGCGCGGCCTTCAGAGCGAAGTACCACTTCGCGGGACGGTCGGCGTCGTCGATCAGCATCAGATGAGGGTTGTGCTTCAGGCCTTCCGATTGCTTCTCCATGGTCTGGCGGTCTTGCTCGACAAACTTTGCGAATACAAACTTCAGCAATCCGGCGCCGAACGGCACCCAGTGAAACAGGTTCCAGCAGGCGACGACGTCGATGCGGCAGTGATTGCGGGTGATGGGCGTGACCGTGGTCAAGCTGGCGAACCAATACTTCCCGGCCTGGATGGTCTCGTAGCGTTGGTTGGGAAGCACGAAGTCGATGGTGGTAGTGATGGCCTCGGCGTCGGCGTACATTCGCAGGAGCTTATAGGGCGCGCTGTTGGAGCTGGGCGTGTGCGCGCTCATGCGGAAACCCATCGGGATCGGCTCGAAATTCTTCTGTTTCTCGTGGATGCTGTGGCGCGAACGCCACCACCACGCCTGATGGACGAACGGCCCGTGCGCCGGATCCATGAGGCCGATGATGCCGTGGTCCACGCCGCAAGGCAGTTCGGCGGTCAAGTGGGCAATCTTGTGCTTGTCACTGAAGGTCGGCACTCGCGGCACCGGAATCGGCGGCTCGGCAGCCTTGGTGAATCCCGCCCCGGGCGGCGGTGGGTCCGGGATGAAGACCCAGACGTAGTTGTCATGTTCCTCGCAGGCGTGTGCCCCGGCATAGATGCGGTCGCACTTGAGGTCCTGGTCGGCGGTTAGCGAAGGAATCAGCTGGCACTGGCCGCTATGCGCGTCAAACCGCCAGCCGTGATAGCTGCATTCAAGCTGCTGACCGTCGAAGTGGCCGTGAGAAAGCGGCATGCCACGGTGGGGGCAGGCATCGCGAAGGGCGAATGGCTTCCCCTCGCGATCCCGGCCCAGAACGAGGGGCGTTTCGAGCAGCATCGTCTTGTGGAGGCGGTTGCGGGTAAGCGCGCCACTGGCCATTGCCCGATACCAGAAGCCGAAGAGCATCAGGGAGTCGGGGGCCTGAGGTTGAGGCTCTGGTGTCATGAGTGATCATTGGCAGCGTACTACAGCGGGCTTGCAGCGCCAACCGGCCTATTGGCGAATTTCTCGGACCATTTAACCCTGCCAGTCAGTTGCATCACCACGAACAGGGTAACAATAGCTCCGATGGTGACTGCGAGACCTGTGAACCCTTTGAAGAAGAATGCGTAGGAGAACAGGACGAGATAGATCAATTGTGCGAGGCCCGCCTCCAGAGCGGCAAATCGCAGGCCGACTAGCAGGCGCAAATAGCTGATGACAAGAAACACCGAAACTACCGAACACACCACAAACGCCAGATGGATCGAGATGTGATCCACCAGATAGGCCATAAGCAGGTGAAAGGCAAAGAAAGCCGTGGCCAAGAAAAAGTAGTTCACGGGATGAAGATCGATTCCGCGAAGCGTCGTAATGATGAAAATGACAAAGAAAAAGAAGAACAGGGAAACCGGTGCAAAGTAACTAATCTGGCCTGCCAGAGGACCTGGTTGGAGCCGCTGCGGCATCGTGGTACCGATCTCGACTCCGGAAAGCAAGTTCTTGTACCTCCAACTCAAGAGCCACCCGCCCGGAGTTGCGTGTCTCTCAGTGGGGGAGAGAGTATTCTGCGGAAAATCCACATCTTTGAAATTGGTCTTGAGGTCCAAGGTAAAGTTACGAACCTGAGCAACATCGTCCCCGAACTTGTAGACCCAGCTCTCCATTCCCTGAGAGCGATAGGTGAAAGTGACCGCTGCAGGGCTGTCGGCAGGCACCGCGACCGAAGCGGAAGCGCCATTGCCGTTCGTCGTGATGGTTACCGGCCTGCCGTTCACTAGGATTGCCAGATCATCGTAAACTGCTTGGGCGGCAGGTAACTGCATCTGAAAGGTCACATTCTCCTCGTGGGAACTGGTATTGCGGAATCCGTATTCGCCCGAAAAGTCCACGGCGTAGGTGCTGTACCAAAGCAGGCCCTTTTGGCGGTAATCGAGGTTCAGGGCAACCGTGATGCGGCTGCTTTCGAGCGGTAGGACCACCGGCATCGATTGTTCAAGCTGACGGGACACCTTCTGTCCGTTCTGAACCGACTCGTCCGTCTTAGCCATGCTTGCCCAATACGTCGCATTAGGCGGGGCCTGGATTTGTCGCGCGCCCCAACTGGAAGCGACCTTGCTCTCCAAGCGGCTATCGGCATCGTAAGTACGCGAAAAGATGGTCGCACCCAAAATCATCCAAGCGACCGTGGTACAGAAAAAGATGAAGGCAATCGCCATGATTCGCTTATTCATAATGCAGAGTACTTTATAGTACAAAGTATAAGAAAGTCAACCTCAATTTCATTGGCATCCTTGAAGTTACATCCTCCTAGGACTGCACCGAGACGACGGTAACTTTGCCGCCGCCCCAAGGGCTCTTACCATTGGTGGTTGAGATGAGAGATGAAACGCGCATTGCGAGCAGTGGGGATCGGCACCGCCCTCGTGACTGCGGTCGGACTCCTGGCGGCGGTCAACTACGACCAGCCCCTGGCTATGTTGCTTTGGCCTGGGTTCCTGATCATAAACTGCGTTTTCTCCCTGTTGGGCTTCAATGGGATCGCGTTTACAGACTTTGGATGGCTGTTCTGGCCTGCATTGCTGATCAACGTCGTGTTATATGGAGTACTGTCCTTTCTGTTTCGCAAAGTCGCTGGCTCAAGAAGGAAGAAGGTTGCGGCCCGGCAGCGAGTCTAGGTTACTGCCAGGTTAAGACCTTATATTTCAGCAGTTTACCTAGATTACCACCGTGGTTCTATGCCCCTTCGATAGATTGCCCACCCCCTCCTCAAGGCCTATAATCGACCTACTCTGGTAAGGGTTCTTCGTCAGGCTCTGTGCAGGTAGGCGTGGGGGATGGTTGTGTGTCCACCCGCCGATGTCGATACCGACTATGCGAAAGCACCTGCAACTCGTCCTGATGGCGCCCGTAATCGCGACCTTCCTTTCTCTCACGCCATGGGTGCGGGCAGAAACCGGTTCCGACAACACCGTGATCACTTCCACGACCGATAACGACGGACGGACTGTCTATGTGAACGAGTCTCTGCCTCCGGCCAGCAAGCGGTCGCAGACCACGGCCCGGCAGAGTTCGCTGGTGTTCTGGAGTCCAACCGAGCGCCGCTGGAAGCCGGTTCCTTCGGCCAACGTCCGGGCCGCCCGCTCGGCGGCGGAAGAAGTGAACCACCTGCTGGCATCGACCGAAGACTTGGCTCCGGCGGCGCGACCGATTCGAGGCCGGGCTTTCTCGCAGCAGGAGATCGATGCTGCCATTGACCAGGCGGCGGCGCGGCATAACGTGGATCCCAGCCTGGTACGGGCAGTGATCAAGGTGGAGTCGAATTTCAACCCCAACGCGGTTTCCCGCAAGGGCGCTATGGGGCTGATGCAACTGATGCCGCAAACCGCGCGTCGGCTGAATGTGTCCAATCCTTTCGACCCAGAACAGAACGTGGATGCGGGCGTCCGTCAACTAAAGCAGTTGATGGAAAACTACGGCGGCGACGTGAAGCTCACGCTGGCGGCCTACAATGCCGGGCCCGGAGCAGTGGCTCGCAGCGCGGGTGTGCCGCACTACGCGGAGACCCGCAAATATGTGAAACGCATCACGCAACTCTATTACGGCGGAACGGATTCAACCGAGGATCGCATCCTGGGAAGTTCGTTCCATGAGCCGATCCAGGTGCAACGAGACTCCCGGGGCGTATTGCACATCAGCAACACTGAATAAGCACGGACGCATCTCACAGGTAGAACAGGTTCAGGACAGGCTGGTAGGTTGATAAACAAGTACCCAGGAAGATGTGGGCGGCTGAAGCTGGCTGCTGCACCCGTAGCGGTGTTGCTGCTGCTGTTGCCGGCGTATGCCCGTTCCTACAAGTCCGAGGCCTGGGCCCGATCTCAGTTTGCCGCTGCTCAACGCCTGCACCAGTCGCTCGAGGCCCGGCCCGCCCAGCAGCTAACCCGCGCTGACTACGAGCGCGTGATCAATGCTTACCGAGTGGTCTACTTCGAAGCTCCTTCCTCGACCCGGGCCGATCCCAGCGTAGTCGCCATCGCCCAACTGAAGGAGGAAATGGGCCGGCGGTTTGAGGACGACGATATTCTGCGGTCAGCCATCGAACAGTACCAGTTCCTGCGCCGCCAGTATCCCGGCAGCAAGGCGCGCTTCGGAGCGCTGTTCCGCATCGGCGAAATCTACCAGGACGATTTGAACGACAAGACACATGCCGACCAGATCTTCCGCGAGTTTTTGCACCGTTATCCGCGCAACCAGTTCGCCGAACAGGCGCGGAAGGCGCTGGCGGAGCCGGTGGAGAAAGCAAACCTGAAGACAGCATTGAAAAAGCCTGCCGCGCCCGAGTCAAAGGACACCGACGACGCAGAAGATGATCAAACGAACGACAACGATGCTGACAAGGATGCAAGCGTTCGGGCTGACGCTCAACCCCGCAAACCCGTGCTCGTCACCGGAATCCGGCACTGGTCAACGCCGGACTATAGTCGCATCGCTGTCGATCTGGACGGAGGGGTAAAGTTCGAATCGCAGCGCATCGACGGGCCCGACCGCATCTTTTTCGACTTGTTGAATGCCCGGCTCGATCCCCAGCTTCTCGCAAGAAGCTTTGACGTTGATGACAGTTTCCTGAAAAAGATCCGCATTTCGCAATTCCAGCCCGGACGGACTCGCGTGGTGCTGGAAGTGAACGATGTTTCCGACTTTCAGGCCTCTTTGAAATCGGACCCGCCGCGGCTGGTCATTGATGTGCGCAATAAGGATGTCCGCAATAAGCCGAATGCCGTGTCACCCAAGGAGGAAGCACCTTCCGCATCCACAGCCGAAGGGACTGGCGCGCAAGCTACCATTGCCAACACTGCGACGGGCGCAAAGTCGAAAGCAGCGCCGATAGATCCCTGCCAGAATGCCAACTCAGACTCGGAAACCTGCGTCGCCGCCGGCGAGGAAAAGCCAGCAAAGAAAACCGTCGTGGTGGGCGGCAGCGGGCTGGAGAAGACAATTGTGGACGCGGACGATGACGACACGCCTGCCGCGAAGACCGTTGCCAAGCTAGGCCCCCCGGAGATCAAACCGGTCCGCAAGGCAGCGCCAGCGGTTGCACCCACCGAGTTGGCGGCCGGCAAGAAAGCCAAGCGACCGGCGTTGTCAGACGATGTCGTGGTCCGTGAAGCCCAGCCTACGGCAACCGGCGATCGTTCGCTCACCCGCGCCCTCGGTCTGAAAATTGGCAAGATCGTCATCGACCCCGGCCACGGCGGCCACGACACCGGGACCATCGGTCCCAAGGGCCTGCAAGAGAAAGATCTGGTACTCGACGTCAGCCGCCGTCTGGGCAAGCTGCTGACCACACGGCTGGGATCTGAAGTGGTCTACACCCGCAGCGACGACACCTTCATTCCTCTCGAAACTCGAACTGCCATTGCCAATCAGGAAAGCGCCGACCTGTTCGTCTCTGTCCATGCCAACTCCAGTCATGACCCCGACGCTCGCGGCGTTGAAACCTACTATCTCAATTTCACCTCCTCACCGGATGCCCTCGAGGTTGCCGCCCGCGAAAATGCGGTCTCGGACAAAACCATTCACGAACTGCAAGACCTGGTGAAGAAGATCGCATTGAAGGAAAAGATCGAAGAATCGCAGGAGTTCGCGGGCGATGTGGAAAGCTCGCTGCACGAAGGCCTGGCGGTCAAGAACCCAGGGTTGCGAAACCGGGGTGTCAAGAAGGCCCCGTTCATTGTGCTGATCGGAGCCAACATGCCGTCGATACTGGCGGAGATTTCATTCGTCAGCAACCCCAGCGACGAGCGCAAGCTCCGCACTCCCGACTATCGCCAGCGTATCGCCGAATCGCTCTACCGTGGGATTGCCAAGTATGTCAGCGGTTTGAGTGGGGTAAAAGTCGCCAGCAAAATCGAAAGGACTGGCACCGAGTAAGTGGGGTTCGACTTTATCTTATTCGCACCCATCGCGCGATGGTCTTTTCAACAACCCTTCCAACCAAGCTGTTGGTTCTCTCTTGGCCAAGCACCACTGAGATGAGCACATAGCACACGGCCGTTGCGGCGGCTCCGGCCCACAGGTAAAACCCCATTGCCTCTCTGCTTGCGTCGATATTAAAGTGCGCCGCAGCCAATATCAGAAATACTAGGAGCATAACTAAAATGACCGCAGTGCTCCATAGCTTGGCGAGATCGCCGCGCGGTCTGGTCGAGAGGCCCGCCCGCCTGATCATCACAAGAATGTAATGGTCTTCGTTGCTGAGAATCCCAATCGCTTCAGCCCACAACTTCCCGTCCGCGGCGTTTGCTTCTCGATCCCGATTACGCGCGGTTTTGATGAGTCGAACAATCTTGTCTTCGTAGCTGTCTTGGTCGAACATTTGCTCGAACTCTTTATTAATCTGCGCCATGTTCGGAAGTGTCCAAGCGGTTTCAGACAGGTAGAGTTCCTTGCGCTCGGTTTCGCTCAGCGGGATGCCTTCGAGCTGTGCCTCGGAGGCAATTCTTGAGACCAGAAACTCTTTTGCCTCCTCCGAATTGGCGAAATTGCTCACGATTTCCCTATTGTTTGACCAGACAATCGCATTCTATATCTTACTGAATCCCACCTCCTGGAAACTTTCTCCGTTCCCCGGTAGTCTAATCTCACAGCGTTTTCTGCGCTCTCATGCGGCTTTTCAAGGTCCATTTCGTACTGGTGGTGATGCTCGCAGGGCATCTGTACGCCGCCGCTGATGCCCCTGCCGCTCGAATCCTGCCCCCCCAGTTCGGGGGATGGAAGGTTTCCGGTGCGGCCCGGACCAGCCCCGATCCCGCCGTGGCCGACCCAGTGAACGCGGCCGTGCTCAAAGAATACGGCTTCAACGATTTCGAGTCCGCCACATACATTCGTGATGACGGCCGCAAACTGACGCTCAGGGCAGCTCGCTTTGCCGATACCAGCGGCGCCTACGGCGCTTTCACTTTCTACAAGACCCTGCCCATGCTGGTGGAGAAGATCGGGGACCAGGCCGGGTCGCTCAATGAGCGAGTATTGTTCTACCGAGGCAATATCCTGATCGATGCGGTCTTCCAGCGGCTCTCCGCGATGTCCGCCGCCGAGTTGCGCGAATTGGCCAGCGGCCTTCCCATAGCCACGGGCAGCACTCAGGGTCTGCCGGGGTTGCCCGCGTACCTGCCTTCTCAGGCGTACGTAAAGAATTCAGCCAAGTATGTGTTGGGACCGCTGGCGCTTGAGCGAGTCGGGGCGCCCATACCGGCGCAGTTGGTTGACTTCGGCACCGGCGCGGAAATCGTGCTGGGAAAATACGCCAGCTCAGGCGGCGAAGCCACCTTGATGCTGATCTCTTATCCCACGCCGCAAATCGCCGGCGATCACTTGCGGAAAATCGAAGCGGCCCAATCGCAGAATGCTCCCGCGACTTTCTTCTCCCGGCGCACCGGACCGCTGGTGGTTGTGGTCAGCGGCGCGCTTTCGCAGAGCGAAGCCAAGTCGCTGCTGGCTTCGGTGAACTATGAAGCAGACGTCACCTGGAATGAGAACACCTACTTCGACAAGAGAAACAATATCGGAAACCTGGTGTGGAACGCCCTGGTGCTCTGCGGCATCCTGATGCTCTTCGCGTTGGTCGTCGGTATCGCTTTCGGCGGTCTGCGCGTGCTGGTGCAGCGCATCATTCCTGAAAAGGTCTTTCATCGTGAAGAGCAGGTGGATTTCATCTCCCTGCAGCTCGGGGAAAAGCCCTCCGAAACCCGCGATGCAAACGTAAGCCCATCAATCAAAGCAGTTTAGGTTCCACAGACCGTTTTTCGTCTCACAATGAGGCAGTGGAAATATCTGTTAACCTATTTTCTAAGTGATTGAAACTAAAGCTATTTATTTCATAGAAATTCCTTGACACCCCCCTTTTTCGGCTCATAAGATTTCGCCAGAAAGTTTTGACGGTCGAATCTCCGTTGGAACTATTCTCCCTTGAAAGAAGAGGTCGCCTTTTGCCGGGCGGCCTTTTCGTTTGTAGCGAGGTTTTTCCAGGCCCGGGAACATTAACCCCTCATTAACCCCTTGTTGTTCGTACCTGTAGATAGTAGAAAGTGTGTGCGGTAAGGAGGAACCATGTTCTGCGACAAATGTGGTACCGCCATTCAAGGGGATCAGCGTTTCTGCGGCAAGTGCGGAAAAGAATTTGCGGGTGGTGCGGGCACCGGGTATCCGCAACGCAGCCGCGTGCGCGAGCACATTCGTATGCTGGGGATTCTCTGGCTGGCGCTATCAGCGTTTAACGCGGTCGGCGCGGTCATCCTCTACGTGATCGCCAACACGTTGTTCCGGCAGATGGCAAATATCGGTGGGCCCGAAGGAGCTAGCACGTGGTTGCGTCCTTTCCTCGGAGTAGTGGCCCTGATCATCGCCGCGAAGGCCGCTCTCGGATTCACAACCGGCTGGGGCCTGTTGCAACGCGAACCCTGGGCGCGCATGCTTACCATCGTTCTGGCTTTCCTGGCGTTGTTCAACATCCCGTTTGGAACTGCTGTCGGCATCTACACTCTATGGGTGCTGTTGCCAGCGGAGTCTGACGCGGAGTATCACCAACAGGTACGCGAGATTCACGCGGCGTAAGCCGTCTATGCGGTCCACAGTGTCCGAAACGGACGACAGAACTCCCGCACATCCTGCGCCAGCAGCTCTGGCTCTTCCCATGCGGCAAAGTGCCCGCCTCTCGGCATCTCTGTCCAGCGCTGAATGTTGTAGACGCGTTCCGCCCAGCAGCGCGGCGGCATCGGCTCTTCTTTGGGGAATCGGGCCACGCCGCAGGGAACGTCAATGCGCTCGCCTTTCGCGAAGTGCAGGGGAGCTTTCGAGCTCTCCAGATACAGCCGCACGGATGAGCCAATCGTTTCCGTGAGCCAATACAACGAGACGTGCGCCAGCAGTTCGTCCTTGGTGAACCGGCGCTCGACGTCCCCATCGCAATCCGCCCAATCACGGTATTTGTCGATCAACCACGCCGCCAGTCCCATCGGGGAATCATTGAGGGCGGCGGCGAGGGTCTGCGGCTCATTCCGCTGCACATGCCAGTAGGCCCCTTTTTTGTCGATCCAGCGCTCGGCGGACGCGAGGAAGGCCTTCTCTTCCACGGTCGTTGGCGCCGAAGCATCCACGAACGGAAAATACGATCCCGGGATGTAGTTCAAATGAAATGCCATCACCTGCTGCGGATGTTTCCACGCCAGAACCGTGGACACATTGGCGCCAAAATCTCCACCTTGGGCCACAAACCTCTCGTATCCCAGTTGCCGCATAAGCTCGGTCCAGACTTCGGCGATTTTGAACGTGTTCCAGCCCGGCGTGCTCGGCCTGCCTGAAAAACCAAACCCGGGAAGCGAGGGCACAATCACGTCGAATGCGTCGCCGGGATCTCCGCCAAAATCCCCGGGATTCGCCAGCATCGGGACAATCTTCTCCATCTCTAAGAACGTTCCGGGCCAGCCATGCGTCATGATGATGGGCAGCGGCCGCTTCCCCGCCCCGCGCACATGAATGAAGTGGATCTTGAGCCCCTGGATTTCCGCCTGAAAGTGCGGCAAGCGGCCCCACTCTCGCTCTTGCCGCCGCCAGTCGAAGCGGTGCAGCCAGTAGTCACGGAGAGAATGCAGGTATTCGCTGTCGAAACCGTAAGTCCAGCCAGAATCGACGATCTCATCGGGGAACCGCGTGCGGGCGAGCCGCTCTCGCAAGTCGGCCAGATGCGCTTCCGGGACGTTGATTTTGAATGGGGAAATGGACACGGAAAGATTATACGGATGAAGTGGCCCGCCCTTTACGCCTCATCCCCGCACATTTAGAATCGATGACAGGCCGACGTAGCTCAGTTGGTAGAGCAGCCGATTCGTAATCGGCAGGTCAGCGGTTCAACTCCGCTCGTCGGCTCCATTTTCTTCAACTCTTTGCCTCCCGTTTCCCTGGCTGCACATTCTGATTCAGCCGAAAAAAGTTCTTGGGATCATAGTGTGACTTCACCGCGACCATACGATCCCAGCGTTCGTGATAAGCCTCGGGCACGCGATCCTGCTCATCACCGCTCATGAAGTTCACGTAAACGCCCGGCTTCATCGCCGGCCGAAGTTTATTGAATAGTCCGCGAATCCAGGAAATATGGCCGGCATCAGCTGAGGCCTCCGACCAGTTTGCCAACAAATTCATGATGAAAGGCGCGCTGCGTTCGCCGAAAGCGGTCTCGCTCGCGGCCACCTGCCCCGCTGCCCCGCCAAGATAAGCAAGTTCAATCTGGGTTTCCGATGAAGGAATCGTGGCAACTGCCTCCACCATGCGATCAATCGTGCTGTCATCGAGATAAGGGAAATAACCCGACTTGGTGTAATAACGCCGGCCGTGGGGAAAAGCGGAGTCCGCCATGGTTTGCAAATCCAGGAACGACATAATCTTGCTGCTCACAGAAGCGGGGCTGCACATGGCAAGCGCGCGCTCCAAATATGGACGCCCAGCTTCGGGATCTCCAGTCCAAACCAAAGAACTGCTGGCCACCGGCCGCCCGCGCAGCTCCATGGGCACATTCTCTGCATGCGGGGCGAGACGTAAATCAACATTCCACTTCAAGTCGATTGGCGCTTCGCCCATGAAATCTCGCCAGCGTTGAAGCAGCGGGCGAATGCGAGGTTCGGGACACAA
Organism: Acidobacteriota bacterium; assembly: GCA_013289795.1. Taxonomy (GTDB): domain Bacteria; phylum Acidobacteriota; class Terriglobia; order Terriglobales; family Acidobacteriaceae; genus JABCZH01. Next base: position 305,587 of record JABCZH010000002.1, read on the forward strand.
TCCTTCGGCGAGCACTACTGCAGTAAGTGGATGCAGCTTCACTTCGAATTCTGTGACTACTCCAAAATTGCCGCCGCCTCCCCGCAAAGCCCAAAATAAATCCGGGTTCTCTTTAGCGTTGGCACGTACGACGGAACCATCCGCAGTGACCAGAGTGAACCCCTCGACGTTGTCGCATGACAGTCCGAATCGCCGCGTGAGCCATCCCGTCCCTCCGCCCAAGACCAGTCCGGCAGCACCGGTATGAGAAACGACGCCGGAAGGAAAGACTAATCCTGCTTTTTGGGTTGCGGTATCAATCGATCCCAGCAGACACCCACCGGCGAACCGCGCCCGGCGCGCACTGGGATCAACTGTGACTTGGCGCATCCTCGATAGGTCAATCACCAGGCCGCCATCGCAGGTGCTGAAGCCAGCCAGGCTATGCCCTCCACAACGAACGGCAGTAAGAATCCCGGCCTCAGAACCGGCTCGGACGGCGTTTTGCACATCGCTTACATCGGCACAGCGCGCAATCAGCCCAGGGGTGCGCGCTACCATCCCATTCCAAATGGCACGGGCATCTTTATACCCGCCTTCGCCGGGGCGCAGCAAATCGCCCTTGAATCGCCGGTGTAGGGCAGAGTGAACCTCCTCACAGGCTTCGACCATCTGGCGCTCTCCTTGCAGAATCTCGTCTAAAGGGTATTGGGGCTCCGGCTTCGCAGGTACAACAGAGAGATCATACCCAGAAAAACCGAAAATGCCGGAACCGACCATTGCAGCCCGTCCACGAAGAACGTCGTAACTGAGATGGCAAGCAACAGCAGAATACCAACCACGGTGAAAAACGGATGCGCCCGCAGATGCATGGGCAAACTCGAAAGCCGTTCGGCGGTGATTGCCTTGCGAAAACGAAGGTGAGTGTTCAGAATGACCAACCACACAAAAAGCATTCCGGCGACCGCCGTCCCATAAAGCATGAGGAAGGCATTCTTAGGAGCAAAAATGGCCAGCAGAATGGCTGCTATGATCCCCGCGGTTGAAGCCAACAGCGCCCGATGCGGCACGCCGTTGCGGCTGACCCTGCCCATCCACCCGGGCCCATAGCCTTCCCGGCCCAAAGAGAAAAGCATTCGAGTTGAAAGGTAAAGGTTAGTGTTCACGCTCGACAGCGCAGCCGTGAGTACTACGAAGTTCATGATTGCAGCGGCAAACGGTATATGCGCCGCAGCGAACGCGGTCACAAAAGGACTGCCAGAAAGCCCCGACCCGCCGCCGGCCTGGTTCCAGGGAACCATTGTCACCATGATCGCAATCGCCAGCACGTAAAACAGAATCAGTCGCCAAACAATACTCCGCATGGCGTGTGGAATCGTCACTTCCGGATTCTGCGCCTCTCCCGCGGTGACCGCGATAATCTCCACTCCCATGTAACTGGTAACCGTGATGGTGAGCGAAAGCCACACTCCTTTCCATCCCGCCGGGAAGAATCCTCCATGCTGAGTCAGATTCGCCAAGCCAATCGCATTGTGGGAACCAACCCCAACAATCAAAGATATTCCTACAATGATGAAAGCGACGATGGCGGTCACCTTGATCATGGCGAACCAATATTCAAACTCACCCAGGCGGTTCACTTGCATGGAGTTAAGCGTCACCAGAGCGGCAGAAACTAATAACACCCAAATCCACTGCGGCACATTCGGGAGCCAATAGGAAATGTAGATGCCGGCGGCTGTGACTTCAGCTCCAATGGCGATGATTTGCGCGACCCCGTAAGTGGCGCGAACCGAAAAACCTGCCCAGGGATTGAGATACTTCTCCGCGTAAACTCCGAATGCACCGGCGACGGGATGGACCACCGCCATCTCAGCCAGCACATAAGACATGATGAGAGCAATACCTGCTCCCAGCAGATAGGAAAGAATAACGGCGGGTCCTGCCAGGCGAATGGTGACACTGCTTCCCAAAAACAAACCCACACCGATGGCGCCGCCGATGGCCATCATAGTAAGCTGCCTCTGGCTCAAGCGGCGGTGGAGACCCTCCACTTCGGGCGGCATCAGTGACTTGTCATTTCAGCCAGCGCACTTCCGAACCTGCGAACGTCTTCGACGGTGTTGTAGTGCACAAGCGACGCTCGGACTTCGCCACTCTCTTTGGCCAGACCCAACCTCTTCATCAGCCGTGGCGAATACATGTGTCCATCGCGTACTCCGATGTTTCTCTTCGCGAGTTCCTCAGTGACTTTAGCTGGCGAGATACCGGGAAGATTGAAGCCAAACGTCGGCGTCCGATGCGCGATCTGATCCTTTGTGGTAATTCCATAGACAGTAGCCTTCGCACTTGCCAGCGCGTCAAGCATCGCGCCCGAGAGCTGTGCCTCATAGCACTTGATGGCCTCTGTAGACGCTACCAGCGCCGCACGTCGCGAGGTTGCCGCCGGATTGATTTTCCGTCCAAGGTCTTCGAGATAACGCACAGCGGCATCCATGCCGGCTACATTCTCATAGACATAAGTACCAACCTCCAGCTTAGAGGGTGTGGTGTCAGGCACAAAGTCTTCGCGAAAGGTGGGCAACGCGTTGAGTGTTTCCAGACGACCCCAAAGGAATCCCATGTGCGGAGAAAACATTTTATAGCCTGAGCAAACCAGATAATCGCAGTCAAACGCCTGAACATCGATGGTCCCATGCGGGCCATAATGCACGGCATCAATGAATACTTCGGCTCCGGCAGCATGAGCTCGTTTTGAAACCTCGGCGACATTGAGTATGGACCCGATTGCGTTAGATGCCAGCGTGCAGGCCACGATCCGGGTTCGCGGGGAGAGCAGCTTCTCCAGGTCTTCGAGGTGAAGCCGGCCATCGTCTCTGAAATTCCACCACACGATCTTCGCGCCTTCGCGCTCCAGGGCCAACCAGACGGCAATGTTGGCTTCATGGTCAAGATCGGTCACGATGATTTCACGACGGTCGTTTTCGCGATGATCGCCCAACGATTGACCGATGGCGATGCTGACGAGTCGCATGAAAGAGGTGGCATTCATGCCAAACGAGATTTCGTCGGAGTGCCGGGCATTCACCAGCAGAGCCACGCTGGTACGGGCTTGCGCGATGGCTTCATCCACCTCCTGCGACTTCTTGTATCGTCCACCTCTTTGAACATTTCGATGAAGCAGATGGTTGGCGACAGCGTTCAGCACGGTCTGGGGTGACTGCGCTCCCGCCGCATTGTCGAAGAAGACGAAATCATCCTGCAAAGCGGGAAACGCAGCACGGACCTCGCTTATGGGAAACTCTGCCATGGTCGAAATCATATACCTGTCACGGTTTCAGATCCTGCCAAGGCGAGTCTTGCGGAATCTTCACCCGCTGCTGCGGGAGATTTTCGGGCGCTTGGGTTCGTGCCGCAGGCTGCGGCCTTCCACCAGATGGAATAACTCCTCGCCCAGGTTCTTGGCGTGGTCGCCGGCACGTTCGAAGGCCTGCGCCATAAATAGCAGGTTGGTGCTGTAGTCGCGGCGTCGATCCTTGCTCTCCAGGTGGCGGCGAAACACTGCGTGGCAGACGTGGTCAATCTGCGAATCGGTTTTCATCACCCAGTTGGCCGAGTCAAGGTTCCGTTTCACGAATCCCTGATAGACGTTCTCCAGCATTTTCTCCAGCACATCAGCCATGGCGATCAGGTCGCGGCGGTCGTCTTTCTGCAGCCGCGCCGACAAATGCTGCAAGCGCATGGCGATCGACCAGGTCAGGTCGCCAATGCGTTCCAGGTCAATGATGAATTTCAGACAGGCCAGCAGTTCACGTGCCTCAGGTTCGGTAACCTGCGTGATCGCACTGGTAATCCGCTCATCGATGGCGCGCTCCATACGGTCGAGCTCTTTTTCGCAATCCTTCACCGCGATAGACGCCATATTGGATGAGTTCTCGATGAAGTCGCGCAGGTTGAAGGCAGCGTCTTTGGCCACCAGGCAGGACTGTTCGATGAGCGCGGTCATCTCCTTGGTGGAATCGTGTTCGCGGACGGCCTTACGCCGGGCTGCAGTCATCACACAGAAATCATAGTCCCCGCAGCGGGGTTTTCACCGGCAAGGATTATTAAAAGTTGGTGAATGCCGGAGTTTCGCCGTGCGCCCTCCTAACTGCAAGAATTTGCACCAACCTCTATGCAAGTTGCCGTTTCAGGTTCTTTAGGCCCGGATTTGCACTTGCATACGCGATTCAAGGTTAGGGATAATACAAACAGCAGTCCTTAATCGTGAGATACAGTCGAGCAGATCTGCTCCGGATTTTACGGCTCACGGCGCGGCAGTTGGCAGCATGGGAAAAGGCTGAACTGGTCGCCGCCGCGGAGAATTATTCTTTCTTCGATCTCCTTCAAATCAAGAAAGTGCGCGACCTGTGCGCCCACAAGGTGCGCCCAGCGGTGATCCGGGAATCTCTTGCGGCCATGCAGAAACAAGCGGCAGGAATGGAGAATCCGCTGCTTGAGGCAGGATCGTTCAACGCCGGACGCCGGGTTGCGTTCCGCCATCAGGGCAAGGTCTTCGAACCGATCGCCGGCCAGTTCATGCTTGATTTTGCTCCCCGTGACAATGTGGTCACTCGGAACTCGATTGCGATGGTCAAGCCGGCCGCTGAGCCCAAAGATGTGACCGAGCTCTTCGCCCGCGGAATCGCCCTGGAAGAAGACCCCACCACGCAGACGCAGGCGATTGCGGTTTATCAGGCGGTGCTGGATCAGGACCCTGAGCACGCCGCCGCCAATATTAATCTAGGAACGCTCTACTACAACCGCCAGGATTACGCTCTGGCCGAAAAGCACTACCGCTTGGCGATTGGGATTGATCCGCGTTATGCCCTGGCCTACTTCGACTTGGGCAATGTGCTGGACGAGACCGGGCGGGTGATGAAGGCAATCCAAGCCTATAGTACTGCCCTACAACTCGCTCCCACCTACGGTGATGCCCATTACAACGTCGCCTTGGCTTACGAGAAAATCAAACAACCTCGCAAAGCGTTGCAACACTGGCGCGCCTATTTGAAGCTCGATACGGTTGGCCCCTGGGCGGTCCATGCCCGCAACCAGATCAAGCGCATTCTGCAGACGGACGGACTGAAACTGGTGCGTGCTTCTGACTGAATTCTCAGCTGACTTTCCTGCTTTCCCGGCATTTTTTGACGGAACCTCATAAGTGTCCTTTGCGTAGCCTTAGTCATGATGATCTTGCTGCGTCAAAAATCGATGGTTCTGCTGTACTGCGTCCTGTTCGCGGGCGTCTTGCATACGCTTAACGCGTCTGCCGAAGACCACGATTCCATGAGCTGTCCGGGGACGCTGCCGGCCACTCATGCGACCCTGGCCGATGGCGACCAAAACAGAGCCAGCCATCTGCAAGTGAGCCGCAAGATTGACGCCGGGGCAGAATTCGATCTCGACATCTGCGCTGCCGATGTCACCCTCACCGCAACCACGGACAACACGCTTCGAGTCACGGTGGATATCGAGAACCCGTCACAACAGCACACGGCTGCCGATTACCTGCAGAAACTCGACATCACAACCTCTCACGTGAAGCTGCAGTTGCATCTGTTCCGGCCACTCCACGCCAAGGTTACGATAGAGCTTCCCGCGGCGACGCCGGAGTTTACCGCCAACCTGGGTCGTGGTGATCTCACTCTGACGGCGGACCGGATTGGCGGCAAGCGCGAGACCATCAACGTCGGTTACGGTCACGTGGATTTCCAGGGCAACGCCGATGCCTACGAAGACCTGCAAGTGAACGTTGGACTGGGCAGCCTGCACGACCATCGCAAAGACGGTCGAAGCCACCGCTTCATCGTTGCTCGCTCATTCGAAGGTACGGGCCGGGGATCGATCACGGTGAATGTGGGCATGGGCAGCGTGGACCTGAATCCCGGACAAAGCAAGCCCATCTAGCGGCTACTACTTCCCAATCTTCCCCCGGATAACCACGATCGAGGCCGGCGGCAAGTCGTATGACGTGTCTCTTCCGGCGTTTTGTTTAATGTGCCGCACCGGGCCGTCGGGGTCCGCCCGGCCGGGCAGATACGCCACTATCGGCCAGGCGCTGGGTTCCTCGGCGTGCGCGGAAAAGCGTGTGCTGGCAGCATGCCACTGATATTGATTCCTGCCGAATTCCGCAATTTCCACCGGACCTGCGAACCCGCTCGTGCCGCTTCCCAACTGGTCTTCGAAAGCAATTTTCACGCTGTGGCCATTGTGTTGATCGCGATTCACAATCATGAGCGACCATTGGCCGTCGGGACGCTTCAATGCGTAGGTGGTGACCAGCGCATGGCCGGCGCCGTCGTCCACATCGCTCTTTGCGGGAAACAGGTCGTGCGCACCCCAGCCTGGCTGTACCCACTCCAGGTTGATCATCTGCGACGCAAAGAACTGCGATAGCGGCTGCTCAATCTGATATCCGGGCCCGACCGTAAACATCCCGAAGGTTCCTGGAGAGTCGTTGCAACCGTGCTCCATGAACAGGTGCAGGTAGTGAAAATGATAGACTGCGGCTCCTCCTGCGTTGAGGAACGAACCAATGTAGTCGGCAAGCCACAGCCCGGCAAACAGGTCCATCGAAGTTTCGCTCGCGGCCGAGGAGAAATTCGACTCGGTGATGAATATGGGAACGCTCGCCGGCAAGCCGTCCCCGCGCCAGACTTGCATGATGTGGGTAACAAGGTCAGGTTCATCGTACAGACTGCCCCATGGGATGCGGCAAGGATCGTAGGGGTAGTGTTCGAACGAGAAAAATGCGAGGTCGTTCATGCGGTCGTGTGCTTTCAAGTAGTCGAGAAACCGGCCTAGCCATGAGACTTTACCGCTTGCATCGGGCCAGACTTCGATGTCTTTGTTTTCTCCTGTGAACGACGGGCCGCCCAGCTTCAGCGTCGGATCGACGCGATGCAACGCAGTTGCGAACTGGAGATACAGTGCCGCGTAGTCTTCTGGCAGATCGAATTGGCCATCAGGCTCTTCGCCCATCTCCACGTAGGAAATCGGATAGTTGCGGGCCTTCAAATAGGCAATTTCGGCGGCCGCGTTTTCCGGCGTGTCATAGAGCATCGCGATTGGCACCATGGCCGGCAGGCCGCGAGTAACGCCACTGGTGAAGAAAAGATCAAAGCCCACTTGCGCCTGGGTGGTTGAGCCCTCGTCGCCAGGCGCGTGCCAGGGATCGACCGAGGAGCAGTAGGTAGTGGTCTGTTCCTGGTCAGCAGTGTGCCGGACGATGTCATGGAACGCGCCATCCGCGGTTGTGGTTCCGACGTAGAGTTCGCTGATCGCGTAGCCAACACAGTTTCTAGGATCGGAAGACCCATGAGAATCACATGTATTCGATGACTCCGTCATCCAAATGCGCAGGTAGCGCAGCGGCAGAGGCGTAGGACTCAGGCGAATGGTCTCCGATCCGCCTTTGCCGAGGCTAACTTCGCCTCGAGCGAAGGTCTGCCACACTCCACGGGTTGGAGCTTTGATGGGATCTTCTCCAGTCCAATACTGGACGATGTAGTGGGTAGCGTAGGGCGCACCCCAATCGACGCGGATGCTGTCCACGGACTGAATCTGTGTCAGGTCGACCACGACCCACTGCGGATGCAAAGCGTCGCTTTCACCGGTGAAGCGCTGGGTCAGATAAGGGTTGCTCTTCCAGTAGGAGTGCTCATCGCCGTCGGTCATGCGCGAAAAGCCGGTGTTATCCGTGCCGTCATTGCGGGTAAAACCGCGGTGCGGCAGCGCGTATCCGAAGGAATAACGAATCGGCTCGCCGGGAATAGCCGAGCCGGTAAAGTAGCCTTTGCCGGTGGGATCACTCCAGGTACCGCTTGGATTCCAGTGCCAGGCCTCGACTGCGAGCTCCGTGTTCTGCCGATAGCTTACGGGTTGCCAGCCAGCAGCGAATACCTTTTCGAGGGAAGCCGGCTCCAGGTCCTTATCAATTGCCGCCACGGGAATACGATCGATGCCCGCGCCCAAAGTTTGGTTAGGTACGAAGTGATTGGTGGCGTGGCCGGGAGTGATATCGACCTGAATGGTTTGGGCTGCGGCAATACTGGATGTGAGGAAAAAAGCAGTGATCAGTTTCTTCAAGACAGTATTCTCCGGGATCTTGGAGTTTTGAGCCCTCAGTGTAATTCCAATTGAAAGCATTTAATAGGGCATATTTCGAGGTTCTGAGCGCGACCGCTGAGCATCTGTCCGAAAATGCTAGAATTCTTGGGTCGCTAGTCTGCTTCCAAAGGTGCTCTCATGCCCGATACGCTCCTACAGACCGCCGCTCCCTCACCCCTAACCACGTTCACCGAGGACGAGATTCTCTTCCGCGACAACATTCGCCAGTTTGCCGAAGACAAAGTACGTCCGCTGGTAAAGGAAATGGACGAGAAGGGGATCTTTGAAAAAGACCTCATCCATCAATTCTTCCAGTTGGGGCTGATGGGCATCGAGATTCCGGAGCAATACGGCGGCAGCGGAGCGAAATTCTTCGAGGCGATCCTCGCGGTCGAGGAACTTTCACGCGTCGATGCGTCGGCGGGCGTGGTGGTAGACGTCCAGAACACGCTGGTGAATAACGCCTTGATGCGGTGGACGACAGAAGATCAGAAAAAGCGCTACCTGCCGCGCATGGCGGCCGACACTTGCGGCGCATACGCGCTCAGCGAAGCCAGTTCCGGCTCGGACGCGTTTGGACTGCAAACCAAGGCTGAACTCAAGGGCAGTGACTACGTTCTGAACGGACGCAAGCTGTGGATCACCAACGGCAAGGAAGCCGGCGTATTTATTCTGTTTGCGACCGTCGATCCCGCTGCCGGATACAAAGGCATCACCGCTTTCATCATTGAAAAAGAATTTCCCGGATTTACCGTCGGTAAGAAAGAAGACAAGCTCGGCATCCGCGCTTCTTCCACTTGCGAGTTGATCCTCGAAGACTGCCGCGTACCCAAGTCGAACGTGCTGGGCGACGTGGGCAAGGGCTACAAGATTGCCATTGACACCTTGAACGAAGGCCGTATTGGAATTGGCGCACAAATGGCTGGAGTGGCGCGCGGCGCCTGGGAATACGCCGCCAAGTACGCACAGGAACGCAAGCAGTTCGGCAAACCGATTGCCGAGTTTCAGGGCATTCAGTTTCAAATTGCACAGATGGCAACCGAGATCGAGGCCGCCCGCCTGATGGTTTACAACGCAGCCCGCATGAAGGATGCCGGCGTGCCGTTCGTGAGAGAAGCTGCGATGACCAAGCTGTTCTGCTCACAAGTTGCCGAGCGGGTGACGTCATTGGCGGTTGAGATCTACGGTGGCTATGGCTTCACCAAAGATTATCCTGTCGAAAAGTATTGGCGTGACGCCAAGATCGGCAAGATCTACGAAGGCACGTCGAACATGCAGTTGGCTACCATTGCCAAGCTAGTGATGGGAAAGTAACAACGTAGCAGGCCGAGTCTCAGTTCCGGCGCGCGGGCTTTGCCCGCGACAAGTCTCGGATCAAGTGCTTGAAGTCAGCAGGGGTTTCGCATTCAATCGCAATCGCCTCTCCCGACCGGGGATGGACAAATTGAAGAGACGCGGCATGGAGAGCCACGCGATCAATCAACTCCTCGGTCGCTTCCGCAGGGTGGTATTTCCTGTCGCCGATCACCGGATGGCCAATCGCCGAAAACTGTACCCGGATCTGATTCTGTAATCCCGTCACCAGCTCAACCTGCACGAGCGTGGCATCCGCAAAAAGGCGTTCCACGGAATACCGCAACTCGGCGCGAGCCCCGCGCGGGTCTTTCGCTGTGCTCAACTGTTGATGCATTCCTTCCCGACGAAAATAGTGCACCAGCGTTCCTGACTGAGCCTCGAGACGTCCACGTACTACGGCCAGGTACTTCCTCACCGGAGTATGCGCAAGAAATTGTTGTATGAGCACATCACGATCGGGCCTGGCCTTCGCAAACAATAGCGCTCCCGAGGCAAAACGATCAATGCGATGAACGATCCAGGCGCGCCCTTTGTTCGCTTGAAGGCTCGCCGCCAGCACCGACAAAGCCGACGGAGTCTCGGAACCCTGAATCGGCACCGCAAGAAGGCCAGGCGGTTTGTTGAGGACAACTACGGCGTCGTCTTCGTAAAGCACCGAAACTTCCCGCGAGAAACGCGGCCGACGCCGGTCCTGCTGTGTCGAGCCCCGGCGATCCGAAGCCCTACCCGGCTTTCCGGGACGACTACCAGCATTTCGGCGGAGTTTCTTCATTTCCCTATACGCATCACGATCGGGCCATTATCAGGCTATTCGGCTGACCATCGCACATTTTAAGGCCCACGGCCCGCAAGTCACCTTCGTAATACAGACTGGTTACCTTTATTGTGCACCCGCTTGCATCCTAGCGCTTCACCAACGACCCTACAATCCCACCTAAGTTATCTTCCAGCAACATGTTACAGAAACCCCGTCTGATGGCGTTCTAGCTGCACTTGCCCATGCGCCTGCTTACTTGTCGAGGGGCGCAGATCGGGGTGGCCATTGTTGAGTTGGACGTCGGATAACGCGCTTCTGGTTCCTACCCAAAAGCCCAAAGCCAAGCATTCCATGCTTCCGGTGTTCGTCGTGCTGTTCCTCGTTTCCTATGGCCTCATGACCCTGCTGGTCGTGGAGCAGGGACGCACGATTGACAATCAACGTTCCCTGATCCAATCGCTCTTCGATGACAGCGCGAAACTGACCCAGTTACGAATCAAGAACCAGCAAGCCCAAGCCCAGGCCCAGGCTGCGGCTAAAGCCCACTCCAAGGCGCAGTCTCCGTCGACCCAGGACAAACCGCAAGCTCGTGCCAAGAACGACCCTAACGCCGGCAAGCTTCGGAAACCTCCGCAAAAACCGCCCACGGACACCGCCACCATGGAAGATGAGCGCAGAAGCGTGAGTCGCATCTGAATTTCGGGCCAGGAAATTCCATGAAAGTCCTGGCGATGCTGTTATTCACGTTGTCTCTCCCCGGTACCCGCCTGGCGCCGCCGTTGCGCCCTTCCGTCGATCCTCAAGCTTCCCGCCAGTCCGCCAACCACGGCCAATGGTACCTTGCCGACACCGGTCACGCCGTCTTCTGCTACGGCCCAGTTAAGCTGGTGAAGGACTCCACGGGCGGCCTGCAACGCGTGGCCACCTTCTGCCGGGGTAACAAGGCCATGGTGCCGCTTAAGGACTAGCCAGCCGCTCCCCCGCTCGTCAGAACACCAAATCCTGTACATTCTCTTAATGCCCAAGTTTGAGAAGCATATCTTCATCTGCGGGAACCAGCGGCCGGAGGGGCATCCCCGCGGCTGTTGCGATCCTGTCGGCCAAGCCGAGTTACAGAAACTATTCAAGCAGAAGCTGGCGGAGCGCGGACTGAAAGGCAGGGTCAGGGCCAACCAGTCGGGCTGCCTCGACCAATGCGAGCACGGTCCGAATCTAGTGGTTTATCCCGAGGCGGTGTGGTACGGCGGCGTGAAGCCCGCAGACGTCGACGAGATCATCGACGCCCATATCGTCGGCGGCAAACCCGTCGAGCGACTGATGATGAAAGACTCCTGCATCAACGCCCAGAGTTGCGAACACAAGCCGAGAAAACTCTAAAGCTGAGTGGGAGGCAGTTTGGAGCCGCCGCCGGTGCAGCGGCGGCTCCACTACCGATTACGGTTGCACATCCGGTGTGTACAAATCGTGCATTTGGAATGCACGGTAGACCGGGGATGCGGTGGTGAGGCTGAAGGTTCCCGTCTTGTAGTACGACAACGTCGTCCCGCTCGGACCAACAAACCCGGCGTTGTAGTGCAGACCGTTAGGTTGTCCGTTCTTGTTGATCAGCATCTGCGCCGTGCCCAAGGCAAGTGACTGAACACCCAAGTCAAAGTTGTACTCTAGCGTTGCCGTCTTGGTGTTCTGATTGATCTTCAACAACTGGCCGCGACTGTCTCCGACCCCGCCGTTCTGCTGTATGCGGGTGTTCCCGTTATCAAACAGCGCAATGTAGGGATAGGTAAACTGCCATTCCGCATCGTGCTGGTGGGAAAACCACGGATACGGATCATTGGGATCGCCGATGATGGTAAAGTCACCGTCAAGTCCTAGTCGCCACAGGATGTTCCCCGTGCCCTTACCGTTGCCGTAATCGATCTTGAGCACCCAGTCCTGGTGGCGTAGCGACATCAGAATGCTGCCATCGATCGCCAGCTGTGCAGAGTTGGCGTGCAGCCAGTCATTCGCAATGGTGTTGGGAGGAGTCAGGGGCGGGCACCCGCCTTGGCCAATCGTGCAAGTCTCACCCAGGATCGCCGCACGGGTCGTGGGCAGCATGGTGGAACAATTCCCGCAAGTAGTCGCGTCCCACGACCACACCACCTGAAGTCCTGGGTTCAAAACCACCAGATCGTCGATGAAAATATCGGCGCCGTTCTGAATGTTTGGCCCCAGGATATTGTCGTACGAACCGATCATCAGTATGTTTCCGTCAGCCGTGGTCCGGAGCTCGTGGTCCACATCGGTTAGAAAATGGTGGCCCGCAGCAGTCAACTGCTCATTAACACGGCCAACATTGGTTTCAACGACGGTGTTGCCTGCCACATCGATTTCACGAAGTGGCTGGGTGTACGGGTCCGACTGCCCATTGCCATAAATCCAGAAGTATCCGCCCGCGACCGGCCGGGTCATGAGTCCGGCCAGACCATCGTACGCTGCGTAGTACCATACGACGTTGCCGTTCAGATCGACCCCGGTCGGAACGTGCGGGGCACCGAAGGTATAGACCAGAAAAGGTTCGTTTGCCGCCGCCGGTGGGGCGGGGCTGGTTACCGTGATCGTCGGCACGCTCACTCCGACGGCGCCAGTGGTCACACTCTTGGTTTGAGTGTGTCCTACTTCAACGCCCCAGCCACTAACACGCCCGTCATTGAGTACTTGGTGTTGGCCAGCATGCCGGCAACGTAGAAATTCATGCTCAGACCATTGCAGGTCTTCATGGGAGTCAATTGCTTGACACCCGTGGGACTGATGAACGCCACCAACATGCTGTCTGCCGTCGAGCAGGGTGCGGCGCTGAACAGAGCCACCAGCGGATTGGCCGTGGTAGAAATTACTACCGGGTTGGTGCTGCTGGCGATGGCGGTTACGACCATCGGCTGCGTCGCCGTTCCCGTCTTTCCCGTTGTGTTGTTTCTGACGATCACCTGGACCTGATAATTTCCTTCCTGTAGCGGCGGATTCCAGGGAAAAGTGTTGAGATAGCCGTAATCGCGGACCAGGGCTAACGTTTGCCCCCCCACATAGAACGAATACATCAGCGTTCCTTGATCGGTGTCGCTCGCGGTTGCTGTCCATGTGATCACCGTGCCCACGGGCTGCGGCGAAGCTAGCGAGGGAGCGAGCGAGACCACGGGAGTGGCGAAACTCGTCCCCGTCAAAGCCAGTGTGATGGCCACTCCGAGAAAGAGCAGCACATAATTTCGGTGCGTGATTGTGTAGTTCAAAGTAGCCTCCTGGGATTGGCTGCCGGGCAAGAATACAAACCAATGAAGGTCGTTAATCCGACTACGCCAGCCTGGCCTTGGGACGCAATGCGAAACGCGCGAGGGTACACGGACGCACTATTTCCGCTCGTTCCCAGACGGGGGGATTCTAGCGGGTAAGGAACACTCGCGCAAGGAACTCTTTGTAGATTCCAATGAATTACACTCGCTATGCGCAACAATCGTGATTAAATGCGCAAGTCTTTGCAGCTTTGGAGTGGGAGCCCTGTCCCGCGAGGTCTTCCAGCGGCGGAAACAACAACGCATTGAGATTACAAGACAGCGAATTCTGAACCTCGGCCGGCCTAGTTGCGAGTCAGCTCACTCTCCTTCACTCCGGTCAGGGTGACGAAGCGAATGGTGCCGGCGCCATCTTCGAACACCAGCGCCGTGCCCTCAGGGTTGACGACGGCAGTGACCAGATGACCGTATGACTTCGGGATGCCTCCGTGCGTAGGAGTCTTGTCGTAGCGGGCGAGTTCGCCCTCTTTCATGCCGTTCACGCTAACGAAGCGGATCACACCTTCGGCATCCTCGAAAACCAGTCCGGTGCCGATTTGGTCGGCAATTCCGGCGACCAGACGGCCATACGATCGCGGAACCACTCCTTGCGTCGGCGCCGCGTTGGCGTGTACGACGGTAGGCTTTCGATTTCCGATTGCGTACCCAGCTATCAGCAAGACAAGGCTTGCCAAACCGAGCGAAACTCGTTTGCGCATTTCTCACACCCCTTTCTTGGTGGCTGGCGCCAGCGCCGATGCTATGGCTCGACCAGAATCTTGTGCATCATGCCGAGATCCTCGTGCAGCAGGATGTGACAGTGAAACACGAATGTGCCGGCGATGGTCGGGTCACGGAAATCCATGCGTACCTTCACGCTGTGATAAGGATGTCCCGGCCCCTCCCAAAAAGGAATCTCGATGGTGTCGCGGTAATCATTCGTGACCGGCTTCCCATCCACCTCCATCATCAGGAAATGAATCTGGTGCATGTGGAAGGCGTGAGTTTCAAGCGCGCGGTTTTCTATGGTCCAATCTTCGACTGCACCGACTTTGGTGGTGATTGCGGGCTTCTCGTTCGCTTCGAAGACTCTCTGCGGTTGTCCATCCACCGTGATGTAGAACTGGATGGGCCCGTTGGTTCCGCCAAATTCCTCTGAGAAGAAGAGTTTGCGCTGCGCGGTCGGGATCTGCTTGGCCACATCTGCAAACTTGAGGTTCTCTAAGTGAAGCGGAGGGCCGGTGGACTTCACCGCGGGCGATTGATCCGCCCCGCTGGTGACTTCGACCGCCGCGATGGTCTGCGGGAGATCAGCATTGCCGGTGGGGCCGGTGGAGTAATTCAGGGTCGCGAAACTTGCCGTTGCTCCCGCCGCCGGGGCCTGCACAATGAACTCCGCGCGTCCCGCCGGAGGCACCAAAATGGTAGTTTCCATTCTGGTCTGGGCCAGAGGATAGCCATCAAGAGCGATCAACTCCATGGGTTGAGGTGTGCCGTTGACCTGAAATTGCAGCGGCATGAAATCCTGAACAGTGGCATTGGCCACCCGCCAGAACTGCTTTTCTCCAGGCTTCATTAGGATCTTGGGTTGGGGGTGTGGGAAAGCGGAGACTATGAAGTTAATCGACAACTCATACGGTCCTGGGATCCAGGGAACCAGGTACTGCTGCCGAATCGTGAAGACGCGTTCGGTAAGTCCCGCGACTTGAGGATGGATCTTTTCCATCCCCTCCACCACCAGCGCACCGGCTGCGCCGCCGTTCACCTGAAACTCGGTGAACCCGTGGACGTGTGGGTGATACCAATACAGGCCCGGAGGTTCGTCCGCTGGAATCGGAATCTTGAATTCAAAACCCGGAGTGCCAGGCTGAATCAAGGTGGTGAGCACATTGTCCTCATGACAATAAGGCGAAACATTCAAGCCATGAAAATGAACGTTGGTGGATTGCAAAGTCATTGGGCCGCCGTCGCCGCAGGTCTGGCCCGGGGGGAGGGACATTTTCATTCCCGCATCGTCTTGCTGAATGCGGTCTTTGACGCGCAAGATCAGCGTGTCGCCCTGATGGACGCGCAGCGTCGGAGATTCCAGACTGGTCGAGGTAGCATTGTAGTTGTAACAATAGTGGGTGTATCCGAACTGATCGACCGAGTGTCCCATGGTAAATTCGGCCGCCAGAACGCCCTTCTGTGAGGTAAGACTTACAGTATCCTGCACCACCGAACCAAACGCGGGGCGGGGGGGACACGAGGCCTGAGCCACGACCTGAAGAAAGGAAAATCCGCAAACCACCATCGCCAGCAGGCACCTGAACACAGAACGCATACCCAACTCTCCTTAAATCTCCCGGGAATGACTCAATCTCACGGACTTGCTAAGGCAGCGGCGGAAAATTTCCTATCGACAACAGCCCCGAACCATTGGGATCCGCAATCGGAGAACCGGGCCCTTCCTTCATCGAACACTTTCCACTCGTTACACTGACTTGGACCATCGCAATCGAGGCGGGCAACCCGTACTCGCCGACGTACAGGCCTCCGCCCGTACCCGTTTGGCTCGCCAGCGCCAGACCCCCTAAATAAGACCAAGCCGATGACTCGCCCTTCAAGGGGTTCGAGGTGCATCCCGGCGTAAGCTTGCCTGTGTTCTTGTCGAAAAAAGCGGCGCTGACCCGGTCGCCTTGGGTGTCGCTGATGTAAAGCATGGTCTCATCGGGGCTCAGCACAATATTGCTGGAGCTTATGCTCGCCCCGGAATGATACGCAACCGTCGTCGTCAACTTTCCCGAGGAAATATCGGACACTTCCACATCCGCCGTCGTCGAAGTGTCCCCGAAGATCGCGTAGTGGCCATCCTGCGTGATCACGATCGCGCTGGGGTAGGTGGCGCCGTTCGTACGCAGAGCGCGGGTAGAGTTTTGTTTGTCGCCATTCGATACCGGCGTGACTCCGGAGATATTGAAAGACTCAATGGAGCCGTCACCGTAGGTCACAACCAGCAGGTTACCCTGCGCCGCCATCGCGTCGATGAAACCGCCCTGCATCCCCACCGTTGTCACGTCACCAATAAAAGTGAGATTGCAATTCGGCTGGATCTGGAACGTTCCAATGTTGCTTGAGTCGCTGAAGCTCGCATAAAGATATTGGCCATTCGACGCCAGACCAATTCCGTTTGAGGCTCCGGTGTCGTTCGCGGAACCGGCGGCGGTGCCGCCCAACGTGAAGCTGCTGACGATCACTCCTGCGATGTCCGCGGTCGCGGCGTCAGAAGCAAAGACACACCCCTGGCCTCCGCTATTGAAGACGCTAAGCCGGTTGGCTCCAAAGTATCCTCCACCAATGCCATAGCCGCTGGTGAATACCGTTTGTTGCAAACTGAGCAGGCCATTTGCTCCGATCGCATAAAAAGAGACGCTATTGGTATTGAATTGCAGGTTTCCCATTGGCGAGTCATCGTTGGTGACAACGAAACCGCCATTTCCTGCGGCGGCCATGACACTGAAGACACAAACTCCAACCAGCACAGCTGCCATTCGCGATAACCAGAATTTGCCCAGAGCACTCATAAGTAATTCTTCCTTCACCCTTGAAAGAGTGACTTACCTACTGTCACCACTGATGATGCGGAAGCACATCGGCTGTCGCACTTAGAATGCTGGGAGCAAGCGCCTGACGGAAATGGCGCCAATGGTGGAGCCGCTTCCACCGCTGGCTCGGACAGCAGATGCTTCGACCGCACAACCGCGATCAATATACATCAAGACCCAGACTACTACCTGTGTCGTTTTTGCCCGGCAGAGCACATCCCTTTTTCTCCGGTAAAAGACTCCAGCCCCTGACCCTTCCTGATATCCTAGAACCCTTCAATCACTGGGAGACTTCATGAAAGAGATATTGACTCTGCTGCTCGCCTTACTGTTCGCGATTTCGACCGCAGGCCAGACCACTTCTCATTTCGATGGTCAGACCTGGTGGGATCACATCAAAGTTCTTGCCGATGACAAACTCGAAGGCCGCGATACTGGCAGCCGGGGCGAGCGCGCAGCGCAAGCGTACGCCGTCGAGCAACTCAAGGGCGCGGGCGCGGAGCCCGCCGGCACTGACGGCTTCTACCAGCCCGTCAACTTCGTTTCCCGCCAAATCGTCGAAAAGGATTGCAGCCTTGCCCTCATCCGCGATGGCAAACGCGAAACGCTCACGCTCGGTGAAGATGCGATCATTGGCACCCGCGTCATGCCCGCGCGCAAGGTCGCGGCACAGTTGGTGTTCGTCGGCTATGGTCTCAAAGTTCCCGAGAAGAATTACGACGACTTCGCAGGCCTCGACCTCGGCGGCAAAATCGTCGTGATTTTCTCCGGATCGCCCTCGGAAATTCCCGGTTCACTGGCGGCACATTACCAGACTGCAGCCGAGCGCTGGAAGGTGTTGCGCGCTGCGGGCGCGATCGGAATCGTTTCGCTGATGAACCCCGCCTCCATGGACGTTCCCTGGTCCCGCATCGCGCTCAACCGCGCACATCCCACCATGGACCTCGACTATCCCGAATTCCACGAAACCGAAGGAGCCAGGCTCACCGTTACAATCAATCCCGCCAGTGCCGAGAAACTATTTGCCGGATCCGGTCACACCTTCGCAGAAATCGCTGCGCTGGGTAAAGATCGCAAGCCGCTATCACACTTCCCGCTCGCGGTTTCTCTCGAAGCGAAAACCAAAGTGCAGGTCACCAAAGCTAGATCGGCCAACCTGGTTGCCAAAATCCCCGGTAGCGATCCAGCCCTGAAAGATGAGTATGTCGTACTTTCCGCCCACCTCGATCACGTGGGAATCGGTGAACCCGTCAACGGCGACCGCATTTACAACGGCGCGATGGACAACGGTTCCGGCAGCGCGCTGCTCCTCGATATGGCAGCCAGCTTCAAGAAGAATCCCGAAACATTGCGCCGCTCCATCCTGCTGGTCCTGGTTACTGGCGAAGAAAAAGGTTTGCTCGGCTCCAAGTATTTCGCCGCCCACCCCACGGTTACGCCGAAATCCATCGTTGCCGACGTCAACGTCGACATGTTTCTGCCCATCATCCCGCTGAAGTTGCTGACCGTGCAAGGTATCAACGAATCCGACCTGGGTGATCACGCACGCGAGGTCGCAGAATCGCTTGGCGTAAGGGTTCAGCCCGACCCTGAGCCGCTGCGCAATCTTTTCGTCCGCAGCGATCAGTACAATTTCATCCGTCATGGTGTACCCTCGGTGGCCATGAGCCTTGCCCCCGATCCCGATTCGCCCGAGCAGAAGAAAGTGTTCAAAGACTGGCTGACCTATCGTTATCACGCGCCTTCTGACG
This sequence comes from Acidobacteriota bacterium, assembly GCA_013289795.1. Classification (GTDB taxonomy): domain Bacteria; phylum Acidobacteriota; class Terriglobia; order Terriglobales; family Acidobacteriaceae; genus JABCZH01. Next base: position 324,470 of record JABCZH010000002.1, read on the forward strand.
ATGTGAACCAGCCGATTCATCTCGCCGCCGCGGCTAAATATGAAGAGATCGTGAGGGCGTTGCTCATCAGCATCGCCAATGACGACCATCGCCCGCAATGGAAGGAAGACAGTTTCTTCCGGCGTTACGCGATGTGATTTTGCGGGTAGTTCTGTGGGTGCCTGCGATCCCGTGGCAGACCAGTTAGTGCGCGCCCAGGTCTGCGTAGCGATTGAAACTGGAGAGCGCCACCTGGTCGCCGCCGGGAATGTAGAAACCAAATTTCCCGCCGGAGAGGTTCGTGCCACTCCACTTGTCGAGCGCCACCCAGCTGTCGCCAGCCTTTATCTGATGATCGATTTCCGTGGGTGAAATGTGAATCTGAATGCTGTGGAAACTCTTTTTCTCGTTCTTGAACGGGAACTTGGCTTCGTCCGTCTTCTGACCATTTCGCAGCACGCTGCGGTAGAAATTGTTTTCGTCCATCTGAAACAAGATGTAATTCTGGGCGTCGACGTAGTTCACCACCCATTGCAGGCGGTGGCCTTTTTGCAGCATGGCAGAAAAAACAAATGTCCCCGACGTGGGAGACGCACTGTACAGCACGAAATCTCCCCCCTTGCGGACGTAGGTTCCCTTGTCCTGCTTCCATCCCGAAGGGTCGTCCCACAGCGCCATTCCGCTGGGTCCCAGGGGCAAGTCAAGAACCTTGGATTGACCCGCCACGATCTCAACCGTTGAGGTGCGGGTCATATTGTCCGCCGTGCGCGCGCTCAGCGTGTACGTTCCCGGAGGCAGATTGAGTGCGTTCCCGGAGGTCACTTTGATTGGAGCCTCCCCAGCCTTGGTCAGAATTACGGCGGCGTCCGCAGGCGTGAACGTAATCTTTACCGCACCGGTGACGGCTTCCAGCGCCGCCTCCGCCGGTGTAATCGCCACATTGGTTCCCGCTACGACTCGCTTCTGGATCCGCTTGGGATTGAAACGGTCCTTTCGCACTTCCACCACGTGGTCCCCGGGAGCGATGTTGCCAGCAGTGAAACTTCCATCCGCTTGGACGGTTCCCGCCGCCACCTGATCGATCACGACCTGCGCTCCGGGCGGCCCTCCCTGGATCGACAACGTCCCAAAATGCGGAAGTGGCTGCAGATTGAAAGCCAGCCTGCGCTCCTCACCTATACGAATTCGAACCTTCTGCTCGGGAAGGTCCTGGAAACCGCTCTTGCTCACTTTGATTGTGTAGTCCTTTGGCTCCAGGTCGGAAATTCGCAGCTCGCCTCCGTGGGTGGTGTCTTTCTGCGGCTGGCCATTGAGGAAAACGCGGGCCTTGTCTTCATTGGTCACAATCACCAGTGTGCCAACGTTACGGCCCGACTCCAGAAAAGTTGTGAGAGACGGCATCGGACCTGTGTCGACATCGAGCTTGTACTGGCTGGTTCCTTGAGTCAGGGTCAGTGCATGAGTGCCGGGCATGACCTGTGTAAATTGCCAGCCATCCTGACCCATCTCGGCCGGACTTTGACCATCCAGGCTGAGTTTGGCCGCTGGATCACTGGCAAATACTTGCAGGCGGCCCCCGAGGTTACTGACAACAACAGCCAACACGCCCTTCGCGGTGATCGGTCCCTTCACCATCGGCACCGCCCCGGAATCAGTCGCAAAGTTGAACGACGCACTGCCTTGTGGCCCATCAAACTTAAGCTTGTGGTCGCCGGGTGCGATTTTATCGAGTGTCCACTGCGCGCCTTGAAGATCACCCGGCGGCTGGTCGTCAAACGAGACTTTCCCGGTGCCAGTGTCGGACGACAGCTTCACCCCCGGCAGCGCCGGGTCCAAAGTTATCTCGACCGAGTTTGCCGCCCCAGCTTTCGCCTCGAATGTCGTTGCCTTGGGTTGGTAACCGTCGAGTTGTGCCTCAATCTCATAAGTTCCCGCCGATAAATCGAGTTGCAGATCCGATACGCCACGGGCTTCCTTATTGACGCGTATCGCGGCACCCGTCGGTGTGGTGTGAACCTGCAGGCTAAACGCCGCGACGGGTTGGGTCGCACTCATATGTTTACGATTTCCAGAAAGCAGTGCGAACATCAGCACCAGGGCCACCGCCGCAACCCCGGCTGCAATCGTTTGGCCGCGTGAAAGTCTCACCGGAAGCTTCAGCCGCGTTGCACCCGCAGTTGCAGCCTGGGGGTTGACAGGCGCCGACTTAACTTGAGATTTTGGCGGAACTGCTGGTACAACTGATTTACCCGCCTTGGCCGACGCCGGTGCGCTCTGCTTCGCGGCCGCAGGTTGCACATCCATAGTCGCCGGTGAGTAAACCGACATGGTGTTTTGGCCAGCATCCACCGGTGCTGAGCTGGCAATCTTCTTCGGCGGGTCTGACTTAGGTTTCTCCTTGCCTTGGCTCGGTTTCTTTCCCGCCACCGTGGCGACGTTCAAACGTTTCAAGAGACCATTCGCCGAGGATAAGACTTCCTCGTCTTCCAGATGACGGCCGGCCAGCGTCTGCACGCGTTCGGCGAGAGCCTGCTTGCTCTTGGCGTCGGGGAGCGCTTCGGCTTCCTGCTCCATGCGCCGCAGTTCTTCGAGATCCCGCCGTTTGGTTTGACGGAGTTGCGTTTGGAGTTCCCTGTGGAGCGTGTCTTGGATCTGAATCAACCGCGGCTCACGAGGATAAGTCGCCAGCACCTCTTCGATCCCCGCGAGCGCCCCCGCCAATTCCCCCGCCGCTTGCAGCTTGCGGGCCTGGGAAACGCATTCACTCACCAATTGCTCCCGCTTCTGGTCGGAAATCAGCGTGCGCACTGTCTTGGCCAGAGGATGGCCGGGATTCAAATCATCCGCTTGCTGCGCCAGGCGATCGGCCTCCTGCCAATTGCTCTGCGCGATCAGCCGAGCCTGTTCGACCAGCGCATTCGAAAGCACGGCGCGGGTCAGCGCGTTATGCTCGTCCAGTTCATAGGCGTCACGCAGAAGCTTGATTCCTTCCGCGGCTTTGTTCTGCCCGCACAACTCCTGGCCCTCGGCCATCAGGCGATGCGCCTCCGCAGAACGCTGGATTCCGTCGTTGGCCAGTTTCTCCAACTCCGCCAGTTCGGCCTCGTTGGGGAATTCCGCCTTCGCCTGCTGCAACAAGTCCAGAGCACGTCCGTAGTCAGTGGAATGCAAGCAGGCATCGATCTGCTCCACCAACCGCGTTTTGGACTCGGTCCGGCTCTGCTGCTCGCGGCGCTTCTGCAACCGCTCCACCTCAAACTTCAGGCCTGGATACTGACTGTAGATGGTTCGCAGGATCTCCCAGTCGTTAATGGCATCTACGAACGCACCTTCCTCTTCATGATGATGGGCGCGGGCGACAATCGAGTTCACCAGGTCGCGCTTGTCTTTCACCAGCCGCAGTGCGCGTTCGAAGTGCGTCTCCCCGGGGTTCTGCTCCAGGGCTTCTTTCAGAATGTTCACTTTCTTGTCGAGGTCAGCCTCGGCTTCGACTTGCCGGTCGATGGCGGCAATGAACGCCGAGAGTTGCTGCCGCTGCTGTTCTTCGATGTCGTATTTCAGAGCTTGAAAAAGCGCGTGGTTGGGATACTTGGCGAGGTAACCTTCGCAGGTGGCGAGCGCCTTGCTGAAGTTGCGCTCCCCGAGATGCTTTTTGGCCTCGACATACGCGGTGTTCATCGCGTCATGCTCGGAACGCACTTCGTTGTAAAAACTCTGGTAGGTGGCGCCACGCTCTGGAGCTGAAGCATCGGGCGCGCGCCGGTCCAGTTCCAGGACCACCGCCAGCTTACTGAGCGCGCTGCTGACGTCTCCCTTCTGCCAGGCATCCATGGCCGCGCGATGAATTTGTACTTTTTCCTGACGCAGCTTGTTGTATTCGTGCTCCTCGCGATCCACCTCAGCGATAAGCTGCAAGACCCGGCCCTCCTTGGGCCGCAGCTGTAACACGTTTTGCAGGGCTTCCCGGGCGTGCGGGTAGGCGTGATTGTCCATGTGCTGGCGCGCCAGCCGGTACCAGTTCTCAATCTGCTTTTCGCTTCGCCGGTTTTCGATCTGGCTCTTCAGCGACAACGCCGGCGCGTTGTCGGGTTCCATCTCCAGTATGTCCTGGAGCTTTTGCAACGCCAGCGGATCCTCTTCCTCTTCGAAACGGGCCTTGGCTGCTTCCATGAGCTGCGCAATCGTCTTGCGCCTTACCGTGGTGTCGAGCTGATGACGCAAAGCGCTGATCGAAGTGTCGATGTGGCCTTCCGCTTCCAGTTCGCCCAGAATTTCTCCGGCAAACTGGTAGTCGCCGGTTTCCAGCGCCTTGGTGGCGCGTTCCATCCGCGGCCGGGTGCGGGCGGGATCGAAGAATTCGATCGGCTCGTTGCGCAACGCTTTGTTGAGGATCTCACCGAACTCGCGCGCACTCGAGAAACGGTGCCACGGCTGCTTAGCCATGCCCTTGTGCACCACGCGGCCAACCGATTGGCTTACCGCCGAGTTGATCTCCGAAGCCGGCGGTGGAATCTGTTTGCGGATGGCTTCGACAATCTCATCTGCCCGGGCGCGCTGGAAGGGTTGCCTGCCGGTAAGCGCCTCGTAGCACACCACGCTCAGCGAAAAAATGTCGGACGCCGCCGACAACGGCTTCATCTCGATCTGCTCCGGGGACATGTAGACCAGCGTGCCTTTCTGTCCGCGGGTGTGGGTGTCGGTCATATGCGCCACACCGAAGTCGATGATCTTCACCGAGTCGTCTTCCATGACAAAGATGTTGCTCGGCTTCAAGTCGCGATGCACCAGTCCACGCTCGTGCGCCGCCTGCAAGCCTCGGCAGGTCTGAGAAATGATTTCAACCGTACGTTCCACCGTCAGCCGGTGGCTCGACTTGCGGATAAACGTGTCGAGAGTCGTGCCCGGCAGCAGAGGCATCACGAAGTAAGGTTTGTTCTTGCCTTCTTCTTCGAACTCGCCAATGTCGAAGATCTCGACGATATTGGGATGGCTCATGGAGGCGAGCACATCACATTCTTTGTAGAAGAGTTGCAGCGAGGCAGGATCGGGGATGTCGAGGATGGTCTTGACCGCCACTTCGCGGCGAACCACAGTATCGTACGCGCGATACACCAGTCCCATGCCGCCTTGGCCCAATACCTGTCTTACTTCGTAGCGGCCGGCCAGTTTTCGTGGGACTCCGGAATCCTCCATGACCCTCCCCCCGGAGAGGTCAATGATCTTAGCAGGCATTGCCGGTAGGCTCCAAGAGCAGTAAGTTTAGGAGTAGCAGGTAACCGGCAAACTCTTGTTATACAAATCTTTACCATTGCAGTGTGGGCAAACTGGCATCTTTCCAGCTGCACTCGGTCATCGAAACATAACAACGGATTTGGGCTGGGTTTTGCGATTTCTTTTGCAGCCCATCCCGGGCTACTGTCACTCCCGGGTAGAAGCCCAATCCGTGCACAAAATAATCGACTTACAGGAAACCGAACGGGCAAAGCTGCCGGGAGGACGTGGACCCGTCCTCATGTCGAAACGGGACTTGTTTGTGCCTATTTCGATGGCTAGGGCCAAAGAGCGAGAACTTCTCAGCGCATCTGGTGTTTCACTAGAGGAAGCTGGGACCGTCGAGGTTGAGGCTGTCGAATCGAGCACTTCTACTTTTGTCACTTCGAGGAGGATTCGATGAAGCATTTCGGCGTTGCAATCATATTTCTTATGGCGCTGGCGCTATCCGCCTGCGGGGGCAGCTCCAGCAACAACACCATCAACGGAAACTGGACCGCGACCCTGACCGGAACGCAGGATCTCAGCTTCACGGTATCGCTGACCCAGAGTGGCAGCATAGTAAGTGTCACCAACCTGAGTTTCACAACTTCGCAATCGTGCTTCGATACGGGATCGACTGCCACGGGCACTTTCACCCTGGCGGGCAACACTGGCGGAGTCACCACCGGCACTTTCGGAATGACGATCCAGTCACCAGCGTCGAACTCCAACGGGTCGAACACGCTCGTGTTGGCGGGAACGCTCACCAACAACTCGATCTCGGGGAACTGGACGTTGAATGGAAACGGACTGGGCTGCACCGGGTCGGGAACCTTCACCATGGCAGGCTGAGGAGCGGGGCTTGAACCAATCTAACTTGGAGACTTTCGCACTAGAGAAAGATGGCTCTCTAGAAACTATCGTCTTTCACCCGCATGTAGGCTGACTGCATCGACGCACATAGTACAAAAGTTTTTTGTCAATTCTTCCTAGATTTCTCGATTCCCGCGATCAAACCGAAGTATAATGCGACCCCGACGGAGCTTGGGGCTTGCCACAGCTTTTCCCTCCCAATTCTGTGGTCGATGAATCAACGACTCCGCGTGCAGAACAGATCCTCCAAAGGAGACCGCAGAAATGCAGAATCAAGGCGCGAAAATGTTGCGATTCCTTGCAATCGCATTGATGGTAACGATTGCCTCAGGTATTGCCAGTTCCCAGGAACCGGCAGCCGGTACCTGGCAGAAGCTCACGCATCAGCCAACCTTTCAAACTGACACCGCTCTCATGCTCACCGATGGCACCGTCATGATGCACCAGTACAACAGCGGAACCTGGTGGCGTCTCACGCCCACTCTATCCGGCAGCTACTTGAACGGCACCTGGACGCAGACGGCCTCGATGCAGCCGAACTACGCGCCTCTTTACTTTGCCTCTGAAGTGCTGCCCGATGGCCGCGTGCTCGTCGAAGGCGGAGAATACAACAATCTCCAGGGAGTCGAAACCAATCTGGGTGACATTTACGATCCGGTTGCCAATGCCTGGACTGCCGTGCAACCGCCCAGCGGATGGAACACGATTGGCGACTCACCCGCCGTCGTCCTGCCCAACGGAACACTCACCATGGGACAGGGCGGACAACCTTCCACGCGCCAGGTGCTGTTCAACGCGACCAATTTAACTTGGTCATCCACGGGCACTGGCAAACGCGATGGATTCTCCGAAGAGGGTTTGGCCCTTACACCCCAAGGCTTGGTGCTAACTGTCGATTGTGAAGACGGAACCAACTCTGAGCTCTACACTCCTTCCTCGAGCACATGGGCCAGCGCCGGCAGCACGATTGTTGTTCTGCCTAACAGCGGCGGACTGGGAATCGTCCCGGAGATGGGACCACTCATGCAGCGCCCCGACGGCACCATTGTCGCCTTTGGTGCAACCACTCACACCTCCATCTTCAACACTACGGGTGGTACATGGACCCAAGGTCCGGACTACCCCAATGGGGATGACATGGCGGATGGCCCCGCGTCTTTGCTGCCCGACGGCAATGTGCTGGTTTACACCAGCCCGGGCGTCTTCAACGGAACCGGATCGTTCTATGAGTTCACCACTTCCAACACTTTCATCTCGGCTCCAAACACGGCGAGTGGCAGCCGGCTCCAATCCTGGGAAGGCCGGTTGCTGACCATACCGACCGGACAGGTACTTTATGCGGCGGCCGATGGCAACAGCATCGACGTCGAGCTTTACACCCCCACCGGTTCACCGAAAAATGCCTGGAGGCCGACTATCACTTCGGTTCCGAGCACCGTGACCCATGGCAACTCGTACACTCTCTCGGGTACGCAACTCAACGGGCTCTCTGCCGCTAACGCCTATGGCGACGACGCGCAGATGGCCACGAATTTCCCACTCGTGGTGATTCGCAACAAAGCGACGAAGCACTTCTTCTTCGCCCGCACCCACAACTTCAGCACCATGGGAATTGCCACCGGTAGCGCTACCGTTTCCACCACGTTCGATGTTCCCACGGGCATCGAAACCGGTGCGAGTACCGTCTATGTCGTCACCAACGGTATTCCGTCAGCTGGAAAACCGATCACCGTAAATTAGTAATTTGTGATCGCCCCGTCCTTCCTGGAAAATCTGGAAGGACGGGGCGTTGTATTTTAGGCCCGCTTTACGGACGTGAAGATGAAGGCTCTAAGTCCCCCTCTGTTTGCGATTGTCCTTTTGACCTCCGCGGCCTATTTCATTACCGGGATGGCACATGCCCAGTCTGTGCCCTACATCCACAACGGGACAGACTTGATTTCGTGTGAACCCGCGCCGTGCGTGCTGCCGCCAACGCAGGCTTCGGAGGGCGGCTCCGAGGTTGCTGATGCTCCTATCGCGGCCGATCCCTTAAATCCGCTGCACCTGCTGCTTGGCAGCGTCGACGACAATTGCCCACAACCGAGCGCCTCTGGTTTTCACATTTCCAGTGACGGCGGGTCGACGTGGTCTCGCACCTGCATGCCCACGATCAACGCTTCAGGACGAGTGTACTGGCCTGGGGGCGAGCCGATGGTCGACTACGACCTCAATGGGGCTGGATATATCGCAGACGGGTATGGCGACAGCGAGGGCTTGGGCTATGGTTTGATCGGGCTTCAAAAATCAACGGATGGAGTCAACTGGAGTACCCCGGTGATCGCCTTAGGCAGCCCCAACATCTTTAAACAGCCCGATTGGGCCTCGTTTGCAATTGATCGAAGCCCACAGAGCCCATTTGCTAATAACTTGTATATTTCTGCCGTGGTGCTCAACGAACCACTTCAGAATGAAAACCAGTTAGTTGTTTCACACTCCAGAGATGGTGGAACTAACTGGAAATCTGTGGCAGTAGCGCCGGTGCAGGTGTCGCCGGCCGAGGACAACTTCACCGTCATTGCTATTGGTGAGGATGGAACTGCGTACCTCACTTGGCTGTATTGCCCAGGCAGCGGGTTGGACGCGCATTGCAACAACAGCAAGGCCTACATGGTGTTCTCGAAATCAGTCGATGGAGGCGACACGTGGTCGACACCGAGTTTGATGACGATAGTGATGATGCCCCCCGATTGGACCTTACCGAACAGCAGCGTCAGTGTCTACAACTACCCCGCGATCGGGGTGGACAATGGCAACGGGCCACACGCTGGAAATCTCTACGCGGTGATGTACAACTGGACGGGCACATACCTGCGAGTAGAAGTCATCCATTCCACCGATGGGGGCAGCACTTGGTCTAAGCCCGTTCCCGTAGCTCCAGCCAGTGCCAACCACGACCAGTTCTTCCCGTGGCTGTCTGTTAGTCCGACGGGGCTGGTCGGAGTAAGCTGGCTCGACCGCCGTAACGATCCGGCCAACGTCGACTATCAGGCCTTCGCTGCCATCTCCCGGGATGGCGGCCAGACCTTCCAACCGAACGTGCAACTGACGACGGCATTCTCGAACCCGAACATAAACAACGAAACGAGCATGGGCGACTACACCGGCAACACCTGGAACGGCCCCAACTTCGTCGCCGCCTGGATGGACAGCAGCAACGGCGTCGATATGCAAGACGTAGTCGGCGGCATCCGCCTGCACTGAGCCAGGCGGAGAAGAATCGGATAGCGATGTTTCGGTACGCCGGCGACGACCGGATGCGGGACCATCAGTAAAACAACACAATCACCCAATACGCGCCACCGGGGTAGGTCGTAGTCCGTGCAAAACAGACCGCCACCGAGAAATTCTTTATATCCGAACGCTCTGCCAATTTGGACACCGGGAAAACCGCCGGGTCGGTCTGGGTGTAGGTAACGGTGTTGTATTTGTGGCTCAGATTGCTGGTTGCGCTGGTTTGCAGGTTGTCTGCCTGGGCCATGCCACATGCCACGTCGGGCAGCCAGTCCAGTTGGACGCGCCGTAATGCCGGAACTCTGGCTTTCTCGCGGTTACTGTCGATCGCTCGAGCGACCCTGTCCTCCGCATCTTCCGCTGAATAGTTGCGCATGGCATGGGCAAAGTCCTCCACGACCCACAGTTGCCGTTTGTCCCATACCACGGCGAACCCGGCGTAGTTGAAATGCCCGTCCAGAATATTTGCGCGATGCGGCGGCGAGTGCATCAAGCTATCGTGGGCGCCCTCCAACGTCACATCCAGCGCCACGTTCTCGCCTTCGGCGTCCATGCGCAATGCGGTGGCGGCGGTAAGGCGCGCAGGGATCGACGATTCGTGTCTCAGTTGGTGCGATAGTTCGTGGGCCGCAGCCATGGCCAGCGCGTGCGTGCGCGCCGCACGGGCAAGCCCGCCATCCCATGCGAGAAGCGGCAACCGTGCTCCGGCGCGTTCCCGGTTCACGAGGTCCAGCAGCTCTCGTCCCTCTCTGTCTTCGCTGGCAGCTTGAGTATCAGCGCTGGTGATCGGTCTGCCAGGCAATACGCCCACGGCCGCCTGTGAGAATAGTGAAGCCAGCACCAGCACCACGCCTGCGATCGTAGGATTTCCCGGCAGCATATTCACACTCTACCCGTTTGGGCTCGCAGTCTTGCTCGAAATTTTGCAGACGCGGGGAAAATCGTTTGGCCGCATGATTTAGAATCTCGCTTCGGGCCCGACGCACATCTTGCCAGGAGGCCACTTTGCCTTTCAGCACCAATCGGCAACTCGACGCCTTGATCAGGCCTCGCTATTCCCTGGGGGAAATCCGCGCGCTTTCGGCGTTCCTCGAACGCACGGGAACTCTGACTTTTACTTCCTTGCCTAACGGACTGTTTCCGGCGGCCGCGCTAGGCAGCGAGAACAGCTATACCGGGTACTCCTATGTTTGGGTCCGCGACAACATTCATATCACGCACGCTCACTTCAAGATTGGCCGCACCGATGTAGCCGTCCGAACGCTCCGCGCCTTGATGACATACTTCATCAAGTACAGAAACCGGTTCCTCAACATTATCGAGGGGACCGCTGACCCCAATATCCCAATGAACCGGCCGCAGATAAGGTTCGATGGCAATAGCCTCGAAGAACTGAGCGAGAAGTGGGCGCATGCGCAAAACGACGCTCTGGGATACTTCCTGTGGCTCTTCTGCAAACTGATGAACGAAGAAGTGCTGACGCCGGGCGCGGATGAACTGAACATGCTGGCCATCTTTCCCCGCTACTTTGAGGCCATCCGTTACTGGCAGGATGAAGATAGCGGACATTGGGAGGAAGTGCGCAAGATATCGGCTTCCAGCATTGGCGTTGTGGTGACCGGCCTCACTGAGTTCAGGAAGGCCCTCGTGGCCGCAGGTCCCCTTCGCAACCTGTGCGGGAGTCTCACGACCGTCGACACCGTCGAACAGCTCATCGAAAGTGGTCAGGCCGCTCTGGCCAATATCCTGCCCTCAGAATGCATTCAGCCGGACCCTTCAAAGCAGCGCCGCTATGATGCGGCATTGCTGTTTCTCCTTTACCCGTTGCAGATTATCGAAGGCCAGATCGCCGACCAGATCCTCGCCGACGTCACCACTCATCTGCAAGGCGAAGTCGGCGTCCGTCGCTACTTGGGCGATTCCTATTGGGCGCCTGATTACAAGAAAAAGCTCAGACCAGCGGAGCGCACCGCCGACGTAAGTGATGATTTATCCAGCCGCAACCGGCTTCTGTCGGTCGCGGGGCAGGAGGCCCAGTGGTGCATCTTCGACTCCGACATCTCCTGCATCTTCGGCTTGAAGTTCAAATCGACCCGGCTGCCGGACTACCTGGCAAAACAGACAGATTATCTGAACCGATCCTTACGACAGATTACTGCCCCTGATCAGCCAGGCTTACCCGCCTTCCGTTGCCCGGAACTTTATTACCTTGAGGCCGGTCGTTACGTCTCCAACGATCATGTTCCCCTGCTGTGGACGCAGGCCAACCTCATGCTGGCCCTGAAGCTCATGGAAGACAACTGCCGCTTGTGACAGCGGCCCGCAAGCTGCGGAAAAGAATGGTAGGCGCGGCAGGAATTGAACCTGCAACCCTCGGATTAGAAATCCGATGCTCTATCCGTTTGAGCTACGCGCCCTCAGCCGTTATTCCCCTGATTTTACATGGCGGCGGCATCCCGATGTTTACCTGGCAGCGTCGCCAGCCGTAACAATCCGGGCCTGAAACGGTCCCGGTTCCCATGGTCACATATTGGCCATTTTTCGTCGTAGGCAAGAGCCTGGTCGCGCGAGTACAATCAGGATTCCCCCTCTGCCTCAGCCAGCCCACAGGTATATACTTTCAACTTTAGAAGCTTGGGTTTGCCGAGTGAAGTAATGTGATTTTCGCAGTCTGCACGCCTGTTGGGGCAACCACATGGAAGGACCGAAAACGCCGCGCGACGCCGCTGCTGACGCCAGCTCGCGGGGATTGCGCGCGCCGGTCAAGGGCGAGAGTTCTTCCAGCGACGTCCGAAACCCCGATCCGGCGGCGAGCCCCACACCTCACGATCCCTACGCCACTCTTGTCGACCTCGACGCCACTTTGATCGACGTGGTCCGCACACCGGCTCCGGCCACCCGGACTCCACCCGGCCTTTTTGTCAGCGCGGCAATTCTCCAATTGGGCGACGTACTTGGTGGACGCTATGAAATCCTGCAGCTTCTGGGCGAAGGCGGCATGGGCGCAGTGTACAAAGCCAAGGATCGCGAACTGGACCGCTTTGTTGCCCTGAAAGTAATTCGCCGGGACCTGGCGTCGAACGCCGCGATTGTGGCCCGCTTCAAGCAGGAGCTCCTGCTGTCCCACCAGGTGACCCATAAGAACGTGATCCGCATCTACGATCTGGCGGACGCCGATGGGGTCAAGTTCATCACCATGGAGTTCATCGAGGGAGCGGACCTGCGACGTCTGCTCATGGAGCACGGCAAATTTGCTCCGGAAGAAGCGGTAGAGACAATTCGCCAGACCTGTTTTGCGCTCTATGCGGCACACGCCGTCAATGTGATCCATCGCGACCTGAAGCCGCAGAACATCATGCGCGATCTGCAAGGCCGCACCCTGGTGATGGACTTCGGTCTTGCGCGTTCCGTCGAGTCGGACGGCATGACCAACACCGGCGCCCTGGTCGGAACCATGGAGTACATGTCGCCGGAGCAGGCCGTCGGCAAGGAACTGGATCAGCGTTCTGACATTTTCGCGCTGGGCTTGGTCTTCTTCGAGTTGCTCACCGGCAATACTCCCTACAAGGCGGATACTGCGATCGCCAGCCTGCTGAAGCGCAACCAGGAGCGGGCAATCCCCGCGGTGGACATGGATCCCTCCATTCCCAAGGGATTGAGCGACATCGTCGGCAAATGTCTGGAGCGCGACTTAAGTCTGCGCTACCAGAGTGTGCAGGAGATCCTCAACGACCTTGATGCGTGGCAGGGGAAGCGCCCGATTTCGGCGTCGTTGATCTCCGCCCAGTTCCCAGCTTCGACAAAGTCTCTCGCGGTCTGGAAGTGGGCAACAGCCGTGCTGGTAATCGTGGTCGCGGGATGGATGCTGCGCGGCCGGATCTTGCCCAACGCCGGCAAAAAGGCGCATGGGCCGGTGGCGTCGCTCGCCATCCTGCCGTTCCGCAATGCCTCGGGAGATGCCAGCCTCGACTGGCTCGGCTCCAGCCTCGCCGAAATGTTGAGCACTGACGTGGGACAGTCAGCCAGCCTGCGGACGGTGTCGTCTGACCGTTTGCACCAGGTCATTAAAGACCTGCACCTCAACCCGAATTCGCAGCTTGACCCGCAGATGCTGCGGCAGTTGGGGGAATTCAGCAACGCGCAAACCTTGGTATGGGGACAGTACGTCAAGATTGGCGATCAGATTCGAATCGATGCTACGTTGCAGGACCTGAAGCGCCAACGCACCTCCAGTCTGAAGGCGGAGGCACAGTCTGAAAAAGATTTGCTGGCCGCAGTCGACCGTTTGGCCCAGTCTATCCGCGAGAATCTCGCGCTCTCCCCAGAAATCGTGAAAGAATTGCAGGCCCAGGCTTTCCGGCCGTCCTCGAAGTCCACCGAAGCGCTTCGGGATTACAACCAGGGAATTGAACTGGTACGCCAGGGAAATAATCTTGAGGCACAAAAGAAGTTTGACTCCGCCACTCAGGAAGATTCGGAGTTTGCCCTGGCGTTTTCGCGGCTGGCGCAAACCTACTCGAACCTCGGATATGACAATGAGGCCGAGCGCTATTCTCGCCGCGCCGTGGAACTCAGCGGTCCCTTGCCGACGTCGGAAAAGTATCTGATCGAAGCCAGCAACGCCCGCATTCAGAACGACACCCAGAAAGCCATCGCCGCATATCAGAATATTGTGAAGGTTGCCCCCGAAGACCCGGACATTCAATTTACCCTGGCTTCGCTCTACGAGGATGCCAACGACTTCGATAATGCCCGGTCGCATTTGGCAACCGTGTTGGAGCAGGACCCGAAGTATGTCGATGCCCTTTTGGCCAGCGGCCGGGTGGAGATCAAGAGCGGCAATCCGCAAAACGGCCTGGACTTTCTGAATCGCGCCCTGACTCTCGCCATCCAGCTCGACAACCAGGAAGAAAAGGCCGCCATTCTGCAGGCTATTGGCGTCGCCTACCGGCTCACCGACAAGCCCCAAGAAGCGTTGCGTAATTATCAGGAGTCGATGGCGATCAAGAAACAGATTGGCGACAAGCGCGGCATCGCCGTCAGTCTGAATGAGAGTGCGCAGGCGCAGGTGATGCTGGGCCAGCGCGAGGCTGCCCTCGCCAGCTACAAAGAGGCCTTACAGATCCGCCGCGAGATTGGCGACAAGCGCGGTGTGGCGGACACGCTGAACGATCTCGCAAACTTCTACCAGGATGCGGCCCAGCCCGATGAAGCGCTCAAGTTATACAAGGAAGCGCTGCAGAGCAATCGTGATCTCGCCGACGAGTCAGGTCAGGCCATGATCTTGAACAATATCGGAACCTCGTACCTGTCGAAAGGACAATATCAGGATGCACTGACTTACTATCAGCAGGCGCTTCAACTTAGAGACAAACTGAAAGTGCCGGATGACATCGCCGAGACCATCCGCAACCTGGCCGTAACCGACACTAAGCTGGGTCAATACGACGAGGCTCTGTCACAATATTTGAAGGCGCTGGACTTGCGCCGCAGCACCGGCGACAAGCGTGGAGCGGCACTCGCCTCCTACGACATGGGAAGTGTATTCGCCTATCAGGGCCGTTACGGCGCCGCTTTGAACGCGCGTCAGGAAGCGCTGAAGACCTTTCGTGAACTTCAGGATCGCACTTACTGGATGGGTGAAATCCTGAGTGGCTACGGCGAGTCGTTGGTGCAGGCGGGTCGGGGAGATGAAGCCAAAGCCAGTCTGGATGAAGGCCTGGCGCTCGCCCGCGAGCTCAAGAATGACAGTCTGGTGGCTCAACTCCTGCGCTACCAGGGAGACAGCGTTTCTTACAGCGGTGACTACAAGGCAGCGCGTGAACTGTACGATCAGTCGCTGCAATCGGCGGCTCGCGCCAAGGACGCCGAGAATATTCTGCTCGCCAAGTTAGCCCTGGCGCGCAACGATCTGCAACAGGGCCGGTCAGCAGCCGCCATTTCCGCGTTGAAGAACCTGGCGCAGCAGGCCGAGAGTCAAGGGCTCAAGTACGAGGCGGTCGAGTGTTCGCTGGATTTGGGTGAAGCCCTCCTGAACACCAAAGCCTTGCCGCAGGCGCGCCTGGAGCTGGAGCGGGCGCTGACCAGGAGCGAAAAGTTGGGGTTGCGATCGCTGCAGGCGAGGGCGGAATATTTGCTGGCAACAGTTTCACGTCTCAGCGGAAGCAATTCGCTGGCTTTGGACCACTATCACGAATCACTGCGTCTGCTGGACGAGATTCGCAAGGAAGCCGGTAACGACAAGATCATGGCACGGGCCGACTTCGCCGCCATCTCAAACGATACCAAGCGCTGGGCCGCATCCTCGAAGCCATGAGCAAGAGAGGATTCGCGGTTGTCGGCGTTGGCGGGGTTGGCGGGTACTTCGCGGCCGTCCTGGCACGGGCCGGATACCCGGTTTCTGTGGTGGCTCGCGGGCCAAGTCTTGAGGCTATCCGCAGGGACGGCCTGCGGATCCTAAGCCCCAAGGGCGATTTCACCGTTGCGGTCGAGAAAGCCACTGATAAAGCTGAAGACATAGGCCCGGTGGACGCCGTCATTCTAGCGGTCAAGGCCTGGCAGGTCACCGAGGCAGCGACTGCCATGCGGCCCCTTCTGGCATCAACGACCAGGGTGCTGCCGCTTGAAAACGGAGTGGAGGCGAGTGCGCAGGTGCAGCAGGTTCTTGGCCCTAAGCATTCGCTGATGGGCCTTTGCCGGATCATCGCTTCGGTCGAGTCGCCGGGCTGCATCCGCCACGGCGGACTCGATCCCACGGTTGCGCTCGGGGAGCCGGACGGCTCGGCTTTGTCCGAGAATGCGCTTGCGTTGACCGAAGCGCTCAAGACCGCGGGTGTCACGGTTCAGACGCCTCCAGACATTCACGCCGCTCTGTGGGAAAAGCTGCTCTTCATCGCCGCCCTAAGCGGCACCGGCGCTGTGGCACGTTCCACCATCGGAGAGATGCGCAGTTGCCCGCCGACTCGTGAACTTCTGCAACAGTTGATGGAGGAGGTCGCTGCCGTCGCCCGCAGCCGCGGCATTCGAATCTCAGAAGACGTCGTCAAGCGCACGTTAGCCTTTGTGGACGCCAGCCCCGCCGACGGCACATCATCGATGCAGCGAGACATGGCAGCGGGACGACCGTCTGAGTTGGAAGCCATCATCGGCGCCGTAGTTCGCTTCGGCGACCACGCAGGAGTGCCTACGCCCGCCATGGATTACGTATATGCCAGTTTGTTGCCACAGGAGAATCGGGTGCGTGGGCGTGGACAGGCTCCAGTCAGGTAATCGTCAAAGCATGGCTGGTTGACTTGTGTCTCAACCAACCTACGACATAGACTTCCTCGGGGCACGGACAGCGGGTTACCAGAATGGAGGCACAACAATGGGGCTGAAAGATTGGTTAGTGAAGAATACGCTTGGGGTCACAGGCTATGGCGACGCGCTGGGGCGCGAAGTTGTGACGAATGGCATCGCGTTGGGGCGAACTCTTTACTTGGGCCACGGAACACGTCCAATGGCTTGCGATGCCTTTGTCTTTGAGGACAGTAATCACTTAGTTGCGGAAGGTTTCACGCTGTATTGCCCGGACCCTCTTCACAGTCCCCCTAACGAGGATACCTCTCCATTATCTCTCCACACGCGCTGCGCGGGGCTTGCCTTTGCTGCATTCTGTACATTCACTGCGGCTAGCAATTTTATGAAAACGGACAATTCAAGTGCGTTTGCCCGGTCACTGGGCAGTAGCACATATGCGGCGCTACGCAATCTCGGAATGAGCACCGCTCTTCTTGACCACTACAACGATCTCGTGAAGGCTTCCGGGGCCCTCAAGACATTGAATATCGAGAAGCCGGGAACCGGCGATCTGCTATCTATGTTCCTTCGAGAGGCCAGTACACAGAATGGAGGCGGAGCAGTTGGTTTCCAGCGATCAGGAATCTTGGGGTTTGATTTGATTGCCGTCCCGTTAGCGCGGGAAACCGTGAAACTGGTAGCAGCGGCTACAAAGAAATTTGGTTGGTAAGCAATACTCTGTATTAGTGGCTAGGCCCAACGATTCAAGAGACGATTGATTTGCGCTGTACTGAGACCTGTCTCAGCATTAAGCTCGTCGGCCTTCTTCGTTGCCATATCGTAATCAGTGAATGTTCCGAACTGTGGCTGAACCGTGTATCCTTTGACGCCTTCCCGAAGGAGTCCAATCACATAGGTTCCCCCAATCATTTCCCCTCGTCCATCTCTTGCGATGATGGGGTGGTACGCATACTTCGGTTCATTCGGAGGCCGTGCTGTACGAAAGGCAATGATAGCTTTATTGGCCAGCACCGTCGCTACGCCAAGAACCAGTATCAAAAGCACAAAAAGCCGCAGGCCACTTCGAACGTCGCTAGGGCCAAATAGCACTGCGAGAAGTAGGAAACCGGCTACCACAATTATGGGAATGAGCCACTTGTTGTTGCCCATCTCAAAGTCTCCCTATTCTTGGGAACTGAAAGCGCGCGCATTGTATGCCGCGAGAACAACATCCTTGAGTGGCGTGCCCGAATATTCCTGAAAAGCTCCCTTCGTGGTGCGCACAATCATTTTCTTCTCGGAGGGAATATCAAAAAGCCACGCTTGGCACATCGGGTCATTTGTAGCCACCCTATATAGAGTGTCGGTTGTCAGCAAAGCACGCGGGAACAATGACGGATCAGAAACTTCGCGACTGACCTTTTCCAAGCACACATCGACGCCCTCGCCGGGCTCGGATTCGATCTCAAACAAAATGCTCGTATCGTCGTTGCTTTTTGTTCTGATTTGGTTGGTCATAAGAGATACCAGCACGCAAGCCTAGCGCCCACGGAAGTCTCTGTCAATAAGAGCCATACAGGGTAACTCGCGGAGGGCACGTTAGTGGACTCGCAGTTTCCGTCCTCTCGCGGGGGCTGGAAAACTCAAACGCAGAAATCTCCCCGCTTTTCCCCCTTGCTCCACAGCCCCACCCTCAGCGAAGATGCTTTCATCTCCCTAACACTGCTGTGGCCAGCAAACTCAAACTCGCTCGCGAAAAGAATCTTTCGCCCGCTGCTGCCAAGCTGCGTTTGCTAAAGCGCCTGCACTGTACATTGAAGTTCGAAAAGCGCGCGTGGGACAGCGGCGCGGAGCTGGTAGCCGGCGTGGACGAAGTCGGCCGCGGCTCGCTGTTCGGGCCCGTAGTGGCCGCCGCCGTCATTCTTGACCCGGCCTATCGCATTCGCGGTCTGCGGGATTCAAAACTGCTCCCGGCCGAACGCCGCGAAGTGCTGGCGGAACGCATTCGCGAACATGCCATCGCCTGGGCAATCGCCGCCGTGGACGCTGCCCGCATCGATCAAATCAATATCTACCAGGCCTCACGCGTCGCCATGCGCGAAGCCGTCGTGAATCTGCGGCCTGGCCCGAATCATTTGCTGATCGACGCCATGCGTTTGGATTGTGATTTGGCGCAGCAGGCGATCATCCACGGCGACGCGCTGTCCGCCTCCATCGCCGCCGCTTCCATACTCGCCAAGGTAGAACGCGACCGCATGATCTGCGAGTGGGACCCGGTCTTTCCCGCCTATCGCTTGGCGTCCAACAAAGGCTATAGCACCCCGCATCATCTAGCGGCGCTGCGCCAGCACGGGCCGTCTCCGTTGCACCGCCAATCGTTTGCTCCGGTGTGGAGCAACCCCGTGCCGCAAGAGGTCCTAGCCTTCATGCTGGACGAAGAGCCGGCGGAGGTAACGCGCGAGATGCTGGAAGAAGTCAGCGAAGCCGTGGTCTAGCCGAAAAGCCTAGATCGCGCCCAGCTTGGCGCTCACCTCCATGGCCAAGGCCTCGACCGCCTGCATCTTGGTTTCCGCCTGGGCCGGAAGCTCCGGGACTTGCAGCGCCATTTGGCAGGAAAGCAGCAGGGCGGTAAGGGTATCGTTCAATTCGTGGTGCAGCGTCTGCTGGGCTTCGTTCTTCGCCGCGAGCACTTCCCGCTTGCGCCGTTGCAGGGCCCAGCGCACTTCCCGGGCCGCACGGGCGGTTCCTGTGATGGCAAAGTTTAGATACACCGGAACCGCAGATCCCAGGTGCTTCAGCACGGTTTCGCTTTCGTCAGGCTGTGCATCCAGCAGCAGCAGGTCGAAGACTACCGCCGAAAATTCCTTTTCCTTCAATTGCCAGACCGCCTCGTGCAGAGTGGTGCACACAATCACCGGCTCGTTGGTGGCTTCCTTCAGCCGCTCGGCGCAGTCTTGAGCTTTCGCTACACAGGTAATCAGCAAGATCATGTCAACAACAGATTGCAGGTCGCTTGCCACAGAGATGCCATTGAAAATGCAAGGGTTGGTGCGCAGACCCGGCTTCGCTTGTCCCTTAGCGGGAACCCAATTCCCGAGTCAGCACTCCGGAGAACCATATTCCTTCAGCTTGCGATAGAGCGTGGTCTTGCCGATCCCCAGCAGGCGCGCCGCCAGCAGCTTGTCCCCATTGAGCTGCAGGATGGTGCCCAGGATGGTCTGCTTTTCCAGTTCCGACATCGGAAGGATCTTGGCGGAACCGTTCTTGTCGATGGTGATATGACCATTGCCTCCATTCATTCCACTAGGCAAATCGGTCAACTGGATTTCCGGTCCACTATTCAAGGCGCAGGCCCGTTCCAGGCAATTCTCCAGCTCCCGCACATTTCCCGGCCAGTCGTGGGCCAACAAGGCTTTCATGGCACCGTCGCTCAGGGTACATTCCCGTCCGGCATCGCGGGAAACCCGGTCGAGGAAGCGTCCCGCCAGCAACGGAATGTCCTGCCGGCGTTCCCGCAAAGCGGGAATCTTCAGGCTGAGAACATTCAACCGGAAGTACAAATCACGGCGGAAGTTCCCCTGGGCGACAGCTTGCTCCAGATCGCGGTTGGTGGCGGCCAGAATTCGCACGTTGATGGGGATGCGCCGAGTGCTGCCCACCGGCCGGATTTCCTTTTCCTGTATCGCGCGCAGCAGCTTGGCCTGGAGGTCCACCGGCATCTCGCCGATTTCATCGAAGAACACCGTGCCCCCTTCGGCCATGCTCAACAGTCCGTCCTTGGCTTGCACCGCTCCGGTAAATGCCCCTTTCACGTAGCCGAACAATTCGCTTTCGATCAGGGTTGGCACCAGCGAACCGCAATCCACTGGAAGGAAAGGCTTGTCGCGAAAAGGGCCGGAGAAATGAATGGACCGTGCCACCAGTTCCTTGCCGGTGCCGCTCTCTCCGAGTATCAGCACTGGGTGATGGCTCTGCGCCGCTTTGGCGATCATGCGATACAGCCGTTCCATGTCCGGCGAAGTGCCCACGATGCCGCAAAAACCCTGCTTCGACTTGATTCTCTCGCGCAGAATCCGGTTTTCGCTCTTGAGCTTCAGGTGGGTCGAAACCCGCTCCAGCAGGATGCGCAGTTCGTCAATGCTGAACGGTTTGGTGACGTAGTCATAGGCGCCGTTCTTCATCGCCTGCACCGCCGACTGCACGGTGCCGCAGCCGGTCACCACAATGACTTCGGTGTCCGGCCGCTCCTGCTTGATTCTATGCAGCGCTTCCATCCCTCCGGCCCCTGGCAGTTTCAGGTCGAGCAATATCACGTCGATGACTTGCGACTCCAGCAGGCGATAGACATGCTCAGCCGAATCGGCTGCCAGCGCGTTGTAGCCCAGAGTGCGAGCCACTTCCCGGCAAGCCTCGCGAACCGTACGTTCATCATCAACGATCACCAGGTTCAGAAAGTTTGCGGTTTCGGAGTTGTGCGAATGGACAGCGGGTGCAGTAGCAGTGCTCATATTTGTTTTCCTTGTCTTGGCGTCTGAGGGCCCGGGGCTGCAGCTGGGTCGAAGTTGCCGCCCACTTCTTTGAGGGTTGGTGGTACGAATTGCGCCGGCAAATGGACAACCACCCGCGTCCCTTTCCCCGGTTCACTCCGCACCACGACGGTTCCCCCGCACTGCTGGACGATGCTGGAAACCGTGGCCAGACCCAGCCCGCTGCCAGCGCCGGGCTTCTTGGTAGTGAAGAAAGGCTGGAAGACGCGCGCACGGGTTTCAGCATCCATACCGTACCCGCTATCGCTAACTTCGAGCTCGACGTGAGTAAGTGAGGCCGACTCGTCAGCCCCTGGGCCGGTGACCGCCGCGCAACAGTTGCGCGTGGTAAGCGTTATGCAACCGCCGTCGGGCATGGCATCGCGCGCATTCAGCAGCAGGTTAAGAATGATCTGCTGAGAGTGCGCCGGATCCATTTTCACCATTCCCAGGCCGTCGGCCAGATGCGTGATCAACTCGATGTCCTCTCCGATCAGACGCACCAACAAAATGCGGAGACCGGCAATGGCTTCATTGAATGAAAGTAAACTCGCCGTAACCGCACCTTGCCGGGCCACGGCGAGCAGTTGCTGGATCAACTCCGTGCCATGCGACGCCGCCAAGCGTATTTCCTGCGCGTAACGCCGCATTGGACTCTGTTTCTCCAGCCCTGCCAGCAGCAAATCGGAGCACAACACCACGCCCGTGAGCAGGTTGTTGAAATCATGCGCCACCCCGCTCACCAGGCGGCCGATGGCCTCCATCTTTTGCGCATTCCCTAACTGCTCAGTGCTTGCCTCCACTGATTCCAGTTTGGGCTGAATTTGCGCGAGTGCGTTCATGGGGCGCTCAAGACTTAAGTGGAGCGTGCAAGAACACAACGGTTCCCGAACCGGTCGAACCGAGGCTGCTGTTTTCAAGCTCCCTATTCGGGAAGTCTAGGCCGCGTCACCCTTGCCTGATTAGGACTGCCGTCACATTGCAGAAGTGATGACCAAACCGGAACTTCGAGCGGTAGTGGATATCGCTGATTAGGGCTATCCCCCGCTTTTTCAATGCCGAGCAAGAACCGCAAAACCTATTCTTGGACTGGCAGGGGCTGGATCAAGCGGAAGGTGAGTCGCCGCCCAGTGGAAAACTGGACATCGTTCGCGGCCGACCCTGACCCGGCACGGTCCCGGGAACCGCCTTTGGCGAAAACGCTGGAGGTATGCATCTCCACCGCTTTGCCATTCAAGACCATCGAGGAAACTGTCAATCGCAGATAACCCGGCTCCCGCGGCGCGGAGAACTTAGCTGCCAGCACCCTGCCCGTGATCGCGGTTCCACCAGGGACCAGGGCCTGCCCCTGAACTACGACCGGTTCATCCAATACCGCCTGAAACTGGTCTCCCAAGCGGGCTTCAGCACTCGACAAGGGAGACTGAAGCCGAACCACAATGGCCGTCCCGGCGGGAATGGAACTGGAAGCAAAGGCCTGCGTGGGGGAGATTCCGTCGCTGTGGGCGGAGTCGTTAAACGGGAGGTTCTTGGCGTCTTCTTTCGGTGAGAGAAGCCCCGGTTGACCTGAGCAGGCCGAAAGCGGCAGCAGTGCGAGTCCGAGAAGGATCCACGATAATCGCCCCACCCGCTGCATGACTAGATCCTGCCTGCCAATCGGCCCCACCGCAAGTCGCACGGCAGATGCCATCGGGTAGTCCCAATGGCTCAATCAGATGCGAGGGTCGGAACGTAAGAGGCCGAGAACTTTCTTCTCCGCGATGCTTACCGCAACAGCGAAATTGTGCAGTCATTGTTGACCACGATTGTTGACCATGATCTTTGACCATGGTACATTACGAGTGATGGAACAAATCGCGATTTCGAAGTTCAAGGCTACTTGCTTGGCGGTGTTGGAGCGGGTGCGAAAGACGGGCAAACCGGTGTTGGTCACAAGGTTCGGCGAGCCCATTGCCGAAGTCGGGCCGCCATCCGTTGCCAATAAGTTTTATCGCGAGCTTGGCTCGATGCGAGGTACGGCCCGCATCGTGGGAGACATCGTTTCTCCGGCGACCGATGAAGATGACTGGGAAGTGCTGGGCTCATGAGGCTGTTGCTCGACACCCACATCTGGCTGTGGAGCGAGCTGGAGCCTGAGCGCCTTTCGCAGCGAGTCTCCACCGCAATCCAAGATCCGGACAACGAACTGTGGCTGTCCCCGATCAGCGTCTGGGAACTGATCGTGTTGTGGCGGAAGAAGCGGGTTCTCCCCGGCGAAGATATCGAAACCTGGATCCCCCAGGCGTTGAGAGCCTTACCTCTACAAGAAGCCACCATCACTTACGAGGTGGCCCGTGAAGTGGCGCGCCTCCGGCTTACGCATCGTGACCCTGCGGACCGCTTCTTAGTGGCCACGGCCAGAGTTTTTGAGTTGACCCTGGTAACCGCAGACGAACGGCTCATGAAACTTCGCGAGACTTCGGTGTTGGCTAATCGTGAGAGCATCTAAGAAGTGTTCGCGCTAACTACGGACCGGCGCATCCCGCTCAAAAAAAAGGAGCGGCTTTCGCCGCTCCTTTTTCGTCTTGAAGAACCGCTAAGGCTAATTCGTCGAGCTACCCACCCCCGCTGACGCGCTGCGGTCGCCATCCGGCTGAACCACGACGCCATCGAACGGGGTAGCGGCTACGAAATGCCCGTGCACCACGCTGACGCGGCGCAGCGGATATCCCGTGTCCGGCCCACGCTGCCAGCTTTGGCCGCTGTCCCGGCTTTCGAAGACAACGCCGGTCTCAGTGCTGGTAGCGAGTAAGCGATGGCTGCTCTGGTCATAGGTGATGGAGCTGATGTTCTTGTCCGGCAGACCATTCTGCATATGCTCCCAGCCGCCGCCCGCATTCGGGCTGCGGAAAGCGCCTTCGCGGGAAGCAATCATGATCTGCTTGTCGGGAGTGATGGTCAGGCTGCGAATGCTGCTGACGAAAGGCGCCAGAGTGTTCGACTCCTGCCAGCTCGCACCGCCGTTGGTGGAAGTCAGCACGCTGCTGCGCGTAGCCACGGCAATCAACTCGCCGTCAGCTTGCACCGAGACGAAATCCTTTTGCCCCTTGAGCGGTCCGCCATTCCAACTCAGGCCATCATTCGAGCTGGTGTAGAGCCCGGTGGCGGTCGCCGCCAGCCAGTGTTTGGAGGTGATCTCGATGTCGCTGACCTTGGCAGTCAGCACCGAGCGCACCGCCGTCTTGGTCTTTCTGGATCCCTTTTCTTCAACAATGTTGTTGATAGGGCTCCAGGTGGAAGCATTGCGGCGCAGTTCGAACATGCCGCGATTGGTGCCGGCGATAATGTCTCCATCAGCCGCTTGCTTCAGCACAAATACGTCTCTGCCATCCAGTCCTGCGCTCTTCTGCGTCCAGTGCTGGCCGCCATCGTGCGAAGCAAAGACACCGCCGAGTTCGCGGTCATTGACCACGCCCACATAGATAGTGTCGGGATTCTTCGCATCCGCGAGGATGGTGGTGACGTAACGATGGGTGTAACCGTGGTTGGAAGCGGTGAAGCTCGCGGCTCCATTGTCGCTGGCCAACACGCCGGCGCGATCGGTCGCCAACAGTACGCGCTGCGAGTTGCGAGGATCAACCATGATGTCGTTGATGACGACTTCAGGATTGGTCACTTGCTTCCAGGTCTTGCCCGAATCAGCCGTCTTCCACAGACCCTCAGTCGTTCCTGCATAAACCACCGCCGGATTGCTCGGATCCTGTTTCAGCACGCGGGTGCGGCGCGCCGAAAACGGGATGCCCTGAATCTTCTGGAACTGATCGCCGGCAGTCTGGCTCTTGTAGATGCCCGAGCAGGCGCTGGCAAATACCACTGATGAATTCGACGAATCCACAATAATCGAAAACACATCGGAGTCGTCGATCATGCCCTTGTTGATGTGCTGCCAGGTCGCTCCGCCATCAGCGGTCTTCCACGCCAGATGCCAGGTGCCCGCGTACACGACGCTCAGGTCCTTGGGATCGACAGCGATGGATTCAATGTTCTTGATTTCGGAATTGGAGGAAGAAATCTTTTCCCAGTTCTTGCCTGCGTCCTTGCTGCGGAACACGCCTTCCAGCGTCCCCACGGTCAGAACTTTCGAATCAGAAGCAGCGATGGACATGGCGCGGATCGATTTGCCGTGCATGGCCGGAACGGTTTCCCAGGTCTTGCCGCCATTGTGCGAGTGAAACAGATCGCCGGCTTGCTGGTTTTCCACGCTCCAGACGGCCGCGTACATCTTTTCAGAGTTCTGCGGGTCGAGCGCGATGTGGTCGATTACGTAGTCATCGCCGCTGCCCAGATGGGCAACGCGAGACCAGTCCTGCCCTCCGTTGGTGGAGATGAAAATCGTGCCGGTACTGGTTCCCAGGAAAATGTGATCTGGGTTGTGAGGGTCATAAGTCAGGCTGCGGACATCGCCGCCGTCCGGTCCCAAAGCCGTCCACTGGCCTGCCCAAGCGCTGGCGCATAGCAGGATAAGTGACATAGCAATCAACAACTTACGATTGACGAAGCTGCTTGTTCCCAAAGTCATAGACGAGTCGCCCCTAATGATGAATTCCCACCGAGGCACCAGCGTGACAGGGTAACACGTGACGGGCAAGTTACCGAAGGGAAAGGACAGTAGCACGCGCTCAATTGGCCTACTAGCAGCCTCAAAGCGCTGTCAGGAAACAAGAAACCGGTCGAGCCGCTAAGGCTCAACCGGCTGGAGTTCTTCATCTGGGCGAAAGTTCTATTGCTTCGCCTTCGCTTTTTTCTTTGCCGCCGCCGGATGATCCGGTACCGCCTTCACTTTGGATTCATCCACAGCCTGCGTGCCTTCGCCCGAGTAAGTCCCGCCCGCCGGGACCACCCAGTATTCGGCCGTCGTAGAGCCGGCGTTGCCAGTACGCGTCTCAATGCGGCTGGGATCAATTCCCAACTGCGCTTCGCCGCCGGTGAGATAGGCCTTCGAATTGACGGCACGTTCCCCCGCCAGATTCGGACGCTTCTCTCCTGCTTCGGCATTGCCGACAACCACCAGCCGGGCCTCTGCATTCTGTTGCAGGTTCTTGGCAACATCGTCCAGGATGGCCTTGCAAGTGTTGTCCACCCGCCACGGCTTCACCTTGTTGGGGAAGTCGCACTGGCTCAGCTTCTGAGCCTGCGGCGGAGCTGACGGCGGTGGGTTCTCCACATTTACCTGGGTGGAGGCTTGTGCATTGAGCCCACGCGAATCCGTGCAAGTCGCAGACACGGAAATCGGTCCAGCGGAAGCGCCGGTGGTGTTCAGCGATGCCGTCGATCCGCTGCCCGAAACACTGCCACCGGTCGAGGTCCAGTTGCTGACCGTGACCGGAACATTGTCCGGACTGGTGCAAGTGCAGGTAATCGTCGAACTGCCGCCCGCCTGCAAGCTTGACGGACTTGCCGAGCACGACATTGTGGGCGGGTTCTTCGGAGGTACTTTCACCGTAAAGTTCGCCGAGCAACTGGCGGTCCCGCCGTTCTTCATCTTGGGATCGGAAATGTGTGCGGTAACGGCGTAACTGCCGCCGGCAACGCCATTGGTGTCAATGCTGGCGGTGCTGTCCTTACCCGTGACTTTCCCGCCATTGGTCTCCCAGGTGTAGGTCAGGGTGTGCTTGGGATTGAAATGGCTGCCGCTGGCAGTGGCCGTAATCGGCTCTCCCACCATCACTTCACTGGGCTGGACGGAGCAATTGGCCGCCGGCGTTTCCGCCTGCGGATATCCGAGGTTCCACACAATACCAGTGCGGACCCGGGCGCCTTCGAGGTCGATGCGCCGCAAATCGGGGAATTGAGGGGCCACGACATCAGAGAAATTCTGGTGCGCCCAAACCCAATCCGCCTCGACCACGCGGATGCCGATCAAGCGGGTGATTTGAACATCCAATCCGCCGCCGACAATGGTGCCGATGCCGCTCCGGCCAGACAAGCCCGGAGTCGTCAGATAATTCCAGCCCACCATCGCGTGTCCAAATAGGTTGAGCCGGTTGTGTCGGTACTCGAGGTGGGGACCAATCGAGAGCGTGGTTTCGTCGGAATTGCCGTTCTGGTTCCGCCCGAAGTCGCCTTCCAGCCCCAGGTGATTCGTAAAGAAATAAGTGAAGCTGGCGCCGCCGCCGGCCGGCAAGTTCTGCAACTCGAACCCAATGGGGGCGTTAGCGCTCTGGCCTGGCGCGGGGACAGTCCCGCCGGGATGCAACCATTGATAACCGGTAAAGATCTCGTATTTCGGGGTTTCCCCCTGCTGCGCCACGGTAATCGTCGAAAGCAGCAGCACTGCCAGAATCAACAACAACCCGCCAGCGATTACACGCCCGCTGTATCCACCACCCAAAACCGACATGTTCATCCTCCGACCTTTCGCGATTAGTGAAAATCTTCCGTCGCGCTTCATAACTCAAGAATTGGGGGCTCCGCGCGCGGAACTGTTAAGATGCCAGTTCGTTGGGAATCAGTCCCAACACCTACACAGTTTGTGCAGACAAAATGGAGAAAACATCATACCCGGCAACTGCGAATTTCGTCTACTCTGGTATCCCGTTTCTTGTTCTCAAGTTGATACCAGCTGGGATCTTCGGCTCGCCCGAGTGTAGGCGGCTTGCAGGAGTGGACACCCAGCACCAATAATGAGTGAAGACATGAGCGCGGAAAAAGTACTAATCGTCGAAGACGAGGAAAACGAGCGTACTGGCCTCGCCGAGGTGGTCTCGGACTGGGGATACAGTGCCGAAACCGCCCGCGATGGCGTGGAGGGTCTGGAGAAAGTCACCCGCTGGTCGCCAGCCATCGTGGTAACCGACCTCAAGATGCCGCGCATGGGCGGCTTGGAACTAGTGGAGCGCATCGCGGAACTCTCCCAGAACATCGCGGTGGTGGTTGTCA
This sequence comes from Acidobacteriota bacterium, assembly GCA_013289795.1. Classification (GTDB taxonomy): domain Bacteria; phylum Acidobacteriota; class Terriglobia; order Terriglobales; family Acidobacteriaceae; genus JABCZH01. The sequence goes on from JABCZH010000002.1 coordinate 352,570, forward strand.
CTGCGCAAAAGACGATCGATAGCGCCTTTCACGCCGGACGCCTGGGAGTTTACGACTACATCGAGAAACCTATTGATACTTCTCGCCTGCGCTCCATCCTGGAAAACGCCGGCAAGTTGCTCGGCACTCGCACCGAACTGGAGATAACCCGGCGGGCGCTACGTGATAAAGGGGCTCTCGGTCAACTGGTCGGCTCGTCCAAGAAAATGCAGGAAATCTTCCGCTTGACGGAGTTGGTCGCTCCCAGCACAGCCTCGGTGCTGATCACCGGAGCCAGCGGCACCGGCAAGGAACTGGTGGCGCGCACCATCCATGACCTGAGCCCCCGGCGCAACAAGGCATTCGTACCCATCAATTGCGCGGCCATTCCTGAGACCCTGATCGAGAGCGAAATCTTCGGCCACGAAAAGGGCGCATTCACCGGTGCGCTGGAACGCCGGACGGGCTGCTTTGAACTGGCGGAAGGCGGAACCTTGTTGCTCGACGAAATCGGTGAAATGCCGGTCGCGACTCAGGCCAAACTGCTGCGCGTGCTGGAGGACCACAAGCTGCGACGCCTAGGCAGCAAAGTGGAGACCACGGTCGATGTCCGCGTTCTGGCCGCCACTAACAAAGTACCGGAAGAAGCGGTCGCTCGCGGCGAGCTGCGCAACGATCTCTACTATCGCCTGAATGTGTTCAACATCCACATGCCCCCGCTGCGGGACCACAAGGACGACCTTCCCGCGCTGGTGGAGAGTCTGCTGAAAGACATGAATGCCAAGCACGGACGGACAGTGAAAACTGTCAGTGATGCGGTTTTGAACTCGTTCCAGAATTACTCCTGGCCGGGCAACGTGCGCGAGTTGCGGAACGCTCTGGAACGCGCGGTGATCGTTTGCGATGGCGCGGTGATTGAGACCAAACATCTGCCTCCCGGCTTCGGTCAGAGCACGCTTCGGACTTCGTCGGACGATTCCGACGCTGTGCATTTGAACGTGGGTACGACCGTCGAAGAGGCCGAGAAACTGCTGATCCTGAAGACCCTCGAGTCCACCAGCAACAATAAGACCCGCGCTGCGGAGATTCTCGGCATAAGCTTGAAAACCCTGCATAATAAGCTGAAGGAGTATGGCAGCGCGGCTGCCGACAAGGACGACCTGCCGGCCTAGAGTGCCGGAACGCCACCCCGTCAAAAATGAAGTATGCGTCGAAAAACCCAGCTCGTAGTGGCCGTCACCTTTATGGTCACTGTGGTGGTGTCATTTTCCTCCTACATCTACGTCTCCCAGATCCTTCATCAGCAGATTCGCAACACCCGGGACACCGCCGACAACCTGGCTCTGCAAATAGCCTACTTGGCGAACGGCGCTATTCCGGACCTGACCAGCACTAAAGTGGATACCAACGATCCGAAAGCAGTGCGCCGTGCGGTCGCCGATTATCTGTCCGAGGACCGCGATCTGAACGCGTTGGTGGAATCTGTTGTAGGGAACTGGCTCAACATTTACGACGTAGCCGTGGTCGATGCCAGCGGTAATGCCATCTTGCACTCCGATCCCAAGTTGATCGGTAAGCCGGTGAACGATCGCCCTGAATTTCAACACTTGCAGGATGCCCGCTTTCAGGATCAACTTCGCATGCTGTATCGGCCTCCACCGGTTTACGAGGTACGCCTGCCTTTGCAGCTGAATGGCGTCTCATTCGGCAGCGTGCGCGTGGGTGTATCCACAGTGATCTTGATGAAAGAGACCACACCCAGATTACGTCACGCACTCATTCTCTCTGGGATCACCATCCTGCTTTCGCTGGTGTTCGCAGCCGGGCTTTCTAACTTGGCATTCGGTCCGTTGAAGCGCATCAGCCGCAGCCTGGACAGCGTTACCGAAGGCAATTCCGAACCCATCCCGGACGAAGAACCAGGCCGTGACGAGTACGGTCTGGTCACCCTCAAGATCGCTCACCTCGGACAGCAGATGCGCGATGCCAAGGAGATCTTCTCCGCCTTGAAAGACAACGTTGACCAGATTATGGCTAATCTGCAGGACGGCCTCATGCTGTTCACCCGGGATTCGCGGGTGGTGCTGGTCAGCGCATCGGTGGAGCACTTTCTGGGAAGGCCGCGGCGAGAACTGCTGGGCCGCACCGCCCAGGAGATCTTTACTCCCGGCTCTGAGCTGGGCGGGTTGATCCTGGATGGGTTTCATCTGCAGCGCCCAATCGCGCAGGCGGAAGTGGAATCGTCAAACGGCAAGCGGGTACAGATCTCGCTCGATTTCATCAATGAACACGGCACGCCCATCGGCGCGTTACTGACCCTCCGCGACGCTGAGTCAGTGCGCCAAATCGGAGATGAAATCGAAATGTCACGCCGCATGTCAGCCAGCGGCCGCCTTACGCGCGGTGTGGCCCACGAAGTAAAGAATCCCATCAACGCCATCGTGCTGCACCTGCAATTGCTGCAGAACAAGCTTCAGCAAGTTGACCCCGACACCCGCCGCCACATGGACGTCATCGGAAACGAAATCCACCGCCTTGACCGGGTGGTGCAGATTCTGGTGGACTTCACCCGTCCGCGGGATTTGCACATCGAAGAGATTGACCTGAAGCGCCTGCTGGATGACGTGCTGGCGCTGGCTACTCCTGACGCCGAACAACATAGCGTCGCCATCATCCGCGATCTAGCGCCGGGTCCGTTGACAGTGAAGGTGGACCTGGATTTCATGAAGCAGGCGATTCTCAACGTCGTGCTCAATGGAGTGCAGGCCATGCCGCAGGGAGGGACTCTTACCATATCCGCACGCGGCGAGGAGGGTCAGGTCGTCACCGAGATTCGAGATGAGGGCGGCGGAATTCCTCCCGAAATTCAGGAGAAGATTTTTGAACTGTATTTCACTACCAAGCAAGGCGGTAGCGGGATCGGCCTGGCGCAGACCTACCAGGTCATGCAATGGCACTACGGCTCGGTGGACTTCGTATCGGTCGACGGGCACGGCACCACTTTCCGCCTGATTCTGCCGTTAAGTGAACCGCGCACTGAGGCTAACGGTGCAGGGCGAGAGGTAGCCGGAGGTAAACTTCGTTCACGGGTCGTTTCATGACCACATCGGATAACTAAATGCGCTCAGCCACAATTGTCTTAGCCGTCGGGTACTTGCTTACCTCTGGAGCGCCGAGTGCGTCCAGTGTAGCGTTCGCGCAAGATGCTCCGGCTCAGCAGACTTCGCAACCGGATGTGACACCCGCGTCTGTCGCACCTTCGAAGCCTTGTCCCGCGGTGTCACCCTCTCAGTCGGCTCCTCAACCAGGTTGTAAGCCGGCCCGCAACCGCAGGAAGCGTAAAGGCACCCAACCCGCAGCTGCAGCTTCTACCTCCAGACCAACTCCAAAGGTTGTATACAATGGCGACACCACCGACCCGCGGATAGACATTTCCCCCGGTTTGAGTCCGCAGCAAGCCTCGCAGCAACGCGGCAGAACAACCTGGCTGCTGGGAAAGACCGACGAAAATCTGAAGACCCTTGCAAGCCGCCAGCTCAATCCCGCTCAACAAGACACGGTGAATCAGATCAAGAGGTATGTGGAGGAATCCGAGGCAGCAACCAACGCCGGCGACGTACAGCGCGCCTACACCCTGGCCAACAAAGCCAGAATGCTCTCGGGAGACCTGGTGAAACACTGAGAGGTTATTCTCTCGCTATTTTCCCTTGGCCCGCGCCGCATTTACCTTCAGCAAAAGATCTTTCGCCAACTGCTGGACCGGCCCCGCGATCTTGACGACCTCCGTCAACACGTCTCGCGCTTCGCTGACTTTGCTCAGTTTGGCATATGCGTAACCCAGCCGGTAGCCGGCCACCGCATACGACTGATCGTCCTGGCCCTTAAGCAGAGAAACCGCAGACTTCAGAGCCGGAATCGCCGCTGCCGTCTTGTCCTGCTTCATAAGCGCGTAACCCAGCGTGGAATACGCCACTCCAGCTGACACCTTGCGCGGGCGATCGGCGTCCGGAGCATCGGCTTTGGCCACGTCGATCGCTTTCTGAGCATAGGCCGCTGCCTTGACCGCGCTGCCCGGCTTGGGATCGTCGGAATACGTGTTGGCCATAAGCAGTAGAGTGGGCAAACTGTTCGGATTGCTCGCCAGGACTTTCTCTCCGTAAGCAATCATCCGCGCCGTGTCCTTCAATTCCGACAACGACATCATCGCGTACGTCGTAACCGATTCTTCAAAGCGGGAATTCGGAAACGCCGGCGTAAAGCGTTCGATATAAGACATCCGCGTCTTGGCGTTGCTTTCCCCGGCAATCGTGTTGTAGGCGGCGGCCTCCAGGAACTCGTAGGAGCTTTGCGACGCTTTTTTTTCCTCGTCGATGCGGGCAGCGAACTCCGCGTCGCTCGCGCCCTCGGGCTTGGGTTGCTTGGCAATCGAGTTGAAAACCTCGCCCCCTTGTGCTGCATACTGCATCACCTTGGCGCTATCCTTCATCTGTTGCGCGATGTTGGCCTGCGAGACGATGATGTCCAGATTGCGCGGCGATCCCGCCAGCGCCTTTTCTCCGAACTCCATCGCCTTCGCCAGGTCCCCCGTGCCCTGATACGCCTGTGAAATCTGCCAGTCCCCGTAGGCCACGGCCGCCGGATTCGTCGAGAACTTCTGCACGAAGTCCTGGTACATGGCCAGCCGCTTCTGAGCATCCGGCTCATTTGTGATCGCCGTCAACGCCTGATCTTCGGGCGTCCCCGCCGGAATCTCGATCTTGTCAACCTGCGCGTGTCCGTAAAGACAGAATGCCTGCAAGACCGCCACTGCGAGGGCACAGTTTTGATGGTGCTTCATAGCCACCTCCAAGCTTCGCGCCGGAATCGTAGCTCCGTTTGCCAACCCTTGCAAGCATCGATTTGCGGCTGCCGGAACGGCACAAGCTCCGTGCTATAGTCTGGGGCGATGAACGGTGGCGACGAGAAGCAACCAGCACCTGTCGCGCGGCCTCCGCTTCGGCACTCCATTCTCTTCATTGTCCTGATCGCACTGCTGTTGCGGCTGGCCGTCATCGGCATCGGGCACACTTACCGCATCACTCCCCGGCGCGATCATTTTCAATTCGGCTGGGAAATGGGCCGCCTCGCCCGCTCCATTGCCAGCGGACAGGGTTTCAGTTCCCCTACCGACCTCCCCACCGGACCAAGCGCCTGGGCCCCGCCGGTTTATCCCTACATTCTGGCCGGAGTATTCAAACTGTTTGGCATCTATACTGCCGCCTCGGCCTGGGTGATTCTGACTTTCAATAGCATCTTCGCTTCGCTGACTTGCTTGACCCTCTACCGCATCGCGGAGAAGATTTACGGCATCGGCGTGGCCCGTGCCACAGCCTGGGCCTGGGCCGTCTTTCCTTACTTTCTGTACTGGCCGACCCGCGTGGTTTGGGAGACCAGTTTCACCACGTTTCTTCTGAGTCTGGCCCTGCTGCTGACTCTACGTCTGGCCGACCAGCCGCCGCCGCTCCTCAACTGGGCTGCCTTCGGGGCACTGTGGGGCTTCATCATTCTTACCAACACCGCCATGCTCAGCCTGATGCTTTGCTGCCTGGTCTGGTTGTGGTTCCGCATGCCGCGAAGTCCGCGACGAGTTTCGGGACTTTTCTTATGTGTGTTGACTTCCGTTCTTCTGGTCACTCCATGGCTGCTGCGGAACTACCATGAGCTCGGCAGGTTCTTGTTCGTGCGCGACAATCTTCCGCTGGAAATGTACGAAGCCAACAACGCCGAATCCGAAGGACTTTGGACCCGTGGCGAGCATCCCGGCAATGATCCTGACGCCATGCGGAAGTTTCAGGAGTTGGGCGAAGTCAGATTCATGGATGCCAAGAAAGCCAAAGTGCAACAGTTCATCCGCGAACATCCAGGCAAGTTTCTGTGGTTCACGGCAAAGCGTGCTGTGTATTTCTGGATCGCGCCTCCGCAAGCGGCTATCGTTGCCGGTTACGACCTCATGATTTCCCGCCATGTCAATTTTCTGCTGGCAGCCTTGTTTGCCTGTGCCGGCTTGTGGCTCACGATTCGTAACCGTGTACCTGGAGGGCCTCTGCTGGCCTGCTTTCTGTTGATTTATCCGCTTCCTTACTACCTGGTGAATCCCTTCCCCCGATACAAACACCCCATCGAACCAGTAATGCTGATGTTCGCCGTGTACGTGTTCTCGGAGTCGCGCCAAATCGAGGTCCACTCGCCATTTCAGGCAGGCCGCTCCTGAGAATTTCTCCCTGCACTCTAGTGCCGCCCTCTGCGACCTCTGCGTTTTCTCAGTTGGCGGCTCTTCCGCAATCATTTAAATTAGACTATGCGGTCTATTCTTCACAAGAAGGCGCTACGCTTCGTCTTCGGCGCCAACGTGATTTCCATGCTGGGCAGCGGCATGAACGCCGCCGCCGTGGCCTGGTACATTCTGCAAGCCACCCATTCTGAAATCGCGCTGGGAACCTTCGCCGTGCTCCAGACCATTCCCGCCATGCTGATGCTGCCTTTCACTGGCGTACTCATAGACCGGGAAGACCGGCGGCGGCTGGTGATGTGGCTCGACGCCCTGCGTGGGCTGATCATTCTCACGGTTGCGATTCTGGCGTTCCAGCACCGCGTGCATTTATGGCAGCTCTATCTGATGAACACTCTGGTAGCTGCGGGCTTCTGGATGTTCTGGCCGACCATCACCGCGCTGATTCAGGAGCTGACACCCGGCGAAGAGTTTGTCCACGCCAATACTTTTCTGCTGGCAGGAATCCAGGGCGGCTGGCTGATCGCGGGCGCCATCGTCGGATTCGTCTACAACCACATCGGGCTGGGCGGAGTCTTGCTGATCGATGCCTCGACCTACGTCGTCTCCTTCCTCTGCTACTTCGGCGTGCGCAAGGGACGCCACGTAGTCCCGCGCCCCGCGGAGTTGCACGCCGATTTCATGGCGGCAGAGTCCGCTCTCGACCGCTTTGTGCGCGAGCTTCGCGAAGGCTTGCAGTTTCTTCGCGTCCGACCCAATCTGATGTTGCTGGGCACCACCTGGGCGCTCTTCCTGGGCGCGATGATGACCGCCGTGGTGGTTACCGCGCCGCTCAGCGACCAGGTCTTTCACGCCGGTGCGGTGGGCTACGGTTGGTTTAACGGGGGCTGGGGCACAGGGGCGTTCCTGAGCGCGTTGTTTGCCCCCCAGATCATCGCTGCGATCGGAGCACGGCGGTCAATCGCGGTTTCGATGGGACTGTTGGCGATCTGCATGACCTGCGCTCCACTCGCGCCCGTGCTGGCCCTGGCAGTCCTGGTCTACGGAATCATGGGATGGGCCCGCGGCATCAACAGTGTCGCCATGAACACCAGCATTATGGAGCAAGTGCCGCCGCACTTCATGGGACGAGTGCAGAACACTTTTTACTTCGTCGGCACGTCGCTGCAAATCGTGCTGGCCCTGCTGGTTGGCGCTGTGGCGCAGGCAAACCTGGTTGCAGGGTTTTCCATCATTGGAATGGTCTATGCGATAGGGATGGTCAGTGCCATCTGGCCGGTGAAAGCAGCAGTGCCGGCTGGTGATGTCAGAGTGGTGGAAGGCAAGAACCCATCACAGAGCCACCGAGACACAGAGAGCATCGATGCCTTGAAGTAAGAACCTAAGACCTTCCTCTGTGTCTCTGTGGTAAAGCCTTACTGCGGACTGCTATCCTTACAGTTTCCATTTTCATCGGGAGATCCCAATGTCATTCGATCTTGCAGGCCGCAACGCCGTCGTCTTTGGAGTCGCCAACAAGCGCAGTATCGCCTGGTCAATCGCTCAGGGACTCCACGCCGCTGGGGCCAAGCTGGCTATCACTTACCAGAACGAGCGGCTGGAGCTCGAAGCGAAAGACCTGATTCTGTCCCTCCCCGGCGCCGAGGCTTTCATGTGCGATGTCTCGAACGACGCCGAGATCGAGCGCGTGTTCGCGAAACTCAAGGACCGCTACGGCAAACTGCACACGCTGGTCCACAGTGTCGCATTCGCTCCCGCAGACGAACTGAAGAACGACTTCGTCAACACCACCCGCGAAGGTTTCCGCGTAGCGCTTGATGTCAGCGTTTACTCGCTCATCGCAGTCTCCCGGGCCGCTGCGCCGCTCATGGATGACGGCGGATCGATCATGACCATGACCTATTACGCCTCAGAGAAAGTCGTCCCCCGTTACAACGTGATGGCCGTGGCCAAAGCTGGCCTGGAATGCACAGTGCGCTATTTGGCCTTTGAACTGGGCAAGAAAAACATTCGCGTGAATGCCATTTCCGCCGGCCCCATTAAGACTTTGGCCGCGCGCGGTATCGCCGGCTTCGGCGACATGCATAAGACTCACGCTGAACGGGCGCCCCTGGGGCGCAACGTTGACGTGAATGAAGTCGGCGCTACGGGAGTATTCCTAGCTTCCGACGCCAGTTCCGGAATCACCGGCGAGGTGATTTACGTGGACTGCGGGTATAACATCATGGGGTTTTAGGATTCACCATTGAGGACCCGGTTTATGAAGTGGAAAGCCTCGTGGTCCATCTGGCTTGTAGGTTCGATTGCGTTGTGGTTATTGTCTGCGTGTGCACAAGAAAAGGTATTCACTCAACCGAACAGCGCAATGGAGCCGACCGTCTTCGCCGGGGAGAAGTTTGCCGTGGATATGAACACGTACCGGAACGCCACCCCCGGACGCGGCGACGTAGTTGTAGTTCGACACGATGATGCTTTGCTGTTGAAGCGGGTGATCGCGGTCGCTGGCGATACCGTCGAGGGAGCGGATTTCCAAGTCTTCCTCAACGGCGTAGCGCTTCACGAGGAATTTATTCAACACACCGGTAAGGATTCGGTCTTGAGGTCACCGTCTTCTTCGTTTCTCAAGACCTTCAAGCCGGCTAAGGTTTCAGCGAATCAACTTTTCGTGATGGGTGACAACCGTGATTTCAGCGACGACAGCCGCGACTCAAGGTTCGGCACGGTCCCGGTCACCGATGTGATGGGGAAGGCCGTGCGAATCGTTAAGTCGAGCGATCCACGCCGCGCGGGACTCACTATTCACTAATCGCCCGGCCCAGTCAAGCGTCTTTCACCAAAGCAAAAGGCCCCGCTGCGCGGAGCCTTTGCAAGAATCGAACACGCTTGAGACGCACATTTAGCCTACTGAGGTTTCCTCCCTGCGTCAAAGTCTCTTCGGTAACCGCGTTCTATCCCCGATCTGAAATCAGTCTAATTCTCCGCTCGTTCTCACTGACCCGCTCCAGCACAATCTCCAAATCCCGCTCGCGAACAAACCGCGGAAACTTCTCCCCCCACTCGATCAGCAGAACGCTGTTCTCCGAGATCAAGTCGTCCAACCCTAGCGTCTCGAGCTGCCGCGGCGTATCCACCCGATACAGATCAATGTGATAAAGATTCGCCGCCGGCCCGCGGTATTCATGCACCAGGGTAAACGTCGGACTGGTCACGTCGTCTTCCGCCGCCGCCCGGAAACCAGCGGCAATTCCCTTCACCAGTGTGGTCTTGCCGGCACCCAAGTCACCGCGCAATAGCACTATTTTCGGAGGCGTCAGCAGCTCAACCAACGTCCACCCCAGGGCGATCGTTTCCTCCGGTGAATGCGTGATGAACTCCCGCGTATCCATCGCGAGATCAGTATAGCGAGAGTTCATCAAGACTCAGGGAGGAGGGCTACACTTTTCGAGAAGACTGTCGGGAGCCCAGCAGGAAGTTCCGTTCCGTCGTCGAGTTCACGGCGAAACTCAGGGTATTGTGATCAGTGTCGTCCAGCGCGATAAAACGGAATGGCTGCAGGATGCCCTCGGGGGAAATCCGCCTGGGATGCAGCATTTCCGCCATTCCATGCACCGGGCCCGATTGCGTCTGGAAAGCGACTTCGACAAAGCCGCCCTCCTCCAAGGCCCGCGCCAGGCGAAGCAGCCCCCCGGTCACCGAAACGGTCTGAATTCTGGCCTTGGCGCGTTGTCCGTCTTCCAGCTTCACCAGGGCGGAGGCGGTGGCCTCCATTTTGACTCGGGTTGCGCGCTGCTGCGGATGCGGTTGGGGAAAATGGGTCATGGCGATTCCCAATATGGCATGCAGACGTAACCACAGGGAGATTACAAAGGGTCTGTCGAACGAAACGCCTAAGCACATGGACAATGCACCATTCGCCGCGCGGCCCATGTCCGAACGGACAATGGGTAACTAACCGGTAAACTCAACGGAAGCGTTCTGCGCAGCCTGCCGCACGCGCCGGAAGGCCTCCGGCAGCGCCCGCAACAGGTCGGTTGCAACCAGCGAATGCTCGCCCATCTGCTCCCGGGCTACGTCGCCCGCCAGCCCGTGGAGATAGACCGCAGCGACAACGGCCTCGAGTATCCGCTTGGGATTTTGTGCCACCAGACCGGCTACCATGCCAGTCAGAATGTCACCCGTTCCCCCAGTTGCCATGCCCGGGTTTCCGGTGGTATTGACCCAGATTTCTCCGCTGGGATCGGCGATCAGCGTCCGATGACCTTTCAACACCACGATGACGCGATGCTTGCGCGCGAATGCTCGAGCAATGCCGACGCGATCGCCCTGAACCGTCGCGACAGTCGAACCCAATAGCCGTGCCATCTCGCCGGGGTGGGGTGTGATCACCAGCGATCTGTCCTTTCCATTTAACTCGGCTGCGTGATCTGCGAAGGCGTTTAGACCATCGGCGTCGAGAACGGTCGGAAGCTCTTGCTTTCTGACCAGGGTACGCACCAGTTTTGAGGTCTCCGGAATGCGTGAGATTCCCGGCCCGATGGCCAACACGGTTTTGCCTTCAGCCAGCTTGTCCAAGCTACGAAGAGCGCGCAGAGAAATGCTGCCCGCCTTGGTCTGGGCCACCGGCTCGGTCATAAGCTCCGGATGAAACCCAGCCACCGTTTGCAGAATCGACTTCGGCACAGCCACAGTCGACAGTCCCGCGCCACTCCGCAATACCGCCATGCCCGCCATGGCCGCTGCTCCTGCTTTTCCGAGCGACCCGCCAATCACCAGCACATGTCCGAAATTCCCTTTATTCGAACCCGCATGCCGCGGGCCGATCAAGGGTGCGATCCCGCGAGGAGTAATCAGATTCAATCCCAAAGAAGAAACGATAGCCTCATCGGGCGAACCGATCGGGAAAATCGAGGTCGTTCCCGGCGTCAGGCTTCCGAAAACGTGTGCCGGACGCGGCGCGGTGAAAGTCACAATAGCGTCGGCTCGCGCCAAGCTGCCAACCTGCTCACCCATTACGTCGGCATCTGCACCCGAAGGAATATCGACCGCGACCACCGTGGCATGGCTGGCATTCACCTGGGCAATCGCTTCTGCGTAAAGCCCATTCACCGGGGGACGAAACCCCGTTCCCAGGATGGCGTCAATCAATACGTCGGAATCGAAGACGGTGCGAGCTGCTTCCTGCTTCAACTCAGCCGACGACCGTGCCAGCACCGCCGCGACCGGAAGCTTGGCGAACATCTGAGCAGCATCGCCGCGCAACTCTTTCGGCTCCGCCAGTAAAATCAGTCGCACTGCCCGGCCAGCCTCGTGTAGTTTGCGCGCGACGACGAATCCGTCGCCGCCATTGTTGCCTTTGCCGCAAATCACCCCGATGCGATTGGCCGAGGAATATCGCGACAGCACAAAGTCGGCGACCGCTCTTCCGGCATTCTCCATCAAGTCGTGAGAGGGCAGGCCGAAACTCTCACTGCTCATGCGGTCGGTCTCTCGCATCTCGGCAGCAGTGAGGATTTTCATGGCGATACGCTCTGATCTTATTCCCGATCCTGTACAAATCATCAAAACAAAGGGTCTCCCACGCATGCGCGGAAGACCCAAACCGGAAGCACCCATTACCCCTTGCTCTTCAATTCCGGCTGCTCTTGCCTGCCTGCAGAGCCTGCACCTTGCTGTGCTTCACGCTATATGTGAAGTACACCACCAGGCCGATGGCCAACCAGGCAACCAAGCGAATCCAGTTCCACTTTCCCAACTTGATCATCATGTAGCCATTCGAGATCACTCCAAGAACAGGAACCAAGGGCACCCACGGGGTCCGAAAGGGCCGCGCCTGGGTGGGATTCGTGTAGCGCAATACCAGCACGGAGATCGACACAATCACAAACGCCAGCAGCGTGCCTATGTTCACCATCCTGCCAATCTGATCGATGGGAGTGACACTGCCTACAATTGCCGCCAGCAAGCCCACCAGAATCGTGTTCTTCCAGGGAGTGCGAAACCTGGGGTGGATGTCGGCGAAGAATTTCTTCGGTAGCAGGCCGTCGTTGGCCATGGAATAAAGTACGCGCGTCTGGCCTAGAAGCATGACCAGCATCACGCTTGTCAGTCCCGCCAAGGCGCCCAGCGTGATGATGTGCGATGCCGTGTTTAGACCACGGTCCAGGAATGCCCGTGCGACCGGCGCTTCGATGTTTATTTGTTGCCAATGCACCATCCCGGTCAGCACGCCGGCTACGGAGATGTAGAGCACTGTACAGATCGCCAGCGATGCGATCATGCCGATGGGCAAATCCCGCTGTGGATTCTTGGCCTCTTGCGCCGTGGTCGAGACTGCATCGAACCCGATGTAGGCGAAGAATATGTACGCCGCCCCCGCCCCGATTCCCGCGAAACCATGGGGAGCAAACGAACTCCAGTCCATGCCCCAGTTGGCGCGATTGATGTACTGGGAGCCGAGGGCAATCACGAACAGCACGACTGATACCTTGACCACAACGATTGCGGTGTTGAATTCCGCGCTCTCTTTGATTCCGACCACCAGCACCGCGGTGATCACCAGTGCGATGATAAAAGCAGGCAGGTTAAAACCTATTTCGCTGCCAAATAGATGCGGTGCACCCAGCAGATCATGGGCCCGCTGCACCAGTTCGGGAGACTGCGCGCTGATGATCGCCGAAATTTTATCGAGGAACGACTGCGTGCCCGGCACCAGGTTGGGATCCGAGGCGTGCGCCATCTGCTTGGCGATAATGGTCTCCGCGGTCTTTAGAGCCGTCCAGTGATCGTAGGCCAGCCACAACGGCATCTTAATGTGGAAGATATTCAGCAGCTCAATGAAGTGGTTTGACCAGCCCGAAGACACCGTGCTGGCACCCATGGCGTACTCGAGCGTCAGGTCCCATCCGATGATCCAGGCGAGTAACTCACCCAGTGTGGCGTAAGCATAGGTGTAGGCGCTGCCCGCCAGGGGAATCATCGCTGCAAACTCGGCGTAGCAAAGGCCGGCAAAGGCGCATCCCAGACCGGACAAAACGAACGACAGCGTGAGCCCCGGACCTGCGTACTGCGCTCCCAGCCCAACCATCACAAAGATTCCGGCGCCGATGATAGCGCCCACACCTAGAGCTGTCAGTTGAAAGACACCCAGCGTGCGCTTCAGGCTGTGCTCGCCCGTTTCCCGGGCCTCCTCCATCAGCAAGTGCAGCGGCTTCGTCGCCAGTAGATTTGCCATCCGTTTGGTTTCTCCTCAGCTTAAGTTGACACGCTTGCATTTGCCCGACGCGAAGCCCTTGACCACAAGAGGTACACCGGGATTCCCAGCAGCACAATAATCAACCCCGGCCACGTGAATTGCGGCAGGTAGCGTAATAGTACGACATCAATGAACAATGCCATCACAATATAAATCGCAGGGAGCACAGGATACCCAATCGCGCGATACGGCCGTTCGGCATTGGGGTGTGTACGCCGCAATACGAACAATCCCACGATGGTCAGCACGTAGAACACCAGCACGGCGAAGATAACGTAATTGAGCAACTGGTTGTAGCTTCCAGAAATGCACAACACACAGGTCCAGACCATCTGCGCCATCAGCGAAACCGCTGGTGTTTTGTAGGTCGGATTCAGCTTGGCCACACTGCGAAAGAAGAGTCCGTCTTTCGCCATGGCGTAGTAAACCCGCGCCCCTGCCAGAATCAAGCCGTTATTGCACCCGAAGCCCGACAGCATGATGGCGACGGCCATCAACAGACCGCCCAGGCTTCCGAACATCTGGGTCATGACCGCCGTGGCGACGCGATCTTCGGTGGCGTACTTGATGCCGCGCGCCAGAATTGTCGCACCGTCGCGGATTCCGTCCATCGGCAGCACGTTGAGATAAATGAAATTGCAGCCGATGTAGAGAGCGATCACCACGCCCGTGCCCAGAGCCAGTGAAAGCGGCAGATTGCGGCTGGGGTTCTTCACTTCCGCTGCAGTGAAAGTGACGTTATTCCAGGCATCCGCCGAAAATAAAGATCCCACCTGGGCGACGGCCAACACGGTCAAGGTGCTGACCAGCACTCCGCCGCCAATGTCGTGCATCGCGCCCAGTCCGGCATTGTGCCAAAAATTACCGTGAAAATTCGCTGCCAGTGCCTGCGCATTCCGTCCCAGAAAAATCCCCAGCAGCACCAAACCAAACAGCGCTGAAATCTTGGCAGCAGTGAAGATGTTCTGAATGATGGCGCCGGTCTTGATGCCGAAAATATTGATGACCGAGAGCGTCACAACCAGAAGAATAGCAGTCAGATTTTGTGTGCTCAGGCCGACGTCCATGTCGCCCAGGACCATTGGGCCGACGTGAACGGACGGAACCCTCCACAAGTGCATAATCCAGTTCGAGGAAGAAATCGAGGGAAAGAAGACTCCAAGAAACTTGCCAAAAGCCACACCCACGGCTGCGATCGTCCCGGTCTGAATCACCAGAAACAAGGTCCAGCCGTAGAGAAATCCCCACAACGGACCCAGCGCCTCGCGCAGGTAAACGTATTGGCCGCCCGCTCTCGGCATCATGGCAGCCAGTTCGCCATAGCTCAGAGCGCCCACGATGGTCATGAAGCCCGTGACCAGCCAGGCGCCGATCAGCAAGGCCGGGGAATTTACTTCACGCGCGATCTCGGCCGACACAATGAAGATGCCGGAACCGATCATCGACCCCATGACCAGCATGGTGGAGCTGGTCAGGCCGAGGCCCTTGACCAATTCTTTATCTTGACTAGCGTGGAGATCCCAGTCGCTGCTGACGCGGCTTGCCGGCGGAATTTTGGTTTCGGTGCCCATCGTAGCTCGTGTAGCGGTACCCTCGCCCGCTTTCGTAGCCTGCCCTATCGCCTCCCGGCGGCTACTTTATCCTAAGATGCGCAAAAATGCCTCTGCTGATTTGCCCGGCTCCCGTAACAAGTCAGATATCACCGCCACCGAGTCGGCCCCCGCCTCGATGACCGAACGGCAGTTAGCGCGAGTGATTCCCCCAATCGCCACCAGGGGTTTTCGGGTCAACTCGCGCGCCCGAAGTACCCCCTCCAGCCCAATGATTGGATCCGGATTCACTTTGCTGCCCGTGGCAAACACCGGCCCCACAGCGATGTAGTCAGCGGAAGTCTGGTCGGCCACTCTGACCTGTTCGGAATTGTGTGTCGAGACCCCCAACCAGATCGTGTCGCCGATGATCTTGTGAGCGCCTTCGGGGGACAAATCATCCTGGCCCACATGCACTCCGTCAAAACCCGCTACCAGAGCCAGGTCCGCGCGGTCGTTCATGGTGAGTTTGACGGAGTTTCCCAGCAGAAGTTTCAGTTCCCGGGCGTTATCCAGCATCTGCCGCGCATTACCCGACTTATTGCGGTATTGGATCAGGGTCACGCCGGCCGCCCCAAGATCCGCAGCCGCCCGAAACATGGTTTGGTTTTCTCGAAAGGTTGCTGGATCAAGGATTGCGTAGAGCTTTGAAATATGAATCATGGGCAAAATGAAGCTGGCCGCCAATCCTCAGGTATTCAATGCTTTTCCTTCGCACCCTTCGCCAGGAACCGCTCAATGAACGTGGTATCAATCCTTCCCGCTTTGAAATCCGGGTCTGCCAGAATCTTGCGGTGCAGCGGAATGGTGGTGAAGATTCCCTCTACGATGAACATTTCCAGCGCCCGCGCCATCCGCGAGCAGGCTTCGTCGCGGTCTTTTCCCCGCACCACCAGCTTGGCAATCAGCGAATCGTAATATGGCGGAATCACCCCTTCTGCATATGCTGCGGTGTCGATGCGCACACCCGTCCCACCCGGCGGATGAAACGCCGTAATCTTCCCCGCTGAAGGAGTGAACTTCTCCGGATGCTCGGCGTTAATGCGGCACTCAATGGCGTGTCCGCGATGCACGAACGGCCCGTGCAACACATCTTCCAGGCGCTCACCCGCGGCCAACCGAATCTGGCTCTTTACCAAGTCCACGTCGGTCACCATCTCCGTGACCGGATGTTCCACCTGGATGCGGGTATTCATTTCGATGAAGTGCAGCTTGTGGTCTTCATCCATTAGGAATTCAATCGTGCCGGCATTCACATAACCGATGGCAGAAAGCGTTTTCTCGAGGATGCCTCCAATGTGCTTCCGCAACTCCGGCGTCACCTGGGTCGAGGGCGACTCTTCCAGCAGCTTCTGATGGCGCCGCTGGATCGAACACTCCCGTTCGCCCAGGCTGACGACGTTGCGGTACTGGTCGGCAAGAATCTGGAACTCAATGTGCCGCGGCCGCTCGATAAACTTCTCCATGTAAAGGTCGCCATTGCCGAAGGCCGCCGCCGCCTCCGATTGCGCCGCCTTGAACAGCGCCGGCAATTCCGCCTCACTGCGCACGATGCGCATGCCACGTCCGCCCCCGCCCGCAGAAGCCTTGATGATGACCGGAAACCCAACCTGCCGCGCCCACTCCAGAGCTTCCCCGTCGCTAGCCAGGATGCCTTCCGACCCCGGCAGAATGGGAACGCCGTGCCGCTTCATCTCAGCCCGGGCTTTTTCCTTCTCGCCCATCAGGCGCGTGATCTCCGGAGGCGGTCCGATGAACTTGATGTTGCTGGTCTCGGCGACCTCGGCGAAATTGGCGTTCTCCGCCAGCAGTCCATAGCCGGGATGGATGGCGTCCACGTTGCTGATTTCCGCCGCGCTGATCACCGAGGGAATATTCAAGTAACTCTGTGCGAGTTGCGGAGGACCGATGCAGATAGCTTCATCGGCAAAGCGCACGTGCAGGGAATGACGGTCGGCCTCGCTGTAGATGGCAACCGTGCGGATACCCAACTCCTTGCAGGCGCAGATCACCCGCAGGGCTATTTCTCCTCGGTTGGCAATCAGGATCTTATTGAACATTCAGAAATCTGTGGAGGACCTCGAACCGGCTCTATCGTTCACTTGCGCCGTATCACAAACAGCTCCTGCCCATACTCGATGGGCTGACCATTGGCGACCAGTTTCTTCACGATCTCCCCGGCCATGTCCGATTCAATCTCGTTCATCAACTTCATCGCTTCCACGATGCACAGCACCTGGCCCGCCTCGACCAAATCTCCGGCCTTCACGAACGGCGGTGATCCGGGCGATGGCGACTCGTAGAAAGTCCCCACAATCGGTGACCGCACTGAATGCAAGCCTTCTTCGACGGGCGGCGCGGTTTCCTTGACAGCGGCCTGCGTGCCGGGGACCGGAGCCGCACCGGTGGAAGGCGTGGCAGGGGGCGCGGGATGCACCGCGAAATGCGGCGCCGCGACCGCAACCATGTGCTCGCCCGCGCGCTTGATGCGCACTTTGACGTCGCCGCGTTCCAACTCGAATTCGGCAATGTCCTTTTCGATTAAGAACTCAATGAGTTCCTTCAGCTCTTTTTGATTCATTGTTGACGGTAGGGCTGCGCCCGCATCCCCCGAGCAGCTTGAGGCTCAGGAGATTGTTGCACCTTCAAATCGTTATTAGTTCCTTACCGGTGGGCGTCAGAATCTGGCACCCCTGTTCCGTAACCACCACCATGTCTTCGATGCGAACACCCCCAACGCCAGGAAGATACGCTCCGGGCTCAATAGTGATCACCATCCCCGGTTGCAACACATCCTTTTGCCCGGCCGCAAGCCGCGGCGCTTCGTGGATTTCCAAACCCACTCCATGCCCCGTCGAGTGCGTGAAGCGCATGCCTAACCCTTTCCTTTGCAGCACTTTACGGGCCGACCGGTCGACATCGCCAGCGCTCACGCCTGCCCCGACCGTCTCAAGCGCCGCCTGTTGCGCATCGCGTACAGCCGCGTAAACGCGCTGCGTCTCCTCGTCAGGCTGACCAACGTGAACCGTACGCGTCATGTCAGAACAGTAGCCCGCGAGTATAACACCAAAGTCGCAGACCACGAACCCATTGGCTGGAATCGCTGCCTCTGAGGCGCGGCCGTGCGGACGAGCCGAGCGGGCGCCGGACGCGATGATGGTGTCAAACGACATTCCGTCCGCGCCGGCACGACGCGCCGCGTATTCAAGTTCGGCGGCCACCTCAGTCTCCTTCACGCCCGGACGAATTGCTGTTAGCGCCACCTCGAACAAACTTGCTCCCAGGAGAACCGCGGCGCGCAGCCGTTCGATCTCTTCCGCGTCCTTCCTCATGCGAGCCTGCTCGACGAGCGGCGGCGCTTCACGCAATCGCAGACCGGAAGGCAAGGCCTTTGCCAGCCGCGAACGCTCCGCCACACTCAGGTGCTCAGCCTCGATTCCCAGCGTCTTCGCGCCCAGCTTCTTCGCGTTCGCCACCAGCCATTCGGCAGCGGCCGACAACGGCGGCTTGCGGGCCACGACTATCCGCGACCCTTGAACCTCAACCTGGGCCTGTTCCTTATAGCGGCCATCGGTGAAGAAGACGCTCTTGCTCTCGCTGATGAGAATCGCGCCCGCACTGCCGCTGAACCCGCACAGATACCTGATGTTGGGAAGATGAGTGATCAACAGTCCATCGAGACGGGATGGTTCCAGAGCCGTCTGCAACCTGGTCTGCCGGCCTTTGTAGTCCATCGAAGAAGTTTAGCAGGAGGTGAGGATTGGCTAACCCATCCGTCTTGCGGGCGTGGGGCCCAGTTCCGCGAATCTGGTTCCACCGAAAGCAAGCTGGATTTTCATTCGCTGCGGAGGCTATTCACCGGATCGACTCGGCTGGCGCGTCGAGCAGGAATGTAGATTGCCAGGCTCGAAGCCATCACCAGCAGCGCGGGCGCAAGTGCGAAGGTTGTGGGATCGGTAGCGCTGATGCCAAAAACAAAGCTGCTCAGCAATCGAGTCAAGCCCAACGCCACCGTCAGCCCGATCGCCAGACCCCAACCAACCAGCGGAGTGCCCTGCCCGAAGATCAATCTCAAGATGTCGGATCTTTGCGCTCCGAGCGCAAGCCGAATCCCTATTTCAGAGGTGCGCTCGTTCACCATGAAGGCAACCACCGCATATATCCCGATTACAGTCAGGATCAACGCTGCGGCGGAAAAAGCTCCCAGCACCGATGCCGAGAGCCTCTGCGCCGACATCGAAAGCGAGACCAGTTCCTCCATCGGCTGCAAATTGGCAATGGCCAGTTCCGGATCAACCGACTTCACAGCCTCTCTCAGTTCGTTTGCCAGACTGGAGGCAGTAAGAGTCGTCCGCAGGACAACCGACATGGTCAGCAGGGATGGATACGGCTTCTGCTTGTAGGGAACATACATTTCGGGTCCGGGAGCATCACTCAAGGCGAATTTCTTCACATCGGCAGCGACTCCCACAATGGTCATCCCCGGGTACCAGGAAGCCGGAAGCTTGATGCGTTGGCCTACAGGGTCCTGCCCCGGCCAAAACTGCCGGGCGAAACTCTCGCTGATGATCGTGACCCAGGGTGCCTGGGCATTGTCAGCTTCGGTGAAGGCGCGGCCACTCAGAATCGGGACGTTGGCCGCTTTAAAGTAGTCCGGACTCGCAATCGTGTAAGACGCCATCGGCAGATTCTCCTGCTTCACCGCCGCGCGATTCTCAATGGTGAAAACCGTCTCTTCCTGGCTTCCGCTCATGGGCAAAGGCTTGACCGTACCGGCGGACTGGATCCCCGGCACTGCGGCCAAACCATCCAGGATGCGCTGGTAGATACCAGTCACGGCGTCGGGAGACGAATACTTCAAAGCTGGGACGGTAACCTCCATCGTAATCAGATGACCCGCCTGAAAACCGGGATTGGCCTTCAGCAGATTGATGAAGCTCCGCGCGAAGACACCGGTCCCGATCACCAGGACCAACGATACCCCCACTTGTCCGGCCACCATGGCTCGGCGGAACGAATTCACTCCCCGGCTCGAATGCTTCTGCTCCCGGCTCTTCAAGTAATCCGCCAGTGGCAGTCCGCTCATATAGAGCGCTGGAAAGACTCCGAACAGGATGCCCACGCAAATGGTTAACCCGCCTGCGAACGCCATCACGGGAAGGTTCAGATGCGCCTGTTCCAGGCGGGGAACATAGAGCAAGAATGATTTCCTGACCACATGAACGATTACTAGAGAGAGCAGGGTCCCCAACACCGTTCCGCCAAAAGCCAGTAACAGGCTTTCGCTAAGCAGCTGCCGTACCAAGTCCACACGCCTGGCTCCCAGGGCTGCACGAACCGCGAAGTCCTTAAACCGTCCCAGTGACCGGGCAAGAAAAAGATTGGAGACATTCGCGCAGCTGATGAACAGGACCAGGACTACGGCGCCGGCCAGCATCCAAAGTCGGGATCGGGAGTCTCCCTCCACCTGAGCGCGCAGCGGCACCAGCTTGGAGTTGGCCCAACCCTTCCAGCCAGGTTCCTGTTCCACTAATTCGCGGTTCATTTCGTGCAGATCCAACTGGGCCTGTTCCAGTGAAATGTTCGGCCGCGACCTCGCGATTAGAGCCAGGTCCGAAGGGCCGCGATAAGACGCGGGCAAGGCGAGCGGAACCCATAGTTCCGCCTGCTTGGGAAATTGCATGCTTTTCGGCATTTCGGCGCCCCGTGGAAAGGTGAATCCCTCGGGCATGACCCCAATCACGGTATAGGTTTCGCTATTAAGGCGAATGGTTTTGCCTACCAACGCAGGATCCGATGCGAACCGGCGGCGCCACAGGCTGTGGCCAACCACAACCACGTGCTCCCTACCCGGCTGGTCCTCTTCTAACAAGAACGCCCTGCCGATCTGCGGTGGCACCCCGATGACTCGAAAGAAATCTCCGGAGGCCCGGATTCCGTCGATCCGCTCAGTATCCGACTCGCCATTCAGGTTGAACTCATCGCTCTTGAAGGCGGCAACGCCCTCCAGGGACCGGCTGTGGGAGCTAATGAACAGGAACTCCTTGTTGTGTAGCGGTAGCTCGCCAAATCCGAGATGCATTTGCGGCGGCGGAACATCCCAGATGGCAAAGATTCTCTCCGCGTTCGGAAAAGGCAAAGGCCTCAACAAAACAGCATCTACAATCGAGAATATAGCGGTGCTGGCGCCCATCCCCAGTCCCAGCATCAGGATCGCCACACCAGTGAACCCCGGTGATTTCCGCAGCATGCGGAAGCTATGCCGCGCATCTCGAAAAGTAGACCCCATCGCCACCCCCTCAGCGCTTTAGACGTGACTCCAGCCAGGTTGGTCACCGCTCTTGAGCACAAAGGCATCTGGCGGCTTTTGGTTCTGAGTGAAGCTGTGAGGATGGCAAAGTCAAAACCGCCGCCTGGCAACATGGAACACAAGACAAAACCGCCGGTGCCTTGTGCAGGCGACCGGCGGCTGTCTTTACTGCTAACTGGTTCGCTAGGTCTGGATAATCCGCGGAGTGATGAAGAAAATCAACTCCTGGTTCGTGGTGCTGACCTGCGTATGTTTGAACAAGTTGCCCAGGTACGGGATGTTGCCCAGGAGCGGCACCTGGCTGACTTGCACTGAGTTGTTGGTCTGGATCACGCCGCCGATCACGACCGTGCCACCATCGGTGACCAGCACCTGGGTAGTGGCCTGTTGCGTAATCAACGTCGGGTTGCCCTGGATGGACTGCCCGAAGTCTGGCGTCGTGTTTTCCACGTCCACGTTCAGGAAGATCGTACCTTCCGAAGTGATCTGCGGAACCACCGTCAGGCGCAGGAACGCGTCCACGTAGGTTACGGTGGGCGGACCGCCTAACTGGGCCTGAGTCACGATGGGCACGCGTACGCCCTGCCGGACCAGTGCCTGGATGTTGTTCTGGGTCACAACTCGCGGACGGGACAGAATCTTCACCAAGCCCCGCGACTCGGCCATGGTGAGAATGGCATCCAGACGTACGTTGTTGCTGGCGCTGGTGAAATTGAGGCCACTGGTCGGGCTGGTTGAACCCAAGTTTGAGAACAGCGGGATTTGTACCCCGGTAGTTGCAGTCGGTACGGAGGTTCCAATGATCGGGTAGTGGGGAGTCAATCCGAAGGTCGCGGTGGGTGTGGTGCCAACTGCACCGGCTCCGCCCACCGACGTGGTGTTGTTACCCCATCCAAAACCTAGCTGTGTGCCCAAGTCGCGGGCAAAACTCCGGGTCGCGGCCACTACCCGGGCTTCGATTTCCACTTGCTGCGTCTTGCGATCCAATTGCGTGAGCAGTTTGTCGATCGCAGGGACCACCGAGGGCACATCGGTCACGATAATGGCGTTGGTCCGTTCGTCGGCAATCACATCGCCACGCGAGGAGATGAACTTTTTGCAGGTAATTACCAGATCCTTGGAGTGGGCATAGCTGAGGAAACGGGTGAAAGTGATTTTGTCCACTGCCAGGGCTTCGGCGTCATGTTGGGCGCGACGGGATTCGGCCTCGTGACGCAGCGTGTCCACGGTGGCAATCCTCAGTACGTTGCCGTCCAGTTGGCGCGCCAGATCGTTGTTCTTGAGGACGATATCGAGTGCCTGGTCCCACGGCACATCGTCCAGCACGATGGTCAAGGACCCCTTCACATTGGGATCCAACACCACGTTCAGCCCGCTGATCTCGTGGATTAGGCGGAAGAAATCCTTCAGGTCTACATCCTTCAAGTTGACGGAAATCGGTTCACCGGTGTATTTCGGCTCAGGACTCGACACAATCTGCGTCGATTGGATCTTCTGCTCCGCCGCCAGATTCACCGCGGGTTGCATGGTGGTGGTGTTCGGCGCCTGCGAAGTCTGCTGCATGGCGGCGCTGGGTACGGGCAGCAAGCTGCCTTCCGGCTTATCCACGAACTTTGCCGCCGCTTCCACGACCCGGGCTGGCGGCGCCGTCACTGCGGCGTCGCTGCCTTGGCTTGCTGGCTTGGTCTGGTAGGCAGGCTCGACAAATACAAAATCATGGGCGGAGGCCGTCGACGGGGCTGGCTTCTGCTCGGGTGCGGGTGCGCTGACCGTGGCTGGTGTCGGAACCGCAGGCTGGGTCAAGGCCGTGCGATGCATGGACACTGGCGCGATCACGGCGTGCGGCGCGCTCGTCGCCGGCTGGGCCGTCTTCGCCGAATTTGCCGCGGGGTGCAACTTGACGATGACCTTGCCGTCGGTGCCTGGCAACAATTCATAGCTGCATGCGTTGAGCAGGTCAATCACCACGCGGGTGGTGGGAGGCATACGGCCGTCCGTACCAATGCGCACGCCCTTGACCCCGTTGCTGTCCACGCTCAAATGATTCTGGGCGGTGGCGGCTACGGTGTTGGGCAGACTCACCACAACGCGAGTCGGCGATTCCAGCGTGCTGACCGTGGGCGTGATTTGCCCGCGGGAGGTTATCTCCACACTGATCCCGTCGTTCCCGCGGATCACGTCCACCTTTTGCAGGGTGGCGTGCTTCGTGGTGTCGGTGGCAGCGCCGGGAGTTTCCCCAATCGCGCTCAGGACCAGCAGTGGTAACAGAACAACCAGCAGTTGCTTTCGCATTTCCCTTCTCCCCACAGGCTCGCCGTTTGGCTCGCCTCGTGATCTCTTCCTCAAATTCTTATCGCACGCCGGTTGACCCGGCGCCCCGGTTGACTACACGGCCGGGGTCGAAATCCTTTTGGTGACTTCCCGCTCGAACGGCTTGCCCATCTTGTCCTGGATGGTCTCTTTGAAAATGATCGAGTCGCCTGTGATCTTCACCACGTAGCCGTTGAATACCGGATCGTTTTCGCGCAGGAAATATGCCTTGTTCAGCGCATTGACCACCACCGCAATCATGCCCGCATCCGACTTCACAATTCCCTGCAGGTTGATCTGGTCAATGGCCAGGCAGCGCTTTCCGGTGCTGCATCCCGATCCCGTCATGGTGCGGTTGACCACCGGGCTGATGAAGGGATCGCGCCGTCCATTCGCGCTGTAAGTTTTGGCCTCTTCTTTCTTGGGCTCGACGGGATTCTTCTTGTCTTCCACTGCAACCGTCGGTTGCGCCTCTGCCGGCTTCGTCACCGCGATAGCCGTCGACTTCTTCTTGCCCTTCGCAGCCGTGGTTTTAGGGGCATTGGCTGGAGTCACACTAACAACCGGGGTTTTACCCTGCTTCGCGGCAGCTGAACTGGCCGCAGTGGGCGTGCTCTGGGCCGCCTTGCTCGGAGCCGACTTCGCGGGTGCCGTCACCGCGGCGGGCGATGAGGTCGGGGCGCTGTTTTGCCCCTGCCCGGAAGCGGCCAACGCAGCATTCTCGTCAATGGTCTGCTTCTTCTGCACGTTCTGCAGAGTATTGCGCGTGTTTTCGATCACATCCGGGTTCTGTGCCCAGGCGGTGCCCAGACTCAGTCCCAACGCCAACATTGCAGTGGTCAGCTTCATAAGGCTCCCCTGGTTCTAGCCGGTGTGCTCGCGGGCGGCGTTACGTCATGCGTGAAAAATGTTGACGCCTGGCAGGTGGCCACGATGCTCTCATTCGGAGCGTATTGATAGGTATGTTTCGTCCTGGCTTCGCCCGGCTTCTTCACCGTCGCAATCAACACGTTTGAAATGTTGACGATGCGTTCCAGTTTCCCCACGCGGTCAAAGAAGTTGAGTACCGAGTAGTACGGCCCGTCGATTTCCAGATCGAACGGCACTTCGGTGTAGAACTCGCGGCTGGATACCGGCTTGGCGGTATAGCGGCGGATCTCGATCCCCGTCTTCAACGCCTCGGCGTCGAGAGCCTTGATAAAGTTGTCCACTTCCTTGTCATCCGGCACGATGCGGCGTTCAATCTCCAACTGCTGTTTGAGATTGGCAACTTGCCGTTCCATGTCCTTGAGCTTGGGCCGGTAGGATTCCAGTTCCGCGTTCTCGCGCAGCTTGGTCTGCAGGCTTTGTTGTGCCTGGTCGTTGGCTTCGCGCTTGGATTTGAACATGGTGTAATGCAACCCGACGCTTATTAGCGCCGCCACCAGCATCAGGGCTGCCCACTGCTTGATCCCCGACAATTCGCCGAAGTTCCCCATAGTCTCCTGCCCTCTTAGGACTTTGCCTTTTCGCAGGTCAGCGTGAACTGAAATGCCTGCATTTCTTTGAAGGTGTCGTCCTGATAGGTCTCTTTAATCTCGATGTTCTTGAAGTGCCCGGTCTTCTGCAGATTCTGGATCAGGGACGCCACAGCGTCGGTGCTCAGAGCCATGCCTTCGATGTCCACGCTGCCACCCTGGTCCTTCATCGTGCTCAGCCAGACCGCTTCGGTGTTGTTAACGGTGTCGCCAATCGTGTTCAACAGCTCCACCGGTCCCGACTGGTTGGCACGTAGCTGGTCAATCACATCGACCCGGCGTTTGTAGTTGTCCGCCTCGCGCTGCCGCTCCAGATACTTGGCTTTGACTTCGGCCAGTTCTCGGTTCTTCTGCTCTGCCACCTGCATGTTCTTGGCGATGGTCTTGGCCTCATTGTCCAGGTGGTGCCAGGTCCAGCCGTTGAAACCCGCGGCCAACACCAGCGCGATCACAATTTTGATTTGCGGCGAACCGCTATCGCCCGATTCCAGCACCGCCGCGGCCGATGCAGCCGCCCGCTTGCCTTTCGCTTTCGGGGTTCCGAGCAGGTTGATTCGGATCATAGGTTTTCAAAGCTCCTTAACGCCAAACCCACCGCAACCGCCAACTGGCCGGCGTTCTTCTCGATCAATTCGACTCCCGGCCCTTCCGTCGGAGGGGCGATCTTCTGGAACGGATTGAAGATCTCCACCGGCAGAGAGAATTCCTGGCGCAGGGCTTCAATCAGCCCCGGAACCGTCGAGGAGCCACCCGCCAGATAAATCTTCTCGATGTGCTCTCCGGCCGCGCTGGCGCGGAAAAAGTCGAATGTCTTCTGAATTTCCAGCACGATGATCTCGGTCACCTGCTGCAGGATCGGCGTCTTTGCATCTTCGCTGACCGTACCCACTTTGTTTCCCAGCTTTAGAGACTCGGCGTCGTCAAAGCTCAGGTCGAGCTCCTTCTGCAGCGAGTCGGTGTACTGGTGCCCGCCCACGCTGACATCGCGCGGGAACAGCGGGGTGGTGCCCTTTACGATGTTGATGTTCATCACGCTCGCGCCCAGGTTCAAGAGCGCCACCACCTGGCCCGGTGCGGGCTCATAGTTGTACTCGTAACAATTCTGTAAGGCCAGGGCATCGATGTCCACAATAGCCGGAGTCTTGCCCGCCATCGAGAGTACGTTGGTGTAGTTGAGAATCTTGTCCTTCTTGACCGCCACCAACAGCACGTCCATCTGCGGGCTGCCGGCATCCTCGGAAAGGATCTGGTAGTCGAGGTTCACATCCGCCAGGTCGAAGGGAATATGCTGCGCCGCTTCCTTCTGGATGGTTTCCGCCAGTTCCTGGTCACTCATCGAGGGCAGCGAAATCTTCTTGACGATTACTGAGTGCCCGCTGACCGCGGTGGCCACGGCTTTGGTCTTGATCTGGTTCTCGGTAAACAGCTTCGAGATCGCGCTCGAAACCGTTCCGGAGTCCACGATCATGGAGTCCACCACGATATCCGGCCCCAGCGGTTCCACTCCCAGGTGCGCCACTTCCAGACCATTGCGCCCCTTGCGCAGCTCCACCGCCTTGATGCTCGAGGAGCCCACATCCAGACCAACAATCGTCTTCGCTCCGAATCCAAACATGTGCCCGCCTTTACGTTTGCCCGGCGGCTTTGGCAGCCACCTGCGTTTTCTTCTTGCCTCTGGCTTCCATTTGGGTGGACTTCTCTTCCATCCACTGGTCCAGCTTCGACTTCTTGAAGCGCCAGCGGTTTCCCAACTTGAAAGCCGGTATCTTTTGTTCCCCAACGTACTTGTAAAGCGTGTCCGGACTCACTCCCAGGTACTGCGAAGCCTGGCGAATATTCATGACTTCACGCGAGTCGGCCATAGTTCCTTTACCTTGTCCACAGACCTGATGCCCGTTTACGGCTTGTCCGTCGTACCTACGAGCAGAATTGGGAGAGAGAATTACTCGTATAAAATGCCTGCGAGTGAATTCAGGTGTCCCGAGCATATCTCAACCGGAAATTTCCCCAGGGCTCCGGGCTTTGTTGGGTTTTATGCCCGTTTTCTGGAAAGTAACCAGAATGGAGTTGCAGCGTGGATCTATAGGTTGTAGTCGAGGATAGTAAAGCTACAACTGGTTGTATCGTTTGACAGCGAGATCATAGCCAGACGCGAGAATCGTAACTAAAGTACTACAGACGGTACGAAGGTCGCGGGACGAGCGGGAAAGCGCCTTTGATTTCAGGGTGATTCCGCCAACAAGGCCGGACACTTCCTGCCTACTTCTGCAACCGCCCTCGATTGCGGTAATCTGCGTCTTTCAGGAGGGGTCCTTGCGCTTTCTCGATCGTTTGCAACCGCTCGCACTCTTAGCTCTGCGGGTGATTCTCGGCACCGTCATGATCGGCCACGGTTACGGCAAGGTATTCCACGGCGGCCTCGCACATCATGTGCAGTTGGTCACCAGCCTGGGACTGCCGGGCTGGTGGGCCTATCTCTCGGCTTTCACTGAATTCTTCGGTGGAATTCTGCTGATTGCCGGCTTCTTCACCCGTTTCGTGTCCCTGGCCACGTTGATCGACATGGCCGTCGCCATTTGGAAGATTCACTGGAAAAACGGCATGTTCGGCAGGGGCGGATACGAACTTCCCCTGACCCTGGCGACCATCGCTTTTGCCCTTATCTTCCTAGGAGCGGGTCCGATTGCAGTCGACGCTATTCGCAGCAGCGGGGGTGGCGGCGCCAGGCCCAAGAAAATCTGATTTCGGCCTGTGGTCCCTCTGTAAACTCTGTGCTCTCTGTGGCTAACGCTTTTGAAGCTGGCCTCGACTAAACTAAACTCACAGATGGACAGACCAACCAACGCATTTACTCCCCCCGAACTCCGCAGACTTCGCAGCCTGAAAGATCCCCACGGTATCCAGCGCTTGCTTGATGACATGCCGTATCACCTGGCCGATACTGCCTGGTCGCCGCGCCGGGTGCTGCGGGAAAACACTTCCCATTGCTTCGAGGGTGCACTGTTTGCCGCGGCCGCGCTGCGCGCTAACGGGTATCCGCCGCTGATTCTCGATCTCGAAGCCGACCACGACACCGACCACGTCATCGCGATTTACCGCGTCCACGGCCATTGGGGCGCGGTGGCCAAGTCCAACTACACCGGATGCCGATATCGCGAACCCGTGTACCGTTCGTTACGGGAACTGGCGCTGAGCTATTTTGACGTGTACTTTAACCTGCGCCGCGAGCGCAGCCTGCGGACCTTTTCCCGGTCGGTAAACATGGCCCG
Source organism: Acidobacteriota bacterium (assembly GCA_013289795.1). Taxonomy (GTDB): domain Bacteria; phylum Acidobacteriota; class Terriglobia; order Terriglobales; family Acidobacteriaceae; genus JABCZH01. The sequence goes on from JABCZH010000002.1 coordinate 381,064, forward strand.
CTTCGACCCGCGCGGCTGGATGACCACCGACGACCATCTCTGGTATGTTGCCGAGTATCTTTTCACCATCCGTCATCACCGGTTGTTCACACCGGCCATGATCAGGAACCTGCATCGCCTCGACGACCGTTCGTTTCGGGCCGGGTGCCTGGGACGGGCTGAGAAACCAACACCTTAGGCCAGGACAACTCCGCGGAACCTGGCGTGTTCTATGAACGTAACCATGCTCATGCGTTTACTCAGCTTTACGTTCGTTCTTGCCCTGTCTACCGCCGCCTTCGGCCAGCCGCAAGCACCGCCTCAATCCAACGATCCCGCGCCGGTCAGCCTCTCCGAAGACCAAATCCGCGACCTGATTCGCCAGTCCGCCGACAACGATCTCGAAAACGACAAGAAGCAACGCAACTATACCTACGTGGAGCGCGAAGAAGAGCGGCGGCTCGATGGCAAGGGGCAGGTGAAATCCACCGAAGTCAAGACCTATGACGTGATGGAAATCTACGGTGAGCAGGTGCAGAAGCTGACCGCCAAGGACGACAAGCCGCTCACCGACAAGGACGCCAGAAAAGAAGACGAGAAGATCCAGAAGCTGATCGACAGGCGCAAGAACGAATCAGACGACGACCGGAGGAAGCGCCTGGAGAAAGAAGAGAAGGAACGGGAGCAGGGCCGTCAGTTCGTGAAGGAGATTGCCGACGCCTACACCTTCAAGTTTGCCGGCATCGAGTCGCTCGATGGCCGCGACAACTACGTGATCGACTGCGATCCAAGGCCGGGGTACCAGCCCCATATGAAGGAGGCCAAGTTCCTATCGAAAGCTCGGGGCCGCGTCTGGATCGACAAAGACGACCGTCAAATGAAGAAGCTCGATGTGGTGTTTATTGACACCGTCTCCTTCGGCCTGTTCCTCGCACGCATCCACAAGGGCTCCCGCGTGGTGGTAGAGACGGTCCGGGTCAACGATGAGGTGTGGCTGCAAAAACACGTTGCCGTCAAAATCGATGTGCGCGTGGCGCTGTTGAAAAACTTCAATGTCGAAGTCGATGTAGCCGACAGTAACTACAAGAAATTCGGTACTACGACGAAGATCACCACGCTCGGCGAAGCGCAGCCCGAACACTAGCTCGACGCTTTCGCTGCGTTTTGCATGAGCAACAAAAGCTCCTCCTGCCGGGGCAGGAGGAGCCTGAAAGAAACTAACTAGAACGTGAACTTCGCCGCCAGCTGAATACCACGCGGCGCGCCGCCACCCAGGAACGGGTTGCCCACACCAACGTCGCCAGTGGCGGCAATCTGGTAACCGCCGTTGCCGACTTCGCGGTTATTCGGTCCTTGCACAAACCCGCAGCCGCACGCCTTGTTGATGTTGGCAGCCGGGTCAGCGATAAACGCTGGAAGCACCGGATTTGCGAAATTGGGATGGTTCAGGATGTTGAAGAAATCTGCGCGCAACTGTACCGACACGCGCTCGGTGATGGGAGTGTTCTTGTAAATTGCCAGGTCCCACTGTTTGTAGGTCGGGCCAACCAGCGCATTCCGCCCTAGGTTTCCATAGTGCCGCGTGCCCGGCACGCAATCCGCAGCCCCCCCCGAAAACTTTCCGACCGCCTCGGTGCAGGGCATGGAGAATGAACTGAGTACGAGGTAGTTGGCTGGGTTTCGCTTGTTATAGATGATGGGCCCGACCACATCCGGCCGGTCGTAGGCATCACCGCCACCGCTGTAGTCGTCCTCGGCATTGTAGTTAAGTGTGAAGGGCTGGCCGCTTTGTAGGGTTGTTGTGCTATCCACACCCCAGCCATTCCTCAAACGTGACCAGCCGCCGCTCTGATTGGGCAGTGCGTAGCCTGCCACCCAAACAAACCGGTTGGGAACATTGAAATTGGACGGGCCATATTCCTTCTGCGGACTGTTGCTGTCCTGCGGCTGAGCCGCATTGACCACGAAGTCTTCGCCGTCGCTGGAATTATCCAGAGACTTCGACCACACGTAGTTCACGATGGACATGAAGCCGTGATAATTGTTGACCCGCAAACTGGCCTGTAGCGAGTTGTAGTTTGACTTGCCAGTCGAGTTCTCCTGAAAGACATAAGTTGAGCCCGCGGCGGTGTTAAAACCGGGGGCGGGGACCCCGTAGGGTCGCGGCACCCCAAAGTCCTGGATTTTGCCGGTCGTCGCGCAGGTAGCGAGTCCCAGCGGGCAATCGGCCGCGTTAATGGCCGCCTGGCTAGGCTGATTGAGGTCAAAGAAGCGGAATAGCCGGTGCCCTTGCGATCCCACATACCCAACCTGTAGCGCCACATTTCGTGAGAACTGCTGCTGGATGTTCAGATTGTAATTCTCGATGTAGGGCGTCTTTATATGCTGGTCAAAGGAAAAAGTGTCGCACTCGACGGTGCAGCCCGGAGTTCCATAGATGTGCGCGTTAGGAATGTAAACTCCACCTCTCGACGTATCGAGGTTGGCAGCAAACGCGGCACCATTGGCGTTCGCCATCTGAACTGGATCGGGTCCGATGTTGTTATAAGCAGGACCAGGAGCATAAAACGTCGGGTAGGGCAGGTGGCCGAGGAGCATATCCTGCGAGAACGCATCGAAAAAGAGCCCGTAGCCGGAGCGAACGACTGTCTTGCCGGTTCCGAAAACGTCCCAGGCGATTGCCACTCTCGGCGAAAAGTTCTTGTAGTCGGGCTGGTAAACGTTCGACAGACCTCCGGGGCCAACTCGCTCCAGCTTGCCCGTAGTGCCTGAAGTCGGAATGAAATCGGAGAAGAGGTTGTTCTTCTCTTTAACCGGCGCGTAATAATCCCAGCGCAAGCCGTAGTTCAGAGTAATCCGTTGCGTGATCCGGAAGGCATCCTGAGCGTAAAATCCGATACCATTTTGGCTGGTGTGGCGCCGCGTAAAGCCGGTGTAGTCAAAGAGTCCGAAATTCGAGGTCTGAGGCGCCATCTCCAGCAAGCTCTCCAGATCGTTGAAACGGATCCTTCCGCGAGAATACTTGTCGAACTGCTGTTCAACACTGGTGCGATGAAATTCTCCACCGAACTTTATATCGTGCTTGTTGAGCTTCCAGGAGAAGCTGTCGATGAACTGATTGTTGGTATCCACCCGCTGCCGGGGATCACCCGAGGTAGCGCCGATTTGCGAGAAGAAACCTGAACCTCCGGTCGGCGTCGGCGCGAGAAGAATGATAGGGAGACCCTGAGAGTTGCAGGTGCCGAAAGTGGTCGGAACATTGCAGAACCCGATGGAGCTGGGATCGAAACCCTTGTCCTGCGGGAAAAATCCTTCCGCAAAACGGTTCCAGCCGTAGCGAACCTCATTCACCTTGGTCGACGAAATTACCTTGACATAAGAGATCGACACCAACTGCACCCGCGTTGGGGTCACCGTGTCGAAGCCAGGAAGCTGGCCGCCAGATGCGTTCAGAGCCAGTGGGAACTGCTGGGTGCTGTCGCCAAAGAAGTAGCGGCCACTGATGTTGTTATTTTGGTTGAAACTGTGGTCAATCTTGGCGATGAAGCTGCTCAGGTTATTAAACGATGGAGCGATCGCGGTGTAGTCCGGAGCAAAGTTCCCACTTGCGTTGAAGCATCCCTTGTCACTCGATGTTGTCCCGGGAATGTAGTTGGCAGCGTTATGCGGATAGAAGTTGAGCAGGGACTGACCCACAGGACTTACGGTACCCTTTGCCGCGGGAATCGTAACGTTGATGGCATTCTGGATCTGGGCCAGGGTGGGCACGCAAGCCAGCGAAACTACGCCTACGTTTTCGCGCTGGCCTTCATAATCCACATAGAAGAAGGTGCGGTCCTTGATGATGGGCCCGCCCAGCGATCCGCCAAACTGGTTGTTGTGAAAAGGCGCTTTGGGAGAGGAACTCGGATCAAAATAGTTGCGGGCGTCCAGAGCATCGTTACGAAAATACTCGAAGAAACCGCCGTGTAGAGCGTTGGTTCCGCTCTTGGTCACAATGTTGACGATGGCCCCGCCGTTGCGCCCGTACTCCGGCATGAAGTTGGAAAGCACGTTCATATCGGAGATGGCGTCGATCGGTAGAATTGCCGACGGGGTCCCGAACACGCCGGCCTGATTGATGGCTGGGTCGTTGCGGTAGCCATCGTTCATGTCGGTTCCATCGAGCAGGTAGTTGTTGGACCGGCCCCGAGCGCCATTCATGCTGAACTCGCCGAATGAACCCGGTGAGTCAGTGATCTGGTCGGGCGATCCGGTGACGCCCGGAGTCAGGAAAATCAGTTTGGTGTAGTCCCGCCCGTTGATGGCCAAATCCTTCACGGTTTCCTGAGTGAGCACGCCACCCAGCGTGTTGCTTGTGGTTTCCACCATCGGCAGCGTCTCAGCCGACACTTCCACCTGTTGCGACACTTGTCCGGGCTTGAGCGCCATGTCGACGCGGCGCTCTTGGGCCACGTCAACCGCGACGCCGGTAATGGAGGAAGTTTGGAATCCGGTCTGCGATACGGTTACGGTATAGCTGCCGATGGGTAATTCCGGGACTGCGTAACTGCCATCGGCGCTGGTCTGCGTGGTGCGCTCCAGGCCGGTGTTGGCATTCTTTACCGACACCTTCGCGCCGGAAATCACCGCGCCACTTTGGTCGGTCACCGTACCCAGAACGGTTCCACGAAACGTCTGGGCGAACACTGCAGTTGCCGTTACCAGCACCGCCATCAGAACCAGTGTTGATCTCATGATCGTTCTCCTCAGTTCCTGAGTCATTAAAGATAAACTCTTCACACTTTCGCCCTCATCTGCCGTCAGAAACGCGAAGCTCCCAACGCCCTGGCCGAACTAACCGGAAATTGTAGCGCACGGTGGTCACAAAGCAAGTGCGAAGGCGGTTCCCCCTTTACTCTTGTGGTCTCGCCTAGGCCCGGCATCCCTCCAGTTGTCCATCCACTTTTGCCGGATACTCGCCTCATTCGGCAGCCTTGTTTGCAGCTCGAAACCCCACCGCTTTAAACTGAAGAGTGAGACACTCCATGCAGAAAGCACGCGTCTTCCTTCTCAGCACCACCCTCCTGTCGATTCTTGCTGGCCTCTGCCATGCCGCATCCTCGCCGGTAGATGTGGAGCATTCCACCCTTACCATCCATGCGTTTAGGAAGGGACTATTCTCCGGTTTCGCTCACGATCACCAGATTGCTGCGCCGTTGTCCTCTGGAGTTGTCGATCCTGCCGCGCCTTCCGTCGAAGTCCATTTCGATGCCCGGAAACTCAAGGTGCTGGATCCGGGCGCCTCCGCCGGCGACCGCGCCAAGATTCAGGAGACCATGCTGAGTGACAAGGTCCTGGACGCAGCACGCTTCCCCGAGATCTCCTTCATCTCGCGCAGCGTCAAGCCCGCCGGAGAAAATGCCTACACAGTAGAGGGGGATTTGACCCTGCACGGCACGACTCATCCGCTCACCCTGACGGTTTCGCTGCAGAATGACCACTACAAAGGATCGGTGAAGTTGCAGCAGTCCGACTTTGGCATCACTCCCATCAGCTTGTTCGGTGGCAGCGTGAAAGTGAAGGATGGAGTCGAAATCAGCTTCGACATTGTGCTAGAGGCGAAGTAAGCAGCTTACTCGTATCGCAGCGCCTCGATCGGATCCAGTCGCGAAGCCCGGATAGCCGGCAACATTCCGCTCACCAGTCCCACCAGGGCAAGAATCAATGTCGAGACCAGCAAAGTGACCGGATCCAGCACCAGCCGGATATCGCCGGCCTCCGCGTGTTTCGCCATGGCGCTGTACAGCGTCAACCGGCCCACAGAGAGCGAGACCACATAGGCCAGGATGATGCCCAGCAGCCCACCCGCGAAGCTGATGGTGAGCGCCTCCGCCAGGAATTGCAGAAAAATGTCGCGGCTACGCGCGCCCAAGGATTTTTCCATTCCTATCTCGCGCGTGCGCTGCGTCACCGACACCAACATGATGTTCATCAGCCCCACGCCGCCGATTCCCAGGGTGAGCGTGCCAATGAAACCGAGCAGAATCTTCAAGCCTAGCGTTATGAGTTCAAACTCCTTCACCTGCTCCATCAAGTTGAACACCACCAGCGCGCGGCGGTCTGTAGGATTGAATTGGTGCTGCGTACCCAGCACCGAACGCACCGCCTGCTCCAGCCTCAAATATTCCGTGGTTTCGTAGTTGAACCAAACCGAATCCAGATAGTGGGTGTCCTTCAGGTCACTCATGGTGGTAAAAGGCACGAAGCTTACCTTATTGATATTGTCGTTGCCCGCCTGCATCTTGGGCGCCAGCACGCCAATGACTTCAAAACTCAGACCGTCGATGCGAACTCGCTCGTGCAGCGCGTTCCGGCCCGAAAAGAGTTTCTCTTTGGCTTCCGAACCCAGCACCACCACGTGTGCCCGCTGCATCTCGTCCTCAAGATTGTAAAAACGTCCCTGGCCCACGGTTAGAGCACGTACCGAAAGCACGTTGGGGTAGTTGCCGGTCACGTTGAACGTGTAAGTGCGAGTTTCGTACTGAAAGTTGGAGTCCTTGCCGACTTCCGGCGTGATGTGCATGATCTGGGGAATGTCAGCGACCAGGAGGTCCACGTCATCAAGGGTGAGGCGAAGCTGGGCTCCCGCCTTCTGTCCTCCCACCTGCATGGAGGAGCGCCCCGGCACGAGGATCATCAGCTTGGTGCCAAAGTTGGCGAAGATGTTGGCGCAAGCCTGCCCGAAACCGTTCCCGTAGGCAAGCAGCATGACCACAGTAGCAATGCCCCATGCCATGCCCAACATGGTGAGCGCGGTGCGGCGGCGGTTGTGCTGCATGGCGCCATAGGCTTCCTGGAGCAGGTCTCGTAACATCGCCTATTCCTGTCGCAGCGCTTCCACAGGCTGCAAGCGAGCTGCTTTACGCGCAGGGTAGAGTCCCGCCACCACACCGGCCAGGGTAAGGCAAACAATTGCCAGCGTCGCGGTGGAGAGTACCAGTCGAGGCGGATCAAATCCCGCCGGTCCGTTCACCGTTCCCAGCACCGCCATGAATCCGCCCGACAGCACCAGGCCAATCAGGCCGCTCAGCAAAGTAAGCAGCACTCCCTCCAGAAAGAACTGGAACAGGATGCTGCGGTTGGTGGCGCCCAAGGCTTTGCGCAGGCCGATCTCCCGTGTACGTTCGGAAACCGAAACCAGCATGATATTGATGACCCCGATCGCGCCCAGAGCCAGCGTCACCATCCCGACGGTTCCCAGAAACATGTTCATGGCGTCGAAAATCGTGCCCATCATTTCGGCTTGTTTGACCGTGTCCCAGCCCTCAAAAGCATCTTCATCGCGATAATCGAACCCGTGATTGCGGGCAACCACCTTGTGGGTCTCCTCGACCGCCAACAAGTGGTCTTCCGCGGTGACCGGTTGAAAGTTGATAAAGGAAATGGCGTTCTGCTCGGATTCTCCCTTGAGGCGGAAATACGTGCTCATGGTCTGGTAAGGAATGTAGCCGCGCATGTTGGTGGAGTTATCGTCGCCCCGCCCCACTCTCTCGATGGTGCCGACTACCTCGAAACTGATTCCATTCAGCAGCACCGTCGCACCCACCGCAGGCCGGCCGGGAAAGAGGTTCTTGGTCATCTCATCGCCGAGCACAATCACATTCCGGCGCTGGCCTTCATCCAGCCAATTGAGCCAGCGTCCCTGCTTCATCGGAAGGTAGCGGATTCCTTTGTATTGCGGCTCGATACCCGTGATTTCGCCGTTAGCGCTGGCGAACTCACTCACCGCCCGCACATCGCCACTGACAAGCACGGGAGAAGCCGCCAGCACGTGGGGCGCTTCCCGGTGGATGTCAGCATAGTCTTGATACGTAAGCCGGTAGAAGCGCGCCGAATTCATACTCCCGGCAACCGCCGGAGCCCGCCCCGGAAACAGGAAGATGATGTTCTCCCCGTATTCGTTCATGCCGCGCTTGTTGCCCGACCGGAAACCCTCGCCCAGACCAACCAGAAGGAGCAGCGATCCCACCCCCCAAGCGATGCCAAACATGGTGAGAAACGAGCGCAGCTTGTGCGACCACAAGGTACGGAAGATTTGCCCGAAGATGTCGAGCACCATGCGCATAGGACGCCAAGTGTAGGCCATCCCGATTTTACATGGAACCAGCACTGCGGTCAGCGACATTGTCCCGCTCCACGGAAGCTGTGAATGAGCGCAACCCTCGGGCAGTCAACGGCCTGGGGTGTTTTCTCGATGCGATAGACGGGCGGGGGAAGGGCAGGTTAGCGAGTTGTAAAAAGTGCGTTTGGAGGCGGTCCGAAGTGGCCGGAAATATGGTGTTCGCTTGCTTAGGTACTGGCTGATACCTTCGTAACCTAGCTCCGCCTGGAGCCCGCAAACTAACCTTTTCGGCGGGGGTTTAAGCCACCATGAGAAACAAAGTCACCAAATCGCTGTTAGTCATGGCAGCCGGAGTGTTGTTTGTAGGCGTATCGGCTGCTCAAACCGCAAACAGCACCACCTCAGGCGCCGGTCCGGGAGTAGTTGATCCTGGCCATCCCCGCGTTAACGAAGTAAATGGCCGGGCAGAGAATCAACAGCAAAGAATTGCGAGCGGCGTTAAGAACGGCTCGCTCAGTCCTGGTGAAACCGCGAACCTGGAAAGACGCGAAAACCATATCCAGAACGAAGAAAAGAGAGATATGGCGAAGAACAATGGTCACCTGACCAAGGCGGAGCAGAACAAGCTCAACCGTCAGCAGAACCATGTCAGCAGAAGCATTTACAAAGACAAGCACAACTAGGTCGGCATCAAGCCTTCCAGTTGGAGACAAAGCCGCAGCCCGCTGCGGCTTTTGTTTTTTGTGTATGAGTCGGAAATGGCGTGGCATATAATGGCCACACGGGTGACCACATGAAAATTACGACAGTGCGAGAATTTCGCGATAAGGCCACTGGCCTGCTGCGTTCGAAGGACCCGATTTTGGTGACACGCCGCGGGCGTCTGGCGGGCGTGTTTTTTCCCTGGCAAAAGGGCGCCCTGCCCATCGAACTGAAGCACGATCTATTTGCCATGCTCACCACCGAGATCGCCCGGCAGATGAAGCGCCGCAGGGTTTCGGAACAAGCTGTACTGTCGGATTTCGAGCGCTGGCGAAAGGCACGACGTGCGAGTCGCAGCCGACGCTAACGTTTTGCTGTCGGCGATCCTCGGAGGGCGAGCCCGCCTAATCTTGGAGAACTCGCAGGTCGAGGAAATCCTCACCACAGAAAGCATCCTCGCTGAAGTGCGCGAGTACGCTGTCGTACTAGCCCAAAAAAGGAAACTTCCAGCAGACATTCTGCTGCTGGCAGTGGCCAGCCTTCCTGTCACCGTCGTGGACCAGCCGGCCTACGAACGCAGCCTCTCCGAAGCGAGGAGACGAATTGGGAAGCGTGACCCTGACGATGTTGAGATTCTGGCACTGGCGATCCAGTTCAAGATTCCTCTTTGGTCTAACGACAACGATTTTGAAGACGCCGGAATCCAGTGGTACACGACGAAAGACCTACTCAACCGGCTGGGACTGCTTCGAGAGGGCTGACCGCATCAATAAGCCGACAAATGCAACTGCCGCAGCAAGTAATATTCATTGACCGGCTGGTCGTCGCGCAAAGCCGGGACGCCGGGAGCTTTTGCGATGATCCCATCCAGTGCAACTTCCTGCTTCAGAACTTCGGCAAATTGTTGTTCAGGGTTGGCATAGGGCCCCCACTCCACCAGGTCGGCAGCCGCGGCCGCAGGCAGACGCCGCGCCAATTCAGCAGCACTGCGATTGGGAATCGGGTAGTTGCTGGCAATCAAGTGGTAACCGTATTTCGGAACCGAACCGAAGGCGCGAACGTAGTGAAAGGACTCTTTTAGAGACTGCGCCACCGCAGCCTGGGCAACAATGTCACCATCGTCTGCGACCCACTGCTGGAAGATTCCATGGGCCCGCAGCCGCTGCTTAACGACCGAATAGAATTCCCGCGAATAGAGCAGGCTGGAAGCGGCCGCCTGGGTCGGAGGTGGAGGGTCAATGGCAATCACGTCATACCGTTCCGCGGTTCGCTCCAGAAAACGGCGCCCATCATCGATCACAACGTGCGACCGCGCCGAGCGCAGCAGTTCACCACCGTCGGCGTGGAAGAACCAGAACAGCGAGGGCACGCTGGGATCCAGCTCCACCGCAGTCGAATCGATTCCCCACGAAAGCATGGAGCGATGCGTCGTTCCCATGCCAAAACACACCACCAAAGCGTTCGTGGGCGAATGATCAAGCATGGCCAACGGCAGCGCCGACATCATCTTTGTGGCCGGCGTCAGAAAGGTAATGCTGACACCGTTTACGTAGAGGCGTTTGTCCATTCCCTCGCCCTCGGCCAACACGGTCGCGGTACTGTCCCGGAGCAAGTGTCCCCGCGGATATTGCTGCTCAAAGCTATGAGTGTCAAAGATCACGAGCACCGCCGCGAGACACAGGACATAGCACGCAATGCGCCAGCTCAGCGACTCACGCACCCGCGATGATCCCGCGCGCGACATCGAAACCAGGCCCACCACCAACCAGGGAACAGCCAGCACCTGCACCGCCCGGTGCTCCCCCATCAGAGGCAGCAGCACAAAACCCGCCAACAGAGGGCCCAAAATGCATCCGGTGATGTTGACGGCATAACCGCTGCCGGCCCGGTCGGGGTCGCCTTCCGACCATCGGTCAACCAGCATGGGAGTCACGAAGCCCATCAGGCCGCTGAAAGGCACAATGCCCAACACGCGGACAAAGTTTGAGAGTCCTACTTCGGGGTCCGCGGTAAACAAGGGAAAGAGCGCAACCAGCCAGAGGGCAAACCACACCACGCCGTCTTCCCGGCTACGCCGCCGGCTCCAGGCACGATAAATGCTCGATCCGAGAAAAGTGGCGCCTAGATAGAGGGCCAGAATCAGGGCAAAGGAGTAAACAAACGTTCCGAGGTACGGAGTGAATTGCCGCGTCCACACCACCTCCATTCCCATGCTGCTCATGCCGGTGGCAAACAGCAACGCAAGACATTCAATCCTCGCGGTGCGCGGCTGACCGGGGAGGCTCGGCTTCGGAGCAACGTTCACAACCATACCGCCAGGCACTCCCGCAGGCTTTACGCTCAATGCAAGGGCAGTGGCGAAAAGAGTCAGGTTTACGAGCATCCCGGCATGCAAGGTCGTTTTGAATCCCCAAAACTCGATCAGCAACAAAGGTAGAGTTGCGCCGGCGATGGCGCCGAGCACGTTCGCCAAATAGAGGAAACTGAATGACCGCTGCGATTGCGGGCGATGATCCATGCGGATGGCGGACATCGCAACCGGTATGGTTGCCCCCATGCATGCACACCACGGTATGAGCGTGACTGCCAAGCCCATCCCCGTAGCAAGGTAATAGCCGGATGAAGACAGCGGCAGCCAGTTCCCCAAGTGCTCGAGGAACCCGCGGCCCCAGCGCAGCTCCAGCGGAACCGCCACGGCGGAGGCAGCGATAAACAGTTCAAGCAGGGCGTAGAGGCGCAACGGGGAATGCTTCGAGTGACCACCCAGTCTGGGGATGAGACGACCTGAAACCCAGGAACCTAATCCCAGGCCGGCCATGAACATCGACAAAGCCATGGAGACCAGCGCGGTGGTGACTCCAAACTGCGCCATGGCGAGCCGCAGCCAGATCAACTCGTAAAGAATGCTGCAGAAACCCGAGCCAACAAAAAGCATGAAGTACCACCCCATGCCCCGAGCCACTGGCGTTGGCACGGTCTTAGAAAATGCGGGCGATGACGATGCTGCCACAACTGCGGGACTGGTCCCAGCACTCACGATTCAGATTTCCTTTCGCGACTGTTGACCGCACAGAGCGCAGGCGTAACAACGCGCAGAACTACGTCCGTAACTGATTCGGGGAACGTTCTTTCAGTCTCTCAGGGCAGCGCAGAATTCAGATGGGCGTACTTCAAACTGCCGGTGACGAAGGTCACATGGTGGAGTCAGAGGGGGAGCGGAGGGGACGTGAAAGGCCGACGCAAACGGCCGACAAACAGGTCTAGAAGGTGAAGCTTAATCCGCCGCGGACCGCCCGTGCCGACTGCACCAAGTACACGGTGTGCCCGTCATGGCCGACCACAGGTACATAACCCTCGGCGAGCAGATTGCGCAGATCAACAACGGCCTCAAAATGGCCGGGAAGAGAAGCAGTTCCGGGTATGGGTTGGCGGAAGAACAGATTTAGATAAGGATCGGCGCGCCCGGCCGAGGTGTTGAACATATCCACCGGCGTGAGCGCCTGTTGGTCGATCCAGCGATAGGACGCAATCCAGCGGGTCTTGGTCTTCGGCATCACACCACTGATCTTGCCAGCGACGCTGTGGCGGTCCCGCGTCCCGATCCATTGTTGCACATCTTCGAGACGGACTCCCGGCTTCTCCAAATCCAGCACGCCGCCGTATTCAAAATCCATGGTCGCAGTTATGTCGTCCGTCAGCTTGCGTTGCACCACGAAGCGGACGCCCTCGGTCTTAAGATCATTGCCCTGGTAGGTAAAGGTTCCGGAATAGGGATCGGGCAGCACCGAGCCATTGTCGGTGGCGAATTCGCCGACGCCAGTCAAGGCCGGATCCACCACGCGATCATAGAAAACAGCCGCTTGCAGGCTGGTCTTACCCGCGCGGTGGGACAGCGAAAGCTCATGGTGATGCGGATGCTCCAGGGACGAAGCATAGCCCACCATACTCATGCGTGGTCCGGATTCGCTGAGATCGGCGGGCGCGGTATCGAAGCCCTTGTCCAGACGGCCATCGGGTTCGGAGGTGGCATAGCGGTATTCCACGACCGTGTTCGGGGAGAGATGCACATCCACCGACCCGAAGGGACGAAACGCGGTCACGCGTCCCAGAAACTGGATGGTTTGCAATTCGCTGCCAAAGTGTAGTTCGACCACGTCGCCAAGCGCAAAGCTATCGGCCGTGGTCAGTGAAAAGGCCTGGAACGAGCTGCTGTGCAAGCCAAGGTCAGGCGCCGGCAGGTTCCGCATGGTCAGGGCAAACGACGGCTCAGTGCCGTTGTTCATCTTGTGGCTGTAGGAAGCGCGCAGGACCGAGGCGGGCGAATCGCCGCCGTATCCAATGTTGCCCTGCAATCCGACTGTGTCGGAAGAGAAAATCGATCGCTCCAGCGAAAAACCGGTACCTAAATCAGAGGCGCTCCCGAAACCTTCCGCCGCGGAGCCGGCGACTAATGACAGGCTGCCTCTCAAATCGTGGCCACTCTTTTGTTCCCCGCTTCCCAACTTGGCGGACGGGTCGTCGATCAGGCGCAGAATGGGCCGGTTGGACACCGAACGCAACACCCACTTCCAATCGTCAACCTCTGCCGGACCCCTAACTGGCGCCATCTTAATGGCTTCAAACAAGGTGTTAAGCGTGAGGTTGACCAGAACTCGGGCCCCGGGCCGGAGGCCTACACCTTCTTTAAGCGTGGGAAGAAAGGAAGCTGCCGAAACCTTGAGATCGTAGAGACCGGGAATAAGGTCAGTCGCGGAGAAGTATCCGTTCTCGTCGGTGAACACGCGGACCGTATGGGCCGCAGCGCCCAGCACTTCGACGACCGCACCCATCTGCGGCGCACCACTGGCACTGCGCACGTATCCGGAAATGGTGCCGGGGCGGTCCGCCGACCATAGCGGAAGCGCCAGGCCAAAAACCATCACTACGAACCCGAGCCTACGGAACATCACCCACCACCTCGCGGTCGTCAAGCTCCGCGCGGTCACTCCACGGCAAACGTGGCCGTGGGATCGACCGTCTGCTTGGAAATGTTATCGTTCACCTTGATCTGGATCCTATAAACACCTGGGTTAAGGTTGGCCGCCGAGAGCGTCTTCTGCAGGGTCACTTGCTCGCCGACATTCCCCATCTGCTCCGTGGATTCCACGGTATGAACCACATTTGCGTTGGTCGCGGCGTTGATCACGTTGTATTCCACCGTCGCCGAAGGCTTGTGGGTCTTCTCGTCCACGGTCAGGTTATATACCTGCATCCAGAAGTTCAATTTTTGTCCACGTTTGAAAGTCATGGGCTTGCCGTCGGACGGTGGCACACGGGGACGAACTTTGGTGGCGCCGATCACGAAACTCCCCGTTCCCACATTCTTCGCCGCCACCGGCTCCATCAGATCAGCCACAATCAGCGACGAAGCTACCAGACGGTCGTCGGCGAAGTCAGGCACCTGTATGCCCTTGCTCCAACTACCCACACGATCGCCGTTGACGTCTTTCACCACGATGTCGAAGCGGTAACGTGCTGGGCGTAACGGAAGCGCCTTCCAATAGACTTGCGAATTTTCCGCTACTTTGGCCAGCAATTCCGCGGGAATGTCGGCCTGCACAGTGTCCTCAAAAGTCTGCGCGACGCGCCCGGTCAGGGTGGAGACCCGGCCAAAAATATTCACCGTCCCGCGCTGCACACCATCTTTGTTGATGAAGGTGATGTCGCGGTTCTTGATCTGGATAGTCACCGGAACCAGCACCGTATCGCTGGTAACTCTCACAAAATCTGCCAGCACATCGAAAGGCATGAGGTTGACACTGATCTTGTGACTGACCACTTCTTCGAGGTCTTTGAACTTCACCGGCGGCGGAGCCTGGAGTTTCGCGTATTGCGATAGACGGTCAAACTCTTTGCTTACCTGGCTGCCGCTCGAAGGCCCAGGGCCAAGCGTCTCGAGCCCTCCTTGATCCAGGCGGCTGGTCTTGGACGCCAAGCCCATCCCTTCGTAAAGCGTGAGACCCGCATTCGGCGTGTACAACAATGCGTCCTTCTCGCCGCGGTCGAGGGTCATGTGGTACTCGCCGCACATGCACTTATCTACAAATTCGATGATGACTTCCTGTCCCACGCCCTCCAGGTAGCGGTACCGCCAGTCTTCGAAAGGGTACGTGGAAGTTGAGCCGCCACCCTCTTCGATGGGCCGATCATATGCTCCACCGGAGGGACTTGCATCAATCTCGTCGGGCGCTCCGTACATAATGTAGATACGGCCACGATCCGTCCGCCAGCCGGCAATCCCAGCCGCGAAGTGTTCGTTTGAGTACTCGATGCGGCGGTAGTGCTCTTCTTTGAATTCGTTTTCTTCGGTGTCCGGGGTGGGATCGCGGCGCTGCCAGAAAGCCTCGATGAACTGGTCGCGCTCCTCGTCGTTGGAAAGCTGTTTGAAGGCCCGGCGCTCTTCGTCGCTGATGATCCAGGCTACGTCCTCGTCTAGCCACTTCTTATAAGTCTTGCCCAACTCCCGTTGCAGGGCCTTGGCGTTCTCCTTCTTTTGCTTCTCGCTGATGGATCGCTTTAACGGATCCATCGAGGGTGCCGGTTGCGCGGAAGGAGTCCCAGGCGCAGCTTGATCCGGGCTCCCCGGATTAGAGCTTTGCGCAAGGGCCGGGAAGCCGCTTAAAACCAGCAGCGTCAAGGAAGTGATGAAAACCTGCCAGCGCAACCCTACCCGGAACATAGACGGGACACTCCTCTTAGACACTCTGGTGCACATCATTTTATGTTCTTAGCATCCGGAAAGCAAGGTTAACCATCACGTTCTAAACAAATTGTAGGATGCAGGCAACCCCGCTGAGGGTGCCCAGTCTTACCTGCGAGTTGGCCCAAACAGAGGGTGCCCCGCGAGGGTGGCGCCAGGGTTTGGCTTCCAAAGCCTGTTTTGGAGTTCCGCCGCAGTACGGCGGTCCTGGTCGGAGAAAGCCGCAACCGGCAAATTCGGCAGGCTGTAACCACCCGTGCATCAACTATCTGCAACCGTACACTGCGCAGCAATGGTGGCCGCTGGTGAAGGAAACTCTTTGCCTGGAGCAGTTGTTTTTGCTAACATTGCGGCCCTGCCGGTTCTCCCCTTGGCAGAATCTGGTTGTTCGGTAGCTCTCAGGAAAGGTGACCCATCTTGCGAAAACTCTGTCTTCTTGCCATTCCCCTGCTGGTCCTTGCGCTCACTTGCGCTTTACAGGCCCAGACAGTTCAAACACTCACCCACCAACCCCCGGACGGCGCCATATTGACTTTTCAGCTGACTGACGGCACGGTCATGGCGCAAGGCTTCAATGACTCCGATTGGTGGAGACTCACTCCCGACAACAAAGGCAGCTACGTCAACGGCACTTGGACACAACTTGCCAGTCTTCCTTCGAACTACGTGCCGGACGCCTTCGCCTCGGCGGTGTTAGCCGATGGCCGGTTGTTGATTGAAGGTGGAGAATATCTATTTGGCAACTTCACTCTGACCAACCTGGGTGCAGTTTACAATCCCAAAACCAATGTCTGGACCCCGCTCCAGCCACCGCCGGGCTGGTCGTATATCGGGGACTCTCCTTCCTCGGTGTTGCCCGACGGCACCTTTCTCATCGGCAACAAGCTGGTCAAGAATGTCGCCGCGCTCAATCCCAAGACCATGCAATGGGTCCAGGGCAATGCGCCCGGAAAGAGCGATTTCAACGCCGAAGAAGGCTGGACGCTCATGCCTGACGGCACCATCCTTACCTACGATGTGAAGAATGCGCCCAATTCCGAGAGATTCTTCCCGACACTGAAAAAGTGGGAAACCGCCGGCAGTACCATCGTCGACTTGCATTCGCCGTCCCCGTTTGGCTGCCTGAATTACGGGCCGAACGGCAAGTACTGCTACTACCCACCTGGAGAAGTGGGGCCATCAATTCTGCGTCCCGACGGCACTGTATTCGCCACTGGTTCCTATACCACTGCCGGCCCCGGACATACTGCCATCTATACACCCGGAGCCCAACTGACAGACCCCGGCACCTGGACCGTGGGTCCGGATTTCCCGAACGGCGATAACGCCGGCGATTCCTTCGCCTCGCTCCTGACCAACGGCGAAGTGCTGGTGGAAGGCGACTCCGGAACTCTGTACACCTTCGACGGAACCAACCTTACTCCCGGCCCGTTCGCGGGAGGAAGCCTGATGGTGCTGCCAACCGGCCAAATCCTTATCGGCGGCTCCGAGGTTTACAACTCCACCGGAACCTATAAACCCTCGTGGGCTCCTACGATCACCAATAGTCCGGCTAGCGTGACCCGGGGAAGCACGTACCAGATCTCCGGAACTCAGTTCAACGGTTTGTCGCAGGCGAACTCATTCGGAGACGAGTATCAAACCGCGACCAACTACCCCCTGGTGCGGATCACGAATAACAAAACCGGGCATGTTTTCTATGCTCCTACGCATGATCACAGCAGCATGGGCGTGGCCACTGGTAGCAAGCCGGTGTTCACTAATTTCGACGTGCCCGCGGGAATGGAGACCGGAGCAAGTTCGCTGGTAGTGGTGGCGAACGGAATTCCTTCTATGGCCGTGAATATTACCGTCAACTAAATTCCCACCGCGCTCGTCCGGAATCGCCGGATGAGCGCGGTGTTTCTGTTTGGGTTGAAAGGACCTGCCGATTCTCTCCGCCAATCATCAGGGAAGAAATTTCGCTTCCATTTCCTGGACATTATTGATTGGCCTTCCCGCCTCGCTCGTTTCTATCGTGGCGCACCTCGCCGGACAGCAGAATCCGCAGCAGCAACAGCCATCTCCGAATGTTGGTCGTCATCAGGAAATTTTCCTTCACATGCTCGCGGCCATTCTTTCCGAGCCCGGCGGCAAATTCGGGATGCGTCAGCAGATACCTGATCTGATACGCGCAGCCTTCAACCGAATGCACCAAGGCACCGGTCAGCTTGTGGATGACCTGGTTGGGAATGCCCCCAACCGCCCCGGCAATGGTCGGCTTCCCTTTCCACAGCGCCTCGGTGACCGTCAGCCCGAAGCCTTCCTTAATCGATTTTTGGACGATCAGGGTCGAAGCCCGCTGTAGGGCGTTGATCTCCATTGCGCACCAGGGAGGTAGATCCAAAATAACAATATCGGGATCATTGTCAGCTACCTCCTTGACCTCCTTCAGGACGGTTGCTCCCTCCGGGTCATCGCTCGCTCCTCCTCCAGCCAACACCAATTGGCAGTCCACGTATTTTCGGGCCAACTTGAAGGCTTGGACTACTCCCACCGGATCCTTCAACCGGTCAAAACGCGAGACCTGGGTCACGATGGGGCGGGAGCGATCGATCCCAAATTCGTCGCACACCTTCTGAACCACGCTGTCTTCGAGTTCTTTGTTTTTCTCGGATAGTGGGTCGATGCATGGATAAAACAAATATTGCGGGATGGGTAACTGCCGTGCGAATGACTGGGAAGAAAAAATCGCGGCGTCGTATTGCTCGATAAAAGGTCTCAGGAACTCCCAGACTTGTGGGTTCGGATTGGACAGATCGATGTGGCAGCGCCACACCCAGCGAGCAGCCCCATCCTGACGGGCGCGAATGAGCGCGGCCGGCTGGGGGTCGTGGATCACCACCAGGTCCTCGGAAAACCGCATACGCTGACGGTTCTGCTCGTTGTACATCAGGAAGATTTCTTCCGCATGCCGGGTCAACTCGTACTCACTGCCGTGCAACGCATTGTGAAACGCTTTGGTGACCTCAAAGAAGTCATTGCCCCCAGTGATCACGTCCCAGTGGGTTGTCACCTCCAGTTCGTTAAGCAGCGGAACCAGGCGGTTCAGCATTTCCGCAACTCCTCCGCCGACTGCGGTGGAGTTGACCATCTTTAACGTCTTGCCCCTGAGTTCGCTGGCCAGAAAACGCAACTCATCGATTTCTGCCACGCCCACGATGTTGCGATAGTCATCCAGGTGGGGCGATGGAACCGGAGCGGGGGGTGTTTCCCAGGTCCGGGGCAAAGCGCGCGGTTCCGGTTGTGCGGGCGCGCGCCGCGGGGATGCCGAAGCAACCGAGCTTTCCGGAGCTGGTGACGAACTCGCCACATCTGCCTGGTTCACGGTTTCTGTTGGTTCGGTCATGGTCGTCTAAGCCAACGCTCGCTCTACGATCCTCACCATTTGGGCGCGCACGTTTTCGAGGGTTGCGGTGTAAATGTCAATCCGGTTCAGTTCTCTGGCAGTCTCGGTCAAACCCACATCCTCGTGCAGCCATTGCGAGAAATCGTTGGACATCAGTTTGAGCCGCAAGCGAGCCTCAATGAAATGATGGTGAATGGAATGCACACTGACCTGGCGCAACCCCTCGGCAAACTCCTGCATGGTGCTAGCGACAAAGCTGGTTGGCATCACCACAATGTCGGAGGCGCAGAAATAGAAAGTGTCCTCCGCCGGACGCAAACCCGCGGCCGCATTCTCTTGCAGGAATCCGGCGACGATCTGGACAAATCTCTCCCGCAGTTCGGCCACAGCAGTAAATTCCCTGACGTCCACGCTGGCCAATCTCTCAGCCAGGCTGGGTTCGTTGCAGGCCGAAAGTGTCCAGTGAGCAAAATCGTTGGAAAAGCCTTCTCGAATAAAGTGATGCTCCTGCAGAGTGCGGAAAGTATGTTGGAAGATGGAATCCTTGGGACATTTGCGCAGCGCGTCCAGAAAGTCCGCGAGCGTGCCCGCTTTCTGCGTGGTGATGCGGAGCAGATGGGCTGAAGTGTTGAAATAGAACGGCTTCGCCGGCGTGCGTTGCGGAGTGAGTGCAGGACTGGTCATCCGTTCACCGCCGCTACACCCTTGCTGCCGAGCAAGTCGTGTTTCTCAGATGCACCCAGCCATTGCTCAAGAAACTCTAGTAGTTCACCCGGTGGTTTGATCCATAGCTGCGCGGCTGTGCGTCGCCATTGCGGCCGCACCAGCACACTTAAGCCGTGACGGTTCACCGCTTGGAAGGCGCGTTCGTCGGTGCTGTCATCTCCCAGATAGGCGACTGGAGTATCGGGCGCCATCTCATTCACGATGGCGCGGACGGCATCGCCTTTGTCGGTCGCCGATGCTCTGATTTCGACACCGCCATCGAATTCCAACAAATCCAGGCCGGTGTCCTGGGCTATGTGCATCCAGCCCAGCAGTATCCGTCCCCGAATCTGGTCGGCCTCCCATTCGTCAAGGTCTCTCCAATGAACCGCGATGCTGCCCGGTTTAAACTCCGCCAAATGCCGCAACTGCTGGTACCTCAGCCAATGATCAGCCACTGCGAGGGTCTCCAGAGCAGCCGGGTCCGGTCGCACGATATCGGCTGGGCCGCCCGGTTTCATACGCTGAGAGCCGTGAAGTCCCCACACTTCGGGCGGAGGTTGAATTCCGAGAAGGCGAACTGTGTCCTCTGCATCGCGTCCGGAAATGATGACCACGCGAATGTGAGAGTTCTGGATAATCCTCTGCAAGACGGAAGTGACGCCGGGATAAGGAAATGCTTGATCGCGCTGCTTGCAGAATGGCGCCAAAGTTCCGTCGTAGTCGAGCAGCAGCAGGGACCGGGATGCGTCCGCGACCGTTCGCAAGAACGGCTCTACTGTGGATTGCGCTTGCGGCTTCAGTGTTTCCTCCCTCCTCTGCGGTTTGGAATCATGCGAACGAAACGCTCGCCCGCAGTTTTTCCTGAGTGTCTTCCGGCGCGTCAAGCCGGACCTCGCAGAGTTCAGTGATCAAGTTTCCTGCCCAGCGATAGATGTTGTGTTCCTTGATGACCCTGCGCATGCGCTGCATGCGCAGTTGTTTGTCTTCCGGCTCCATTTCCAGGGCCTGGCGGATGGCGTCGGCGGTCTGATCGATGTCGTATGGGTTGACCAACAGGGCATCGCGCAGTTCACGAGCGGCTCCCGTGAACTGGCTCAGAATCAGCACTCCGCGTTCGTCATGGCGGGCGGCCAAAAATTCCTTCGATACCAGATTCATGCCGTCGTGCAGCGAGGTAACGAGACAGAGATCGGCGGCGCGATAGTAAGGCGCGATCTCGGCGTGGCTGTGCTGCCGCTTTAGAAATACGATCGGCTTCCACCTGCTTGTCTGAAAGCGCCAGTTGATGCGCTCCGCCTCTGCCTCCACTTCTGCCAGCAGGTCGTGGTATCGCTTGATATGAGTGCGACTGGGCGCGCCAACCTGTACGAAAGTGAACTTGCCTTGATAGTTGGAACACTTCTCCAGAAAGCGCTCCACCGCCAGAAAGCGTTCGAGAATCCCCTTGGTGTAGTCCACCCGGTCAACTCCAATCCCTAGGAAGGTCGCTTCAACTCCCAAGCCCCGGAGGAGCGCCGAGCGTTCCAGGTAGTTGAGCCCCTGGTTGGCACTTTCGGCGGAGTCATCTTCCGGAGTCAGGTCGACGCTGATGGGGAAAGGACGGACGGCGGTGCGGTGGTCCTGCCGCAGAACGGAGAAGTGTTCCCAGTCCACCCGTGACTCGACAATCCGGTCCACGGTTTGCAGGAAGTTGTTGCAATGCGACTGGATGTGAAATCCAATGAGATCGGCGCCCAGCAATCCATCCACTAATTGCCGCTGCCATGGGCAGATGCCGAAGGCTTCCGGATTGGGCCAGGGGATGTGCCAGAAGATCGCTACCCGGGCATCCGGCCGCTTTTCCTTGATGAGCCGTGGCAGCAACGCAAAGTGATAGTCCTGGGTCAGAATCACCGGGTTGGGGACGTCTTCGATTTCTTCGAGCACGGCCTCGGTGAACTTTTGGTTTACCTCCTGGTAATGCCGCCAGTCGGCGGCGCGGAAAATCGGACGGGTGTGAGCAATGTGGCAAAGCGGCCACAACCCTTCGTTGGCAAAACCGTAATAGTAACCTTCCTCCTGTGCTTTGCTCAGCCATACCCGCCGCAGGCTGTAGCGAGGATCATCGACCGGAACGCGCAGGCGATCTCTTGAATCCACGACTTCCACATCGGCGTCTCCGCTGCCGTGAGCGATCCAGGTACCATCACAAGCGTTGAGCACCGGCTCCAGGGCCGTCACCAGGCCGCTGGGCGGGACCACAACGTCGATCGCCTTCCCGTTGCGCTGATGTATGTAGGGCTCGCGATTCGACACCACAAAAAGGCGGCTTCCCTCCAGACGGGTGTGTACTTGTACTGAGAGCCGGTCCGCCGTCCACATCGATTCCGAAGCTTCCCGCAACCGGGCTTCATTCTCGGCTGCACTGCGTGCCTGGTTGAGGCTTTCCGCCAGAGTGGCTACTTCGCGTGCCAGGGGCCGGAAGAGATCGAGATCGGGGATCCCCTGGCGTGAGGAGACTTTCCCAGTACGCAACGCGCGCATCCATTGCGCAGCGCGGGCGATCGGGCCAGTAATGCTCCACCGGACGATGACTAACGTGATCAGCACTATCAGGAAAACTTCAGCTAGAACCCGCAGGAACGCTTCACGCCAGGTCCGCAGCGTCTGTTGACGTATGTAGCCCGCCTCATGCAGCACCGCGAGGCCGCCCACCAACTCGCCCTGCCGCTCGAGAGGTAAGGCCAGGATATGCACCCGCTGGCCAGCCAAATTGTCGAAGGAACTCTGCTGGTGGCCCTCGGAGATCGCTCTGGACACCGTTTGCGGGCCGCTGGTGAGCAACTTCTCTAACCCCGGAGTCATAGCCACCAGACTGCCGTGGCGGTCGTAGACGGCAACTCCCAACAAATGCTCGCGGTTGCCAAAGCGTTGTACCAGGCGTTGCAGTTCGGCTTCCGAGCCCGAGCCCCACGATCGCTCGACATTGCCGGCGAGGCTCTCCCCCAGCACCTCGGCGCGGTGTTCCAGGTCACTGCGCAGATTTCGCTTTTCCCCCACCACCCCCGAATATGAGAACAGCAGAGACACCAAGGTGCTACCGAGAATCAGGGAAACGATGAGCCGAACACTCAGCAGTCGCATGCGTCGATCTCCGGCTGCAAATTTGGCAACGGCCAGGTAGCCAACGAGAGTGGCGAGAGCAGTAGGTTGTGAAGAAGAAAGATGAGGGCGGGGCGCACCGCCCATTCTCAATGATCAGGCTGGGTCGATGGCACTCACGCGAATTGTGCCGCTGGAGGCATCAAGAACGCCAGTGACTTTCACGTTCTGATTCATGAACTGTTTCGCCTTCTTCTGGTCGTCGAGTTGATAGCTGGTCTTGCCGTCCGCATCAGTCAGAACTAGCTTGCTTCCCGACTTCACGATTTTTCCCGTAAAGGTTGCGGTCTGCGCTGCCTGATTCTGATCGGCGGGTTGCGGCATGGATTGCTGTTGAGCATTGGGATCTGAATTCGGGCTGGCCGCGTTCTGCGCCATTGAAGATTGGCTCATAAGACACAGGCCCACAATCAACGCCGCTACCGGCAACACGTGGAGCATCAGTTCTTGCATTCTCTTCATTGCAGTCTCCTTGGGGAGGGATTTGTACGTATAGCCTGTGAGGAGCAACTGCCCTGCCAAAGTGGTGCATTGAGACTCAAGTGGTTGAAAGACCGTTGGTTCTTCGCGGTCCACCAACCTCGCCACAGTGCAAGGATGACCGGTGGGGTGGGAAATAGTTCCTTACAGGTCTCTCTTGTAGCACGACCGCAGCAGAGCTGGAGTTGACAACCTGGAGGCCTAATCAGTTTCGCTTAAGGCGGGCACGTTATAATTCAAGGCTTGGCGGTAAATCCGCTGCATTTCTGGCGGTTCCGGTCGTTCCAACCACGGGGAACTTTTGGGCGGGGATAGTCGTATCTGAAGGTGTGCACCCCGACGTCCCCAACGGGCCGGGATCAGCCAGGTTCAGGAGTCGACGCCGCGGCAGGCGCGGCTCAGGGACGCATGTGGGGAGGCAATGAGCACCTGGAAGAAAATTGCGATTGGCCTTGGAGCTGTCGTAGTCCTGTCCAGCATCGTCGGTTTTACTGTTTACCAGAGTCACAAGAATGTGGTGACGGTACAAACCGGCAAAGTGCAGCGGCAAGACCTGGCAGCCGTAGTCAGCGCTTCCGGAGAAGTCAGGCCGAAGACTTACGTGAACATCGGCGCCAATGCCTTCGGC
The DNA here is from genome assembly GCA_013289795.1 of Acidobacteriota bacterium. GTDB lineage: Bacteria > Acidobacteriota > Terriglobia > Terriglobales > Acidobacteriaceae > JABCZH01. The sequence continues at coordinate 404,933 of JABCZH010000002.1, forward strand.
AAGATCATTAAGTTGTATGTCAAGGAAGGCGAGCGGGTAAAGCAGGGACAGATGCTGGCGCAACTGGAAAACGTGCAGGCCGGAGCCGACATGGATGCCATGCAGGCTTCGCTCGAAGCTGCGCGTACCGACGCGCTGGCCGCCGACGCCGCCCGCAATACTGCACAAGCTGACCTCAACCGCGCCCACTCCGATGCCGAGCGTTCCGAGCTCGATTGGACCCGCGCTCAGGGTTTATACAAAGACGCACTAATCGCGAAGTCAGACTTCGACAGTCAAAAGGCATCCCACCAGACGGCAGTCTCAGGACTGGCCCAAGCCGAAGCCCGGCTGGCGCAAGCCAAGGCGCAGAAAGACTCGGCCGATCGCCGGGTTTCCCAAGCCATCGCCAACCTCACCCACGCCACCGACGTCTTGAAGAAGACCACGTATCAAGCGCCGTATGAAGGAGTGATCACCAACCTCCCGGTGCGGGAAGGCGAAACCGTGGTCATGGGAATCCAGAACGCTCCCGGCAGCACGCTGATGACCCTCGCCGACATGTCGATCATCACCGCCGAGGTTCAAGTCGACGAGACCGACATCGTCAACGTGCAACTGGGACAAACCGCGCAGGTGACAATCGACGCGATTCCCAAGAAGACTTTCAAAGCCATCGTCACGCAGATTGGCGACAACGCCATCGTGCGCTCCACCGGTGTTTCCACTTCCCAGCAAGCCGGCAGCAGCCAGGAAGCCAAAGACTTCAAGGTAGTGGTCACGCTCCAGGATCCGCCGGAAGACTTGCGACCCGGGCTTTCCGCGACCGCCAAGATTACCACCGCCACCCGAAGCAATGTGCTGTCCATCCCCATCCAGGCCTTGACGGTGCGGCGGCGGGAAGACCTGATTCCGAAAAACGAAAAAGATTCGGTCGAGGCCGCCGCGCCGCCGAAAACCGTGTCTAATGACAGTAGCAAAGAAGAAATCCAGGGCGTGTTCGTCCTGCGCAACCATAAGGCAGAGTTTGTGGCGGTGGAATCGGGCATCGCAGGAACGACGGATATCGAAGTATTAAAAGGACTTAAAGATGGCGACGAGATCGTTACCGGAAGCTACAGAGTCTTGCGGACATTGCGCCCCGGAAGCAGCGTAAAGGTCGATAACTCGGCCCCGAAGAAGGAAGAAGAAGAAGAGACATAACTTTCGCCGACATGGTTCGTCCAATGATGAGCCGGCCGGGTTGTGATGCGAGATCGGAGAGCCGTTAGTGTCCTTAGAGGACGAGGAGAAGAGAATGGCAACCGCTGAAGTTCTGAATTTTTCCCAGCCCGCAGTGTCGGCAGCTCCCGACGCCTACATGATCAACACCGTCGATCTATGGAAAACCTACGACATGGGGTCGGAGCAGGTGCACGCCCTGCGCGGGGTCAATTTGACCATCCAGCGCAACGAATACGTTGCCATCATGGGGCCGTCGGGATCGGGCAAATCGACGCTGATGAACTTGATCGGCTGCCTGGACACGCCCAGCAAAGGCCAGTACTGGCTGAATAGCCAACTGGTAAGCGAACTCGACGACGACGAACTGGCGCGCATTCGCAACAAAGAAATTGGATTCGTCTTCCAGACCTTCAACCTGCTGGCCCGCGCCACCGCGCTGCACAACGTGGAACTACCGCTCATCTACGCCGGAGTTCCGGCGGACGAACGTTCGGAACGGGCGAAGGCGGCGCTGGCCTCGGTGGGCATGGCGGATCGCATGATGCACAAGCCCAACGAACTCTCGGGCGGACAGCGGCAAAGAGTCGCCATTGCCCGTGCCCTGGTGAACCGGCCTTCGATTATTCTTGCCGACGAGCCCACCGGAAACCTGGATTCACAAACCGGAAACGAAATCATGGCCGTGTTCGATCGTCTACAGGCGCAGGGAAACACCATCGTGCTGGTGACCCACGAGCACGACATCGCCGAATTCGCCCACCGCGTGATCCACATCAAAGACGGTGTGGTGGAAAGAGATGTGGTGAAGGACAAGAGCTGACAGACCGCACTGTGGATAAAAGCAACGCCCAGCCGATTGGCTGGGCGTTGCTTTTTGAAACCGGCAGATCCTACTTCTTCAACGAGACGGCCTTCACGCTGCCGCTGCACGATGGGTCTTCGTAGCACTTGCGGAACGGAAGCACCACCATCGCCTGCTCCAGCGAAGGATCGTTCAAGTTCGCCAGCGTATCGCTGGTGCGCTTCGCGCCCGCGCTGTAGCCGATCTTTTGATAAGCCGACACCAGCAGTTTCAGCGATAGCGGATTGTTCTTGTCCTCTTCCAGATGCGAGATGGCTTCGTCGTATTTATGTTGGGAGAACGATGCCGCACCCGCAGCGCCGTGATACGCAGTATCAATCAACCGGTCGGTGGAACTGGAGGACATCTCGCCCAAACGAACCAGAAGAGTGTGGACAGTCTGGCGATTACCCGTTTTCACTGCCAGCTCTACGCGGACGCGCAAGATCTGCGCCTGCTCCTGATGAATGGCGGCTGGCAGGGAGTTCTTGCCTTCTTTGAGCGCCACTTCCGCTTTACTGAGGAGCACGAGCGCTGCTTTGGGATCGGGCTGATACATCGCCATCTGGCGGTAGGTGTCGGCTTCCACCTGACTCAGGTGCTTGGCGTGCGCATCGTCGGCGATTGCCTGGAAAGCATGATCGGCGCCTTGCAGATCGCCCTCGCGGATAAAGGTCTCCGCTTCGCGCGTCTGCCACTGCACCAGGTGCAGTTCGGGCAGGGGGAACTTTTGAAATCCGATTTCATATTCCTGGCGGGCGCGGACCTGGTCTCCCATCAGCGAGTAGGTATCGGCAATGCCGAATTGCGATGAGTAAAACGTAGGATCGATGGCCAGCGCGGCGCGATAATGCTCCAGCGACTTGTTGAAGTTGCCCGCCATGCGCAGAATCTCCGCGTAAGAATCTTGCGGGTTGGCATCCTTGGGCATCGCGGCGACATATTTGTCCATCAGCGTGAAGGCCTTGTCGAACTCGCGCATGTAGGCATAGCAGTAGCCCATGTTGTTCATCAGACCCGGAGAGTCGGTGATGCCGGAGCGCTCATAGACGGCGATGGCGCGTTCGTACTGCGTCTGCGTGGTCAGCCAGTTCGTGACCATGAAAATGACCCACTTGTCATGGGGATACTGGCTGAGCACGTCATTCATTTTGGTGATGGCCGAAATCAGCTTATGGTCGGATGAGTCCTGCCACCACTCGATCAACAATCGTTCTGCGGGCGAAGCGTGGCTTTTCAGGGCAATCGCCTTGGCGTTTTCGACAACCTGCTCGGCGGGATCAAGGCTGTTCTCGGCAAGCAGCAGATGGGCCATGGCGAAATCGGGATCGAGTTTGATGGCCTGGCGGAGCATTACATCAGACTGCTCTTGTTCCACCAGATCGAGGCCCACGCGCATGGCCTCCACCACCAGGCGCTGCGCCTCTGGAGATTTGGAGGTAAGAGGCAGGGCTGCTGATGGAGAATCAGGCTGCACCGGAGTGGATTCCTGACCGAAAGCAATGGTCGCAAACAGCAGGGTGAAGACAGCAAGAAAAAGAGTTGCTCTACGAATCGCACCCTTCAAGATCACGTGTGTACAAAGCATGGCTAATTCCCCCTCAAGAGATAACCTTGTTCAACCGGCAGCTTGCCGTCGATCTTCAAGACGTTCACATCTTTGGTGAGCGAGTACAGATCGATCACTCCCACCGCACCGCGGGTGGACGAGACAAAATGAATCACGGCGTCGTCGGAATCCGCGACCACGATGGCGCCCTTGTGGGCCTGTATGAATGCCTGCGCCTGGTCGGGCGTCATATTGAACAGCTTGCGCAAGACCAGTTGCATGTCGGCGGACGATGGGTCACGCAGCACAATCGTGATGGGCCTGCCATCCGGCCAGGTGCGGGTATGCGCATTAAAGATCTTCACCAGGTCGGCGGAGGTCAGGTTGGCGGTGGCATTGCCAGTGTCCGCAACCAGCGCCAGCTGCCGGGCGTGGACGAGATTCGGCATCGCCGTAGCCCACAACAGGACTACCAATAGACGCCAATGTCCCATGGGTGCCTATTTTGACCTAGATACGGCCTTCCGGACATGTAACTGAGGTAACCGTCGTCGCGAGCAGAGGCCCGTGCGGGTCGTGACCAGCACAATCGGCCGGCGGGATTGGGCAGTCGCGGGAAACAAGAAATGGCGTGGTCCGAAGACCACGCCATTTCAACAAAAGCGGTGAAGACCCAAAAACTAGCGGCCAACTCCGTTGGTCGAGAATGCAAAGCTACCGGACGAGGTCGTCTTCAGGCTGAAAGCCGGAGTCAGAGTCGTGCCGCTAACCGTGTAGGACTGAACGGTGTTGTTGGCGGACCCATCGCTCCAGATCTGAGTGATCGGGCTGCCGGTTCCGGTGTTTCCGATGGTCTGGACGTTGCCGGCGTAGAAAGCCGACGCGTTCACCGTGGCGTTGTCGAACGTGATGGTGCCATTGTTAAAGGTGGCTACGATGATCCCTGCCGGGTAGCCGGTGCCGAAGCCCGATGCGCCGAGGTAGAGATTGCCGTTGCCAGCCCTTCCAGCCGGGCTCAACCACGGAGTTTCAACGTTCGCCAGACCGCTGGTCGGATAGGTCTGCAGTGCAGCGCTGGTGAAACCAGTGTTGCCCAGCTTAGCGGTGAGGGAAGTTGCCGAAAAGGTTGCGTTAGCAATAACCCAGTTCGTGTCGGTGTGGTCGACATCCATAGCCGTCGGGAAGCAGCCTGTCGTTGGGCAAGCCGAAACCGAGTTGTTGAAAACCAACTCAGCGCCGAGGGGGGTCATGGCTCCCGTGGTTGCGTTCAGAGTGTAAGCCTGTAAACCACCAGCGTTCGGAAAGGAAACGACCAGAATCTTCCCATCGTGGGTGATGGTGATATCAGCAACGCTGTCCGGTTGGGAGACCGGGGATCCGACCAGACTCAACGTGCAGTCGGAAGCGATCGCCAGAACAGCGATGTTGGCGCTACCGGCCCAGGCCGAGTAGAGGAACTTGCCATTGGGAGATGTCGCCAGCCCAATACCCAAGCCGTCGCCACTCAGTGAAGGGTTGGAGAAGTTGCCCGACTTCGCGAGACTGGGGATCTTGAAGGAAGCGATGTCGCTGGTACCAGTATCGGTCACGAAGAAGCACTTCAAATTTTGTCCGATAGCGTTACGTGGAGCAGCGAAGTAGCCGCCGCCCACACCGGTCCCGCCGGTCGGAACGTTTTTCAAGAGCGCGAGGGCACCAGTCGCGCTGACAGTATCGATGTCGGCGCTATTGCCGTTGATGTTGTCGTTGTTGATCAGAAGGTGGCCTTTATTTTGCGCCACACTTACAGTGGCGAACAAAGCCATCACAGCAAGAGCCAGAATAATTCTCCTCATCTGTTAGGTTCTCCTTTTTTTTGTACTCAGGTATAGATCTTCAGTTCTTCAGGTGGTGCAACTACTGATTCAGCTTTCAGCAGCGGTATCGGGCAATAGCCCGAACCGCGCGCAATCCTATCCTTCATCACCGAACGATGCAAGAGAGAAGGAAGTCCCCATCACTCGGAAAACCGTCAGGGGCGGGAACTCCCGGCTTCGGGCTAGGTCAGCCAAACGCCACGATGGCTGCGGAACCCAGGGCGATCGACTGGGTGGGACTCGGCGGGCACTCGGCGGAAACATGCCCGTTGTTGCCCGCCGTGCGGGTTTCAGTTTTCAGGCAAACCCCGCCATCTCCGTGCCAGATCAGGGTTTGGGAGGGGGTGCAGCCGGTGAATCCTTAACCGGAGCGGGTTTGGAGGATCGCGCAGCGGCGGCCGCGGCCTTCGCCAGTTCTTCATTGGAGCGCCAGAATCCACCCATTAGAGTCCGCATACGTAACTCGTCGTATTCCTCCCAGATTTGCCTGATTCTGCCATTCTTGAGATGAAACATCAGCATCTCGGTCGCGCGTATGGTTTTCGGGTTGTCGGTCGCGGGCATGGCCGTGTTGGCGAAAAGACGCTCTTTGTAGGACCCCGTGAAACTGAGCCGCATGGCGACTTCGTCGCCTTGGATAATAGTGTCCTCGATCTTGAAATTCAGGTCGGGCATCGCCTTTCGCCATGTCACAATCACTCTTTTCAACATTTCAGGCGTGAGCATGAGCCGGTTGCCGTGGGAAACCATGGCCGCCGGGGGAGAAAAGATGGATTCGAGGTGATCGAAGTTGCCGGTGTTCCACAGGTCGACGTACTTGCGCGGCATGGTGTCGGCCGGCTCGTCCGCGGTCGCTGGCGGAGCAGGGTTTTGAGCCTGAGCTGGGCTTTGTGCGGGCACGGCCGGTGGTGTGGGCGGTGTGGAAACCTGTGGCAGGGCAAAAGGCGAAATCAACAAACCAAGCCCGGCCACGGCGAACAGCAGCGTGAATTTCACGTTCCGGAATCCTCCTTTGTGAAGTTCAGCCAGAATACCGCAAGCCGAGTGTCTCCCGCAAAACCGCCTGGTTCAGTCTTTGTTCAATCTTTCCGCGGCGGCCATGCTTCGGTCGAGGTCCACGGCAGGCATGATATAATTTTTTTCTTACCAGCTCTTTAACGACCGGAGGATTGTATCGACAAGCGTTTTATCCGCACCAACGAGCGCATTCGGGCACGCGAAATTCGCGTGATCGGGGACGAAGGTGAACAGATCGGGATTATGCCGCCCTTCGAAGCGCTGAAGAAGGCCCGCGAACAGAACCTGGATCTGGTGGAGATTTCTCCCAGCGCAGTACCTCCTGTATGCCGCATCATGGACTACGGGAAATTCCTGTACCAGCAGGAAAAGAAAGAACGTGAAGCCAAGAAGCATCAGAAGGTCATCACCGTCAAGGAAGTAAAATTCCGCATCAATGTGGATGACCATGATTACGAGACCAAGAAAAACCACGTGTTGCGTTTTCTGGACGAGGGAGACAAAGTCAAGGCGACCATTTTTTTTCGCGGACGCGAGATGACGCGCACCAATCTTGGCCGACAGATTTTGGAACGGTTGATCAAGGACGTTGAAGACAAGAGCATCGTGGAATTCCGGCCGCGACAGGAAGGCAACACGCTGCACGCCATCCTGGCTCCCAAGAAGGACGCGGGAGGCCATAAGCCGCCAGCGGCCCCGCCAGTTCCGGATCGCGTGAAGCAAGCTTAGTCAAGCAGCAATCAGCACTCAGCCGTCAGCATTCAGCCCGTTGACGTCGTGCGGATTCCAAAAGCAATCTACCTTGACTGAGTGCTGACGGCTGAATGCTGGTTTTGAGGACTTTATGCCTAAATTGAAAACGCACAAAGGCGCCGCCAAGCGCTTTAAGAAAACCGCGACGGGAAAGGTGAAACGTCATCATTCGCATTTGCGTCATATGCTGACCTCGAAGGCGCATAAGCGCAAGAAGAAGTTGGGCCAGTCCATTCTGGTGAGTGATGCGGACACACCTAAGATCAAGCGGATGATTCCGTACTAATCGTTGCCGGGTTTCAGTGGCAACAGGCCGCAGCCAAGACTAAGGCTGCTGCCGGCGTGTGAAGAGGTCATGACGAACCTTCGTCTCCTACCTCCAGCCGCCGTAAATTGAAAGCAGAAAAAGGAGAAACCATGCCTCGTGTAAAACGTGGGACCAAACGCCGCGCCAAGCGCAAGAAGATTCTTGACCGCGCCAGCGGCTACTTCCTGACAAAATCCAAGCTTTACCGCGCCGCCAAAGAGGCGGTCGAACGTGGGCTAAAGTTCGCCTATTCCGGGCGCAAACAGCGCAAGCGCCAGTTCCGCTCGCTGTGGATTGTGCGCATCGGAGCGGCAGCCAAGCTGCACGGTCTGAGTTATAGCCAGTTCATCCACGGATTGAAGAATGCGGGTGTGGAGCTGGACCGCAAGATTCTGGCCGACCTGGCGGTAAACGATCCGGGAGGGTTCAAGACCCTCGCAGGGCAGGCCAAGGGCGCTTTGAGCGGCACGGCGTAGCCAGGGTTGTCTGCAGAGAGACGCAGCAAGCTGCGTCTCTACCGGCCTTCGCTGTAGAGACCTTGCTTGCAAAGTCTCACGTGTCATGACACATAGGCGGAGTCAAAGCACCGTGGCATATACCGTTCCCAAACTGAAAGATTTTTCGGCTGCGGCGCTGGAGAAGGCCACGAAGAAACTCCTGTCTGCCCTCGACGAGGAAGCCGCAGCAATCGAGACTGAACCCGACTGGAAGACCTTCCGCGATCGCTGGATGGCGCGCAAGGACGGAGTGCTCACCCAGGTAAACGACTTGTGGCTCAAAGCGGCGCCTAAAGAAGCCAAGCGTCACGCCGGCCAACAGGTCAATGAGATCAAGAAGCGAGTCGAGCAGGCCATCGACGTAGCTCAGAATCGGGCCCGCGGCGATTCTGCCTCGAGGTTGGATTCCGATCGTCTCGACATCACCCTTCCCGGCATCCAGCGTCCCATCGGCGCCGAGCATCCGGTCATCAAGACCATGAACGAAATTGTCTCGGTGTTCCGCAACCTCGGCTATTCCGTGCAGGAGGGGCCGGTAATTGAGACCGACTATTACAACTTCGAAGCGCTGAATTTCCCGCCGAACCACCCGGCACGCGACACCCAGGACACATTATTCATCGCCAATCAGGAATCGAAACCGCAGCGCGAGCGATTACTGCTGCGTACACACACTTCGCCGGTGCAGATTCGCACCATGGAGAAGATCAAGCCGCCACTTCGGATCGTGATTCCGGGCAAGGTCCACCGCAATGATCCACCCGACGCCAGTCATTCGCCCATGTTTCATCAGATTGAGGGCCTGGCCGTCGATACCAACATTACATTTGGCGATTTAAAGGGCACGCTCGATCACGCCATGAAGGCGCTGTTCGGATCGAGCGTGAAAACCCACTTCCGGCCGTCTTTTTTTCCTTTCACCGAACCCAGCGCCGAGATGATGGTGAGTTGCTTCATTTGCGGCGGCAGCGGGCAGCGCGGCTCCGAGCCTTGCCGTCCTTGCAAACGGACGGGATGGATTGAAATCCTCGGTTGCGGCATGGTCGATCCCAATGTGTTCGAGTTCGTGAAAGATAACGGCTACGATCCACGCAAGGTTTCGGGATTCGCATTTGGCATGGGCGCCGATCGCGTAGCGCTATTGAAGTATGGTGTGGACGACATTCAGTTGTTCTTTCAGGGGGATGTGAGATTTTTGCGGCAGTTTGCGTGAAACGGCTCTTGGCTATTGGCTCTTAGCCCTTGGCTTTTAAACGCAAGTAGCCGCGTGAACATAGCGCGCACGAAAAAGCTAAGAGCTAAAGGCCAAGAGCCAAAAGCTGAAGATGAAACTTTCTCCCCAATGGATACGCGACTTCGTTGACCTCTCGGTGGATGACCGCCGCCTGGCCGATGACCTGACCAATTCCGGCATCGCAGTGGAAGGCATCAGTGGCGAGGGAAGCAAGACGGTCTTCGAGATGGAGATTGGCACCAACCGACCTGACGCCATGAGTCACTATGGCGTGGCGCGGGAGGCGGCGGCGATCTACGGCCTGTCGCTGAAACCGATTCAAACCACTATCCCTGCCGGCAAGGCTGCAAAGCGGATTGCCGCCGAACCGCAGGCCCCTCCCACTTTCCCCGTCGAGATCAAAGACCCGCAGGGATGTGCGCGTTTTACCGCACGCGTGCTGCGAAAGGTCACGGTAAAGCAGTCGCCAAAGCCGATTATCGAGCGGCTGGCATTGCTCGATCAGCGGGCGATCAACAACGCAGCCGATGCCACCAATTATGTGCTGTGGGAGATGGGCAAGCCCACTCACGTCTTCGATCTTGACTTGCTCGAAGGCGGAAAGATCATAGTGCGTCGTGCGCGCGACGGAGAAAAGCTGAAGACGCTCGACGGAGTGGAACGCACACTGACCGCCGAAGACCTGGTCGTCGCCGATGCGGTGAAGCCGGTCGGCCTGGCCGGCACCATGGGCGGGTTCGACACCATGATCACCGATAAGACCAGGAACATTCTGATCGAGTCGGCGTGGTGGGATCCGGTGACAGTGCGCAAGATGTCTCGGCGACACGGACTGCATACCGACGCTTCGCATCGTTTCGAGCGCGGGGCCGACTTCGAGTCAACCCTCCCCTCCTGCGACCGCGTGGCAGAGCTAATTCTGCAATCGGGCGGGGGCGAACTCGGCGGCGACCCGGTTGACGTAGTGGCGCGCTGGCTCGACCAGGCTCCGGTTGGCCTGCGCATGGCCGAGGTGCACCGCATTCTGGGCAACACCCTGGACACCAATCAGGTGGTACACATTCTGCAACGGCTGGGATTTGAAGTTCTGCCGGAGCCCGACCGGGAACCTGAATTCACGGTACGCATTCCGAGCTGGCGGCTCGACATTGAATGCGAGATCGATTTGATCGAAGAAATCGCGCGTCTTCATGGATACGACAAATTTGAGAATACGTTGCCATCGTTTTCCGGATCGGTGATTGAAACCCCGGACGCGGCCAAGGACCGAAAACTGCGCAGTATGCTGCTGGCACTGGGTTATGACGAGGCCGTCTCGCTGACTTTTATTTCACACAACGACGCGCAGGATTTTTGCGCGGTGCCAGTTGTCGAAATCGCGAATCCGCTGAGCGACGAGGCTTCCGTCATGCGCACGTCATTGGTGCCGGGAATGCTGAACATGCTGGCTTATAACCTGAACCGCGGCAGCGGTGAGGTGCGCTTATTCGAGGCGGGCAATGTGTTTGAAGCGGAAAACGCGGCCGTCGCAGAGCTGAGACGAATTTGCCTGGGTGCGAGCGGCAGCTCGGTCAAGCCCAATGTTCATCAGCCGGCACGGCCGTTCTCGTTCTTCGATCTGAAGGGTGAGGTGGAGATCGTGCTCGACTTACTCCAGCACGATGCCCTCGCGTTTGACGCCCAAACCGCGGAGTACTACCATCCCGGGCGGTCGGCGCGGGCAGTGATGGATGGTGCGACCGTGGCGCAATTCGGGCAACTTCATCCGGAGACGGCAGCCAAGCGAAAATTCAAGCAGGACGTGTTCATCGCCGAGGTGTATTTAGACCGGTTGTACCAGCATGGTCTGCGCGAAGTGCGTTATGAAACCTTGCCGCGGTTTCCAGCGGTGGAGCGGGATTTCTCGTTCGTCTTCGCGGACACGGTGAAGTTTGATCAAATCCGGCAAGCCGTCACCGCCTTAGATCTAGGTGAATTGCACAGCTTTGTTCCAGTTGAGATCTTCCGCGGCGGAGCAGTTCCGGCGGGCAAATACTCTCTCCTGCTCCGAGCAACCTTCCAATCCAACGAGCGGACGCTGCGGGAAGATGAAGTGGCACGCTGGTCGGCGCTGGTGGTTAAGGCGATCGAAAGAACGGGCGGAACGCTGAGGACGTCCTGACCGCCCCTCGCGCCGAACTCAGGTCTCTGCTAATATCATGCACCGAGGGGGATACACATGCCGAGTCTTACGGGAGTACTAAGTCAGTTGCAAGCGGAACGTCAAAAGATGTTGAAGGAAGTGGGTAAGTTGGATCACGCAATCGGGGTTATACGGGGCCTGAATAACACCACGGGCAGCCTTTCTGCGCGGCCGCGCAGCCGGATGTCCCTCGCTGCGCGAAGAAGAATCGCTGCCGCCCAAAGAGTACGCTGGGCGAAGTGGAAAGCAGCGCAGAAAAAAGCGGCATAAGATCGAGCCGCAATCCAGCGCCACATCGTCCCAAGAACGGCAAAGCCAGGGCTTGGTCGAAAAGACCTCGGCTTGCGCCGCGGTCAGGGCCGCCTACAGGAAGTCGATTTGAGGCGAACCTGGCCGCGGACGGCTGTTCACGTTCCTATGGGCTCTCGGGCGGGACAACCGCCCGGGACATGGGGCGGCCCTTGCTTTCGTATAGGTCGCGGTCGGCCGCAGCCAACAAGCCTTCGATGGTGTCTCCGTCGTCCGGGTACACGGCTGTGCCGACACTTACAGTGATCGCAGGAGTTTCGCTGTCCGAGCGCAATCCGTCGGCGATGCGCTGCGCCACCTGCTGGGCCGCATCGCGGCTGGCCTCCGGAAGAACGAGGGCGAACTCGTCACCCCCGTGCCGGGCAGCGGTATCAATGTCGCGGCAATGGCTCCGCATCACATTCGCCAGCCGGCACAGAGCACGGTTGCCAGTCAAATGACCATGCGTGTCGTTAAGTCTTTTCAGCCCATCCAAGTCAAAAAGCAGGATTGCAAAGCATCGAGTGCTGCGGGCATGGCGCTTGATTTCTGCATCGAGGGTGTCGAATAGCTTACGGTAGTTAGCCAATCCAGTCAGCGGATCACTCACCGCGAGATGCCGCGCCTGTTCGATGGCTCGCTGGCGCTCGGCAAACTCCGCTGCCAAGCCCAGAGTAGTCACCGCCACCACTGCCATGAAAGCTTGCAGCAGGAGCAGAGACTCGTTCTCGGTCCGCCGGACGAAAGGCCCCAGACGGTGTAGAGTCCCCCAAACCGCGGTGACGGAGAGCACGAAGGTTGCCGCGGCGGCCTCACGCTGTCCAAACCGATACGCCGCCCAGATCAGAAATGGAATACAGATGTACTCCAGCGGATAGTTGGCGGTGTCGGGCAGCAGGAATCCGTCGAAGACAACCAGGCCGGCCACAATCAGGCAAGCCAGCAGGGCGAGGGCTTCAAGCGATTGTGCTCGATCCCATCGCGGGCGCGGCCCCGAACTCCAGAGAATCAACAGGGGAGCCACGATTACAATGCCGGCGGCGTCGCCCAACCACCAGGTTGCCCAGATAGGACCGTAATTGGCCCATGGGGCAAACCCTCCGAGCGAGAGGCTGGTAACGCCAAACGAGGCAGCGACCGTGGTACTGACCATGCCCGCGAGCATGGCGAACTTGAAGGTGTCCTGCGTGCGTTCGAAAGCATGGCGTCCGCCCGCGAAGCGATTCACCAGGTACGCGCCCAGCAGCGCTTCAAGAGTGTTTCCAGCCGCGATGCCGATAGAGGTCGCCATCGAGCCGGCTGTCGTCAGGTTGACGAGAAACGCGCCCACCAGGATCCCGGGCCAAACCTCCGAGCCCAAGGTCAGCAGAGCGGCAAGCGCAATTCCCGCGGGAGGCCAAACGGCGGTGGCGCTGGGATGCACGAAAGCCAGGGTGAGCCCGAGTTTCCCCGCGACAAAATACACCGCGGCCAGCACGCCCATCGTAGCCAATCTGCGCTGGTATTGGTGTGCAGTCTGGTTCACGTTCGTGGTCCCGAAACACTTGTACAGGGTGAAGGTGGACGAAATTATACACGTGGGCTAATCGCTTCGGATCAGTTTGATCTCACGGTCGCGCAACGGAATTCGGTGTTGTCCCGCCAACTGTTCTGCGGCGCGGCGTGTGTGCTAGTCTGACCGGAATATGGCCGATGCAGGCGTCGAATCCAAGCATTTTCTGAGTGACAAAGTCGAGCATTTCACTGAATCGGTGATTCGTGAGATGACGCGCCAGGCCATACTTTATGGCGCCGTCAATCTGGCGCAGGGGTTTCCCGACTTCCCTGCCCCGGCAGAGATCAAGCGCGCTGCCCAGGACGCGGTCGCAGCGGACGTCAACCAGTACGCCATCACCTGGGGCGCAAAGAATCTGCGCCAAGCCATCGCCCGGCAGATGAAGGAGTGGCAGGGGATTCCAGTCGATCCGGAAACCCAGATCACAGTCTGCTGCGGCTCAACCGAAGCGATGATCTCGACCCTGCTCGCGGTTTGTAATCGGGGCGACGAGGTCGTGATCTTCGAACCGTTCTACGAGAACTATGGCCCGGATGCCGTTTTGTCCGGGGCGAAGCCGATGTTTGTGAAGTTGCGCCCGCCGCTGAGCGCGGACGGCGAGTGGACGTTCGACGAACAGGAACTGCGGGCTGCTTTTCACTCTCACACCAAGGCCATCATCCTCAATACTCCAAACAATCCCACCGGCAAGGTATTCACTCGAACGGAACTGGAGTTGATTCGCGATCTTTGCGTCGAGTTCAATGTGCTTGCGATCACCGATGAGATCTACGAGCACATCCTTTACGACGGAACGCAGCACATTTCCATTGCCGGCCTGGACGGTATGCAGGAGCGGACAGTCACCATCAATGGCTTGTCGAAAAGCTACAGCGTGACTGGTTGGCGCGTGGGGTGGGCGGTGGGACCGCCGGAGATCACCAACGCGATTCGCAAAGTCCACGACTTTCTCACCGTGGGAGCGCCAGCTCCCTTGCAGGAGGCGGGCGCAGCCGCGCTGGCACTGCCGGGCAGCTACTATCAAAATCTGGCGAAGGGTTACTGTGCGCGGCGAGATCGACTCGTGCCGGCTCTGACAGGGGCTGGATTTCACTGCTTCCGGCCGCGCGGTGCGTACTACGTGATGACCGACATCAGCAGCTTCGGGTTCGCGAACGATTTGGAGTTCACCAAACATCTGGTGAAGGAGATTGGCGTCGCCGCGGTTCCGGGATCAAGCTTCTACAACGATCCTCGCGATGGCGCACAGCAGGTGCGGTTCGCCTTTTGCAAACGAGACGAGACCCTGGACGAAGCCGCTCGCCGTTTGCAACGGTTAAGAACGCCTTAGGCCACTGAGTGCTCTTCTATATCAAGCGGTTCTTGACTCTTGAGATCGCTGTGACCCTGCTGCTCGGAGGACTGGGCTATTGGGGAATTCGGCACAGCCACCTTCCACTCACACTCACGATCAACCCAAGGGAGATTGCACTGGGCATCGCTGGTTCTCTATGGCTAGCGGCTTGGACGCTGCTCTTGCAGTACGGATACTCAGTAGCAAAGGGAAAAGCCTACGCGCGGGACCTGACCGCTTCGCTAGCGAGCGTATATGTGGGAGCGGGCGTGGCGCAGATCATTTTCGGCGGCGTAACCGCCGCTTGTGGCGAGGAGTTTTTTTTTCGCGGCTTCCTGCAGCAACGCTTCGGCATGATTGCGGCATCGTTGCTGTTCATGCTCGCGCATTTCGGTGGCAAGAAGATCCGCGTAGTCAGCCTGTGGTCGATATTCCAAGCACTGTACCTAGGGTTGTTTTTCGCATGGTCGAAGAACCTGCTGGTCCCCATGATTGCCCACGGACTCTTTGATATTGGCGGAATGATCTATTTCCGCGAGTTCATGGCGCGGCGCGGGGAAACCGCGTGAACATCCTCATCACCGGAGCATCCGGCAACCTGGGTTCGCTGGTGGTGCGTCATTTACTGTCGGGGAGCCACCGCTTGTACCTGGCGGTTCACAAAGCTCCTCTATCGCCCGATCTCGTCGGACATCCGAACGTTTCAGTTCGCCACCTCGACCTTTCTTGCCCCGAAACATTGCCACAAGCATGCGCCGGCATTGACTGTATCGTGCATTTGGCTGGAGTCCTCTTCGCCCCTTTGCCGGAACGATTTTTGCCCAGGACGAACATCGGCTATGTGAGAGACTTGGTCGAAGCAGCTAAGGGTGCTGGAGTGCGGAAGTTCATTCTGGTGAGCTTCCCACATGCCGAAGGAAGAACAACCCCTGACCATCCTGCTGTCGGCCGTCTGGATGCGAGTCCAGCTGTGATCCATTTTCGAACGCGTTTGGAAGCGGAGAGGCTTCTATTCGCGGCTACGAAAGACGAATCCGTGACTGCGGTCGTATTTCGCGCGGGAATCGTCTACGGCAGGGGAATAAAACTGATCGAGGGCGCACGCTGGATGCTACATCATCATCTGTTGGCCGTTTGGCGCAAGCCGACGTGGGCGCATCTGATCGCGCTACCGGATTTTCTGACTGCGCTTCAGGCCGCCATTGAGCTAGAGAGTGCCCGAGGCATCTATCAGGTTTGCGACGACTATCCGATCACGATTCAGGACTTTCTCGACCGGCTGGCTGATCATTACCATTGCCACAGGCCCTGGCGTCTACCCGCATGGATGTTCCGTCTCGCAGGAGTGAGTTGGGAGATGGCATCTCTTGTTTTCCCCGTTCCGGCGCTGCTAAACCGCGACATCGTGGAAGCAGGCATGACTGCGTCGCTGACACCTCGCGGATGAAGCGTGAATTATTGCCTGTGCTCGCCTACCCGACGATCGAGCAGGGGCTCAGGTTGTTGTAGCGGCCCGGCTCACTCCGCCATTTTGGCTACGTGGAGATCGAATCCTGTCTTGGGCAGCAATGAGGTCAGTTCGAACGCACGGAAGCCATCGCCGCTGATTTCAGTGTGACGATAGAGTCCCGGCTCGGTCTCCACCGTTTCGTGACGGCCCTCCAGTTCTTCGAGAAACTGTTGTGCCGCTTTCACATTGACCTGTTTGTCTCTGGCCCGGCTGACATAGGCTTCAGCGGCGTAGGAGCGGACTAACTTTGGCCAATACTTCTCCAGCAAATTGGTGCTGGCGAAGACATCAGCCCAGATGATTTCTCCATTCACGGCGACCACCACTCCGACCGCATTACGGTCACGAAGCTGTTTGATAAGGCTCTGATAGTCGCGCTGCATGGGTGCAGCGACCGCGTCCACTTTCTGTTTTACTTCATCGTTCTCCATCACCTTCGCGTAGGAAGTCGTGCCCGCAATCACCCCAGCAGCCTGCGGTGAAGAAGCCAGCGCTTCCACGCGTGCCTGCGCACTCCGAACCTCCGACCACACTTGGGCTTGGTCTTTGTCCGCCATAGCTTTGGCGCGAACTCCGGGCTGGGCCATGCCCGCGCCGATGCCTCCGCCGGAAAAGCTCATCTTGGCGCCAGTCCAGCGTCCCGGCTCGACGCAGAAAACGCTTAAGTCAATGGGATCACTCTCGGCGGGCACCAGGCGGTCCTTGCCGATGACGCGGTCCTGTTTGCCCCCGGTCACTATTTCTCCCGCCAGCAGAAGCAGCGGTCGCTTGGAATTATTCACCAGCACTAATTGGTTGACCTGCGCGCTTGCGCCAATACGCGGCGGAGGAACTATGTTCCGGTTACGCGGTCGAATCAGGGGAGAGATGTTTCCAGACTCGCTCACAATCACGTCGCCGGAGCGCAGGCCTTCGTCCAGAGTCAGGAAATTCTGCGTATCGTGCGATGAAGCCGCCACCACCGGAAACACTTCCAGATTTCCGTGCCGGATCGGCGCCAGTGCTTTGTACGAAGAAACGGCCGGCACCTCGCCCGCCGGCGCCAGACACGGTATTACCATCGCTGCACTTACCATTACCGCAACTGCCAGACTCGCAATCGACCATCTCAGCCGCATATTCGGCTCCCCCAAGGTTCGGAGACACCTCGTTAGGGGCGGGGTCTGTCCCACCCCTTGAGGCGATATCTCGGTCCCTTGCTATCTTCCGAACGGCAAAAATCTCAATCCTTGCGTCTAAAAGTTGGTAGCATCCAGAAAGGCTGCGCCACTTATGCCCGACCGCGGTGTCCAATCCGTAGTAGCAGAACGTCCCGCGGGATTGGGTTCTCTTGTGAACGAGCTCTATCGGAAGAGTGGCGGCGCAGAACTCGGACTGACCGCCGACGCCTTCGAGCAAGTGTTGCAGGAAGTGATTGCGAAGTACCTGCCCGCGAACGCCCCGCGGGCCGGCGTCCACGAATTCTGCAGCAGTCTGCGCGTTGAGGAATTGGCCCTGGCCCGCGCTTGTGCTGCCGGGCACGAGCGTGCGTGGGAGGTGTTCCTCACCCGCTACCGGGAGAAGCTCTACAACATTGCCGGCTACATCGCGAAGGAAAGTTCCGCAGCGCGAGAGTTGGCGGACTCGATTTACGCCGACCTCTACGGCACCACGACACGCGAAGGAAAACGCAATTCCAAACTGGCTTCTTATACCGGCCGAGGCTCTTTAGAGGGCTGGCTGCGTACCGTGATGGCGCAGGAATTTGTGAACCGCTATCGCCGCCGGCGCAAGACGGTCAGCCTGGACGAAGAAAGTGAGGAGGGAGCGCAGTTCGCCGCCGCCAATCCGGAGCCGGTGATTGCCGTCGACTCCCGAGTTGAAATCGCGACCGACGAAGCTCTCGCAGAACTGTCCTCCGAGGACAAGTTCGTTCTGGCCTCGTATTTTCTCGATTCGCGCACCCTGGCCGAGATCGCCCGCGCTTTGCATGTGCACGAATCGACCATCAGCCGCAAAGTGGACAAATTGGCCAAGTCGTTGCGCAAGCGGATCTTGGCTGGCCTGAGCAGGCAGGGGATGAGCCGTCGCCAGGCGGAGGAAGCGATGGAAGTCGATGTTCGAGACCTTAGGGTAAATCTCCGTAACCGGCTGGTGCAAGAAAGCGGGCCTCCGGCGTTCTCAGAGAAGAAGGCAGGAGGGTCGGGGTAAACATCGGCCGTCGGGACGTGGCTTGCTACGTCGCTGTCGATCGAAGCACACATGACAGACTTACCCAAAATCGCGATGCGGCGGCTGCATGCTAAGGGCACGGCAGCGGAGATTCATCCTGATCCCAACCTGATCAGTGCGTTCGTGGAGAACTCACTGCCCGGTGACTCGCGTGCCCAGATCGTGCAGCACCTCGCGCAGTGTGCCGATTGCCGCGAGGTAGTATTTCTCTCCAGCCCTAATCAGACGGCAGCCCTGCCGGCAGCGGTTTTCGCTCCATCCAGATGGCTGACTTGGCCGGTGCTGCGCTGGGGGGCTGCCGTGGCAGCAGTTGTGGTCGTGGTCGCCGCCGTCAGCTTGCATCGGCAATCGGGCGGAGTCTCAACATCCTCTGGCTCGATGCAACAAACGGATGCGTCAATCGCGACGGAGAAGGCGGCGCCCGTCCCAGAGGAGAAGCGGGAAATCGCCGTGGCCGCAACGCCCGCCTTGGCGCCAGCGACAGGCGATTCGATAGCAAACGTAGAAGGCCAGCGCCCGGACCAACTCAAGAAGCAAGGTGCGCGAGTGGCTGCCTCGCCAATGGTTGCGCAGAAGGTGGACTCGTTGTCAGGCGCCCTCACCAACGAGCCCCGGAGTGAACTTGATAAGAGCACAACGGTCGAAGCAGCCGCGCAGTCGGTGGCGGGTAGCGTTGAGGCCGATCGACTCGTGCCAGGCAGGGCCAAGGATGCGTCTAACCTGCCAAATGCTGGCGGCGGGATCGGTGGAGGTGCCTTGCATGCAGCCCCAGCGTTTCAGCCCCGCTCGGCGTTACTCCTTCCCACGGTCGCTCCGCGCTGGACCCTTACCTCCGATGGCACGCTGCAGCGCTCACTCGATTTCGGCAGGACCTGGCAGACCGTCCCGGTGGCCAGCCAAGCCAGCTTCCGTGCCCTGGCCGCCAGCGGAAAGGACATTTGGGTGGGAGGCGCGAAAGGCGCACTCTATCATTCCATGGACGCCGGGCAAAACTGGACTCAAGTACAACCCCTTACCGCAGGCCAGACACTTACTGATGACATCATCGGGGTTGAATTCCCCGATCCGTTGCACGGCAAGCTGACCACGGCCAGTAAGGAAATCTGGACGACTGAAGATGGCGGCCAAAGCTGGCACAAACCGTGATCCCTGATTCAACTGCTTATCCTGCCCACGCTTAAACGCCATTACTCGCGGAAAAATAGCGCATTACCAAAGTGACATTTACACGAATATAGGGCCACGCTACTATCCAGTCGTGGTTTGGCAGTTCTGGGGGAGGGCTGCCAGGCGTCCTGAACTGAAAAGTTTAGGGCGCTTTTTTATTTGGGTTTTGAAGGGGGCTGAGGGCGTTTCCGCCCCCTGCCCGCCAAGACGCCGTCCTAGTTCCCGCTTGCAACCGTCGCCGCCGCCACACCAGCATTCTGCTTCTGCTGTGCAACCCACTCGTGGATTCGGTCGCCCAATACATCCATCGGCAGAGCGCCAGCGCCTAGCACCTGGTCATGGAAGCCACGAATGTCAAACTTGTCACCCAACTGATCCTTCGCGTACTGCCTCAGTTTGAGGATTTCCAACTGCCCGATCTTGTAACCCAGGGCCTGCCCGGGAGTGGAAATGTAACGGTCGGTTTCGCTCTGCACTTCCGGTTCGTCGGAGGCGGAGTGCTCGTGAAAGAAATCCACCACCTGTTGCCGCGTCCAGTGTTTGTAATGGATGCCGGTGTCAACCACCAGTCGGATCGCCCGCAGCATGTCGTCCGAAAGGTGGCCGTAATAACTGTAGGGGTCCTGGTAGAAACCAAGCTCTTTTCCCAAACGTTCGGAATAGAGCGCCCAGCCCTCGGTGTAGGCGGTGTAATACTCCTGCTGACGGAACGGCGGCAGTGCCGGCAATTCCTGGGCGATCGAGATTTGCATGTGGTGTCCGGGAACGCCCTCGTGATAAGCCGTGGTTTCAATGTTGAGTACACTGCGCTGAGCGAAGTCTCCGGTGTTGACCATTACGTGGCCGGGACGCGAGCCGTCAGGCGTGCCTTGCACGTACGCCGCTCCGGAAGCTTCCTTTTCGCGGAACTCCTCCACTGGCATGATCTCAAGCCTGGCCTTGGGCAGCCGGCCGAAGAGCCCTGGCAGCTTGGGATACATCTGGTCGGTGTACTTCCGGTAAAGATCAAGGATCTCCTGGCGGGAGTGCGCGTGCAGTTTGGGATCCTTGGCGATGGCGGCGTTGAAACTCTTCACATCTTTGTAGCCTAATTGATTGGCCACGGCCAGCATTCGGCCTTCGATCTCCTTCACCTGCGCCAATCCCAACCGGTGGATTCCTTCTGGTGTGAGATCGGTGGTAGTGCTGTCTTTTACGCGGAAGGCATAGCGTGCGTCGCCGTCGGGAAGCGACCAGACTCCAACCTCGGTCCGTCCCTTGGGAGCGTACTCATCGCGCACAAACTTCGCGAACCTGAGGTAAGCGGGCAAGACCGCTTCCCGGATCGCAGACAGTCCCTGTTCGCGAAGCCGCTTCTGGTCAGCTTCAGAAATCGCCTTGGGGAATGTGGCAAAGGGTTGGGCGAACGGTGATTTGTCCGGCGGCTGCGTGCCGATGCCATTGGCCTGGACGACAACTTTCTCCAACAGAAAACGAGGTGGCATCAGCCCTTCCGCCATTCCCTTGCGCATCTGCACCACGTTCTGATCGAAAAGCACGGGCAATTGCCGTAGCCGGGCGATGTAATCTTCGTAGTCTTTCACGCTCTCGAACGACAGCACGCTGACCAGTTGCGGCATGTCGAGATGGACTCCGTGGTTCTGCGCGACCGGCATTTCCCAGGGTTTGAAGCGGGCCTCGTCCAGCTTCATTTTCAGGTCGCGCACCATCAGCTTCTTGTTCAACACTTCCTGCTCAGGAAAACCTGCGGTGTCGATGGCCTCAAAGCGCACCAGGAATTTCTGGCTTTCGCGCAAGTCGTCATCGATGGCCTGCTGTGAAAAATCATCCACCTTATCGTTCCAGCGCTTGTCTCCCAGAATCGAAGCATAAATCGGGCTGGTGTGCATGGTGTATTCCCACTGCTCTGCCAGCAGATCGTTGAGCGCCTTGCGCCGCGATTCCACGTCGGCGGGCGGGTGCGCGCTAGCAAAGAGCGGACAAATCAGCACACCAAGTAAAGTAGCGATGAGAAATTTCGACATCGAGCCTCCTTAGCTCTGATGGGCTTGCTGGATGCATGCATCTTATAGCAAGAATTGTCTTTGACTTTGGGTCAGACGCACGGACCGCGGTTTTGGTAGCTCAAGGCGCTAGCGGCGCCCTAATCTGCGTCCTCTGATGCTGCCGCGCATCCAATAAAAGTGCTAGGATAATCAGTTCGCGACTTGGTTTGTCTTGACTCGGTTTGACCCGGAGAGAGCTTTCCGGGCGCGCCACGGGAGGCAGTAATGGCAGCAAATGGCATCATGGAAGTTACCGATTCGAATTTTGATCAGGATGTGCTCAAGTCCGACACTCCAGTGTTGGTGGACTTTTGGGCAACGTGGTGCGGCCCTTGCCGCGCCCTCGCCCCTATCGTCGATGAACTGGCCAAGGACTTCCAAGGCAAGTTGAAGATCGGGAAAATGGATGTAGACCGCAACGGCGCCACACCCATGCGTTACAAAGTGACCGGTATCCCCACTCTGCTGGTGTTCAAGGGCGGTCAGGTGGTGGAGCAGCTCGTAGGCTACAAGCCGAAGGAAGCCATCGCCGAAGCGCTTAGAAAGCACGTAGGGTAAAAGGCAGCACTCAGCACTCAGCCGTCAGCATTCAGTCTTGAGGTGCCCGGGGTCGCCCCGGGCATTTCTGCTGTTTGGGGAGATGTGAAGCGGTTTTGCCTAAGTGCTGAATGCTGCTTTCAGTACTTCCTCAACACACCAATTACCCTGCCCTGCAATGCAACCGACGCTGCCGGCACGATGATGGGTTTCATGCTCGCGTTTGAAGGCTGCAGGCGGATGGTGTCACCCTCGCGGTAAAAGCGCTTCAAGGTGGCGTCGGTGCCATCGACTAATGCGACGACGATTTCCCCGTTGTGCGCAGTCTTGGCCTTTTCCACCAGCACATAGTCGCCGCTGAGAATGTGTTCATCCTGCATGGAGTCGCCACGTACCTCTAGAACGAACACTTCCTTCGAGCGCACGAAGTCGGCTAGGGAAATGGTCTCGGGATTCTCCACAGCTTCAATTGGCTGCCCGGCGGCGATTCTGCCGAGGAGCGGCAGCACCATGGTGGTATTCACGCTCATGGCCTGCTTGAGGCGGCCTTTCGGCGGCACCAGATCGATGGAGCGGCTGCGGTTGTAGTCGCGTGTCAGCAGTCCCTTTTTCTCCAGATTGGTGACGTGCTTGTGCACCGTGGCCAGCGAATTCAGCCCCATGCCTTCGCGAATTTCGTCGAACGAAGGGGAATATTGGTTCTTTTGCACAAACTCTGAGATGAAGTCGTACAGTTCACGCTGTCGTCTGGTGATTGCCATGAGAGAATTGTAGGCGAATATAAAGCGAAGTCAATAGAAAAGCAAGGGGTCGGTTGCTGCGACCGCCGATGTTCATCCCTGGGATTCACGTAAAATAAGGAAGTTCGTCGTCACCATTTCATGCGCCTTGTCGGAACCATTTTGCTCGCGCTGCTGAGTACCACTCTTTCTGCGCAGTCTTTGGGATTGGGTCAAAGCCGCACATTTCGCGTTCAAGGCACGATCAAGGATCCAAATGGGGCTGTGATCCGCGGCGTCCAGATAATGTTCGAGAGCGCGCTCGCGACCAAGACTACCGAGACGAACGACTCAGGCAGGTATCAGTTGGATCTTCCTTTTGGCGTTTACACAATGCAAGCGCACAGCAAGGGCTTCCGAGTCTATAATCGACCGCCGTTTTGCGTGACGTCGTCGAGCGGCATCACCTTCGACAGTCACTCTGCCCGTTGAAAAGTACGTTGATGGTGTGATCATCAGTATGTCCGGCGAACCCGCATTGCGAGATTACTACGGCGAGGAGAGTTTCCCGCTTCAATCGAGGGACTGCCAGCAATCAAGCCTTCTCGTTCGCTATGTGAAGCGTACTGCAAACAACGGCGTCTATAGTTACGCGGGTGAGAAGGACCCGTACGACGATCCTGTCTTTCTAGCGTACAACTTCTTTTCGCTACAAGCGGATCGTGTGGTGTACAACCCGAAGCGCCAGACGGTTGAGGCGAGTGGCAACGTCGTAGTCATCAAGGAATCGGGTGCAACCGAGCACGGGGACTCCATAACCCTCAAGATCGACAACGGCCAGGCTATCCCGCTTCCATAATGCCGGCGTAACTTTTTTGGTTGTGTTGGATCGAATAAGGAGTAGCAACCTAAGAAACCTCATGCCTGACAAGATCACCAAAACCGATGCCGAATGGAAACAGCAGCTATCCCCCGAGCAGTTCCACGTGGCCCGCAAAGCCGGGACCGAGCCAGCATTTACCGGAAAGTACTGGGACACGAAGGAAAAAGGAACGTATAACTGCGTATGCTGTGGAGCGCCGCTGTTTGAATCCGAGACAAAGTTTAATTCCGGCACTGGCTGGCCCAGTTTCTACAAGCCGGTTGATCCGGCGGCGGTCGCCGAGCATACCGACAGCACCTATGGCATGCAGAGGACGGAAGCGCGATGCGCCAAATGCGATGCGCACTTGGGGCATGTCTTCCCCGACGGCCCTAAGCCAACCGGCCTGCGCTATTGCATGAATTCAGCTTCGCTGGATCTCAAGCCCGAGAAGCTCGAAAAGAAGTAGGAGCTTACGCGCCGGCGGCAGCCGCTTTGGCTTTTTCTTTCTCTTGGGCGCGCACCTGCACCTTGCCGCTCATCACCGCGCCGTCCTCCACGCTGATGCGCTGGGTCACGACGTCGCCGACCAGCGTGCCTTCGCCACGGATGTCCAGGCGGTCACTGCACTCGATGTTGCCGGTGACTTTGCCCATGATGACGACTTCTCTGGCGCTGATATCGGCTGTGACGCTGCCGTTGCGCCCAATAGTGACGCGGTGGTCGGCCAGTGTGATCGTGCCCTCAACTTGACCGTCGATGAAGAGCGGCTCGGCGCCACTGATGTCACCCTTAATGACCACGGAACGGCCGATAGTGGCCTGCTCCAGAGGAGCAGTCACGGTCTTTACTGGGTTGTAGGTCGGAATTGCGGTTGCGGGGAACTTCTGGGTATTGGATTGAGCTGGCTGCAACATCGAGATTCCTTGTTCCGCACGGCTTTGGAGGGAGGTCACGCCTGCGGGTCAGTGGATTTGTGAGTTGACTATCGCACGCGCAGGAGAATAAGAGGAGGTTACGGAAGCCGTAGAACGGGAGATGACGGAGTCACGACTTCAACTGGACACTCTGCGCGCGGGCTAGTCCTGCAATGCCGCTGCTAGTTTCTCCCACTCGGTCACGCTCGTCTTCAGCGCGGCGCGATGGGTTTCCAGTGCCTGAGTGAGGCGCGCAGTCTCCTCGGCGCTGACAAAGCTTTGCAGGGAGGTCTCGTGCTCGGTGATCGCAGTTTCGGTGCGGTTGATCTCTTGCTCCAATTCGCGGACTCGCTCTTCCATCTGTTTGCGCTTGATGGGATTCAGGCGTTTCGCCTTGCTCTCGACAGCGTCTGAACCAGCGGGCTTGTTTCCGTTGGTTGGCGCAGAAGCCACTGCAAGCTGGGTATTTTCCTGCAAGCGAGCGGCACCGCCCTCTTTGCGCCAGCGATAGTCTTCATAATTGCCGGGATAAACCTCTACCCGCCCCTCGCCAATCTCAAACACCCGCGTGGCCAGGTTGTCGATGAAGTAGCGATCATGCGAAACGAACACCACCGTGCCGGTGTACTTCGACAACGCTTCCAGTAGAACGTCCTTGGCTCGCATGTCCAGATGGTTTGTCGGTTCGTCGAGCAGCAGAAAGTTTGCAGGATGCAACAACATGCGCAGCAGCGCGTAGCGATTGCGCTCACCGCCAGAAAGCACGCCGATGCGCTTGAAAACGTCGTCGCCGGAAAACAAAAAGCAACCTAATAAACTGCGGAGCTCGGTTTCGCGGGATTGCGGAGAAACCCTACCCAGGTCATCCAGGATGCGCGAGTCTTGGTCGAGTTCTTTGTATTGGTCCTGCGCGAAGTAGTCGGCTTGCACGTTGTGGCCCAGCTTGTATTCTCCCTGGGTGAGATCTTCTTCGTTTGCCAGCAGCTTGATCAACGTGGATTTGCCCGCCCCATTCACTCCCACCAGCGCGATGCGGTCGCCGCGCTCGATCATGAAGTTGACCCCGTGAAAGACCTCCTTCTCACCGTAAGACTTCGCCACGCCGTCGAACTCAGCCACAATCCTGCCGCTGGCCTTGGGCTGTGGAAAGGAGAAATGAATGGTTTTCTCTTCCTCCGGCAGCTCAATACGCTCTATCTTTCCCAGTTCCTTGATGCGGCTCTGCACCTGCTTCGCCTTGGTCGCCTGATATCGAAAGCGGTTGATGAACACTTCCAACTGCTCAATCCGCTCCCGTTGGTTGCGATAAGCCGCGTCGAGTTGTTCCCGCCGCTGCGTTTTCTGGGCCAGATACTTTTCATAGTTGCCGGGATAGAAATAAATTCGTTTATTCCAGATTTCGACGATCTTGTTCACGGTGACGTCGAGAAAGTAGCGGTCATGCGAGATCAAAATGAAGGTATAGGGATAGCTGGTCAGATATTCTTCCAGCCAATTGCGCGCTTCGAGATCGAGGTGATTAGTTGGCTCGTCGAGCAGCAACAGGTTCGGCTTCTGCAGCAAAAGTTTGGCAAGGGCGATGCGCATCTGCCAGCCCCCGGAGAATTCCTCGGTCTGCCGCTGCCAGTCTTCTTTGCTAAAGCCCAACCCCATGAGAACGCTGCCAACCTGCGCCTCGATGGCATATCCGTCTCGCGCGCGGAACTCGTGCTCGATTCGCTGATAGCGCTCGGCCACCTGCGAATAATCGGGAGACGCGTGGTCCAACTCAGACATGCGCCCGGTCAGGTCTTCCATCTCCTGCTCCATGGCGCGCAGTTTGGAAAACACCGACATGCACTCGGCGAATACAGACCGGCCAGAGAGTGCCAGCCCGTCCTGCGGAAGATAGCCTGCGCTGATGCCTTTGGCTGTGCTCAGGGCACCGTAGTCGAGCGTTTCCATCTCGGCGAGGATCTTCAACAGCGTGGATTTCCCAGTGCCGTTCGCTCCCACCAGACCCACACGGTCGTGGTTGGTGATCAGCCAGTCCACTCCCTCAAACAGGAGCTTGTGGCCATAGCGTTTTCCGGCGGCTGAGAGCTGAATCATGGGCTACTTCAATCGTCTCATAAAAGCTTTAACCACAGAGGACACGGGGTCACACAGAGGGGGCGTGGATTAGCGTTCCCCTGTGCGCCTCTGTGTCCTCTGTGGTTAAGGTTTGCGCGCCGCCAACCTGGCCGCCATCGACGCGATGTCCCGGGCAGCGTTGGGGTGGGACAGCTTGCGGGCTGCCTCCGCCATTCTCTTCAGCCTTGACGCATCCGCCAGGAGCGAAAATACGGTCTCGACCAGAGTCTCACGGGTAAGCTTGGTTTCTTCCAGCATGACCGCCGCTCCAGCGCGTTCGAGAGCTTCAGCATTACGTTTCTGATGATCGTCGGCGGCGCGGGGAAAAGGAACGAATACCGCCGGCTTCCCTGCCGCCGTAATTTCGGCGACCGTGCTGGCTCCGGAGCGGCAAATCAACAGGCTCGCCCTCGCGAAGGCTCCAGGCATGTCGTCGATAAAATGGTGAGCTTCCACCGCTCCGCCCAGCTTCGCGTACGCAGCTTGTACATCGTTGAAGTCACGCTCACCAGTTTGGTGGACGATCCGCAGCCCGGGGACCCGCAGTAGCAATTTTCCGGCAGAATCCATCATCACCCGATTAATTGCGTGTGCTCCCTGGCTCCCGCCGAAGACCAGGACCGTGGGAGTCGCGGGTTCGCTGGCGATATGAAAGAATGCCTCGCGCACCGGCACTCCCGTGACTTCGCAGCGGCGAAAGTATCTTCCAGTTTCCTCGAAATGCACCGCCGCACCTGAGACGAACCGGGCCACCACCCGATTGGCAAAGCCGGGGACGAAATTCGGCTCGAATACCAGCGTCGGAATCCGCATGAGCACTGCGGCCAGCATTCCCGGTCCGGAGGCGTATCCACCCACACCGATGACAACATCTGGGTGAAACTCGCGAAAGATCCGCCGCGCTTCCCAGACCGATCGTGGCAGATCAGAGAACGTCCGTAGGCGTGTGGCTAGGCTGACATTCTTGAGCGCGCCTACTTGCACTAAGCGCAAGGGGAATCCAGCCGCGGGAACCAGGCGGTTCTCAATCCCACGCGCCGTACCAATGAACAGAGTCTCGGCGTTGTACTCTTTCTGAAGTTGCTGTGCGATGGCAAGGGCGGGAATCACGTGCCCTCCCGTCCCGCCTCCCGCCAGAATAGCCCGCATGCAGTGACTATAAACCGGAAGCTAGGACACGTGGGCCGGGCCAGGTTGACACTTCAGGGGCGGGTGTTCTCACTCCGCTTGTTTCGAGATATTCAGCAGCACACCCACGCTCGCCAACGCAAACAACAACGAAGAACCGCCATAAGAGACGAACGGCAGCGGGATTCCCTTGGTCGGCATCAGGCCCAGCACCACACTGATATTGATGAACGCCTGTACTACGATCATGCTGGTGATGCCGACCGCAAGCAGGCGTCCGAACATGTCGTGGGTTCGCAAAGCGGTGCGAGTGCCGCGCCACAAGAACACGGCAAACAGCATCACGATGATCAAAGATCCCACCAGCCCCAGTTCTTCCGCCGTTACCGCGAAGATGAAGTCCGTGTGAGGCTCCGGCAAATAGAAAAGCTTTTGCTTGCCTTCCATCAAACCGACGCCGGTGATGCCGCCCGTGCTCACCGCAATCAACGACTGGATGATGTGAAAACCGCGGCCCTGTGGGTCAGAATATGGATTCAGAAATGCCAGCATGCGGTCGCGGCGCCAGGCCACGTGGAAGATCAGGAAATACAACGGTAACAACGAAACCAGAAAGCCGTAGCCTAGGTAGCGCATCTCCATGCCGGCGACGAACAGAACGCAGCCGGTGATGGCGGCGCAGGCAATGGCGGTACCCAGGTCGGGTTGGGCCACGATCAGGCCGATGAAAATGAGAGTCGGCACCACCGCGGGCAAGATGGTATTGCGCCAATCGCTGATCGCCTTGGTGCGGTCCGCGAGAAAGAATGCCAGAAACAAGATGAGCGCGGGCTTGGCCATTTCCGAAGGCTGGAAGGAGAGCGGGCCCCAGTGCATCCAGCGATGAGTGTGATGAGCGCGGTCGAGGAAGAAGACCGAAATCAACATCAGGGTAGTGATGCCCAACAACGAAAAAACCACAGCCGGGTGCTTGTAGCGGCGATAGTCGATCTTCATCCCGGCAACCATCAGCAGAAGCCCGGCGGCGGCCCAGCCCAGTTGCTTGAACAGAAACACATAGGCCGACCCATAGCGCTCCTTGGCCATGACCGCGGAAGCGCTGAACACCATGACCAGACCCACGAAGATCAGAAACAGGGTCACGGCGAACAGCCAACCATCGACGCTGACTCGCTTTGCCATGAGATTTCATTGCACCACGGGGAAGGGCCGAGGGGAGGATTCTTGTTGAGGATTCCCGTGAAAACAGGTGACTCTCTTGGTACGCGACCCGAGATATAGTTGTGAGGGCTGAGAATCGACGACGGGACAGGCTGTACATGCACCTCACGGTTGTGGCGAAATCGGACGAACCTCCCATCAAAGCGCAGCGTGTAGCCGACGCGAACCGGGTCGTAGAGCATTTCGGTGACCGGATTTTCGATCTGCGACTGCTATGTTTCTTCGATGATCAGGACTGGCAATCGATAAGGGATCAGTGCAAATGGAACCGAGGCCTCTTCACCTTATGCAAGAGGCGACATTTGTTCCCCCAGTGGGGAGAGTGGCCAGGATACTTGCAAGAACTGGTTGTCGAGACTGATCTCGTTTCATGGCGACCCAAGTATCTTTTTGACGGTGTGATCTATCTGCATGGAAGCACCAGCGCAGATCAGCACGGCTTAATTATGACGTTTGCACACGAGTTGCAGCATTCCATTCAGTACGCGAACGTGAGAAGGTTGTGGGCCGAGAACACACTACTAAACAATCTCCCTGAGGAGGTCTTTAGACCTCTAGGGCTGATGACATTCGACCTCCCGATCGAACGAGAAGCCAGGATCATCTCCAAACAAGTTGCCGAGACGCTTTGCGGCCCGGACGTCATCAGTCAATACATCAAGAAGAAAATTGCAGAAGCAACCTACGAACATGACAAGCTGGACTGGCAATTTGTGAGCACCCTAGGTCCGTCAACTCCATGCGACTTGGCAGCCGATACCCATTCGCTTTTTAAGAAATTCAGACACTGTCGGGCGCAGTTTGAGGAGGTGCTTAAGGAGTGGCACGACGACGAAGACTTCAAAGACATTGATTTGGATACCCTTCTTGACGGGACGAATCAATGACCTGTCTCCTTCTGCTTTTCCGCTGCCATCGCTTTCACCGCTTCCTTGAAGACCTTGCCCCGATGCTCGTAGCTGCGAAACTGGTCGAAGCTGGCGCAGGCGGGAGCCAGCAGCACGATGTCCCCAGGCTGGGCTGACTCCGCGGCGCGCTCGATGGCGTTCTCAAGAGTCTCAGCAGAGACGATCTCTGCCGCTCCCTTGATTTGGGACTCGATTTTCGCGGCCGCCGCGCCGATGGTGTAAACCCGTTTTACCCGCTGCCGCAGCAGACCGTTAAGGACGCTGTAGTCGCTGCCTTTGTCCTTTCCGCCGAGAATCAGATGAATATTCGCGGGGAAAGATTCCAGCGCCTTGATGGTGGCGTCCACGTTGGTAGCTTTGGAATCGTTGAAGTATTCCACGCCACGTACGGTGGCAACGTACTCGAGCCGGTGTTCCACCGCTCTAAAACTGGCGACTGCCTTGCGAATCGGTCCGGCTTCGACCCCGCTCAGCGCGCCCACACACACAGCCGCCAGGACATTTTCTACATTGTGGGCGCCCTTTAGCGGGATCTCCGACAGCAGCATGATTTCCCGCTGACCCTTTGAGTCGCGAAATAGAATCTGACCTTCGCGAACGTAAGCCCCATGCTTCACTTCTTTCTTCCGGCTGAACCAGAAGACGCCTGCTTTCGTCCTCGTCGCCATCTCAACGCAGGTGGGATCGTCGGCGTTTAGTACCGCGAAATCGTCCGCCTTTTGGTTCTCAAAGATGCGGGCCTTGGCGTCGGTGTAGGTAGCAAACGTGCGATGGCGGTCGAGATGGTCTGGAGTCACGTTGAGCACCACGGCAATCCTCGGATGAAACGTCTGAATGGTCTCCAACTGAAAACTCGAGACCTCGAGGACCGCAACGGTCTGGTTCGACGCTCGCTCCACCAGTGAAATCGCAGGCGTCCCTATGTTGCCGCCGACCACGGTGGATAGTCCGCCAGCCGCCAGGATTTCCCCCGCCAGAGTCGTCGTCGTGGTTTTTCCATTCGAGCCGGTGATGGCGACGATCTCTCCGGGAAAGAATTCTGCCGCCAATTCGATTTCGCCGATGACCTGCTCACCCAGGGCACGAGCCTGAACCAGCGGCGGCGCATCTACCGGCACACCCGGGCTGACCACGATCAGATCCTGCCCCCGAAACGTCCTCTCCCCGTGCCCGCCTGTCTCGACCGCAATTCCTTGATCAAGCAGCACGGGAATCTCGTTCTTGAGTTCATCTTGCGGTTTTGTGTCGGAGACGGTGACACGAGCCCCGTGAGCTTTCAAAAAAAGCGCCGAGGCTACGCCGGACTTTCCCAGTCCCACCACCAGCACGCGTTTGTTGGTGACGTCCATAAGAACTTCATTTCACTCTAGAGTCACAGAGAACGCCACGCCAAGACCAGTTCCTACACGAGATTTCTCCGCGACTCTGTGTCTCTGTGGTGAAAAGACTATCGTAGTTTTAGCGTTGTCAGGGCGAACAACGCAAACACCAGCGAAGCAATCCAGAAGCGTACGATGATCTTCGACTCCGACCATCCTATCAATTCAAAATGATGATGAATCGGCGCCATCTTGAAGATGCGCTTCTTGCGCAGCTTGTAAGACGCCACCTGCAAGATCACCGAGATCGCTTCGATTACGAATACCCCGCCGATAAACGGCAGCAGCAATTCCTGCTTGATCATGACGGCGACAGTTCCAATCGCCCCCCCCAGCGCGAGCGAACCCACATCGCCCATGAAAACCTCAGCCGGATGCGCGTTATACCAAAGGAATCCAATCGACGCCCCTACCATCGCCCCGCAGAAAATTGTCAGTTCGCCCACCTGCGGCATGCGTTGCAGCTCAAGATAAGACGCGAAGGTGGCGTGTCCGCTCACGTAGGTCAGTACCGCCAGCGCCCCGGCGGCAATCACAGTGCAGCCAATCGCCAGGCCGTCCAAACCATCGGTTAGGTTGACCGCGTTGCTCGAACCCACGATCACCAGAGCAGTAAAAGCCACAAAGGGAAGAAACGCCAGCGGCCACAGGTGAGGATTGTGTTCGAGCGACGTGATTACCAGGTCCGGACGGAACTGCTTCACGAATGGGACGACCAGCTTGGTCGAATAAAGCCCGCGTGTCTGCATGGCGATCAGCGCCACCGCGATCAAAACGCTGGTCACGATCTGTAGCCCGATCTTGGCTTTGCCGGTCAGCCCCAGATTCCGGCGATGGACAACCTTGGTGTAGTCGTCGGCGAAACCGATGGCGGCGAACGCCGCCGTAGCGAGAATGGCAATCCACACAAAGCGGTTGCTCAGGTCGGCCCATAACAAGGTCGGAATAATGATCGAAATCGCAATCAGGAGGCCGCCCATGGTCGGCGTGCCAGCTTTCTTCTGATGCTCCTTCGGTCCTTCTTCGCGAATGTACTGGCCAATCTGAAATTCGCGCAGGCGGTTGATGACCAGCGGCCCGACAATGAGTCCGGTGAAAAGAGCTGTCAGGCTGGCAAAAGCGGTACGAAACGTGAGGTAACGGAAGATGCGAAACGGCGGAAAGTAATGGAACAGCTTGAGGTACAGCAGCCAGTAGAGCAATCCGCCTCCATTTACTTGTTGGTGGTTGGCCGTCCGCCAGAAAAAGCGCCGACCTTTTGCGACCACTTCTCCAGCGCTCGTTCCAACTTCACGCCACGGGACCCCTTCAGCAACACTACATCACCGTCACGGGTTTCCCGGATCAACCATTCTCCGGCCTCTTCCGGCGTGGCCACGAACTCGGCCCGAATTCCGGCCGCGCGGGCAGCCTCGACCATCGGCTTCGCCAGGCCTCGCACTCCCACCAGCCAATCGATCTTCTGCCCGGCCATGTGCTGTCCGCAGCGCCGATGCATTTCTTCGCCCGCCGGGCCTAACTCCAGCATTTCACCAGCAACCACAATGCGACGCCTGGCTGGCATCGCCGCCAAAGTATCGACCATTGCGTCGAGGGCCTTTGGATTGGAATTGTAACAATCGTTGATGGCCGTAATGTTGCCGACTTGGACGACCTCTCCGCGCTTGTCCCCCGGAACCAGCGTTGCCAGCGCATCCACTGCTTCGGACGGGGTTAGCCCCCGCTCCAACCCCACCGCAACCGCGGCCAGCACGTTGTAGATGTTATGGGCTCCAACCAGCGCCAGCGTGGCGTGATCCCGGCAGCCTCCAACGACCACATCAAACACCGAACCCGCAGCGCCGCGTGACTGCACATTCTCCGCCCGCACGTCGGCGGAGGCCATCATGCCGTAGAGAACAACTTTGCCGTGAAAGTCGCGGCCGAATTGCGAGACATATTCGTCATCAGCGTTCAGAATGGCCGTGCCCCCTGCGGGCAGGGACGCAATCAGTTCATACTTCGCGCGCGCAATGTCCGCAACTGAATTGAAAAACTCCAGATGCACCGGAGCGACGTTCGTGATCACGCCGACTTCAGGTTGCGCAATCTTCGCCAGCGTTGCGATTTCGCCGGCATGAGACATGCCCATCTCAATCACCGCAATGTCGTGTTCGGGCTCCAGCTTGAGCAGCATCAGCGGAAGGCCGAAGTGGTTATTGAAGTTCCCCTCTGACTTCAACACTCGAAAACGTTGCGACAAAACATGGGCGATGGCGTCCTTGGTAGTGGTCTTTCCAGTCGAGCCTGTGACTCCCACCAGCGGTTTTGCCCACAGACGCCGCACCGCGGTTCCCAGCGTCTGCAGTGCGGCCAGGGTGTCGTCCACTGACAACAAGCCGGCGATGACCGAATAGCGGACGATCTGGTCTTTACGCACCACCGCGGCTACCGCACCCTTGTCCAGTGCCTGAGCCACGAAGTCGTGGCCATCCATGCGCTCTCCCTTGACCGCAAAGAACAGTTCTCCCGGCCGGATGGTGCGCGAATCGATGGAGTACCCCAACGCCAGCGCTTTGTGGTCGACCTCGCCGCTCGCGCCCAGAAACTCCGCAATTCGAGAGAGCGCCAGCTTCATGCATTCTTCCCAGCGGCGGCATTAGCCGCCTCGCAACTGTAGCCTGCCGCGTGCAAAGCCTGCTGGGCCACCTCCACATCGTCGAAGGGGCGCGAGCCTTCGCGCGTGATTTGCTCTTTCTCATGGCCCTTGCCGGCGATGAGCACAATGTCCCCCGGTCCAGCCTCGGCGACGGCCATCGCGATAGCTGCACGGCGATCAACCTCCACTGTGTACTTGGTACCTGTCCGTTGCAAGCCGACCATGGCGTCATTAATGATGTCCAGCGGATCCTCACTGCGCGGATTGTCGGAAGTGAGGATCACAAAGTCGCTGCCCCGGCCGGCGGCTTCGCCCATCAACGGACGCTTGGCGCGGTCACGGTCGCCACCGCATCCGAAAACAGTGATCACGCGGCTGCCGCGCCCGGCCTGGCGTACGAATTCGCGTGCCAGCGTGATCAAGTTACGCAGCGCGTCGTCGGTGTGGGCGTAGTCAACCACCACGGTGAAGGGTTGGTTACAGTCCACGCGCTCGAAGCGACCCGGGACGCGGCGCAGGTTCTCAATGCCTTTCACGATCGCTTCCTGCTTGCATCCGCGCGCGTACGCCGCGGCGGCCGCAGCGATGACATTGAACACATTCACCCGGCCAATGAGCGGAGAAACGACAGGGATTGTTCCAGCGGGTGTTACCAGGTCGAAACGAGTGCATCGAGAAGTGATCTCGGTTCTCTCCGCATGAAAATCACCCAGTGCCAACCCGTAAGTTAGAACTTCGGCGCTACGCTCTCGGCTGACCTGGACGAGCCTCTGGCCATATTCATCCTCGATGTTGATGACCGCCGCGCGGGGAGCATCTGTGCCGCAGCCCTGAAACAGGACCTGCTTCGCCGCAAAGTATTCTTCCATAGTGTGGTGGTAGTCGAGATGATCACGGGTCAGATTCGTGAAAACCGCCACGTCGAAAGGAATTCCGTACACTCGTTCCTGGGCAAGCGCATGGGACGACACCTCCATCACGGCTTCCGTCGCGCCGTTGCCAAGAGCTTCCGACAAGATACGATTCAAGTCCAGCGCCTCCGGCGTGGTGTGCTGCGCGGGCAGGATTTTCTCCACGACGTGGTATTCGATGGTCCCGACCAACACACTCTTGCGGTCGGCAGCTGCGAGAATCGATTCCACCAGAAATGCCGCTGTGCTCTTGCCGTTGGTTCCAGTAATGCCAGTGATGGACAAACGCTCCGCTGGCCGTCGGTAGAAGTTGGCGCTCAGACGGGCGAGGGCGCGGCGTCCGTGGGAAACCTGTGCCCAAGCCACGCCAGAGCGCGGCTTTTCTGTGGCAGAGTCGCTGACGATTGCCACGGCTCCGGCGGCGATGGCTTTGTCGATGAACCCGTTGCCATCGCTAGATTCACCGCGTATAGCAACGAACAAATCTCCCGGCTTCACCAGCCGGGAATCGTACTCAAGGCCACTAACCGGCGGATTCCCGTTCCGGCTGAGCACCTCCGCCCCTTGCAGAAGCTGTTCAAACGTCATTGAAATGATTCTAGTGTGATTCCGCTTCGAATGAAATGTTCGGAGAGAGAATGTGTGGCGTCACCGCCCAAATCGCACCGTCACCTTCGATCCGCTGGGCACGTGCGACCCCGCGAGCGGCGACTGCGCCCTTGCCAACCCGCTGCCGACGGCATCCAGATCCAATCCGTCTTCTTGTGCCATTTCGATGGCGGCACGAACGCTCTTGCCTGCGAATGAGGGCACCACCGTGGCGCTCTGTTCAAGATCCAGGATCACGGTCCCGTTGGTTCGAAGATGCTGCACCGCCGCTGCCGGCGGTGGATCCAGCGTGTCTGAAATCGGTTTCGGATCTTCTGGCAGCACAGATTCACGCTGCTTCAGTGCCGCTGTGACCACACCAGGTCCGGGTGTTTCGACGTTCTTCACTGGAACGCTCGGCGCGATGGGCGCAGGCACCGTCGCCTCGGCGACCTCCAGCGGATCGCCCAGATGATCCGGAGAGCCTTCTTCTACATCATGATTTTTCACCTGACGAGAGGCCAGCAGCAGTTGCCGGTTGGGAGGCAACTCAACGTCATGAGGGGTATGCAGGTACTCCAGAACTTGCTGCGTCACGCGCTGGAAGACCGGCGCAGAGACCTGACCACCCTGGTGCAGTCCCACGGCCGAATCGAGAATCACGGCCACAGTGATCACGGGATTGTTGATAGGAGCAAATCCGCCGAACGACGCGACATATTTCGAGTGCGAGTAGGCATGGGTCGCGGGATCAATTTTTTGGGCGGTCCCGGTTTTGCCGGCAGACGTGTAGCCTTCGAGCAGCGCTTTCGTACCCGTGCCATGCAGCACCACGCCCTGCATCATTTGGCGCATCTGAGCGGCGGTGAGAGGGGAAATGACGCGTCGCTGTTCGGCGGGATGAAACGCAATCGTCTGCGGTGCGCTTTGCGGAGCATTGGTCGCAGCCACAATCCGGGGCGCCACCCAGACACCATTGTTCGCCATGGTTGAGACCAATCCGACGAGCTGGAGCGGCGTGATCCCAATTTCCTGACCCATGGATATGGCAGCGAATGAAACTCTGGACCAACGATTCGGTGGTTTGCTCAGGCCACGCGTCTCACCCGGCAGTTCGATGCCGGTCGGCTCGCCGAAGCCGAAGCCGTGAATGTATTTGTAGAAGCGGTCATCGCCCAACCGCATGCCAATCTTGATGGAGCCTACGTCGCTCGACTCGGCGAGCACATCCGAAACCGACAGCAGACCGTGAGGCCGGCTGTCGTGAATCCTCATTCCGTTAATGACGATCGACCCCATCTGGCAATCAAAGACCTCTTGCGGGTTGGTCAACTTCTCCTCGAGGGCGGCGGAGATGGTAACAACCTTGAATGTCGAGCCGGGCTCATAGACATCGCTGACCGCATGATTCTTGAGCTTCGCCGGTGTGATCTCGCGGGTGAGGTTGGGATTGAACGTGGGTTGATTGGCCAGCGCCAGAATCTCGCCGGTGTGCGGATTCTCCACGATGACGGTCCCGGCCTCGGCATGGGTCTGCTCCATCGCCGTTTGCAGTTCGCGCTCGGCGATGTATTGGATCTGCTGATCAATCGTGAGCACGACGTTCTGCCCCGGCTCGGGCTGCTTTTCTACACTGCCAAACCATTTCCGCCGGGCATCGACGGAGACCAACATTTCCCCAGGCTTGCCATGCAGCTTGTCGTCGTACTCGCGCTCAATGCCGCTCAGACCTTCGTCGTCGGTGCCCACGTACCCGATCACCTGGGCCGCCAGTTCGCGCTTGGGATAAAACCGCTTGGATTCCTTCTGGAAATAAATGCCGCGCAGATTGAGTGACCGGATGCGATCCGCAGTCTCGGCGTCCGCCTTGCGAGCTAACCAGCAGAAGGTCCGGCCAGCTCGGCACTTGGCCAGGATTTCCCGTGGATCTGAATGTGTGATGCGCGAGATGAGCGAGACCGTTCCTGCCAGATCCGGGATCTCTGTGGGCACGGCGAACACCGAATCGACTGAAATCGACATGGCCAGTTCATGACCAGAGCGATCGTAAATAATGCCACGGCGGGCAGAAACCTCGGTTGTCCGCTGCTGCTGATGCTGCGCGCGCAGTTCAAAACTTCCGTAGCGGAAGATCTGCAGGTACACCAGGCGCAGGCAGATGGCCCCGCCCCAGAAAAACAGCAGGGCGGCCAGCAGATAGAGCCTGACGTTGCTGGAGTTGCGTGCGGAACCGGCTGCCATCGAATCGGCCTTCCAGAAAAACGCCACGGATTTCCACGGATCATCACGGATGACTTGGTAGCCTTTGATCCGTGCCTATCCGTGCAAATCCGTGGCGGTGTTGAACTTCGTTACGGAACCGAAATCACTGATACTGTAGCCACGCTGGCAATCACCGGCGTTCCACCATCGGGCAGGACGGAATCCATGCGAATCACTTGTCCGGCTCGTGGCGGTTGCATGCCGTATTCCCGCGCCAACTTGTCAATGCGGTCGGGCGAGCGCAGCGAAGCTTCTTCCAGGCGGAGCGCGCGGTTCATTTCCAGCAGGCCATCACGCTGGCTCCTTAGCGACTCCACTTTGTAGCCGTATTCGATCGCCTTGAAGTGCTGCCAGGTGTAAGTCATCACCAGCAGAAAGAGGCAGCTCAGCGCGATGCCAAATTGACGCATTTCGCGGCTGCGTTTGGGGTCCTCAACCTTGACCAGGCGCGAGTTATCGATCGCCTTGGGGAAATAGATCTCCGGAGTTCCGACCCAGCACGGCTTTCGCCGGCTGCCGATGGTTCCCGGATTTACCGCTGCCGCTGCTGCCATTTATGCCACCCCAGCCAAAGATGATTCGAGTTGTGCGATTTCGTTTTGCGAGATGGCGTGCCAGTACTCCATCTCAGCCGGCTGGGAAGTTTCCGCGGTCGAGAGCCTTTCGGTTCGCTCCACGGCTTTGATCAGATCGTCAATCAGTGTTCCGCTGTACATGCTCTTCTCCTGCCTACCTGACCTTGGGTCTTCTTTTCTAAACTCTTTCCGCTGCCCGCAATTTCGCGCTGCGTGACCGCGGGTTGCGATCAATCTCTTCGTCGCCAGGCGTCACTGGCTTCTTGGTCAGTATTTTGTAGTGATCCTGCTTCACGCCCTCGCGGAAGGCATCTTTCACGATGCGGTCTTCCAGCGAGTGAAAGCTGATGATCACCACGCGTCCGCCTGGTTTTAACATCCGCGGGGCTGCTTCCAGCAGTCCCCGCAGTTCGTCCAGTTCACGGTTTACGAAGATTCGGAGAGCTTGAAAGGTTCGCGTCGCGGGATGAATCCTGTCATATCCTTTTTGACCCAGTTTCATTGGCCGGGCCGCGGCTGATACGACGTCTGCAAGCTGCACAGTCGTACGGATCGGCCGCGACCGGACAATGGCTCTGGCGATTCTCCGCGACCTCCTTTCCTCACCGAATTCGTAAATCACATCGGCAAGCTCACGCTCGTCGCTGTGGTTTACCACTTGTTCGGCGGTCAGCTCGGCTTGCGGATTCATTCGCATGTCGAGCGCTCCTTCCGCCTGAAAACTAAAGCCTCGCGCCGGATTCCCAAACTGCAAGCTGCTCACTCCGAGATCAGCAAGAATCCCGTCGTAGGTCGTCGGTCGTTGGTCGTTGGCAAAATCTGCGAATGATGTATGCCGCAATTCAACCGTTGGCCAGTCAGCTTTTTCGCCAACGACCAACGACGAACGACTAACGACCAGCTTCTCTCGCGCGATTCCGAGTGCTGCAGGATCTTTATCGAGCCCAATCAAATGACCCGGTGCGCCGAGGCGTTTTGCGATTTCGTAACTGTGCCCGCCAAGGCCCACCGTGGCGTCGAGATAAGTCCCGCCACGCCGGACGGCTAAAAAGTCGATCGCTTCTTTTAAAAGAACCGGGACATGGCCAGCTTGCCCATGCCCACCCCGCTCGGGGGTGTCTGTGAAACCCTCCGCCACTAGATGCCCAGCTCGTCGAGCGTCTTCTCATCCTCAGGCGTGAACTTCTCCGTCTCCATCTCCAGCCGGTACGCTTCGAGGTTACGGACTTCCAAAAACGTTAGGTTGCCGGTGACCGCGACTTCGCCCTTGATCTGGGCTGAATCGCGCAGCAGTTGCGGCATCAGCAGCCTGCCCTGGCCGTCCATTTCCACCGTCTGCCCCCAGTAATTGACCCGGGCCAGAAACTTCTTCTTCGTGGGGTTGTACGTGGAAAGCGCCGCCAGTTTCTGCTCGATCCGTTCCCACTCCTCGAAGGGATACAGTTGT
The DNA here is from genome assembly GCA_013289795.1 of Acidobacteriota bacterium. Taxonomy (GTDB): domain Bacteria; phylum Acidobacteriota; class Terriglobia; order Terriglobales; family Acidobacteriaceae; genus JABCZH01. The sequence goes on from JABCZH010000002.1 coordinate 444,685, forward strand.
GCAACCTTTCCGTCCAAGCTCGTGATGTAAAATTGGTTGCTGTATTTCTCGTCGATCACCCGCTTGAATTCCGCGGGGACCTTCAGCCGTCCCTTTTCGTCGACGCGAGTTGGGTGATTGCCGCGAAACATGTGTCCTGCCCCTTAACGGAGCGGAAAATCTTCTGGCTGCCACTGCCACAACAAGGGAGGTAAAAGCGATAAGAATGTCAGTCGGTTGCGGTTCGTTCGGGCCGTTTTTCGGGGTGTCAGCTTCAAAGTCCACTGGCGCCTCTCGCTGCTTCACTTCTGCCCACGACCTCTACTGATCCAACCACTTCTTACCACTTTTGTCCACATCTTACGCCTAAGCTGTTTGTTGTCAATAACAAAGTTACTGGTATATATGGGGATGAACAGCTCCCTTGGGAAACTACGAGAAGTTGTGGCTTACTGATCAGGTGACCACAAGCAGTTGCGTTAACGACATAGGTTCGGCGCCAGCGATTCAGTTGACTTCCCCGTAAGTAATTGCTGGCACGCGCGGAAAAGCTGTGGAAATCTCGGCTCCCAAGTGCACCTCCAAAGAAAGGGAGACGAAAGTCCCAGGTAAGAAAGACGCCTGGATTTATCGCGGGCTTCAATTTACAGTGGCCTAGACTTGGCGTGAGTTGTGTTAATCTAGCCCGGCAATAATTTTCAGGAGTGAGATCATGGAATGGACCACACCGCAGTTCGAAGAGATCGCGCTGAATTGCGAGATCAATTCCTACGCTAGCGCTGCAATGTAACGTGCACATCGAAATCCTGGGCTCGGCCGCGGGGGGCGGGTTTCCGCAGTGGAATTGCAACTGCCGTAACTGCCATTCCTTGCGCGCCGGGACCTTCCGGGGCAAAGCTCGTACTCAGACCCAGGTGGCAATCAGTAGCGACCACCAGCACTATTTTCTCCTGAACGCTTCGCCTGACCTGCGCCTGCAGGTCGAGGCCACGCCGCGCCTCCATCCCGGCAGCGGCCAGCGCGATTCCCCTATCCACGGTGTCTTGCTCACCAGCGCGGATATTGATCAGGTCGCGGGCCTGCTCTCGCTGCGCGAGCTCCAACCCTTTCCCATCTACTGCACTGCTTCGATTCGTCGCATCCTGCAGGAGGATAACTCCGCCTTTGGAATGCTGAACCGCGTGCCCAAGCAGGTTTCCTGGCAGGAGATCGCACCGGGGCGAAGGTTCTCGCTGTTTGATCCAGCGGGAATCGACTCGGAGATCCGTTGCGAAGCACTTTCCCTGAACGGCCACTACCCCGCGTATGTCTCGGCGCAGCGATCTGCTAGCCTCAGACCGGAAGAAGCCCTGCTCGGGCTACTCCTGGAATCGTCCTCGGGAAAGAGGCTCGCCTACATGCCGGCCGTGCCCGCGATCGACGAGGCCTTGCTTAAGCGCCTAGACTCAGCGGATCTCCTCCTATTCGACGGAACCTTCTGGAGCGGCGACGAGCTGATTCGAGTCCAGGGCAGTGGTGCGACGGCTCGCGAGATGGGGCACGTTCCTGTCTCAGGCGCTGACGGGTCTCTGAGAAAACTAGCGCACCTGGGGCGGCCGCGCAAAGTGTTCATCCACATCAACAATACGAATCCCATGTTGGACGAAGCGAGTCCACAGTATCGCGAGGTTCGCGACGCGGGCTGGGAGATTGCGGAAGATAAGTCGAGTTTCGAACTATAGCGGGATTCTGCCGTTCCCCAGGAAGGAGACTTTAAGAATAGAAGAAGATTGGCCGTACACCCCGGTTTTTGTCTACGGATTGTCAAATCATTGTCAACATTTGGTCGCAGGCGTCGTCTAAATTGTCATTGGTAGTAATCTAATCGAGTATTTGCTTAGATTTGGCCTCATTAAGGAGTCGCCATGATGCGAGTCGAAGTTAACCGGGAAGCGGAATTTCAACGACCGCCCAGCACGCAGTCCAAGGAGTCCGCGCGCACGCTGCAAGGCGGCGCGACCGAACGGATCCTGGTGGTGGAAGACGATCATGCCGTGCAGAAGGCACTGAAGCGGTTGTTCGAAACCGAGGGATTTGAGATTGAAGTAAGCTCTGACGGCAAGTCTGCGCTTGAAGCTTTCCGCAGAACCACGCCCTCGGCGATCGTGCTGGATCTGCGTCTGCCCCAGATGTCGGGCCGGGATGTTTGCCGCGAGATCAAGCAACAATCTCCTTCGGTGCCCATCATTGTACTCAGCGCCGCCAGCGACGTTTCCGACAAAGTGTTGCTGTTGGAACTCGGCGCCGATGATTACGTTACCAAACCCTTCAGTCCGCGTGAATTGCTGGCACGAGTGCGTGCAGCTTTGCGCCGCACGGTTCGCAAGGAGACCGGCGAGCTCGTCGCCTTTGATGGCATTTCTGCGGACTTCACCAGAATGGAAGTGACCCGGGACGGAGAATCGATTTTCCTCACCGCCCAGGAGTTTAAGACCTTGAAGTTTCTGGCGCAGAACCCGGAGCGGGTCATCTCCCGCGACGAGTTGCTGAATGAGGTATGGGGGTACCAGAATTATCCCTCCACTCGTACTGTTGATAATCACATCCTGAAGCTGCGGCAGAAGCTCGAAAGGGATCCCTCGAACCCTACGCATTTCCGCACCGTGCACGGAGTTGGATACAAGTTCGTAAAGTAGCTTTGACGATTCGAGGAGGCAGGCAGCCAGTGGCCGGAGACGAGGAAGCGCGATGAAACTTAGGATGCGCACCAAGTTTCTTCTCTCAATGCTGGTGATTTCAGCCGGACTGACGTGGACCAGCCTTTGGCTGGTCCGGCATAGCGTTCAGCAGCAGGTCCGAAAAGGCATCTTTGCCGACCTTCACAATTCCGTCGGCACCTTCCAGAGCTTCCAAAGGGAACGGGAACTTACGCTCACCCACTCCGCCGAACTGCTGGCGGATCTGCCCAACCTGCGCGCCCTGATGACGACCAGCCATGAAGCGACCATTCAGGATGCTTCCACCGATTTGTGGCGGTTGGCAGGGAGTGATCTGTTCGTTCTGGCAGACCGCGAGGGCAAAGTGGCGGCCTTGCACACCTCTTCACCGGGCTTCACGCGCGAGATGGCGCAGCGGGCGCTGGGCTCGCCCCTGAACACCGAGGCTTCGGGGCAATGGTGGTTCGGAGCGCAGCATCTCTATCAGGTGTTTCTCAAGCCCATCTATTTTGGGCCGGCCGCAGCGGACCGCCTGCTGGGTTTTCTGGTCATCGGTTATGAGATCGATGATGTCGTGGCCTCGCAAGTCAGCCGGATTGCCGCCAGTCAGGTGGCGTTCTACTACGGGGACGCAATCGTAAGAAGCACCCTCGACCCCGCCCACGAGGCGGAACTGACCAGGCATCCCGTGGTGCGCTCCAACCCAGCCACCGCCGAGCCTGAAGAAGTTCGGCTGGGCGATGAACACTTCCTGGGCAGCTCGCTGGAACTGGCTCCGGGCAGCACCGCCTCGGTTCGGCTGAGTGTGTTGAAATCCTACGATCAGGCGACCGCCTTCCTCGATAGCCTGAACCGCTTGCTGCTCGCCCTCGGGCTAGCCGCGCTGGGCGCCGGCAGCGCCTTGGTGTTCTTCATTTCCGATACTTTCACCCGGCCCTTGAGAAACCTGGTCGCCGGAGTTCGCGCCCTCGAGGGGGGAGACTTCTACTACAAGCTTGACGCTCAAGGCGGCGACGAAGTCGCGGAGGTCACGGGCGCTTTCAACCGCATGCGCGCCAGCCTCCGGAAGACCCAACAAGAGCTGCTGGAGGCGGAACGCCTGGCCACCATTGGTCGAATGGCCAGTTCTATTTCTCATGATTTGCGGCACTCCCTGGCCGCCATCGTCGCCAACGCCGAATTTCTGTTGGAAAGCCGTCTCTCCGGTGACCAGCGAGAGGAGCTTTACCAGGAGGTTCGGATTGGCGTGAACCAGATGACCGAGCTCATCGATTCGTTGTTGGAGTTCTCGCGCACCCGCGAATCCCTGCGCCTGACTTTCGGCAACGTCAAGGAGTCAGTGGATCGGGTGGTGCAGATCATTCATGCGCATCCTCGCTTTCACCCGGTCTGGATCAGCGTTCTCCAGGAGGGAAACTGTAAGGGGTGGTTCGACACCAAGAAACTGGAACGGGCGCTCTACAATCTCTTGCTCAATGCCTGTGAGGCCACTCCGGGAGAAGGCGGGCGGATTACGGTTGAGTTGACCGGCATCTCGGACGGAGTGCAGGTGCGGGTTGTGGACAATGGCCGCGGGATCCCGGAATCGGTCCGGGACAAGCTGTTTGAACCGTTTGTCAGCTCGGGCAAAGAGAATGGAACCGGCCTCGGGCTCACCGTCGTACAGAAGATCATCCAGGACCACGGGGGCGATGTAATGGTGGAGAAGACCTCCATCGAGGGGACCGTTTTTCGGCTCACGCTCCCCCTCGGCTCCGAATCCATGGGGGACGGTGACGGCGAGAGAAAACTAACGTTTTCATCACTGGTGTCGGCAAGAAAAATGCCGGTGGAGTAGGATTCCGTTCTGGGTGAGTGCCGGGCAGCACCGTAACCGGTAGCATCACACGATTTTATGGCCGCGGGCACGTTATAGGCTTCGACCCGGGATGCTCTCCTGGACAGCTTATTTCGCGGCCCATTCCAGTTCTAAAGACCGTCTCAGGTTGACGCGATTCGTTCTGGTACTTCCACAGTCTTCTTCGGGAGGCACTTGTGAAGCAGAGGAATGCTTTTCTTGATTGGGTCGGGCATTTTAACAGGGTCAGTGTCCTGGTCGTCGGCTGCAGTGTTTCTGCTTGGTCGCAGGCACCGGTTGCGTCATCGCCGCCGGCCAACGACGGAGCATCCACGGCGGTGCAGGATCTGCAACAGCAGGTCAGTGAACTGCGCGCCGCCGTGGCTGAGATCCGCTCCGAGGCCGCGCAGTACCGGGCTGAAACTGCGGAACTGCGCCGTGAGTTGCGCGCCATGAAGGGACAGCCCGGCCCGGCAGAGATGGCCCCGGCAGCAGGCGCCTACGCCTCAGCCGGCACTCCCGTCGGCGCCCCACCCGAAGTTTCGCCCCGTCCGGCGGTGCCGTCGAATCCTCTGCCCGATCGCGTCGCCGCGTTGGAGGAAGCAACCCAACTGTTGGACAGCAAGCTGAACGACCAATACCAATCGAAGGTCGAGAGCGCGTCGAAGTACCGTATCCGGCTCTCCGGCATCGTCCTCTTGAATCTCTTCAGCAATCGCGGACAGACGGACAACTCCGACTTTCCCAGTTTTGTGACCGGCCCCAACCAGGGCGGAGACTTCGGCGCTACCATGCGCCAGTCCGAGATTGGCATCGAGGCCTTCGGCCCAACCATAGCGGGCGCGAAGACTTCAGCCAACCTGCAAGCGGACTTTGCTGGTGGCTTCCCTAACACATGGAATGGAGTGGACTCCGGAGTCTTCCGCTTGCGCATTGCGCGGATGCGGATGGACTGGGGCAAGACGGCAGTCGTTGTGGGGCAGGACGACCTTTTTGTCTCTCCTCTCTCACCCACTTCGTTCGCCTCTCTCGCCGTCCCTGCACTCACCTACGCGGGAAATCTGTGGGCTTGGACGCCACAGGTGCGCATCGAACATCGCTTCGATTTTTCCGACCAGAACCACATTGCCGTGCAGGCGGGGGTTTTGGACAATCTTACCGGTGAGTTCCCTTCCGACCCCTATTTCCGATCGCCAGGCCCAGGCGAGCAAACGAGCCAGCCCGCCTTTGCCTTTCGCGCTGCGTGGACCAATAATTTCCTCGGCCGCCCCCTAACCGTCGGCGCCGCAGGCTATTACAGCCGCCAGGATTGGCCCGTCAACCAGCGTAACGACGGTTGGGCAGGCATGACGGATTGGGAAATTCCGATTTTGTCTCGCTTGAGTTGGTCAGGCGAATTCTACCGCGGACGAGCTATCGGCGGCATTGGCGCGGGCATTAGCCGTAGCGTAATCTTCGACGGAGTTCCCGGCCAACCCTCCACTCCAGTCCACGGACTGGACTCGATCGGAGGGTGGTCGCAACTGAAATTCAAAGCCAACAGCCGCCTTGAATTCAACGCCGCCTTTGGCCTGGATAGCCCCACCAGCTCTGAAGTACGGGCTGGCACTGCCAGTCAGCTTTATTTGGGTCAGCTGTTCACGCAGAACCGCGGTGGGTTGGTTAACTTTATTTTTCGCCCGCGTTCCAATTTGCTTTTTTCCACCGAGTACAGATACTTGCAGTCATTTCCGCTGCCCAGTTCCAACAACACAGCCGATCAATTCAATGTCGTGATGGGGGTCTTGTTCTGACCATAAAGGCGTCTAGCTTTGGCTTCGGTTGGCTGTTGATTGTGCTAGTCGCCGGAGGTGTGGTGCGCGCCCAGGAAAACACCATTACCGCCCGGGTGGCGCTGGTAAGTGACGCCAAGAAGAGCAAAACCCGAGACGCCAGCAATGTGGTGATCTGGCTGACACCTTCCGATGGCGCTGTGGTGGTGCCCGCGCCGGTTCCGCAGTCGTTCCCGCTTCCGCGCCTGATTCAGAGGAACAAAAGTTTCGAACCCCACGTGCTGGTGGTGCGGGTAGGATCGCTGGTCGAGTTCCCCAACCGCGATCCCTTCTTTCACAACGTATTCTCGCTGTTCGAAGGCAAACGCTTCGACCTCGGTCTTTATGAGGCCGGAACCACGCGCAACGTGCTGTTTGACAAAGCCGGCATCTCTTACATCTTCTGCAACATTCATCCCGAGATGAGCGCTGCCGTGCTGGCGCTGAATACTCCCTACTACGGAATCTCAGACCGGCAGGGCCAGGTCATAATCCCGGCAGTGGCGCCGGGCCGCTATACGCTCAGAATTTGGTATGAAGCGACACTCCCGGAACGGCTGAATGCCATGGCCCGCGAAGTTACGATCTCCGAAAGTACCTCCACACTGGGTCTGTTTCAGTTGCCTACTATCAGTCTGCCTGAGGAACACAAGAACATGTATGGCCACGACTATGCGCCTCCTACCCCCGATAGTCCAGCCTACGGGCGGCCCTGAGAACGCTGGGGCAGCAACAAAAAAATTACAATTGCGTGAAGCTTTGGTGACAACTCGAATATCAGCAATCCCTAAGATCGCAAGAAACGTGGACGGGCGATCCGCTGCTGGCCCGTTCCCGGCGAGAGGTCCCGGGACCTCGATAGATAAAACTGCCGGAAGCGGCGATTTCTAGAATGCCGCTGCTCCGGCCTCGGCGACGGCGTGGTCCTGATCGCCGGAGCCCCCGCTTACCCCAATCGCGCCGACTACCTTGCCACCCCGCTTTAAGGGAATGCCGCCGGCAAAGATCATGATCTTGCCGTCATTAGAGGCGTGAATTCCGAAAAACTGTCCGCCGGACTGGGAATGTGTCGCCAGGTCTTTGGTAGCAATATCGAACGCACTCGACGTGTAGGCCTTCTTGATGGAAATATCGATACTGCCGAGCCATGCGCCGTCCATGCGGACGTGCGCCACTAAGTTTCCGCCTTCATCGGCCACCGCGATGTTCATCGGCTGGCCAATTTCTGTCGACTTCTTTTCCGCCGCCGCAATCACACGTCTGGCATCCGCTAGCGTTACACTCATATGATTCCTCTTGTTTGATTATTTCTTCCGACTGTTTGCCAGATTATCATGATCGTAATATTCATAAGCTGACATCGGCTTCTCGCCACCCTTTTTCCAAACCCGCTGGTCTTCGCCAACTTTCCCCAGCACACGCGCCATCTCTCGAATGTGCATCGCCACAGTGCCGCAACAGGCGCCGATGTAGTTGATTCCGATCTCACGCGCCCGGAGTGCATACTCGGCCATCTCTTTGCGCGTAAGTTGCAGCGGGTCGAGCCCCAGTGGAAATTCCGGCAGGCTGGAGAAATCCGGCTGCTGCTTAGGCGTGCGATACGCCACCGGCTGGCAGGCCAAATAACCGTCCACCGCCTTTCTCATCGCTTCCATCGGACCGAGAATGTGTTCCGGCGGGCGCAGGCAATTCATTCCCACAATGTCAGCCCCGGCATCGAGCAGAGTCTTGGCGGATTCCGCCGCGCTTTTTCCATCGGCGGTCTCGTCCTTGTTTTCAAAACAGATCGTGACCATCACTGGTAAGCCTGTCTTCTTGGCGCGTTCGACCGCGAGCAGAGCTTCGCCGAGCCAGGAAAAGGTTTCGCCGATAATGAAGTCCACACCTTCATCCACCTGTACTGCGAGTTGCTCATCGAAAGTGCTGCGCACACGATCCGCGGCGGTAGGGCTGTTGGGCTCGTACATCCAGGTGAGGCTGAGATTGCCCGCCACCAGGCACTTATCGCCGGCAACTTCACGCGCGATTTTCACGGCTGCGCGATTGAGCTCCTCAAGCCGATTCTCCAGGCCGACCGTGGCCAGCTTGTCGCGGCTGGCGTAAAACGTCAGAGCCTGCAACACCTCGGCGCCGGCTTCTCTAAATTCAATATGTAACTCACGCAACGCATCCGGACGCGTGAGCGCCACCTCAGGAGTAAATGGACCTGCGCGTACCCATCCCCGCTTCTCCAGTTCCAGTAAATATCCGCCGTCGCCAAGAACCGGCCCGTCCTTCAATCGGTCGAGTATGCCTTTCTTCTTCATATTGATCCTCGGGTCACTTTCTGCGTGTGCCATTGTTTCTCCTCTAATACCCAGTTAGTCAAGATGTTTTTGAGGGACAAGTGAGGGGAACCAGATAATAATGACCGTTAGTCAATACGAGGATTCGATTTCGCGCACAGCCCCTGAACTAAACCGTTTTAGTGAGTGGCGATGATTCTCCGGAATGCCTCTAACTCCTCTGGCAACGGACGGGAAAACGTCATCAACTCATCGGTTCTCGGATGCTGAAACTGCAACTGCGCTGCATGCAGGAAATTCCTGGGAAGTGAAATCATCCCGTCCTTCGCGCGCAGCTCCCGCGGTGCGCCATACAGCGCATCTCCCACCACTGGATGGCGCAGGGAAGCCAAATGAACTCGAATCTGATGCGTGCGGCCGGTATCAATCCGCACCTCCAGCAACGTGAATTTGCCGTACTTCGATGTAATCCGCTCTTTCACGTGATAGTGCGTGATAGCTTCGCGCCCCCCGGACCGGCGCGTCGTCATCCTCGTTCTTCGCACGCGGTCGCGGCTGATGCTGCTGCTGATGGTCCCACGGTCCGGCTTGACCCAACCGTGGACCAGCGCCAGATAGGTTTTCTTCACTTTCCGCCGCGCAAACTGCGCCGCCAGCTTGCGATGCGCCTCATCGTTCTTCGCAACCACGATCAGTCCGCTGGTGGCTTTGTCTAGACGATGCACAATTCCTGGCCGCAACTCGCCTCCAACCGTGGAAAGTTTGCCGAAGTGATGCAGCAACGCATTCACCAGCGTTCCTCGGTTGCGCTCGTCTTCGGTGGCTCCTGCTCCCGCATGGACCATCATGCCCGTAGCTTTGTTGACGACCGCCAGATCTTCATCCTCGTACACGATGTCGAGCGGAATATCTTCGGCGATCGCGCGCAGGGGCGGCAGCGTAGGCGAACCCAGAACCTCTATGCGTTCTCCGCCGCGCAAACGAAACGAAGCCTTCACCGAAGCGCCGTTGACGAGCACTTTCTCCTCGTCAATAAGCTGTTGCACTCGAGCCCGGCTGGTCTCAGCCAACTGGCCCGCCAGAAATTGATCCAGGCGTTTACCTGAGTCGGCAGATCCGGCAAGAAAAGTCTTGGGAAAGTCTTCCATGGAGTGGAGGTCGCTAAGAGAAGAATATCGCGAACGGAGGTTTTAATCTGCGTTTCTCAGCGTAATCTGCGGCCGTTACCGCACCGCGTGCGCCGGCACCGCTTTCATCGCCGGACGCAGCCACCAGATAAATCCACCAGTAATAACCAGCCCGATGGCAATCAACTGCGTACCAGTCATGAGGCCGCCGAACACCGATCCCCGGCCTGGATCGTCGCGGAGAAACTCCAGAAAGAATCGCGCGACGCCATACAGAAACAGGTAAGCTCCGAGCACCTGACCGTCGAACTTCTTGTGCTTGAACAGCCACATCAGGATGAAGAAATTCGCCAGCTCGACGGCTGATTCAAAGAGTTGTGTCGGCTCGAGCGGCACTCCCAATGGCGTTCCCACCCAGGTCTGTGCCAAAGGATTCTTGAACGTGACTCCCCAGAAATGAGTTGTGGGCTTGCCGTAGCAGCACCCGGCGGCGAAGCAGCCCACTCGCCCAATGGCGTGGCCCAGGGCCAAGCCAGGCGCAAAGGCGTCCCAGGTGGCCAGCGACGGCATGTGGTGTTTCCGGATATACCAGACCGCGGCAATGGCAGCTCCAATCAAACCTCCGGAGAAAACTCCGCCCGCCTGCAACGTGGCAAAGCTGAAAATCTCCCCAGGATGGGCCGTGTAATAGCCCCAGTCATTCACAATGTAGAGAATCTTGGCGCCCACTATTCCGCACAGCACCACCAGAATCCCCAGATTCCACGCGTGCTCGGGATCGATGCCCTGCCTTTCGGAGTTGCGTACGCTGATCCACAGCCCGACCAGCACGCCAATAGAGACGAGCAGCCCGTAGGTGGGCAGGCTGAAATTGCCAAAATGAAAGAGTCGGGGCAGCACAGTTAATTAGATGCGTGAATGCTAACTGAAGTTTAGCAGAAGGCAGGAGTCCAAGGTCCTTCGTCGTCCGAACTCTATCGCGGACCGGGGTTGGCCGACGCCCAAAGGCCTGCCCTGAGCCGAACGGCGAAGGGTCCGACGACCAACGACGGAAACTAAAAGCCGACCCGCGCCTGCCGTGTGGTGGGCCGAGAATGAACCCGTCGGTAGACGCTGGGAGCCCGCCGAGACCCTTTAGGCGTCTCCGCGTGGCGGAGCATGGCACACCGGATCTTAATGCGAGTCAGGCCCCCGTTCATTCAGTATTGGTTCAAAAATTCGGTGACCACCAACACCAACCTTGCAGGCCGGCTTTCAATTTCGCATCCTAGGCAAGTCGGCGAAGATTAGCAAGGGGCAGGACACAAAAAGTTGGCACTCGGTTTGCCAGCGACTTTGGTAAGCAGACAAACCTCCTCATTGCACAGGGCCATTTGCCCAATAGCTGCCCCTGGCCAAGATCTCGCCTCTTGCCGGCTCCCGCAATCGTACCCGCAGCTCGTGCAGCCCGGGATGTGGATCCCGGGGCTGAAAACTAAGTAAATATCGGCTGTGCAAATGATTGGTGAAATCGAGCATCCGCGTTTCGAAGCCATTTTGCGACTCGAACGAAGCGTACTCGCCCCCGGTCATCGACGAGATTGCCTTAGGTGTGTTCTTTCGCATCGCCTGCCGGATCAGCCTTAACGGCGCCAGCAGATCGGGCCCCGCATTCATCTCATCTTTGTTGTTGCCGCGTCCGGTGTCGAGCACGTTCGACAGCGCCGGAGAGAATGCCAGTGTGTAAACGGTTGTGTTGGTCTCCCCAATCGCGGTCACGACATCGTCAATCTTGGCAATGTGACTTCCGTGGTCGCGAGTTTCACTGACCAACAAAAGCACCCGTTGCCTTCCGACGGGCTGCTTGTCCAACAGGTTCAGCGAGTACTTCACCGCATCGAGAATCGCTGCTCCGCCGTCGCCGGATTGCAAGGTCTTGAGCGTGTTGTCGACCAGGCGTTGCTCACCGGTGAAGTCCTGCGACAACTCGATGCCGCTGTCGAATGCAACCACCGCAGCCAGCGTTCCTTCCTGGTCCAGAATGGGCTGAATCATGGAACTCAGACCCCTGATCCTGGGAAATTCACGGTAAGCCTCGCGGCCAATCTGAACGGCGATGACCAACGACACCGGCTGGGCCTCCGCCTCCTCATCCAGATGTACCGACTGAACTACCCCGGCATCTTCTACGATGAAATCTTGCGCCTGTAACCCATATACCGCGTGGCCACGAGCGTCTTTCACCAGCACGGGTACGAGAACCACGTTGGACTGGGCATGAATGGTGACGTCCTGCGCGACCGCAGAATTCGCAAGCGCAGAACTAAGAACGAGGAGCAGCCACAGGAAGGTAACCAACGATTTGGCGGGCGGCACGCTATCCAGCCTTATGCTTCTCCCGGAGGACTTCATCCAGCGCGTTGGCCAGATTGTTCGCCCGCTTCAGGTACTCGACGGTCCCGCTGTCCTGATTTCGTTTGAGCAGATGATATTCATCAGCGATGTTCAGCGCGGCCAGCACCGCCAGACGAACCGTGTCCACAGTGTGAGTCTGTTCGGCAACGGCCCGCATTTTGCCGTCTACATATTCGGCTAGCTTGAGGATGTATTCAGGATCGGAACCGCGCAGATTATATGCCTGGTCAAAGATCTCCACCCGCACGCTGCTGGCAGCGTCCTTGCCCGGCGCTGGTTTGGTGGCAATTGCCATAGCCTATTCTGCTCCACGCGACAGGCCGCGGGGAAGCAAAATCAATCAGCTCGCGGCCGGCTGTTCTTCAACCGTCTCGATGTGCTGCAGCATCTTCTCCACCCGCCCGCGGATTTCCTCGCGCTCGCGGCGCAGTTGCACCATCTGGCGGCGCAAGGTTTCCACTTCCTCCTCGCGCTCTTCCAATTGCTCCCGCAAGCGGTTGACGTCGCGTTCGGCCACCGTCCGCGCCTCTCGCGCTGCCTTGTACAACTCAATGGTGCGATAGACTTTTTGCTCCAGCGCCTGGAAATCGTCGGCGGAAACCTGTGCGGATGCCTCTTCAGCCACTCTCACGGACATGATTGCAATTCTTCCCTGAAGAAATTAGAAACTTCACCGCAGTATACTCTACAAGCTTGTGGACAAGCAGCGTGTCTTACTGTGAAAGCGGCTTGTGCCACCCATTTCGCGCATTACAACTGCTGGCGGATACATTGCAGTTTGCGCGTGACGCCGGGAATGGAAGCTGGTATTACTGACCATATCCGGACGCTGCGAGAATTGCTGGCATGTTCTTCAAAATCTTAATACCTGTCATCCTTCTAGCCCTTTGGCTGATCCCCGACCCTTTTGGCAAAATCAGAGAGATTTGGAGATTCTTCCGAGGGGAATGAACTGCAACGCAGCTTTAGGACAAGACCTTGCTGTGCTCGCTGCGGATCTGCCAGGCGAAGTGAGCTATAATTTCTGCCATGAAACAAAAGGTCCTGGGGCAAACCATATTCGCTAAAAGCAGGTTCCTTGGCTTCGGTTTCTTGGCGATGCTGACGGCCACGATGGCCATGGCAGCGGAACCGGGCTATCACCTCGTCAATACCTACGCTCTCGGCGGCGATGGTGGTTGGGATTACCTGAGCATCGACAGTTCGGCTCGACGGCTCTACATATCTCGCGCCACGCACGTCATCGTCTTGGATGCCGACTCGGGCAAGCCGGTGGGGGATATCCCGGATACGCCCGGCGTTCATGGCATCGCGTTGGCGCCGGAACTGGGACGGGGGTTCATCAGCAATGGGCGTGAGGGGACGGTCACGATCTTTGACCTGAAGACCCTGAAAGCCATTGCCAAGGTCAGAGCCGGAGAAAACCCGGACGCCATTCTTTACGATCCCGCGAGCAAACGCGTTTTTGCCTTCAATGGCAGGAGCCACGATGCCACGGCTATTGACGCCGCAAAGGGCTCGGTCGTGGGAACCATCAAGCTCGAAGGAAAACCGGAATTTGCCGTCAGCGACGAAAAGGGCGAAATCTTCGTGAACATCGAAGACAAGAGCCAGATCGACGCCATTGACCCTGCCAAACTTGAGGTGAAGGCGAGCTGGCCGCTTGCACCCTGTGAAGAACCGAATGGCCTGGCCATGGATCGCAAACACCGCCGCCTGTTCGCCGGCTGCGACAACAAGATGATGGCGGTGGTTGATGCCGACACCGGCAAGGTGATTGCTACGCCTGCAATCGGCGACGGCGTCGATGCCAATACCTTTGATCCTGGAACCGAGTTGGCTTTCGCGTCGTGCGGTGAGGGCGTCCTTACCGTGGTCCACGAAGATTCGCCGATGAAATTCAGTGTGTTGGAGAACGTGCCGACGCAGCCGGGTGCGCGCACCATGGCACTCGACGAGAAAACTCACAACGCGTACCTCGTAACCGCAAAGTTTGGGCCGCCTCCGGCACCGACAGCCGACAACCCGCACCCGCGGCGCACTATTTTGCCCGACAGCTTTGTGGTGCTGGTATACGGAAAGTAGTTGCTGTTCAGAGCAGTTCAAACGCAGACGTAGGTAGCTTTAAAATAGTCACACTGCCCTTGCAGCGGACAACCCTCACACAGCGGCTGTGACCGCTTGCACAGTTCCTGCCCATGTTGACGAAGCAACTGGTGCGCCGCAATGAGCCTGTCGACATCTGCAGGCAACTGGGCTTTCAGCGCCTCCTGCACCGCACGATAACTCTGGGAATAATTCTTTCTCTCCTCGGCGAATCCCAGGCGGAGCAGCACTCTCAGCCCGTTCGACTCCAGCGCCAGCACGGGATAGCTACGGGTCAACATGAGTATCTTCTCAGCTCCAGGGTCCCCGACGCTGGGAAACTTTTTCAGCGCCTTCTTCGCTTCCGCCAGCTGCTTCTTCAGGACTGATTTCAGGTCATCCTTGAATATCCAGTGAGCGATCTCGGCGATTTGCCGCAGCCGCTGCGCCCGCACTTCGGGGAGCATCCCTCCCAGCCTGGTGGCCTCCATCAGTTGAGCGTCCTCAGCCGCGAGGATTTGCGTAGCGCCGGTGCCAACGTTTTTCTTGAGTAGTGCAAAAGCTGCAGCACGCTTCTTATCGTCCACCAGGTAGGCGACGTTCTCCCACAAAATCAGCTCCAGAGGGTCTTTGATCTTCGGCGGTTTGGGCAGGCCATAAAACTTTTGTAGGGACGTGATGACGGCAGTCAGTAGTTTCCGTTTCGGCATGGTGCAAGCTCATGCAGATTGTTCGAAGGCGCCGCCGCTAATCCGTTTCCGCGGGCGCGAAGAACACCAACAGCACCAATGCTTCTGTAATGTCGTGAAAGCGGTGCTCAACTCGCTTTTCAACAAAAACGACGCTGCCGGCAGCGACCGGTTGACTCTCAGCCCCGACTCTCATCCGCGCCTTTCCCCGGACCACGTAATACATCTCGTCCTCCTGATGCGGAGATTGAGAATCGGTGCCTCCCGCCGGCAAAACATAAATACCGGCGCTCATGGCCGGGACGCGGAGAAATTCCAGATAAGCCTTGCCGGCTTTCGCCTGTTGCTCTTCAAGTGGAGAGACCTGCCAGAAGTGATTTTGCGTCATGGATGCCGAGCCATCTTTGAAAGTGACCGCGTGACTCAGCATACCTCAGGCGGCGGAAGTCTCGTCTTGGAGAGTTCTCAGCTCACCGTCGCCGGGTTTCTCCGCGCACTCTGCGGTCGTTCTCGCGACCTCCGCGATTCAAGGCTTTGCCTTCGCCAACGTCTTGTCAAAAGCCTAAAACGCAGAGACCGCCGAGAACCACCGCAGAGTGCGCTAAGACAGCAAAGTGGCTCTAACTCCCAATCGAACTGGCAACACTGGAAAACACATTGTTGGAATTCGAGCCGATCAACTTGACCGTGCCCACCACGATCACCAGAATCACCGCCAGCATTACGGCATACTCAGCAATGTCCTGGCCTTCCTCCTGCAACCAAAGTCTGCCCAGAAAGTCTTTCATTTTTCCGTCTCCCGGGCGCGTGCTTGGGACTTCCGCGCCCACTCACAGTTTGCCTCCCCACCACCCCCCTAACAATGGCACCTTCGAGGGTTTAAGCTAACGACTGTAACCGCAGGGAGATTACCGAGGTGCCCCGACCGCGCCGAGCCCAGGGTTTTTTAGCGATCTTGCAAGTCCTTCGCGCCCTTTGCGGTCAAGAGCTTATGATCGCAAAGCAGCACCGATCAGGGGCGCTATATCGCTGACTTTGCCATTTCAGCAGCTTCTCTGCTATGCTGTAGGCGCGTTTGATAGAATCGGTTGTAGAGCAACTTCTTGCCAACCAGCTAGGACCTGCCCTTCGTACTTCCGAATCCTTTCAGCGTAAATTGATCGAAAGGAACATCCGTAACAAAACAATATGGCAGAACAAGGAACAGTAAAGTGGTTTAACGACGCCAAGGGCTACGGCTTCATCAGCCGTCAGACTGGCGAGGATGTATTTGTCCATTTCTCGGCCATCCAGGCGGGCGGCTTCAAGAGCCTGCAGGAGGGCCAGACCGTGGAGTTCGATGTGACCAAGGGGCCAAAAGGCTGGCAAGCTGAAAACGTCCGACCGCTCTAAGCGGTAACTTTCACTGTGAGCGTGCCGGCGACCCGAACCTGGGGCCGGCACGCGTTATCGTCTTCCCCTCAAATTCACCGCGACACTGGAGCCTGTTTGACCAGCGAAGAACTCAGAACCTCCTACGCGATTATCCGCCACAACGTCCGCACCTACGAATCGGGTGGAGTCGCCGCCGTGATCAAGGGCAAGCAGAACGCGGAAACAACCGCAAAACAGTTCGAGAGCGGTCAGAGTATGGAAGAACGTCAGGCGGGCTGGCGTTATTTCTGCGAAAAGACCGAACTAAAACCTGGAACCAGTCCCGAACAAGCCACCCAGCTTCGCCAGGCGGAGCTCGAAACTCGCGAAACCAAAGCGCTGCAAGACGAACGCTTCATCCCTCCCATCAACGGCCGCTGAGCGGACCGGCTCTACTGGCAATTGCTAGTCGCATTTCGCCCGGCGAGCCGCGCGTCGATCCAGGCCATCTGATCGCGGACGGAATCTCCTATCACCATGCCTGTTTGAGATTCGGGAAGTTTGTCGAACTGAACCCGGTCCCCTTGTTTGCACATACGATCAACCGTCGACTTGGACATCGCCGCCAGCCCGTCGGGATCTACCTCACCACTGATCACCAGGATCGGGCCATACGCAGGCTTCTGCCCGAGCACGTTCCTGCCCAGGAATTTCACGACAAACTCATTCTTCTGCCAATTCTCCTTCACCATTTCATTCGCTGAAACCGCCGGGCCGTTGTCCAGGCTGCTGCAAGTCTCATCGACCTGCTGATACGCCGCTAGCGCCTTCTCCGTCAGCATGTCGCGTAAATTGAAGTCTGGATACGCCGTCTTGACGGCATAAGCCACAAACTCGAGCATCTGCGAGGATTTCTGGTTGCTCCGCCGCTCGTAGATATCTTTCAAATCGGCCATGCCGGAAATCGCGATGCTACCCAGAAAGTTCGAATCGCGAATTGCCCCCTCCATCTCCGCAACTCCAACCGCAACATTGCCTCCGAGAGAAGGCCCCATGGCAACCCATTTTGATCCCAGCTGCGGAATGGCTGCATGCGCCGCAGCAATCGAATAAATGACATCGCTCGCATCGGAGGACACATCCAGCACCGCACTTCGGGAATCGGTCCCCAATCCGGTGTAATCGGCCGCAACCACGGCGTAACCAAGGTTGAGGTACATGGAAAGAAACGGTCCGTAATACAGATTTCTCAGGAGCGACGGAGCGCACTGCCGAGCCGCGCCGGTGAAACCGTGCGCCCAGGCAATGACCGGCCAGCCTCTCGCAGGCGGCCTTCCCTCCGGCTCCAGAACCACGCCTGATGCCGCGACATCCTGCCCGCTGGCAGAACGGGAATGATAGAGAATGCGGAACGCAGAAAAATCAGCCGACAAGTAATATTCGTCAATCGGCTCCGAGCGGATCAATTCGCCCGCTTTGCCCGCAGGCAAAGGTTTGGGAGTGTCATAGAACGTCGTCAGCGGCAACTGGCGGCGACTACCGGAGAGGTGTGTGGAGGCCGCCGTTTGACCGCGGGCAACAATCCAGGCAGCTCCAAATGGCATCACAGCGAAAAGACAGACTACAACGGTCGCAACAAATGTCGTAAACTGGCCACCGCTCCGCAGGGATGGTCGAGAATGCATCCAATCGATTATGCCCTACTCAGTGCCTTGCCACTTGTCCGTTTCGCACATGGCAGATAACAGGTATGATTTTGTTTGCGCCCATCCCCGAAGCCGAGGTGTGTCGGTGAAATGCCTTCGCCCGATTCAGGCGGTTATCCTGATGTTTATCTGCTCTCCATGGCTTTGGGCGCAAACCCTCAGCACCAGGCCGGCAGAATCCAGCCCCCCTTTTCCTAATTCAGTTCCGTTGCCAGCGCCTGCCAGTTCCATCCCCTTGACGGTCTCCGCCGGCACACCATTGAAGGTGGCCCTGGACCAGGAGGTGCGCATCCGCAAGGTTGGGCAACCCGTTCACGGAAAGGTTGTGGAGCCGGTCTATTCCTTCGATAAGCTCGTCGTCCCTGCGGGCAGCGAAGTCAATGGCAAGGTCGCGGGCATAGACGGTGTCTCGAAATTGAATCGCACCGCGGCAGCGATGAACGCGAATTTTTCGCCGTTTCGGCAAGTGCACGTTGAGTTCGACGAATTGGTGCTCGCCAATGGCACCCACATCCCGCTGCAAACCGTCGTATCTCCTGCGTCTCAGGGCGTCCTACAGTTTGTCCCCGCAGACGTGAAACAGAATACTGGTGCGGACGCCGAATCTGGAAATATAGCCTCGCGTAAGATAAGCGAGGTGCGGCAGGAAGCCAGGCGCCAATGGGATGCGGCCATGACCCAGCTCCATGCACCCGGAAAGATGCACCGGTTGCAGAGACTTGCCGTGGCCCAGCTTCCTTACCATCCGCAATATATGGATTCCGGCACCAGCTTCAACGCAGATCTGCAGGTGCCCCTCGATTTCGGAACTGAAGTTTTGCAGGCTGGGACGCTCTCTGTTATCGGAAGTCCGCCGCCGTCCGGCAGCGTAGTGCATGCGTTGTTGGTAACACCACTCAACTCGGCCACCACTAGGAAGGGCGAGCCGGTTGAGGCCGTCATCAGCCAACCCCTCGTCGTCTCCGACCGCTTGTTTCTTCCGCAAGGCAGCCACATGAAGGGCTCAGTATTGCAAGTGCAGCGCGCCCGCAGGTTGAATCGTAACGGGCAGCTCCGTATTGTGTTTCATCAGGTGGTTCCTCCGGATGGCATTGAACAGAAAGTAGAGGCCAGCCTGGAAGGCGTCGAAGTGGCAAAAGGCGAACACCTGACCCTGGACGCTGAAGGCGGTGCGCAGGTCACCACCCCGAGGACGCGATACTTGACCACTGCAATTGCGGTGGCCCTCGCCGCTTCTTCCATGTCGTCAGACCACGACCACGGCCTGCAATCAGGAAGTGAAGGAGACCCCGGCGGAGGAGCCGCCCGCGGAGCCTCTGGATTTGGGGTAATCGGCACGCTCGTCGGAGCGTTAGCGCACTCAAGAGTTGTCAGTGCGGGATTTGGCGCTTACGGGGCAGCCAAGTCGGTCTACTCCCATTTCCTGGCACGAGGACGCGACGTGGTTTATCCGAAAGACATGTCTATGGTGATTGGCCTGGGAACCCGCGACTCCAAGCCGAACTAATGCCCGCAAGATCTTTTGGAGAGAACAAGAGCTAAGTTCAACCCCCGGATGACCGTCGGCCCGTGTGCGACGGCGTAGAGCCAAGCATGGTGCCGGGAGGGGGACTTGAACCCCCAAGGGCCGAAGCCCGGCGGATTTTGAGTCCGCTGCGTCTGCCAATTCCGCCATCCCGGCCAACACGAGAAGCTGCGGAGAAATCAAGCGTACTTGATTGATCTGGGTCTTTGCAACTTACCTCCCCGCTCGGTCACGATGACCGAAGGAGACCAAAAAACCGCGCCTGAGTCCCGGCGCCTGAAACTTGATGTCGAGGAAAACTCTCCAGTACGATGGTTGCCCATAGCTTCTTCTGACGAACCCAGTCCAAGGTGAAAATGCCCAAACACTCGCTCTGCCCGTTGTTGCTCTTAGCTGTATCGCTGGCGGCCGCTCAAACGCCGTCGTCGCAGCCGTCATCTGGGCCGACATTACCCTACAGCCCCAGCCTCGACCTGTCATCGATGGACAAGTCCATCGACCCGTGCGTCGATCTCTACCACCATTCCTGCGGTGGATGGCAGAGGAAAAATCCGATCCCGCCCGATCAGACTTCATGGTCGGTTTACGGCAAGCTCTATCAGGACAACCTGACTTTCCTCCGCGACATGCTGGAACAAGCAGCGCAGCCGAATGAGCAACGCAACGCCGTGACCCAGAAGACCGGCGATTTCTACGCCGCTTGTATGGACGAAGCCGCAGTAAACAAACAGGGCTTCTCGCCCATTCAGCCAGAACTCGACGCCATCGGTCAGCTCAGGTCGGCAAAGGAACTCGCACCGCTGGTGGCGCGGTTGCAAGTGACCTACTTCCGCTATTCCTATACCAGTTCCATGCTCTTTGCAGCTGGCTCAACCCAGGATCCAGACGACTCCGAGCAGGTGATCGCCGACGTCGATCAAGGGGGCCTCGGCATGCCGGATCGTGACTACTACACCAAAGACGACGCCAAAACCAAGGAAACGCGCGAACACTACCTTCACCACATGCAGAGAGTTTTCGAGTTGATTGGCGACAGCCCGGCCGTTGCCGCGACCAACGCCGCCACCGTCATGCGCCTGGAAACTGCCATGGCCAAGGCCTCACTTACTCGCAAGGAGCGCCGCGACCCGCACAAGTTGGTGCACAAAATGAAGCTCGCCGATCTCATCCGGCTGGCGCCGAACTTTGATTGGCCCGCTTTCTACCGCGAAGCCGAATACCCGCAGTTTCCCATTCTCAACGTAGACGCGCCCGAGTTCATCAAAGAACTGAACGCGCTCTTGTCCTCTGAACCGGTCGACAGTTGGAAAACCTATTTGCGTTTCCATGTGGCCGACACATCCTCGCCATATCTTTCTTCGAAGTTCGTGGACGAAAACTTCGAGTTCTACCGCAAGTACCTGCGGGGCGCGAAAGAGCAGCAGCCGCGCTGGAAACGCTGCGTGCAGTACGTCAACTATGGCCTGGGAGAGGCGCTGGGGCAGGTCTATGTGGCCAAAGCCTTCTCTCCTGAACTCAAAAAGAGCACGCTCGATATGGTGCAAGGCATCGAAGACGCGATGGGACAACGCATCCGGGCGCTCGGATGGATGAGCCCTGAAACCAAGCAGCAGGCGCTGGTCAAGCTGGCCGGTATTCGCAACAAGATCGGTTATCCCGACAAGTGGCGCGACTACAGCTCGGTAAAGATCGTGCGCGACGATTTCGCCGGCAACGTCGAGCGGGCACATCAGTTCGAGGGCCGCCGCGACATCAACAAAATCGGCAAACCTGTTGACCACGGCGAATGGGACATTACCGCTCCCACGGTTGACGCTTACTACAATCCGCAGATGAACGACATCAACTTCCCTGCCGGCGTGCTGCAGCCGCCGCTCTATGACCCGAAAATGGACGACGCTCCCAACTATGGCGACACCGGCGGCACCGTTGGCCACGAACTCACACACGGCTTCGACGACGAAGGCAGTCAGTTCGATGCCAGGGGAAATCTGAAAGATTGGTGGACCAAGGCAGACCGCGAGGAATTCGACATCCGCACCAAGTGCGTGGACGATCAATATTCAGCCTATGTTTCGGTCGAGGATGTTCACGTCGATGGCAAGCTGACACTCGGTGAAAACGTCGCCGATCTCGGCGGCGAGATTCTGGCATACATGGCCTGGAAAGCTGCCACCAAGAACAGAGACCTTCAGCCCATCGACGGCCTCACCCCGGAGCAACGTTTCTTCATCGGATTCGCTCAGTGGGATTGCGCCAACGAACGTCCCGAGGATATGCGCGTGCGCGCCATGACCGATCCGCACTCACCGGCACGCTATCGCATTAACGGAGTCGTCGTGAATATGCCCGAATTCGCGCAGGCATTTTCCTGCAAATCGGACCAGCCCATGGTGAAACCTGCAGCCAATGTGTGCAGAATTTGGTAGGAGAGCTACGCCACCACAGGCTTCTCGCGTTCGACGGGCAAATCCGCCAGCAACCATGCGTCAAATCCGCCGACCACATTGGTGACGTTGCGAAACCCAGCGCGTTGTAGCAGGCTGCACGCAATCATGCTGCGATAACCGCTCTTGCAATGCACCGCCACCGGCGCATCGTGGTCGATCTCCGGCGCAGCAACCTTGAAATTATCCAGCGGCCACCACGCCGCTTCCTCGAGGTGCCCCGCCTGCCATTCCGGCTCGCGCCGAACATCGAGTACACGTGATTGGTCGGCGTGTAAGCGTCGCCGAAGATCCTGCACCGAAATCTGTGGCGTCTCCGCAAGCGTGAACCCTGCCTGCTTCCAGTCGGCAATGCCGTCCTTCAAATATCCGCGAGCATCTTCGATTCCCACGCGAGCCAGCCGCAGCCGCGCCTCGGACAACTGTTCCGGCGATTCTGCAATCAGCACCGGTCGCGCCGACAATCCCAGCACCGTGCCTGCCCAGGTAGCAAACTGACCGGAAAGGCCGATGTTGATCGACCCCGGGACATGGCCCGCGGCAAACTGCTCACCAGTGCGGACATCGAGTGCAATTACGCCATCATCGAGCAGTGCCTTCAATTCGGCCGCCGAAATTGGCTTCAACGCCGGCAGTTCCGAGAGCGACGAAGCCCCCGCACGATTGATCTCCGCGTCCTGCAAGAAATATTCCGGACGCGCCGGCAAATTCTCCGTCAATTGCCGAACGAACTCTTCCCTGCTCGTGATCTGCAACGCGTAGTTGGTCAGCCGCTCGGTTCCGATGGTTGATGAACGCTCAGCCCGCATGTTTCGTCCACAAAGCGAACCGGCACCGTGCGCCGGATACACCAGCACATCATCCGACAGTTTCAGCAACTTGTTATGCAGGCTGTTGTAAAGCAACCCTGCCAGTTGCTGCGGCGTGTGCATCTTCGAAAGATCGGGACGGCCGACATCACCTAGGAACAACGTATCGCCGGTCAGCACTGCCCACGGCTTGAGAGATTTCTCCTCGTCGGTGATCACCAGACAGACACTCTCCGGCGTATGTCCGGGAGTTTCCAGCACCGAGATTCGCGCCTTGCCCACCCGTATCTCAAATCCATCTCGCACGCCGACGTGGGGGAACGCCGCGCCGGCACTCGCGCCCATATAGATGCTTGCACCGGTGCGCACCCCCAGCTCTTTATGCCCAGAAACGAAGTCGGCGTGAAGGTGAGTTTCAAAAATGTGGCGAATCTTTGCCTGCTGATCCTCGGCAGCCTTCAGATAAATCTCCACATCCCGCTGAGGATCGACGACGACCGCCTCGCCCTCGGACGCCAGCATGTAAGAGGCGTGCGCCAGACATCCCAGGTAGAACTGTTCGAAAAACATAGTCGTTGTCCCCGGCAATACGCATTCTAGCCCACCGTGGCAAATATCGGTGTCCGAATTGTCATTGCTTCTCAACCATCCCAGTGGTAGTTTTTCGCTTATGAGTGAGCCTCGCCCCCCGGCAGCAACTGCCCAGGCCTTACCAGAAACTCTGAAGCTCTCGGCTACTCTGACCGCTTCCAGCTTCTGCCCCAACTGTTCCGCGCAACTCAAAGAGCATCGCTGCAAGCTGAGCTGTCCACGCTGCGGCTTCTACCTAAGCTGTTCGGATTTCTACTAAAAACCAGCACTTGGCATTTAGCACTGGGCATTTGGCTCCTCTAGTTCGGGGGCCCTTAACGAACGCCGCATGGCTAAATGCTAACTGCTGGTGCTGACTGCTGCTCTCCTGACACATCCACCACTTCCATCTACAATAGATGGGTCATAAAACTTCACAAAATAGGAGATACGAATGCAACGCAAAGCCAGTGCGATCTGGAAGGGCGGGCTCAAGGACGGCAAGGGATCAGTTTCCTCCGCCAGCGGCGTGTTGACCAACACTCCCTATTCCTTTACCACACGTTTTGAAAACACCCCCGGAACCAACCCCGAGGAACTGATTGCGGCGGCGCATGCGGCCTGCTTCTCCATGGCGCTGTCGGTGCAGCTAGGCACCGCGAATCTTACGGCCTCGAGCATCGAGACCGCGGCCACGCTGACCATGGAAAAACTTGACTCAGGCTGGACCATCACCGCGGTTCATCTGGATGTCGTAGGCCACGTCCCCAACGCGGATCAGGCTGCGTTCCAGAAGGCCGCCGACAACGCCAAGAGCGGATGTCCGGTATCGAAGGTGCTCAAAGCCAACATCACCATGACCGCGAAATTGGAAGGCTAGACTTGGTAACAGCCCGCGGCAGCCTGTAGAATAGTAGTTCTTCCTGACGGATGGCCCGCAAGGGCCGTCGCCCAATATTTTTGCCATCGTGGCGGAATTGGCAGACGCGCATGGTTCAGGTCCATGTACCCGCAAGGGTGTGGGGGTTCGAGTCCCTTCGATGGCACCACTCATCTAACAATGACCTCCCGAGCATTCGGGAGTCACTATGCCCGCCAGCCTCGACCAGATTGTTGCTGCCACCCGCCGGAAAGTATCCGAAGCCCGGTGCTCGGCTGACTTGCGGGAACTTGAGAGGCAAGCTCAACAGTACATCCCGCGCGGCTTTCGGCAGGCGTTGGACGAACGAAGCCACACCGGGCCGGCGGTCATCGCCGAACTGAAGAAAGCATCGCCTTCTCGTGGTCTCATTCGTGCTGATTTCAATCCTGCAAGTCTGGCCGCAGAACTCCAAGCGGCCGGGGCCGCGGCGCTTTCCATTCTCACCGATGCCGAGTTCTTTCAAGGCTCGTTGCAGAACCTGCAACTGGCATCGTCAGCGACCAATCTTCCCTGCCTGAGAAAGGACTTCATCGTGGATGAATTCCAGTTACTGGAAGCTCGCGCCAGCCATGCCGATGCGATATTGCTGATTGTGGCGGCGTTGTCGCAAACCGAGCTGGGGACCCTGGCCAGGAAGGCGAGGCATAACAGCCTCGACGTGCTCTGTGAGGTACATGACGAGAAAGAACTGGAACGCGCAATCAACACAGGATGTGACCTGATCGGCGTTAACAGCCGCGATTTGCGAACCTTCACCGTCGATCTGAATACAGCTTTTCGCCTGGCCACCCTGATGCCAAGAAACGTCCTATCAGTCGCCGAAAGCGGCATCCAGAATGGAAAGGACATCGCGCGTCTCAGAGCAGCGGGCTACCAGGCATTTCTGATTGGTGAATCGCTGATGAAAGTGAAATCCCCGGGAGATGCCCTTTGTACTCTGCTCGCACAAGCTGGAAGCTAGGAGCTAAAAGCTAGAAGCTGTTTCTATGACTTGGGTAAAGATTTGCGGAATCACGAATCTGCAGGATGCGCTAACCGCAGCCGACGCTGGTGCAGACGCGCTGGGATTTGTGTTCTATGAAAAGAGTCCGAGACACGTCACGGCGGAAGCCGTGCGCGACATCGTTCGTCAATTGCCGCCAAAGATAGAGAAGGTCGGAGTCTTCGTGAACGAAACTCTCGACGAAATGGAGAGTGTCGCCGAGGCCGCAGGTCTGAGCGGGATCCAGTTGCACATAAAGTTTCCACATTCTCATTGGGGGGAAGGCGGCAAGCTAGGCTTCACCTCGTCCAAATACATCGTGCTGCGCGCGAACGAACTCCTGGATGACCGGGACAGACTCCAGAGTTTAGCCTGGTATCAGGACGTGAAGGAGAGTATCGCGGCGATCTTCCTCGACGCCGGCACCAATTCGCAGCCGGGAGGAACCGGCAAGACTTTCGACTGGCATAGAGCCGTTTCTCTGGCCCACGCACTTCAGCAAGACTTCCGCGTGGTCGTCGCCGGCGGCCTCACCCTGACAAACGTCTCTGAAGCCATGCGTATACTGAAACCCTGGGGAGTGGATGTGTCCTCCGGCGTAGAAGCGCGTCCAGGCAAGAAAGATGCGGATAAAGTCCGCGCCTTCATAGCTGCCGTGCGACACGCCGACCAGGAAGCGTAATGGCCACCGCTACCATCACAAAACGAAAACAGCCAGACCGCTTCGGCCCCTACGGCGGTCGCTACGTTCCCGAGACCCTGATGGCCGCGCTCGATGAACTGGAGCGCGCATACGATAAGGCGAAGCGCGACCTCAAGTTCCGCCAGCGCCTCCAGGAGCTTCTGAAAACCTACGCCGGACGCCCCACACCGCTATTTCTCGCTCGCCGCCTCACCGAAAAACTTCGTGGCGCGAAGATCTATCTCAAGCGCGAAGACCTTCTTCACACCGGCGCGCACAAGATCAACAACTGCCTCGGCCAAGCGCTCCTCGCCGAGCGCATGGGCAAACGCAGAATCATCGCCGAAACCGGCGCTGGTCAACACGGCGTAGCCACGGCCACCGTCTGCGCGCTGTTCGGATTCGAATGTGTCGTCTACATGGGCACGGAAGACATGCGCCGCCAGGAGCTCAATGTGTTCCGTATGCGCCTGCTGGGAGCGGAGGTGCGGGGAGTCGATTCCGGCTCGCGCACCCTGAAAGACGCCATCAACGAAGCCATGCGCGACTGGGTCACCAACGTCCGCACCACGCATTATCTTTTGGGTAGCGTTCTCGGCGCGCACCCATATCCCACCATGGTGCGCGACTTTCACCGCGTCATCGGCCGCGAAGCGCGAGCCCAGATTCTCCAAGCCGAAGCCAAGCTGCCGGCGGCAATCATCGCTTGCGTCGGCGGCGGATCCAATTCCATCGGGATCTTTTACGACTTCATCAAAGACAAGCGGGTGAAGCTGATCGGTGTAGAGGCTGGAGGGCGCGGTCACGCACTGGGCGAACACGCTGCCCGATTTCAGGGAGGATCGCCCGGCGTCTTGCAAGGAACGTTTTCATACTTGCTGCAAGATCAAAACGGCCAGGTCGCCACTACCCATTCCGTATCCGCCGGACTCGATTATCCCTCCATCGGCCCAGAGCACGCCGGGCTAAAGGATTCCGGCCGCGCCGAATACGTATCTGCGTCGGACGCCGAAGCCCTCGAAGCCTGCACCCTCCTGGCACGCACCGAAGGCATTATTCCTGCGCTCGAGTCCGCCCACGCCGTGGCGGAAGCGATAAAGCGCGCCCCAAAGATGAAGAGGTCGGAGGTCGTGATCGTAAACATTTCCGGGCGCGGTGACAAAGACATTGGGATTTTGAGGGAGAATCTGAACTTGGATTGAAGATTGAAGCCGCCGCCAAGATGCCCATCTCTTTTCAAACCCACCCTGCTCTCATCGCTTACATCACCTGCGGCGATCCCGACCTCGCGACCAGCCGCGACATCGCTCTGGCAAGCATCGCCGCCGGCGCCAGCGTGATCGAGCTGGGCGTACCCTTCAGCGATCCCCTGGCCGACGGGCCGGTCATCCAGCGCGCCAGCCAGCGCGCCCTTCGCCACGCCACTTCGCTGGGCCAAGTGATCGAGCTCGGTAAAGAAATTCGCCGACAATCACAGGCTGGACTTATCATCTTTTCCTACCTGAATCCGATTCTGCGCATGGGCATCGAGAACTTCGCTGGCGCGGTGCAAGATGCAGGCATTGACGGTGCGCTCGTTACCGACCTGCCGGTGGAAGAAGCTGAGGACTACCTCCTCCAAATGCGACGCCGTGAACTGGCCACGATTTTCCTGGCCGCTCCCACCAGCACCGACGCCCGACTGAAACGGATTGCCGATGTCTCCCGAGGATTTGTGTACGCCGTTTCCCGCACCGGTGTAACCGGCGCCCGTCAGGAGATGGCTCAAGACGCAAAGAAGCTGGTTCAACGCCTGCGCAAATACACCAGGCTGCCGGTGGCGGTCGGCTTCGGCATCTCGACCGCAGCCCAGTTCGCCGCGGTGGGAAAGTTCGCTGACGCCGCGGTTGTCGGTAGCGCAATCGTGCAGATCATCGAGAGCAACCCCAGCAACGAAGCCAAGTCTGTGGCAGAATTTGTGAGACAGCTACTGGACTGAGCCTATGGACATCTCCGAACTGCGCAAACAAATCGATGATCTGGACCGTAGGCTGGTGGAGCTCTTGAGCCAGCGGGCGCAGGCTGCACACGAGATCGGCAGGCTCAAACGCGGCGCCGGTATGCCCATCTACGAACCGGATCGCGAACAAACCGTGTTTGAGAACGTGCGCCGCGCCAATCGTGGCCCGCTGCGCGATCATGAACTGTTCAGCATTTACCAGCGCATTATGGACATCATGCGCCAAATTCAACAGGAAGAAATTGGCGGCAAGATTGGCTAATGCCCATCCGTCAATTCACCATCGTCGGCGTCGGCCTGATCGGCGGCTCATTTTCTCTGGCGCTCCGCAAACAGGGTTTCACCGGCCGCATCGTCGGCTGTGATCGTCCCGCGGTGCTCGACCGCGCGCTCGTTCGCGGCGCAATCGACGAAGGCTTTGCGCATCCCTTTGAGGCGACTCGCGGCAGCCAGGTGATTGTGCTGGCAACGCCGGTGTTAGGAATCATCGACCTCATTCATCGCCTCGGTCCGGCGCTTCCCCAGAAGACTCTGCTGACGGATGTAGGCAGTACCAAGGGCGAAGTGTTGAACCAGGCCAAAGCCGTGTTCGGCAAGAACGCCGGCACCCGTTTTCTCGCCGGACATCCCATGGCAGGAAAGGAACAGTCCGGCATCGAGTTTGCCGATGCCGACCTGTTCCAGCAAGCCGCCTGGTTTGTGACTCCGGTCCGCGGACAGAAACTCTACGAAGGCCTGAGCGGAGAATTCCTCGATTGGGTGGACAGAATCGGCGCCCGCATCGCCAGCCTCGACGCCGCCGAGCATGACCGGCTCTGCGCCTGGATCAGCCATCTGCCGCAGATGATCTCCACCGCGCTGGCGGCAACTCTAGTCGATGAATACGGCCAGGAGGCTCCTCTGCTCGAAGCCGGCGGTCGCGCTCTGCGAGAGATGACTCGCACTGCCAGCAGTCCATACTCGATGTGGCGCGACATCGCGCTCACCAACAAGAAGCATCTGCAAGATGCCATCTCCAAACTGGAACAGCGTCTGGCTCACATCCGCGAAAATCTTGATAGCCGGGAACTGGCGATGGAGTTCGAGCGCGCCCGCGAGTTGCGAAAAGCTCCGAAGAACTGATCTGAGAACTGGGAACTGGGAACTGAGAACTGGGTTCAATCAATCTGACCTCATCGTGCCCCATGCCAGGGACGCATCGTGTCCTCCATGTAAGCTTTTCATTTAGAATCTTTCTTTGTGCACAAAGTCGTTCCCAATGCCGATGAAGCCATCCGCGACGTATTCGACGGCGCTGTCATCATGGTCGGCGGTTTCGGTCTGTGCGGCATCCCCGAGAATTTAATTCGCGCCCTGGTGCGCAAGGGAGTAAAGAACCTCACTACCATCAGCAACAATGTCGGCGTCGACGGCCTCGGCATGGGGCTCCTGCTCTCGGCAGGACAGATTCGCAAACACATCGGGACCTACGTGGGCGAGAACAAACTGCTGGAACAGATGGTCTTGCAGGGCAAGATCGAGTTAGATCTCGTGCCTCAAGGCACGTTTTCCGAGCGCATCCGCGCCGGCGGCGCCGGCATCCCCGCATTCTTCACTCCTACAGGCGTGGGGACGATCGTGGCCGAAAAGAAAGAAACCCGCGAATTCGACGGCCGCACCTACGTGATGGAGCATGCGCTGAAAGCCGATTTCGCCTTGGTGAAAGCCTGGAAGGGCGACAAGTGGGGCAACCTGGCTTACCGCAAGACCGCCCGCAACTTCAATCCCATGATGGCAACCGCGGCCAAGGTTACCATCGCAGAAGTCGAGCATCTGGTGGAACCCGGCGAACTCGAGCCGGACCTTGTGCACACTCCCAGCGTCTACGTAAAACGGATCTTCAAGGGAGAATTGTTCGAAAAGAGAATTGAGAAGAGAACCGTGAGACCCGTCGTTGGTCGTTAGTCGTTAGTCGTTAGTCGTCGGTCGTTGGCCTTTCTCTCTGAGAACAGGGCCGCGACTGTGGACCGACGTTAAACCAAAGACCGACGACCGAGGACCAACGACCAATGACCGTTACTAAGCCCGGCAAAGACATCGACAAGCGCGAGCGCATCGTCAAGCGCATAGCCCGCGAACTGTGCGATGGATTCTACGTGAACCTCGGCATCGGAATGCCCACTCTAGTGGCGAATCACGTGCCGCCGGGCATGGACGTCATCCTGCAAAGCGAAAACGGCATGCTCGGCATAGGCCCCTATCCGGTCGAAGGCGAGGAAGATGCCGACCTCATCAACGCCGGCAAAGAAACCGTGAGCGAACTCCCCGGCACCGCTTATTTTTCCAGTGCCGACTCCTTCGCCATGATTCGTGGCGGCCACATCGACCTCAGCGTTCTAGGTGCCATGGAGGTCGATGAAAAAGGCAATCTTGCCAATTGGATGATCCCTGGAAAGATGGTGAAAGGCATGGGCGGGGCCATGGACTTAGTCGCTGGGGCGCGCCGTGTGATCATCGCCATGGAACACACCACCCGCGAAGGTGAACCCAAGATTCTGAAGAAATGCACGCTGCCGCTGACGGGCGTCGGCGTGGTGAACACCATCGTCACCGACATGGCCGTCATCCAGGTGACGCCGAAAGGTCTGCTGCTCGAAGAAACCGCGCCCGGCCTAACCGCAGAAGATGTTCAGAAAGCAACTGAAGCCCCGCTGATTGTGAGTCCTGCCCTCAAAGTGATGGAAGGCTGATCATAACCGGATTTTACCTCCGTGATCCTCTGTGTCCTCTGTGGTTCAAGCTTTTCTGGCAGCTACTCAATCCCGCCAGCGCTCTTCATCCGCGCCGCCTCGAACTCGTCGCCCTTCAGCCAGCCCACTTCCTTTAACTGTGTCGCCGCCATCCAGCCCAGCGCGAATCCGAACCGCGCCATCACCGCATCGCCGATGAAGTCCATGTCAGGACTGTATTCGTCGCTCGGCTGGTGGTAGTGTTTCGCGGTATATTCGTCAGCTTGTGCCTGGCCCCAGGCCGCATCGTGGCCTTTGTACTTCACACCCTCGTTGATGGAGAAGGCCGGAATTCCCACCCGCGCCAGACTGAAATGGTCGGAACGATAGTAGTGTCCAGCCTCGGGGCGCGAATCGGGGCGGATCGCCAGTCGGAAAGTTTTCGCCATCACCGTGATCACGGGATAGAACGTCGTCCGCTCCGCGCCTGAAACTTCCACTTCCTCCGGCGAACCCAACGGTGGCACGTCATCGTAGTTCATATCCAGACTGATCTTGCTTGCAGGAATCGGTGGATGTTTGCCCAGATATTCCGATCCAAGCAACCCTTGCTCCTCTGCGGTTACAGAAGCAAAGAGAATCGTCCGGGCCGGCCGCGTCAGTGCCTCCGCATATGCCCGCGCGACTTCCAGCAGAATCCCGCAGCCCGTAGCATTGTCCTTCGCCCCGTTGTAAATGTTGTCGCCCGGCATATCAGGGCGAATGCCCAGATGATCGTAATGCGCCGTGTACATCACCGCTTCCGTCTTCAGCTTGCGATCAGACCCCGGCAGCATGGCGAGCACATTGTTCGATTCAAACGGACGCACCCTGCTCACCATATGTGCTTTCAACTTCACCGATAGCGCCACCGGATGAAAGTCTGGCGAGCGCGCATCAACCAGCATTTGTGCCAGATCCATGCCCGCGATCTCGGCCAGGGTCTTAGCCGCATCAAAGTGAATCCATGAAGCCGCCTTCAACACCGGTCCGCCTTCCAGTTTCAAAAACGACTTCTCCCCGGAATTCGAGTTGCGCACCACTTCCCAGGGATAGCTGGCCATTTCGGTTTGGTGAATGAGAATTGCGCCCACCGCCCCTTTACGAGCTGCTTCCTCATACTTATACGTCCAGCGGCCATAGTAGGTCAGCGCTTTGCCCTTGAAGAATTTCACGTCGTCTGAGGGTGGCTCGTTCACCAGCATCAGCAGCACCTTGCCGCGCACATCCACGCCTTTGTAGTCGTCCCACTTGTATTCCGGCGCTTCGATTCCATAACCCACATAAACGATTTGCGCATCGACCTCCGACTGCGGCTGCTGAGTCTGGTCATAAGCCACGTACTGATCGAGCGCCTTCAGGTTGATCGCAGCATGTTTGGCTGAAACCAGGGAAAAAGTGGTTTGCGGATCCGGGGTGACGCCCACCATCGGCACTTTCTGCATGAAAGTACCGTTGTCACCGGCTGGCTTGAGCCCCTCGAGTGCAAATTGGGTGGCAATATATTCCGCGGCAATATCGCCACCGCGCGCTCCCGTGCCGCGGCCTTCTAGCAGGTCATGCGACAGGTAGCGCACGTGCGCGCGAATGCGTTCGGGATTGATCCGCTGCATCGCAGCAATCGCTGTGCCTGGCAATCGTGTTGACACAGCCGATGGACTCGATGATTTTTGGGCCGCCTGTGCAGCGGAGAAACCGGCAATTACGAACAGTACAAGAAGCACGAAAACGCCCTTGCGCATCCGCGAAAGCTCCTAAGGTCAAATTGGTGGATGACGATGAACTCGAACTAGTCTACGGGAACTCGCCCAACCTTGTGTCGTTTTGACCCGCGACCGCGGGTCAGTTCTTGGACCCTCAACCAGCCCGGAACTCGGGCACATTCTCACCCGGATGGAATATGCTCGCTGGCTTTTTCCCTGAGGTAGCACCCGCCTTCTGGTTGATCTCGTCGATCTCGTTGCGATTCCAGCCCACGCTCGAAATCTCGATCCGTCCGTCAGGCGCGATCCAGAACAGCGAAGGGACATTCGTCAAGCCATAAGCATTCGAAGCCGGATAGGTGTTGGTGTCATCCAGCAGCACCGGAAACGTGATTCCATATTCCTTGATGAACGACGCCGTCGCCTTTCTCTCGTTCTGCGAAATGCCAACCATGGCCACGTTCCGGTGGCCGTAAGCTTCATAAATGCGCTCCAGGTACGGAAACGCAAACTGGCACACCGGGCAGGAAATCTTGAAGAACGCCGCCAGCACCGGCCCGCGAGCCAGCGCCTCCTTCAACGAGAATTGCTTACCATCCATGGTGGGCAGGGTGAAATCCGGCGCCCGCGTTCCCACGGTTAATGCAGCCATACGCTTTCCTCCGAAAATGCTCCCAAACCAGTTCTTCATTTTGCAGCCATGAGAACCACTTATGTTAGATGACTTTAGTGGCACGCAGGATTTTCCGCGCGAGCCCCGTCAATGGTAACGTCGAGAGCCGGGATTTCGCTATCCAACGGCCCGTAGTCTCCTCAGCCGCCGCTCCTTCCAACACTCCCACCTGGTAATCAGTTACCGTGATGGAATGGCGCAGGCTCAAGCTCGGCTGGGCCTGGCCCCTTGCGCCCGAAATCTCGGGCAACTCCCACATCCCCGGCATTAAAGATGCCGTTGCCGGACGCTTCACCAGAAATATCGACCCGTTGCGGCGATCCAGCGCATAGTTGATTTCCCGCTTCGTCTGACGAATCCCGGGTGCGCGAGCCGACAACTCCCCCCGCGTAGCGCACATCCGCGAAACTGGACACTCCGCACATTTCGGCTGCCGTGGCAGGCACACAGTCGCGCCCAACTCCATCATCGCCTGATTAAAGTCGCCCGGCCGGCCGGGGTCTAGCACCTCTTGCGCAGCCCGCCACAACCATTCCCCCCCGATTCGCTTTCCCAGCAGCCGCTGCAAAACCCGCTCCACGTTCCCGTCCACCACCGCAACTGGCTCGTCAAACGCGATGCTGGCAATCGCCGCTGCCGTATAGCGGCCGATTCCAGGAAGTTCGCGCAACTGCGCAGCTGTCGCCGGGAACCTGCCCGAGTCCTTGACCACCCTCTTCGCCGCCGCATGTAGCATGCGCGCCCGTCGGTAGTAGCCGAGCCCGCTCCAAGCCGCCAGCACCGAAGCTTCCCGCGCTCTGGCCAGTTTTTCTATGTTCGGGAACCGCCGCAGAAATCTCTTGTAGTGGTCCAACACCGCGGCCACACGAGTCTGCTGCAGCATGACTTCTGACACCCATACTCGATAAGGATCACGGTCCCGCCGCCACGGCAGATCACGCTTATGCTTATCAAACCACCCGAGCAATCGTCCCCGAAAACGGCTTCCATCGAAAGTCATCAGCAAGCTGCTCTTCTCGCGCCTCATAACCTTCCGGCATTGTACTGTGAGAGCAGCCCGCCCCAGTCTGCCCGCTACAGTGTATGCGGGGATGCTCCCCATTGACCCTCGCTCGCGAGCGCGAAATAATAGCCCAGCCTGGTGTCCGCAAACCACGAGTGGCTGTTTTCGCCCTCACGAGGAATCGCCATGAACGACTTCAACCGCAAGGTGGAAGAGGCCTCATCACGCCTCAATCAATCCATCAACGACGTTGCAACCACCCTGGAGAAAGAAACTGCGGAACTGGTCGATTATCTGAACGCGGAAGTGGTCCCGGCCGTCCGCCAGCACTCCACCAAGGCCCTCCGCATCGCGGCCGAAAAGCTGGCCCGGTTGGCCGATTACATGGAGACTCATCCGGAGAAAAAGTGAGCCGTCCGCTCGCGCTATCCTGCGTCTGCGCCCTTATCTGTGTCTCGTCTTCCCTGTTGACCGCTTGCGGCGGCCCCAAACATGCCAGGATCGACGTGCCTCCTCCACCCGCCATCGCCAGCAATGAACCGGCGAACGAGTCGCCGGAGGATTCTGACTCCCAACCGGCCTCGACGCCAGCCGCCCGCGATGAGGAACTCCATGAAGCATCGCCCAGCCACGGGAAGTCTCTCTTCGTCGAGACCGGCCTGGCCAGTTGGTATGGCGCCCCTTATAACCGCCGCCGCAGTTCTAACGGCGCAGTCTACGATATGCATGCCATGACCGCAGCCCACCGGACCCTTCCGCTGGGCTCGACCGTGCGCGTAACCAACCTGAAGACCGGACGTTCAGCAGTAGTCGAGATTACCGATCGCGGACCCTTCGTGTCCGGCCGCATTCTCGACCTTTCACAAGCCGCCGCGAAGAAAGTGGACGTTTGGGGAGCCGGCGTCGCCATGGTTCGCCTCGAAGTTTTGCGCACTCCAGTCCCTCTCAACCACGGTGGACGCTGGGCCGTGCAGATCGGCGCCTTCGAGAAAGAACACAATGCGGATAAACTGAGAGACCACTTATCTCATCGCTATCAAACCGCCAAAGTTCAGTGCTTTGGCAGTCCAGTCGGAGATTGGTGGGTGCGTGTACGAGTGCAGGACGACGACCGCAAGCGTGCCGAGGAAGTCGCTCACAGTACCCACACTTCGGAAGGCGACATCTTCCTGGTTCGCCTAGATTAGGTTTCACCTAGATAAGGTCGACAAGATTAGTTCGATTGGATTAGTTCGACTGGGTTAACCAGAGTCGTTGCTCTTGCTGGATCTGCGGTCATCAGCGAAAATCAGCGGCTAAACCTTGCTAGATCTGCGTTCCTCAGTGAAAATCTGCGGCTAAACCCAAGACGGTGTTATGCTGTCTGCGTTTAGTTTTTACCGCAAGTAGTCGGGTATTGCGGTCAGCATCCTCCCCCGGGTTGTCGGGCCCGAAATTAGCAAGGCCCAAATTCAGATCACGGACGTGCCATGAACGATTGTCTGTTCTGCCGCATCATCAGCGGCGAAATCCCCTCGAAGAAAGTCTACGAAGACGAGCACACATACGCGTTTGAAGACATCAACCCGCAGGCCCCCACGCATGTGCTGGTAGTTCCCAAGAAGCACATCCGCGGATTGAAGGAAGCCCGTGGTGAGGACAGCGAACTCATCGGCCTCTGCCATCTCGCCGCCGCCAACATTGCCCGCCAGCGCAGCATCGAGGACGGCTACCGCACCGTGCTCAACGTCGGTCCGCGAGCCGGTCAGTCAGTCTTCCACTTGCACGTGCATTTGATCGGAGGCCGGGGCCTGCAATGGCCTCCGGGATAGGCGAGAACTCAAGAGCGTTAACGCCCTGCGCCTAGCTTCCCGTCGCTTCCCCCTCGGGAGCGCCATGACGCCGTAACAGTTGCGGCAAGTTCTGCGAGAACGCCGAGCGCGGCAGCACCATGTCGCAGCCGACTTCGTGTGCCTTCTGCTTCAAATCGCCCTGCACGTGCGAAAGAAACCCAATAATCGAAGTTCCCTTCTTGAGCTTGGCTTTGAGTTTAGGGATCAGAATTAAGGGCTTCGCGCTGACGCTGTTCAGGTCGAAGATGATCAGCGAAGGTTTCTCTTCCCCATTCTGCTTCATCTTCTCTGCCAGTTCCTTGTCCGTCTTCACGAATTCCATTTTGACGTTGAGCTTGCGCGCCGTCTCCTGGATTTTTGCCTGAAAGAACAAGTCGTCAACGAAGGCAAAAATGCGCGACGTGGCGTCTTCACTCGGAGGCAGCGGCTCGGGTTCTACCGGCGCATACGACGGCCCAAAGCCAGGACGTCCACGGCCTCTGGGCCCCTTGTCGCCACCCATCCCGCCGCTT
Source organism: Acidobacteriota bacterium (assembly GCA_013289795.1). GTDB lineage: Bacteria > Acidobacteriota > Terriglobia > Terriglobales > Acidobacteriaceae > JABCZH01. The sequence continues at coordinate 481,053 of JABCZH010000002.1, forward strand.
CTGTAGTTGTGGTCCATCGGAGCGGTGTAGATGCCGCTGTGTTGCCGGTCGCGACTGCCAATCGGCCCACTTTGATTCGAGGGGCGCCGCCCGCGCCGCCGTCTGCCTCTCCCTCCGCCGCGGGAGGGACCTCCAGGTCCAACATTCATAATCGTTTCTCTTTGTTTTGTGCTGCCTCTGTCCTGGCTGTCAGACTCGATTGCAGCGTATTCGTTTGCACGTCCGGGGTAGTATTTGGCCTCGTGCGCTTGTGCACGGGACGCATTTAGAAACCGGCTGCTGCCCACTTCTCAGGTGAATGATCTTTGTCCGTTTCAGGCGCCTCGAGCTAAGCGGCGCGGGAGGCTCGCTAGGAAGCGCAGCCACTAGGGAACACCTAAATGGTATCCTCCACACCCGATTTCGCGCAAGGGCCAAACTGACAATCTTTTGCACAGAAGTAACGGCAGGCAGGTTGCCCCACCCACCGCGGGGTTCGATGAGTAGGCCTAGACTTGCCACGACCCGTTCTGGGCTTACTTTCGTTGTTGACACGCTCAGGGGCGAGGGCCACACTGGCTGCGACAGACCGGCTAAGGCATTCGCTTCGTCCCACAGTGCTGGTCGATCTTCCAATTCTCTCCACTCATAGACGACGTTCTTAGCCGGTTGTCTCTGGATCGCCCAGGGGAGAGTACCTGCAAGACGTAGCCGGCGGCATCCGCCTGCACTGAGGCAGGCGGAGAAGGAGACGAGGGCACATCGATGTTACGCATAGGGGCCACCGCGATCCTTTTCTTCTCGGCGGCTTCGTTGCTGCTCGGATATGCCAGCGCGCAGACACGCAGCACTGTCCGTCTCGATCCGATCTCCTGCTCGCCCGCGCCTTGCGTACTGCCGCCAACGCAAGCTTCTGAAGGGGGCGCTGAGGTGATCGACGCGCCCATCGCCGCTGATCCGCTAAATTCGAACCACTTGTTGCTCGGCAGCGTGGATTTTAATTGTTCCTACTCCGGGTTCCACGTTTCCCAAGACGGAGGTTCAACATGGAGCGTCCATTGCATGCCCGGGATCAACACTCGCGAACGCCTATACATACCCGGAGGCGAGCCCATGGTTGGCTACGATTTGAACGGTGTCGCCTATATCGCAGACGGGTACGGCGACAGCGAGGGCTTGGGTTACGGCCTGATCGCGCTTCAGAAATCCAGCGACGGGGTTAATTGGAGCCCTCCAAGGATAGCTTTAGGTAGCCCCAACATGTACCGCCAACCCCTTTATGCCTCGCTGGCAGTCGATAGGAGTGCGCAGAGCCCGTATGCTAACAACCTGTATGTTTCAGCCGTGGTTCTCAACGAACCACTCCAAAACAAGAACCAAGTGGTAGTTTCCCACTCCACTGATCGTGGGACGAACTGGAAAGCCGTGGCTGTGGCACCAACACAGACCTCGCCCGCCGAAGATACCTTCACGGCCCTCACCATCGGCAAGGATGGAACCGTGTACCTCACTTGGCTATATTGCCCTGGTAGCGGGTTGGACGCGGGCTGCAACAATAGCCGAGCCTATATGGTGTTCTCGAAATCAACCGATGGCGGCAATACGTGGTCCACCCCGAACTTAATGACGATAGTGACGATGCCTTTTGAGTGGACCTTGCCGAATACCACGGTTTCAGTTGACAACTATCCTGCGATCGGGGTGGACAACAGCGACGGACCGTACGCGGGGAGTCTGTACGTGGTGATGTATAACTGGACGGGCACATACCTGCGAGTGCAGGTCATCCATTCCACCGATGGGGGCAGCACTTGGTCCAAGCCCGTGCCGGTAGCCCCGGCGAGTGCCAATCACGACCAGTTCTTCCCTTGGCTGTCTGTTAGTCCGATGGG